>CANFHC010000071.1 GCA_947446575.1 Bacteriovoracaceae bacterium | reverse complement strand
GCAGCAAAAGCAGAAATTAAAAAATTCAGATTGCGCATGTCTGAATTTATGGGAGAAGGAGAGAAGACGAGAGTTTATAATCTTGGGATTCATCTTATTCCACTAACTAAATCATCTAAGGAGAAGATTCATGAAGTTTAATATTTTTTTATTTTTAATTTTTATCTCTACGACTTCGTTTGCCTTTGAAAGTGGTGGTGACGATAGCGGAAATGGTGGATTTGCTTATAAACAGTCCGTTAAAATTTTAGAGCTTGCAGCAAATGATCTTGAACATAAAATTGTTGATTCAAATGTAGCTGACTTAGTTAATCATCCAGAAAGAAAATGGGTCTTAAGTCACGTTTTGAAATATGATCAACTTCAGCAACTTCCTAAAAAAGTGGGGGAGAGAGGTCGAAAAATATTGGCCATGGATTATGTAGTAAATCCCCCAGCCGTAAAAATTTATAAACCTTACTACGTTGCCTTTATGGGTAAGACTGATCAAGAAGTTGAACAATCTTCATTAGAAGTCGAAAAACGTTTGTTGCATGAAGCAGCACATATCTGGGGATATGATGAAAAAGCTTCGGAGGATTTTGCTTTAAGATTTTTAGATGATGCAACGGCGATTGTTACACGCCCTACAAATGATATTACTATAAAACCAGATTTTTGTTCGTGTATAAATGGAAAATCGGACATCATTAATGACTGTGATAGTTTTTGTAGTACTAAGCCTATTTCAGCTTCTCCTGTTCTCTATTTAAATACGATCATAGGTCCCGAGACTTCACTAAATACAAAACTTGGAAATTTATATAATTGGTGTACGGTTCAACTTCATGGAGATGTAACACCACCTCAATGTTTTTTAACAGCTTTTGATGGAACTAATACAATTTCAAATATTCCAGTATCAATTCAACCTGGATCAAATTCACTGGAAGCAAATATTCAAATGCTCTCAAAAGATAGAACTTATATTTTAAAAATCGTTGAAGGGAAAACTGGATCAAATGCTCAATCAAAAGAATTCCAATTAAGAAGAAAAAGTCCTCCTATTCCTGGAGACACTCGAGGTGCATTACAAGTAACACCTGTTAATCAATATTCATGCTTACTATATGGAGGAATAATAGATTCAAGTGGAACACTTAACCGCACTAGCTCCGTCCGAATTTATTATTATTTTCCGGGTAACGAAACTCCTGCACCTATTCCAGCATCTGGTGGAACAAATCCATCACAGGTTGTTTGTCATGATGAACAAATGCATCCAGGTAATGATTCTGCAGAATACCCAAGATTAGAGTTAATACCAAGAACGGCCCTTTGGGATAAAGCGGATCCGCGTTTTGTAAATTCGAATGGGTACAATTTAGCGATCAACACAATTTTGGAAGAGAGATTATTAAGAGAGTATGGCGTATCTGCCAGTTTAAATTTGTTTAGCTTAATAAATTTTCCAAATAGACCAAATACTTCAGGTGGCTCAACTTTAAATTATCCACTTGGATATTATTTGGTTCCCTTTGTTGCCAATACTGGAAAAACATTTTGTCCAAGCTCAGAAGATTTAAATCAAAGTAATGATCCATTGTTTCGATTGTTAGGGGAATACATGGAAGGGACAGAAGCGCTCTACGTTGCAGAAAAAGAAGCTGAGACCATTCAAGATGGAACAAATTATAAAACAATTTATGGAACAACTTTTACAACTCAGACTGAGTTGGAGAAATACGGATTTTATATTGAAAATGGATTTAAAGTTAGGGCCAATAAAGTGGTACTACATACAAAGACTATTTATTACTACGGACCAACAAATGATTCAATGGATCCACTTCTTAAAGGAAATAGAAATCTCTTCACTGTGAGAACTCCAGATACAATAAATGGAAACGTTCCAACAGGAACTCCTTCAGGAAACCGTACAACTGATAAAAGTATTGGTTGTGTTCCGAAACTTAAATATTAATTGGAGAATTTAATGAAAATAATAAAAATACTATTTGTAACAACCATAATATTTAGTAACGTCACATGGGCAAGTGGAGGAGACGATTCTGGAAACGGAGGAAATAACTTCTTAGACCGATCTCCGGTTTTTCAATATACATGTTTATACTTTGGTGGAAAGACAACAACAGATGGAAAAATTGAAAGAACAAGTTATGCACGTAATTTTTTTCGTTACTTAGATGAAGAATTACCAGATCCAATTCTTGGTCAATCAATGTTTTTTTGTCATGATTTTCAAAGATATGGTGAAGTGGATTCCGCTGAATATCCTCGTCTTGAAACTAAAGAAACTTACAGCCTTTTCAATAGATTTGATGCCAGAATGCAAACAGGTCCAGGCGGAAGAAAAAAAGTAGATCTATTAATCGAAAAAAAATTACAAGACGATTATGGTATCGGATATACATCTGATCTATTTTGGAAAAATGAAATAGGTGGATCTAATTATGGCTATATTCTAAGACCTTTTTGGGACAATAGTACTAATCGAGTTTATTGTCCAAATTTAGAAAATATTAATGTTTCTCCTTTAGATAAGGTGGTTGCCGAATTTACTGGCGATACTGAAGGCCTATATTATGCAATAGTAGAAAAGCAAATGATCGTTATTGGACCTAATACGCAGGTGATTAATGCTGAACTTTATGTCTCAGAAACAAATCTTTTAAAATATGGATTTTATCTTCGTGATGGCGTGAAAACAAGAGTTACGAACGATAGTACTTTAGAGTTAAAAACTGTTTTTTTCTATTATCCATTTAGTGATAACGCTGACCCATTAATAAAAGGGAGTAGAAAATTAGCAACAATAAAATTTCCAAATTCAAATAGTTTTACAAAAAAACTTGGCTGTATTCATAAGAATAAATAATAAGGACTACTATGAGAAAAATATTTTATGCACTTTGTTTTTTAATGCTTTCTTTTAATTCTTTTTCACAAGATGATGGTTCAAGATGCAGTACAGATTTAGAATGCGATAGCTTGTGTTGCAATAATTCTACTGCTACTTGTTCTGCTCACAATCCAGCAGGTAATCTTTTTTGTGCAAAAGAGTCGGGAGAAACTTGTATTACAAATGAATTCTGTCGATCGTATGCTGTTACGGAATGCAAATTAGTTAAGAGTGGCTATAATTCAGATGGATCACCAGCATGTACACTTCGATGCCCTTCAGTGATGAAGCAGGGAAGTTGTATCGAAAATATATGTCAAGCTCCCATGAATCCACCGGTTCCTAATTATGATCCGAAAGATTGCTCAAAAGCTGTTGATCCTTAATTTTTGATGATTATTTCCAATTCACATCATTCATGGTGGCAAATGTAAAACCTCTATCTTCTAACTCAGGAATAAGTTTTGTAAGCATTTCCACCGATTGATGACGTAGATCGTGCATTAAAACGACACCACCTTTATGTTGTTTCGCCTCGTAAAG
>CANFHC010000070.1 GCA_947446575.1 Bacteriovoracaceae bacterium | reverse complement strand
GCTCGTGGAATTGCTTCGACTATTACAGCACCGACGCTTACTAATACTGCAATTGCAACTGGTGACACACTTCAAGTTGTTGCCGGAAAGCTTCAAGCTCAAGTGAGTTCAAAAGAAGGGGCCCTAACCAATTCAGCGGGATTAGCAGCAGCGCTATCAAATGAAACAGGTACAGGATTCGCAGTCTTTAGTGCAGCTCCAACTATTTCAAACCCAGTCATTACCAATATCGCTCCAGCTGCTGATTTTACTCTTACACAAAACTCAGTCGCAGTTATCACTTCAGTTAATGCTTCTGCAACGGCTAGTACACTTTATCTTTCAGCGGGTAAAGTTGGTATTGGTGCAGCTTCTACTACTGAAAAATTAGAGGTTTCTGGAAATATTAAAGCACAAGGGTTTTATTATTCTTCTGATCGACGCCTCAAAGAAGACTTTAGAGAATTGGAGTCACCACTTGATACAGTTTTGAATCTTCATGGTGTAAATTTCCGTTGGAGAAATAATCAAACTCGCGATGTTGGATTTATTGCTCAGGAAGTTGAAAAGGTTGTACCAGATGTTGTTGCAACTTCAAAAGCAACAGGGTTAAAAAGTGTTAAGTACGGAAACTTAGTCGCTCTATTAGTAGAAGCGATAAAAAATTTATACTTAAAAGTTGAAGCGAAATTTCGTGAGCATGACAAAAGGCTGGCGATTCTAGAAGAAGAGAATAAAAAATTAATTGATGAGCGCAATACTCAACAAGGACAAATTGATCGTCAACAAAGACAATTAGATCATCAGCAGGAACAAATTGATCAACTCTTGAAATTGAACTCTCTTGCTCCTAATGAGCGAGTACCCGCAAGCGTAAGATAATAGATTTTTATGTTGCCATGATGATTCCAATTCGAAAATTGATTTTCCTAATTTCAATATATATAGCTTTAAATATTACTGTAGCAACTTGTCCAACTCCAGGAGCTACAACAACTGCTACCGGCAACTGTTCTCCCGAGATATGAGTTAGGTGAGAAAATGGAATTGTTGCATGGATAGTAGACTAAACGATGGGGGCAGGTCATTAAAAAGTCTCCCGTTTTCGATATAAAAATATTTCTTAATATAAATTTTTAATTTTATCTTTTTGAAAAGTAAGAACACTCATAGAATTGAGGATACATCATTTGAATAGGAGTCATTGGAATTTGAATACTATGAAAAAAAATAAATGAGATTGTGATCAAAAGATTATTATCTAGGTCTCTTTTTTAAAATTTTCTGAGCATCTAAGCTCACTTCTTCGCTATTTTTTATTTCCCACAATGTTCGTCTGGCATACTCAGCACTTTTTTCATGATCGAGAATTCTTACGGGATAGTCTTCTCCGAGACAGAAATTGTAGGCGAGCGACTCCATCGCCGTTAATTTCCAGGGCTCATGGATAAAAGCAGTTTCAAGATGCGAGAGTTCAGGGACCCACTTTTTAATGAAGTAGGCATCGGGATCCTTTTCTAGACCTTGTAAGACGGGATTATAGATTCTGAGCGTGTGAATGCCCATCGTCCCAGCCTGCATTTGGATTTGGCAGTAATGAATTCCTGGTTCGTAGTCAAGAAAGATTCTTGCTAGGTAATGCGATATTTCTGTCCAGGGCTGCCACATATGATGAGTAAAAAAAGAAATGAGCATAGAGCGCATTCGAAAATTTAAATAGCCTGTTTGATTCAGACATCTAATACAAGCATCTACAAATGGAAAACCCGTTTGTCCTGTTTTAAAGAGTTCTATTAGCGAATGATTGGGAATGTCTCTGATGTGATTATAAGCTTGGTTAAGGTTTGCAATTTCAGTTTCAGGAAAATGTTCAAAGCGCTGGATAAAATGACAATGCCACAAGAGTCGATCGAGAAAAGCAGTTGCTTGTGGATAAAATTTTTCATAATTTGAATGCTTCGTCGTTTGGCGATAAATTTGCCTGATTGTGATATTCCCAAAGGCCAGGTGAGCGGAGAGTCTTGAGCAATGTTTGTGCGCTTCGATCGGCGAGCCGATAGATTTGCGGTAGAATTTAAGAGAATCATCTAAAAAGATTTTTAATCGATCGTGTGCGATCAATTCTCCACCTCGTTGGAGGTGAGAATTGATCTGGGAAATTTCAGGGTCAAAAGTGGCCTCGACTGTTGCAAAATGAGCTGTGGTAAATTGAGGAATGATTGGAGCTTTTTGAGCAGCTGAAAGCCATTGTTCGCGCCAATTCTTTTGCCATTGTCCGCGGATGATTCCATTGGTTTGGAATTCAAAAAAGGGTCGTTTTTTTTGTTTAAAAAAGTGTCTGATTTTTTCATCTCGCAAATAGGAGACCCCATTGCCAATTTCTTCGTGGGCATAAAAAACACTCTTGGGAAATTGTTCTAAAAATTTTTTAAAAAAGGGAATTGCGTTTTCATTATGGATGGAAATTTGAGTCTTAAATTGATGAAGTCGATCATTTAAGTTTTTTAGAGAATCAACAATGAACTGATAGTGAAAGGAGCTGTAGTCTGGAAAATTCATAATATCTGGCTCGAAAAGATAAACGAGCAAGACCTGAGCGTTTTCTTTTTGAGCATTTTTTATCGCAGTATCAATTGGGGCATGATCAAATAAGCGCAAATCTTTTTTAAGCCAGACAACATGAATAGCCATGGTTTTTTGTATAGGTGAGATCTGTTGAGCGGATCATCCCGCTTTTCTTGATTATTATAGTATCTTAATACACGAATCCTTGCACTATCCTTCAATTGGCCGTCAAGGCCACGTTTAACATCGCTGTAGTTCTTTTTAACAAATTCTCAGTATAATTTTCTTTGGTGGTCAATATTTTATTTATCACTCATCGGAGAACTTGCTATGAAAAACATTTTTTTCCTCTCTTTAGTCTTTTTATCTACTACGGCGTTTGCCTTAACAGAAACAATCAAAGTTGCAGTTACTGAAAAAGGCTTTGAGCCTTCAGTCATTAAAGTTGATTCTAAAAAAGAAACTATTCTTTCATTCACAAGAAAAACAGATTCTACTTGTGCTAAAGAGATTGTCTTTGTTTCAAAAAAAATAAAAAGAGATCTACCTCTAAATACTGTCGTTGCTATCAATTTAGGAAAGCTTCCAAAAGGTGAGGTTAAATTCAGTTGTGGTATGGATATGGTTTCTGGTGTCATAAACGTTCAATAGCCGCTCTAGAAAATGAGAGTCCATAATAAATTGAAATCTCTTTTTTAGATTTTATGTATTAATTTATGCAGCCTTCTCTTCATGAAGATTTGGCTTTAGTCTTTAATTGACTAGAGTCTGTTGGGGGAATTCAGTATTTCCATAAATGTATAATTATGATGTGATTTGAATTTAAAGACTTTTAAAGACTCAATCTAATCACCTTGAATTATTACAAAGTTATATCTTGAACTTTTAGATATTTAATATTTTTAGGTGTATGATATAATAGTCAAATTGAGAAAGCTCAGGAGATAAAG
>CANFHC010000069.1 GCA_947446575.1 Bacteriovoracaceae bacterium | reverse complement strand
CAATCCAAGCTTGCCGCATTTAACGATGCCTTTATTAGTCATTCACTCTAAGAACGATATTGTGGTTCCAATTAAATTCGGTGAAGAAATTTTCAAAGTAGCCCCTGCAACCAAAAAAACTTTTTGGAAGCTAGAGGACCCGGAATCATTTCATGGAAATGTCTTTTTTATTAAAAAGGGCGAGTATCGTGAGGAATTTTTGAAACTAATTAATTCACTTTAGTTCCACAAAGAAAAGCCTCACCACTAGCAGTATGGCCGTAATCACCAACTTTTTCTTTTTTAAGAACTACGACAGAATCACCTTTGAGTTCGCGAACAGTTCCCTTTAAATAGAGAATAGCGTATCTCTCTCCAGCATCAAACGCATTATCGTTGGCAGTGATTTTTCCAAGCGATTTACATTGAGTTGCAGCTTTCGCAGTAATTTCTTTGATAGCATCATATTTTTCACGTAAAGCTTCATTCGTTGATAGGCCGTGAATATTGCCAACATTGGTATTCGTTAAGTATTGGATGTTGGCACATGAAGTAAGCAGTAAAAGAGATAAGAAGTATTTCATAAAGTCTCCGAAGTCTTAAAAATAATATAATAAACTTAAATCGTGTTTCCAATAATCGTTCTGGTATTGATTGTTGATTCTCACACCAAGGGCTTCATTAATATAATAGCGCGAATCAATTCCATGCAGGTAATAATCTTTGTTATTAATAATATCTTTTCCCCAAAAAGATGTAAGCCCAAAAGAAAATGCATCAGTAGGGCGAAGAAGGCCTATAAATTTGGGCCCCATACCAAAAAGGAAATTATTTTTATAGCGACTAGAGTAATTTAAGTCACCACTTCCCAAAAGAGTTAGACTCAATTTGTTGAAGACTTTCGTTACACCAAGTCCTCCTTTAAAATAAGGAGTCATGCAGCCAAAAACTTTTGAAGTCTCAAGACAAGTATCAAATTTTTTAACTCCAATTTCTGCTTGTAAACTCAGTGGATGATGGTACTCAGTCCATGGATTCAAAGTTCCAATGTCGAAGATTTTAACAAAAGAAAATTGCAATGGAGAACGTCTTGGGAAATTTTGTTTTTGTAGATTATAGTGAAAACTAAATTCACCAAAATTTAATGAAGCTAAAGGTGGTTGGCCCTTTGCTGGATCTAAGAGGTCGTGCATAGCAAAGCGGAAATTGAAAAATCCACTGACATAGTTTCTATCTCTCACTCCCATTCCAGATTCCATTCGTGAAGTGCCATGACTTTCATCGGGACGCTCACCTGCTGCTATATCGAGATAACTTGGGTGGGGATTAATTCCGAGTGTGCTTCTTTTATTGAGGAGAACTTTTTTCCATTCAAAGTAAGGACCATTTTCAAGTAAGACTTCTTTAGCGTATTTGTAGTCTACAAGATCGATTAGAGCATCACTCCAAATTGTTTTGCGATCTAGAGGAAGTGTTTCGACGTAAGAGAAATCTTTATTCGACAGAGCAGCTAAGAGTGCTTTTTTCTCAGGCTTAGTTAAGAGCGAAAAACTTTTTTCAAATATTTTTTTAATACTTGGGCGGAAGGTAATGGATTTAACAAGGCCTTCTGTTTTTGTAATCGCCTTAATGGAATCAACTGGCATTACATAATAAGGAATTTTGGATTTGAGTTTCCACTTTGGATTAACTGCATCTAAAAGAGTGATCAGGTTGTAACTGCAATTTTCTGAAAAATAGAAATAATCAAAATAAGTTTGTCCTAATTCCCAGAGGTGCTCTAAAAATTTTTGTTTTTCATGTGCAGTTAAATTTAATTCATACGACCAGAGATCGCGGGATTCAAAATCATTATATTCACGGATTTTATAAAAATAGGGAATTGAACTATAAGTTCCATGAAAACCGCCCACAATGCCTAAAAAAGCATAGAGCATGGCATTTTCAGTATTAGAGTTGGCAGCATAACCAATTCCAGTATCTAAGAGTTCACTTTGTTTTGTGTGCCCAAGGCTTTCAGTGCTTCCAAGACGAATCATGGTGTGGCCAAAAGCTGAAGCTGGAGATTCTAAATAATAAGAAGAAAAAACGAGAAAAACATTGTGAGCGGAATGTTCATTCATAAAATCTAAGTAGCGCTTACATGGAGAAAAATTAAAATGAGACTCATCGAGGTTTAATTGCTCTTTAAGCCATCTCGCTCTTGCGGGAAAGCGACAAAGTGCACTTGTTTCAGTGATTGTCGTGGCGGTAAGAAGTTCTAGGAGAGTTTCGTTTAATTCTTTTTCTGGATTAGATTTGCCGTCTTTAGAAAGAAAAAAAGCACTGCCATCAGCTTCGGAAGTTGAATAAATCCAATTGCGATCATAATGCAGAAATCTTAGCCATTGCTCTGACTTCGCTAATCTTAATTGATGAGACTGCAATATGATGGAATTAAGATCTTCAATTGATGAAAAAGAGGTAAGAGGGAAAAGGAGAATAAAAAGTGTTAGGAATTTCATAATGAGCATTCTCCCCAAAAAATGAGGAGAATGCCAAAAAAAAATTAAAGAGTTTTGTTAGATTTTAAAAGTGATTCAATTTTAGCTGAAATTGTTTTTGCATCTTGAGTAGCGAAGATTGAAGCTTGGTCTTTTTGTAGTAATGAACCCATAGCTTTTGTATCTTTGATTCCGTAAATAGCAGCGAGAGAAGAAAGAGTTTCTCCTTGGCCTCTTGAGATATCAGTAGCTAGAGCTGCTTTATTAGCTTCGATGAACATAATTGCTGATTTACCAGCAGATCCACAGTTTGAAGTTCCTGAAGTGATCCCAAAAGTTTGTGATCCAGAAGTTCCGTTTGTAGTTGCTGCGAAAATTTGAGAAAAACCTGGCTTATCACCAATAACGATTGATCCTAATCCACATCCAGCTGCACCGTAACCAGCAGCAAATGAAGAAACAGAAGAAAGAGCGATAAGAACGAATAATAAAGCTTTCATTTAAGACTCCAGAGAAAATAATTAATAGAAGTAAATAGTATAAAGGCTGAAGTATTTTTGTAAAACGCTTTTTTATTTAATTTGGAGATTTACTCTTAAGAGTTCGTACTCCTGAGCATATTCAATATTTTTTGGATTTAATTGAATCAACCCTTGGTAGAATAGGACTTCAGCTCCATACGACGACTCCCATTTGTAATCACAATTATAGCCGCTCTGGTTATTACAGTTAGAGTGGGAGTAATAATGATAATAATGGTGGGCAGCTTCATGTAAAAGAGTAGATGCACGCATGCTTTGGCGCATTTTCATAGAGGCTGAAGTTAAATAAATAGTGTTGGGGAAAATGAATTTTGTACAAGCGATCTGACCTGGATCACAACTATGATCAGAAACCTCAATGGTCGATATTTTTGAGTAAATTTTCAAGAGTATTGGATTGTTTATCTGCAGAAGCTGTTCATGTAACCAAACTTGATCTGGTGATAGTCGTGAGTTTTGGTGAGCACAACTCATGCTCACCAAGAGGATTAACAAAAACCTCATTGCGAAAGTGGACAGCTCATCTTTTTAAATTTCTGAGCGAGAACTTTTTCATTTATTTTTGAATCTTTTCCATACCACTCAGGAGCTTGTTCAGCAGTGTGGCAGCTTAAACATTTATTTTTGATACCTGCTATTTTGTCTTCGTGCGTCTGTGGAATGTCAGCATTGAATGGATGTTCATCATGTTCTGTATGACAGTTTAAACACTGAACATTGGCAAAATTATTTTTCACCCCAGATTTTTTATCAAAATCCATCCATTTTTTTGAAATGGCCTGAATTTGTTTGCTGTCTAGTTTTCGAACAGATTTAATTTCAGAGCTCATTGAATGAATTTGATT
>CANFHC010000068.1 GCA_947446575.1 Bacteriovoracaceae bacterium | reverse complement strand
TGTCACTCCGACTATCGGTGAAATTAGAACACAATTAACTATAGTCGGCCAATTGCATATTTCACTTTTTGTGTTGGTTCTTTTTCATCGCCGACATAAGAATATTTTGGATGGTATAATGCTTCTTGCAATTCAAAGACAAGGCTATCAATTTCTGAAAATTGTTATAAGTGATCTTGAGAAACATTGAAATTCCACTCTAGAAGCACCTTATTCTCTGTCTATCAAATGCTGATAAACTCTAGCTGTTGTTAGAATCATAAGTATTGAAAAAATAGATTCTGGAACAGAAGAAAGTATGGCAACTGATAATTTTAAAACAGGATTTTCAATTAAAATAAGTGATGAAAAAATAATTGGAACCAAAAGAGAACTTAGATGATTGATTATGACTAAAGAAATATTTCGATTAGATATTTTTTTACTTCTAGCGAACACTTCATTTGAACTCTCATCATCAAAAACCGCAATAAACGGTGAAAGCGAAAAAAAAATCATCACATAAATCATTGGTGCTAACATAAATGCTGATGCAAAAAAGCTTAACTGCATACCTATAAAAGCTGAAAGGATGATAACAAGAATAAAGTAAAGAGAAGCAGAAGCAGCTACAAGGAAAAAATAATAAAAATTATAGAGCATAAATTTCCAAAGAACTTCACCGTATTCGCCCAATCCAGAACGTCTTATTTTTATTACATAGAGAATTTTGCTAAAAATTAAAATCGGAATTACGGAAAAAAGTATTTTGGAAGCAATTCTTAACATCATTTCATTTTTAGTAAAGATTAAATCGAAACCATTTTGAATAATGGAAACCAAACATAAGCTAAAAACATAGATGAGGTAAATTTTTAAATTATTTTTAAATTCATAAAATGATTCACTAACGTAGTAAGCAAATTGTTTAATGCTTGCACTCATTCTGTCGCCTTAATACATTTAGAAAAGCTAGCAGGATGGTTGACGGCGGCATTACAAATTTTTGCATCAATCATTGTCGTCGGTTGAAATATTCCTGTAAATTTTCCTTCAACATATTTACCTATCCCTACGACTTGAATGCTTTCAGTCCCACAAGGATTTTGGATTGTTCCGCACCAAACCAGTGCATTGTCTTTAGAGTCAATACTCGATTCACAATCTATAATCTCTGCTTTTCGAGTTGTAGGGTTAACCATATAATTTAAATCGATTGTCTGTTCAATATCATTTGGGGGATTTTTACTTTTTGTCTTCATTAAGGAAATTTTTAATGTCCCTGTCGAATGTTGAATATCGACTGAAGAAACAATGGGTGATGTGGGATCAATAATTAAGCTTACATCCTCAATTTGTAGCGAGTTAAATTTTTCGCTTCGAAAGAATTTTTTCTTCACTCGATTTAAGCCTTTTGAATCCGCTGTCCACAATTCTAAATTAGGGATAGACTCTGGCTTAAGGGAAGGAACAAAGAGTGTCCCTGCAAGACTAACTTTACAGGCTTTTAGATTTGAAATAAGGAAATGTGATTCACGTACTAGATCGTTATAGTCATTTGATACGATTGATTCATTTTTAATCTCCATGGAGCTTTTACCAAGCTTTGTGACTAGAAGAGCGACTCCAGCAAGAGCTGCGAGCACAACCATTAGCTCCACTAAAGAGAAACCATTTTCTTTTTTCAACTCTAACTCCCAATCATTATTTAAAAATTGTAACTGATAGTCTCACTTTAAACAATTCCTCGTTAAATAGATTTGAAGTATAAAATTTGACCTTCCAGCTCGCTTAAATGATGGAGCTAGTAAAACAAATAATCGTTCTTGACGGCACATGTTAAATCAATTTTCAAAATTTAAGAAATTTTTTAAAAACTAGAGAGGAAAACGAAAAGAAGAATCGCTTGTTAAAAAAAGTGATTTGATTGCACTATAAGTATCAAAATAGTGCCCTCGATCAAATTGCTTTAAATCCATATATTTTAAGAATTCTTGAGAATCAAATTGATTTCCTTTATCTAAGAGATACCTAGCGAAAATGCCGGATAAGTTAAAAAGAGCTCCCATCTGAGAGATCTCTTTAGAGTCTAGCTCGTTAGGAAAACCCGTCTTATTTGGAAGCTCGTGATGTTCAAGAATTATTCGCTCAACACCAAAAGGAATGTCGTTAAAAGATTTAAGAATTTCAATCGTCTTTCTTGGATGGTTAATAAAATCTTCTTGTTCTTGAGGTGAAAATTCAGAAATCCTACGAAGAAAATCATCATGATCAATCAATTGCATAAGCGAAGTTGACTTTAAAGAAAGATCTTGAACGAAGGCACAGAAAATTAATTTATAAATATCTTGATGAGAATCCCAATCAGTTTTTTTCGCTAAAATACTAATGATCATTGAATGAAGTGTATAAAATCTGGAGGCGTAATTATCTGATTGATTATCTTGAATAACATTTAATAAAATTTTTTTCTCAGAAAGAATATTGGCAACAACTTCTTTCAAGGTCGCTTTGGTTAATTCCGCCATTGTTGGTGTGATACCCGTGCATCCAATCAGCTCTTTTAGCTGGGTATGAGTTGCTGATATTTTTCGATCAAGTGGTATATCTTCACTGGCCAAGATATTACTGATCGACTTATTAAGCTCATTAATAATGTGGTCATTATTAGCATCTCTTTTTGTATAAATTTTGTTGGAATAAGTATCTTCAATTAATTTTTTATCGGCTAGATCAATTGACTTATTCTTATTGAAAAGTTTAATGTATTCGTTTTTCTCATTTACATAATAGATATCTGAAGGTGCTTTACCTAAGATGGTTAAAAGGTTAACCGAAATAGAGACATAATCGATTGAACGTGTATATTTAAAATCTTTAAGAAGATGGATTTTTGAAAGAAGAACCTCAAGCCCCTCTGAAATTTCTGGTTTCTTAATGTTATAAAAAATATGCTCTATGGGATACAACCCAGGAAAGCTTTCAGGATCATAGGATGAACAAAGTATAAACTTTGTCTTTAATTTATGAGAAATAATATATTTTAAAACATCACTTCCTAAATCATCTGTTAATTGATGATCACAAATACAAAGATCAATACTTTGATTTTCAAGAATTAATAACGCTTCTCGTGCACTTGGAGCGGAGATAATATTCATAGACACATCAAATTGGTGACTAATCAGAAGATTTAGAATTTCTAAAAGTTCGTTATTATCTTCGACAATTAATATTTTTAATAAATCTAAATTTTTCATAGATAAGATTATATCATGGAACAAAATTTTCTAACATAAGAACAACTAAATAAATGCCCCCTCCCCAGGTAGAAAAAGGACTATCGGTGAAATCAAAACACTCATCTACATTTTTGGGAGCCTTTTTAATTGCTTGGGGTAAATGAAAGTCTATCCATTTTATAGCCTGCTTTAAGAGCAAGAGATTTTTGTTGATCGGCGCACTCAAAGTACTCAGGTAACGGTGAAGCTAAAAAAAGAAAATCATTGCTTGAAACTGAGTAAGTATAACTTGTCACATAGTCTCAGGAAACTCTGCATGAGCTTTAGGGTAAACAGTTCTTCCCTAAGCAATTTCAGAACTAAGCCGCCAGGGCAATTGTAGAAAATCCGGATCCGGAAAAAATTTTTAAGCGAATACTTTTCAAAAATTTCATCTTCCATGTATTGCTTCCACGCCCCTTGCTTGAAGGAAGCTGGTTTGCGCTCTTTTTCCCCACTCTTAAAGGAGCACATCCCGAATTCAGCAAAAAAATGAGACTTAAAAATAAAAGAAGAATAAAGTGTATTTACTCTTCAAAAATAACCTACTGTTTTAGTTTTATCGGCATGAATGGATAATTCTTTAAAAATATTTTACAAGGACCTAAAAGGTATAACTGAGCTCAGAGGCAACTACTCCTTTTTTATACTGATACTCAGATTGTTTGGAAGAATTGTTAGTATAGCTATAGTTAAGACTTAGTCTTAATTTATCAGTAATGGCCTTGGAAATATCAATCGTCGGGTTGAGCGTTACTTCATAGCCTCTGGCTTTCACTTGAGTCAAGGG
>CANFHC010000067.1 GCA_947446575.1 Bacteriovoracaceae bacterium | reverse complement strand
GGTGAATGTAGAAACACTCTTATTGAGACCATTCTCGATGCAGTCGATTTTACTTCTTCAAACAGGTTCGAATGCTTTCCTGGAGACGGATTTATCGTGAAGAAATTTAAATTTCTTTAAAAAAATCAAGGAATACGAAAGATATTAAAAAAGAATATTCTCTTATATTTTATTAACTTATTTTTTTTCGGTAGGAAGTCCTGCATGTAACCAAGAATCAAAGCCTCCCATATTGAGAACTTTATATCCTTTTTTGGCAAGTTCTAAGCCCACTATTTCAGCACGTGCACCTATTCCGCAGTAAACTACGACTGTTTTATCTTTGGGAAATGTTTTAACAATTTTCTCCCATTCGTCTTTATTATTTTTCATTGTAGAAAGAGGGACAGATAGTGCTGATTTAACCATCCCCCTTTTTTGTTCTCTAAGTTCTCTGACATCCACAATAATCGCTTTTTTCTCAGTAAAAAGTTTATTGGCCGATAATGGATCTATCTTTCCAAGATCACCAGCGAAGGCATTGGTAAAAATGGTAATGATAAAAAGAAGTAATAGTTTTTTCATATGCTAATCCTTTTAAAACATCCGAGGGCCCCTAGATTCCAAGAAAAATTACAACTCTAATCTTTGTTTCTGGAAATAATGAATTCACTACCTTTAGAAAAAAAGGAGTTTTTGAGGAACGTGGATAATTTTTCCCCAAAGCAGCCTGGGCATATTTGTCTATTAAGCTTATTTAGTCAAGAATCGATAAGTAAAAAGTGTTACATTAGAACTTCTCTTTAATAAACTAGGCGATAAGATGATTAAGATTAAAGTTTCATTTTTATTTTTATTTTTATTTTTATTAATTTTATTATCAAGTTGTTTAAATAAACCAGCAGGTAAAACTACTACAATTGAACCAACTCCAACTCCAATTCTGACTCCAACTCCGACTCCATCTCCGACTACGACAACGACTACGATAGAACCAACTGCTTTATCTGTTATCTGCACAGAGCTAGCTACCTATAATTCAAATGGACTTGATAGTTCGAAAATTTTGCAATCTTGTATCGATAGAACTCCAAAGGGAGAAAAATTATTTTTACCCAAGGGAAAATTTATTCTGGTCAATGAAGTTATTATTAATAAAGCTATGACTTTAACGACTTCGGGATCAACAAACGATAAGTGTTCAGCTGATGAAAATCACGATTGTGCAGAATTAAAAGCAAATGCTGAGACCATGACAAAAATAGGTTTTGTAAAAGTTCTGTCTGATAATGTTTTTTTTGATCATATAGTCATCAATGGTAATCGCCAAGAACGCTATCAATCTTTGGCCGCTGATAAATGCAAACTTTCTGCTGATAATAATATCTATGGGCAAAATGTTCAGTTCTTAGGCAATGATATAAGAATAACGAATAGTGTTTTTAAAAATGCCCTTTGCGGGACAGGTTTGTATCTAATTTCAGGAGCAAGATTTAATGTAATTAATAATACAATTTCTTCTAATGGCGTGCATGATAAAAATCTTTTGTGGTCGGATGGTCTTACTGCTTTAGAAATTTCAAATTCAATTATTTCAGATAACTTATTTTCGGATAATACAGACATCGATTTAATCTTAGGTGCTTGTCCTGCATGTACCATTAAATCTAACCTTATCACTCACACTAATTCATTTACATCTTCATCTTTTGCAGGACTAATGATCCAAGCATGGCCTAATGGTGGTACGAGCGGTAATTATACTGGGGCCAATATATATAATAATACAATCAATTGCTCCCAAGGGCAAAGATGCGGATTTGGAATATATCTTGGTTCCAGTGCCTGGTATGATGCAAATGTTTATGGTGGAAATGTCCACGACAATTCTGTTTTTGGAGCTCAGCAAGGATTTGCGGTTGATAAAGTCAAAGATTTTTCGATAGCAAATAATCAGGTCTCAGGCTCTCAAGGGACTTTCCAAACTTCCTGTGGCCCAAAATATTTTAGTGCATTCGTGATCACTCCCGGCACAATCGTAAATCGGCAAAATGATTTAATTCCAAGTTTTCATTATTTAAGTTTTAAATTAGATGGATGCATCCCAAACGATTCAAAATTTCCATATTAATCACGTTCTTTCGACCAATTCATCCTCAAAATCATTCAACGGAGTAAAGTAAATTATCTGTTATAGCTTCATACTTTAAAGTGAATTTAATTTTTTCACCATGAGCTTTCATTCTAAAATCTATTATTGAATTTGCATTTTTTAATCCAATCAAACTAAAGTCAACGGGACTTGAATTAAAAGAGATTTCCGAATGAAGTTCGCTTCCTTCTTCAGCAATCAATGTCAAGTTTACTTTATCGATATTATTAATATTACCAACATTTTTCAAGCAAACAAAAACAGCGTTAATAAACTTGCGATTTGGCAGCAAAAATTCTAGAGCTATTTTTGAATCTATAGAAAAAACTAGATCTTTATTAAAATATTCACGCGCTACCATTTCTAAATCTTGTTTTAGATTCTTTAATTGTATCTGATTTTTATTTTGAACATTTCCTAAGGCTTCCAACATTTTAGAATCCATTAAATCAATTGAAGCATTAGATGCAATATTTTGCACAATCAACTTGACCAGGCAAAGTATCGAATAGTCTTGAGCGGTTAAATTTTGGAAAGTATTAATCTTTGTTGAATTAAAAAAAAGAAAGCCAATAGTTTTACCTTTACGAACCAAAGGAATCGTTAAACCACTTTTAATTTTTGATTGAGAAATTAGCCCGATTGATCTTTGAACTTTGCGATTAGAAAGATTAAAAGCAGAGATAATATTATCAATATCGTCATATGTTCGGATCTCACCATCTTTTAAACTCATCAGCGAGGAATTTTCATCCACTACACAGGAATATCCTGAGATGAGAACATTATCTAATACCTTTGCATTTTGATCTGCTGAAGAAATAGAAATTTGGTTGGAAAATGAATCCCTAAGTGAAATGCAGACTCGATCCACTTGTGACCACATAGACTGTTCTGCAAGATCAAATATTGTTAGTAACTCACGACTGAGATTTTTCAAGGAATCTTCATTGTCATTTGATAGACGATTATTCATATCTAAAAGCTTAGAAATAATTAAACTTTCATCTTGATTAAATTTTACCTCTACTGATTTTAGAGAATTGAAAAGATATATATTGGATTTTTTACTCAAAATAGCTAACTCCGAAATAGATTTAACAAATTTTAGTACATAAAAGTGATAAATGAAAACTGATAATTCTCATATTTTTTGCTTGTCTTCATATAAATTATTAAACTTGCTAAATAAGACTTTAGCTGAAAATGGTAGTGCTTTCGTTTTCTAGTTTAAAAAAAATGACAGCGATAATCTTAAGCTGCAGTACCCTTAAAAAGTTTTAACGAACTCACCAAAAAAGCGTAATTCCTGCCCTACATTTGATTGGTGATCCATTGGCATATAGAACGTATTGTAACTGACTCGAAGAATATTTCCCCAACCAATTTCATAAATCCAGCCAAGCTTTCCCCTTAATTCAAAATCTGCCCCTAAGTTTTTTTCCGTAACATTATTTAAGTTGTGACTATCAAATTGAAGAAGGGAGATTGAAGCTCCTGCCCCCAAAACTAGTCCACCAAGATTTTGAGTATCGTAAGCAAATCCATAACCATACTCATGCAGTTTAGCCTTGTAGAGATGAAAAGCGAGATTGATGTCGAGGTTGTAGAGAATTCTTTCTTTCCAGGCAATTTTGATAAAGCTTTGCCAGTGCAAATTGTGAGCGAAGGCATATTCTGTAATAATGTTTTGGGTCTGAAAGGTTTCTGCAGTAAGCGAGAAACCATTTGGTGGTGTAATGAACTTTACATTTATTTTTTCGTACTTCAATCTAAAAGCATACCGGCTCCCAATTGTTTGTTGCAGTTGAAACTGTACTCCGATGGTCGGTGTAGAAGCGAGTGTTGATGTTGTTAAGTAGACATCTTCGCTCTGCTTGATAGTTTGATATCCTTGAAAGGCTCCAAAACCGATGGTTGTGAAGGCCAATGCTTTTTGATTGATCAAAATGATCAAAAGAAAAAAATAAAATAGTCGGACGAACGGTGCTCGGCTCATTAACTAATTATAATTTTATTTCTTTTAATAAGCTTCGGAGCATTTTTTTCCATAGCGGTATTTTTCACTCAACTAAAATTTTAGCAAATTACAAATAATCCTTAATTAAATCGGAATAAATTGCCGATTAAACTAGAGAAGTCCCCGAAGAATGGGGATCACGGATGTTCACTTATGGAGAAGTGCTTTGGCAATAAGCTTAAACACCAACCTCAATTCACTTAAGGCGCAGGGATACGCCAAACAGTTGAATGAGGAAATTCAGAATTCG
This sequence comes from Bacteriovoracaceae bacterium, assembly GCA_947446575.1. Lineage (GTDB taxonomy): Bacteria > Bdellovibrionota > Bacteriovoracia > Bacteriovoracales > Bacteriovoracaceae > Bacteriovorax. Next base: position 9 of record CANFHC010000067.1, on the reverse strand, counting down.
ACAGAGAAG
>CANFHC010000066.1 GCA_947446575.1 Bacteriovoracaceae bacterium | reverse complement strand
TTGTTCGCACTGTCGGCTTTGAAGATGATGTAGAAGTTGACGTCTTTGTTTACAAGGTCAATAAGAATGATATTTTCTTTTGCTGCTCTGACGGATTACACGGAAAAGTCAGCGACGAGGACATGCTTTATTTAATCAATAAACATATTCCCGATCCAACTGTGGCAACTCAAGCACAGGCTGACCTTGTCATTCAGACCCTCATCAATCAAGCAAATGATAATGGTGGTCAAGACAACATCACGGCAATTCTTGTCATTGCTCAATAATCTGTTGCCATGACTGCCCTTAAAAACTACAATTTACTCTAGGTATTTTTGCAATTTTTCATTGCGCTTTTTTTAGTTTTTAAAAAATGGAGAATCCATTGGATCGTTATTACACATTGATGATTATTCCGGAAAAAAATAAAGAAGTCCGATCTATCAAGATCCCACGTTTACTTTTCAAAAGTTTAATTTTTTTATTCGTTACTTTCGTCATTCTTCTTGGAATTTTAACTTATGATTATTGGAATGTACTCAGTCAGGTTTATGAGAACAAACATCTACTCGTAGAAAATAGACAGCTCAAAGAGCAAGTCCAACTTTTTCAGATGAAATTAAATTCCATCACTGAGGATCTTGAACGCATAAATGTTTTTGAAAGAAAACTCCGCGCCATCACGGGCCTTGAAGCAATAAAGGCAACCACTGTTGATATTGGATCTGCTAAAGAAGGTTTAAAAATAGCTGGCTCTGGAATCGCTGAACCGGAACATGATTATTCACCCGGCACGATGATAAAAGTTTTCAAGCGTGAACCAAAAAAAGCTTCAGAAAAAATAGTGCAGTTTGAAGAAGATAAAAAATACCAAGAAACAAAAAAATTATATGAAGAAAAAATCGCTAATTCTTTTGGTCTAGGAAGTGGAATTAGTTACACCAAAGAATGGTCGTTTCTTACTCGCCAAAGTTTATCGATGGCATCTCTTTATGCTGAATTTGATTACAAGTACGATGTCGTTGTTGGGTATTTAAAAGAAGTTGAAGTGCATATTCATGAACTCGATCAACATTTATTAGATAAAGATTCTTTCTTGCACTCCACTCCAACTCTTATGCCTGCCAATGGTCACCTCACTTCTAGTTATGGGCCTCGTATGAGTCCATACGCCGGTAGAGTAAAAATGCATGAAGGCCTAGATATTGGAGCTCCAATTGGAACGATGATTGTTGCCCCAGCTGACGGAGTTGTTACATACTCAGGACCAAAACCAGGTTTTGGAAATTTTGTGCAAATCGATCATGGTTATGGTGTAGAGACAATTTTTGGTCACGCTTCATCTGTTAATGTGAAAAAAGGGCAGAAGGTTTCTCGAGGAGATAAAATTGCAACAGTTGGTAACACTGGTTATTCAACAGGACCGCATGTCCACTACGAGGTTCGTGTCAACGGAACTCCCGTTGACCCACTTTACTACGTTTTAAACTAGAATAATTAATAAGAAGACAAAAGATTTTTTACAAAGAATTTAGGAGCTATTTGGCATGAACCCTTTACAGTTTATTTTTGGTACAAAGTACGATCGCGATTTAAAAAAATTAAAACCCATTGTTGACCTAGTCAATGCACTAGAATCGAAAATGCAAGCAATGTCTGATGATGAATTAAAAGCACAGACTCCCAAACTCAAAAACTTGATTGCTTCTGGTTCAGCTCTAAACGACCTCCTCCCTGAAGCTTTTGCAACAATCAGAGAAGCATCCAAAAGAGTTATGGGAATGCGCCACTTTGATGTGCAGCTTATGGGAGGAGCGGCCTTGTATAACGGTGCTATCTCCGAGATGAAAACAGGGGAAGGAAAAACACTGACTGCAACTCTTCCACTTTATCTTATCGCTCTTGAAGGAAAAGGTGCTCACGTTGTAACCGTCAACGATTACCTCGCCAAAAGAGATGCTCAAGAAATGGGTGTTCTCTATAATTGGTTAGGTCTATCAGTAGGTTGTATTCTTTCTCAAATCAGTGATGAAGAAAGACAAGTTGCTTACAAAGCGGACATCACTTACGGAACAAATAACGAATTTGCTTTCGATTACCTTCGCGATAATATGAAATTCTCTCTGGAAGAATATGTTCAACGTGAACACCACTTCTGCATTGTAGATGAGGTCGACTCAATCTTAATCGATGAAGCAAGAACGCCACTTCTCATTTCTGGACCAAGCGAAGGTGATCCGTCATTATACTATGTCGCAAACGACATTATTCCAAAATTAGAAAAAAATATTCACTACACAATCGATGAAAAAGCACGCACGGCCATGTTCACTGACGATGGAATTGTTAAAGTTCAAGAAGTGCTAAAGATTGAAAACCTCTTCAACGTTGAACACTCAAACCTTCTCCACCATTTAAACCAGGCACTAAAGGCGCATTCACTTTTTAAAATTGACGTGGACTATGTTAATCGCGACGGTCAAATCATTATCGTTGATGAGTTCACTGGACGCTTAAAAGAAGGATCTCGATGGTCAGATGGACTTCACCAATCTGTTGAAGCTAAAGAAGGTGTTCAGATTAAATCTGAAAACCAAACTCTCGCGTCTATTACATTTCAAAATTATTTCAAGCTATATAAAAAACTTGCAGGTATGACGGGGACAGCGGATACAGAAGCTGAAGAATTTCAGAAAATTTATAACCTAGACGTTGTTGTTATTCCTACAAACCTTCCCATGGCCCGTTTAGACGAAGCAGATATAATCTATAAAAATAAAACTGCAAAATATAAAGCAGTGGCTGAGCTTATTCAAAAACTTCATGCTAAAGGACAACCTGTTCTCGTAGGAACAATTGCTATTGAGACTTCAGAACTTATTTCTGCTTACTTAAAAAAAGAAGGTATTCCTCATGAAGTCTTAAATGCTAAACAACATGAGCGTGAAGCTGAGATCATTAAAAACGCTGGTCAGCCAGGTGCAGTGACCATTGCAACAAACATGGCAGGTCGTGGAACGGATATTAAACTGACTCCTGAAACAAAAGCAGCTGGTGGACTTTATATTTTAGGTACGGAAAGACATGAGTCGCGTCGTATTGATAACCAGCTTCGTGGTCGATCTGGTCGACAAGGAGATCCAGGAAATTCAAAATTCTTTTTATCTCTAGAAGATGATTTAATGAGAATCTTTGGTTCAGATAAAATTTCAGGACTAATGAACACTCTTGGGATGAAAGAAGATGAGCCAATTGAACACAAAATGATTTCCAATGCAATTGCTAAAGCCCAGAAAAAAGTTGAAGCTCATAACTTTGATATCAGAAAGCATTTGCTTGAATACGATAACGTCATGAACGAGCAACGTCGTATTATTTATAAAATCCGCCGCGATATTTTAAATGATCAAGACAATCAAGGCTTCGTAGCTGAGATGATAGAAGACGTCGCAGTAGAATTACTTAATGTTTACCGTCCAGATAAAAAAGTTCCTCTTGAATCATGGAATTGGGAAGATATGAATTCTGGATTTAAGAGTTCATTCAATACTGATTACGATATGCATCTACAAGAGTGTATAAAATCCTATGATGGTGAACTTGAACATTACTTTGGCGATGTTGCCAAAAAAATTCTTGAGAAAAAATTTGCTCAGTATGAAGCTGAACAAGTCAAATATGCGCTAAGAGAAATTCTTCTTTCAGCATTCGATCAACATTGGAAAGATCATCTTTTGCAAATGGATCATATTAAAGAAGGGATCAATCTTCGCGCTTACGCTCAAAAAGATCCGCTAACTGAATACAAAAAAGAATCGTTTGGACTCTTTGAAACGATGAAGGGACAAGTTAAACGCTCAATCGTTACAAACCTCTTTACTGTAAGACTTTATACTAAAGAAGAAATAGAAGAGCTGCAAAAACGTCACCAAGAAGAACTAGAAGCTCAACTTGAGGCCCACAAAAGATTGCTTGAAGCTGAAACAATTAAAGAAGAAGCTCAAGCGATTAAACGCGGCAATCCTAAAGTTGGCAGAAATGATGCTTGTCCATGTGGATCAGGCAAAAAGTATAAACAATGTCACGGAGTGGACGCTTAATGAGTCACGATAACGACGAGGATAACAATCGCCGCGACTTAACTAGAATCGAGGATCTTTCTGAATTTTTGCATGAAGATGATCCCGAATTAGAAAGCAAGTTTGGTGATTTTGATCAACCCACACCAGAGGCCACAAGCGCTGGAGTGGGACTTGATGATCTGGATTTGCCTCCAGCTATCCCAATCGTCGAGACTCTTCTAGAAAGTGAAGCAGAACAAGTAGAGAGCGATCTTTTTTCAGATTCAGTTGAAGAAACGAATGATGAAATTCTAGAAGATGTCTTAGACAATACACTCTTTGAACTCTCAACTGAAGACAACGAATTTAATATTCCAAACAATGAAGAATTTGCATTTGCTGAAGAATCAGTTACTGAAGCAGTAACGGCTGAAGAAGGAATTCAAAACGAAACAATAAGCGACTTTCCAGATAATTTTTTAGATGATGAATTCACATCAATGCCCATGACCTCATCCCCTCCTGAAAAATTCGAAGAAGTAAAAAACTTCACCCAAAATTTTTCTTATGGTCAAATCGAAGGAGGAGGC
>CANFHC010000065.1 GCA_947446575.1 Bacteriovoracaceae bacterium | reverse complement strand
TGGATAATTTGTTTTTTTAATATTTTCATTTATTAATTCCATGAGTATTATTCTGCAAAAATTATTCCACGTCTGATTGGAATAATGCCAAAAGGGCCAAGCATTCAAGAAGACTTAAATTCTTCAAAGTCATATTCGTTGTTAATGTAATCTCGTCAATTTTAAAACCTGTGATATGAGGCAATTTGTCGAGAACTTGCTTATTGAAACTGGATTAAGACATTAAAGGTCTGCAAAATTTATAGTCTAGGCTTCGTCCTATTCCCATGTGACTAAAAAATTGATAAATAATTTAAATATATTAGGAGACCTTAATGAAAACATTAATGATGACTTTGATCTTACTTTTCTCAAATAACACTTTTGCTAATTACTATGAAGACATCAATAATCTCAAACAGACGATAGTCTCTACCGCAGAGAAATATCAAGGGAGAGGAGATCCTGAATTCAAAATACAAAATGAATTAGAACCTCTTGTCAAAAAGCTTTTACTCTTAAAACCACAAGGAAAAGTGAATGATCGCCTTCCTCTTCTCTTTGGTGTTTGGAAGCAAGTTTGGGGACCATATGAGTACAGAAAAAATGATCGAGGCGTAGATCCAACTCTCAATGCAAAAGAGATTTATCAGGTGATTTCTCCTGATGGTTTTTATTACAATGTATCACCTAATATGGATGCGAAAACAAAAAAAGAAAAAAACATTAATTACTTAAAAGGGAACTACATTCTTTCTACTAAAGATTCAATAGGGCTGGATGTAAAATTTGTTAAATTCATTGGAATGAAAAAACGACCAACTGAAAGACCAATCTATCAATATGCTGATGAAGCTGAACGCGACCAATTACCCACTCAAATTACAGTTGTTCCAAGCTTAGTCGTTAAATTATTTTTTGGTGGGGGTACACTAAGAGAGATTTATACTGATGAAAATCTTAGGATACTCTATGGATCAAATGGTTCAGAGTTTAAGAATCAATACCTCTATATCATGACGAGAGTCAAAGAATAAAAAATGTAGAACGGTTTCGAATTTTTGCGAATTCCCTCTATTGGCCTAGAGGAACATCGTTAACTAGTTCTCGACCAAGTTCGAAATCCTCAATATTTTGAAGAGTAATTTGAGCAATATTTCTTAGTGCTTCTTTGGTCAAAAAAGCATGATGAGAAGTAAGAATCACGTTTGGAAAATTTATTAATCTCGATAGGAGATCATCTTCTAAAATTTTACCAGTGCGATCTTCGAAAAATACACCTTCCTCTTTTTCATATACATCCAGACCTGCGAAACCTACGACTCCTGATTTTAAAGAGTCTATTAATTCCTTTGTATCAATTAAAGCGCCACGTCCGGTATTGATGATCATTACCCCAGGTTTAACTTTCAATAAGGCTTTTTTATCTATTATATAATGGGTTTTGGTGGTTAAGGGAAGATGAAGTGAAATGATATCGGACGTACTTAAAAGTTTATCTAATGAAACATATTCAACTCCTATATTGGTAAGTTTTGGGTTATGTACTAAATCATGGGCCAATACAATACAACCGAATCCGATCATGATTTTTGCCAAACAACTCCCAATTTTACCAGTTCCCATAACACCAACAGTTTTATTGTATAAATCAAATCCTTCCAACCCATCGATAGAAAAATTTCCTTCCCTCACTCTGTTAAAAGAACGATTTATTTTTCTATCCAAAGTGAGAATCAAAGAGGCTGCATGCTCAGCGACAGCGTGTGGGGAAAAATTTGGAGCGTAAACAACGCGCAGGCCATATTTTTCACATGCATTTAAATCCACATGATTAAATCCTCCAGACCGAAGGGCAACTAATTTTGTGCCCCCCTGAGATAAAATACTGAGTGTGCGTGAATCCAACACATCATTCAAAAAAGCACAAATGCAAGGATAACCAAATGCCTTGGTCGCAGTTTCCTCAGTTAATCTTTCTTTGAAAAAAATTAGTTCATGAGAATGTTTTTTACATTCTTCCTCAAAATATTTTTTCTCAAATTCATGGGTATTAAAGACTGCAACCTTCATTTATGCTTCGCCAGTTCATTTTCAACTTCAGATACAATTCGGATTGTATTCAATACAACATCGGCAGTAACAGAAATTGAATTAATTCCTTCTTTGACTAAGAGTTTAGATATTTCTGGATAATCACTAGGGGCCTGTCCACAAATACCAATTGGTCGTCCAGCTTTTCTAGCTGCCGCTATGGCCATAGAGATCATTTTTAAAACGGAGGGATCTCTCTCGTTAAAAAGATGACTAATAATAGAAGAATCCCGATCTACACCTAAAACCATTTGTGTTAAATCATTAGAGCCAATTGAAAAGCCATCAACTATTTCTGCAAATTCTTCTGCGCGCAAAACATTTGAAGGCAATTCCGACATTATGTAAATCTCTAAATTATTTTCACCTCTAACAAGTCCATTAGATTTCATTTCTTGAATGACTTTTCGCCCCTCTTCAGGGGAACGACAAAAGGGAATCATCACTTTTATATTCGTTAAGCCCATTTTTTCTCTAAGATTTTTTATGGCCTTGCATTCAAGTGCAAATCCATCTCGATAATGAGGATCATAATATCGAGAAGCTCCACGAAAACCAATCATTGGATTTTCATCTGCGGGCTCAAATCCGGCCCCACCAATCAAATTGGCATATTCATTTGTTTTAAAATCAGAAAAACGAACAATAACTGCTCGAGGATAAAAAGCACCTGCAATTACTCCGACCCCCTCTGAGAGTTTATCGATAAAAAATTGTTCAGGTTTATTTTTATAGATCCCCAAAATTTCTTGTATCTGATTCATTGTATGAATATCTGTAATCCGATCGAGATGTACGAGCGCCATTGGATGAATGCGTACTGTTTGACTTATTATAAATTCAAGTCGAACTAGTCCAACTCCATCGACAGGCAATAAAGAAGTTTTGAGGGCATGGGCAGGGTTTCCAAGGTTGATCATAATTTTAGTTTTTGTTTTTGGAATTTTTTTCCAATCAACATTTTCTTCATGAAATGGAAGAATTCCTTCATAAATAAAACCTTCATCTCCTTCTGCGCAGGAAACTGTTACAAGCTGTTGATCACTTAATATTTCGGTTGCCATTTCTGTTCCAACTATACAGGGAACGCCATGCTCTCGACTTACAATCGCCGCATGACATGTTCGCCCTCCTCTATTTGTAACAATCGCAGAAGCTTTTTTCATCACCGGCTCCCAATCGGGATCGGTCATATCTGCAACCAACACATCTCCTTCTTTGAATTGGTTAAGCTCCGATACATCTCTGATGATCTTAACCGGACCTGCTCCGATTTTCATTCCCACAGCACGGCCACTAATCAATAATGAAGAATGTTTTTCCAAAATATAATTTTTTGATTCTAAATTTCTACTATTAGAATGAATCGTTTCTGGTCTTGCTTGTAAAATAAATAACTCTCCAGTCTGACCATCTTTTGCCCACTCAATATCCATAGGAGTATCTTTTTTGTTGAGATCCGAATAATATTGCTCGATTCCCAGCGCCCAATCGGCAAGTTTAATCACTTCTTCGTCGGTAATTGATAATTTTATTTGTTCCGCTTTTGATACATCTAAATTTTTAGTCCCTCGGCTGCCATGTCCGGAATAAACCATTCTCAATAGTTTTGATCCTACTTTTTTTCTTAGTATTGGCGTAAAGGATTTACCAAGAAGTGGCTTTAGAACTAGGAATTCATCTGGATCAACACGCCCTCCAACTATATTTTCTCCGAGACCATAAGAACTATTAATAAGAATGACATTTCTCGCACCAGATTCTGTGTCTAAAGTAAAAATGACCCCTGAAGAAGCGAGATCTGATCTGACCATTCTTTGTATACCAATAGACAACCGAACTTTTGAATGTTCAAATCCATTTGATATACGGTAACTGATAGCCCTGTCAGTAAATAACGAAGCAAAACAATTTCTACAAGAATTTAATAAATCAATAACTCCGCGAACATTTAAAAATGTTTCTTGTTGACCGGCAAATGAAGCATCTGGAAGATCTTCAGCGGTGGCGGAAGATCTGACGGCCACATCCACGTCATCCATTTCTGATTGTTTGCAAAGTTCTTTATAACTTTTTTGAATTTCATCTTGAATACTTTGAGGAATAGTGGCGCTGCGAATGAGAGATCTGATACGCAGACCTACTTTTGCAAGTTGATCAGTATCAAAAGAATTCAATTCCTTAAGAAGAGGATAAATTTTATCTCCTAAAGAGTTCTCTTCAATGATTTTGGTATATGCATCTGCTGTGATTGCGAAACCTTGGGGAATTTGAATTCCATGAGGTGATAAGGCCCGAAACATTTCTCCTAACGAAGCATTTTTTCCACCAACTAACGATATATCGGTAATTGATATTTCATTAAACCAACGAATATATTGACTCATAAACACCTCATTAATTCATTTAACGGATCCATTTGATGATCGCTGGATTGCGGGCGACTTCATGTTGTTGTGTACCTGCATAACCAATAACTATCGGTAAAACTGGAGTGTAATTTTCTAAAACCCCAAGTTTTTTACTAATTTCAGGTTGAGCGATATAGTTTCTAACAAGTCCAATTGGGCACGTCGCAAGTCCCAT
>CANFHC010000064.1 GCA_947446575.1 Bacteriovoracaceae bacterium | reverse complement strand
TAACAGGTCAATTGATTTAAATCGTCAAGTGAATAACTTAATGGAAAATTTAAGTTAGCTGCCAGGACAATTCTTTTTTCGCGAAGATTTATATTACCAGGATATTGTGAAAGGAAATTTTTAGAATTAGTAAAGAATGAGGCAATCTCAAGCGAAGAGGTTTTAGAGCGATAATTTCTTTGAACTGTTCCAATGTGGCTTTTTATTTTATTAATAAAATGAAAGGCTTGAAGAGGGGATATTTCTTCCATAGGTTGAGCTTGGTTTATTTGATAAAGTGAATATGAATAAAAAGAAAAAATTTTTGAATATTTTGATAAAATTGATAGAAGGAAGTTCTTTTTGTCATTGAGAAAAGAAGTTTGATTCAAAAAGCTATTAAATCCGTAAAAGTTCCATCCATTGGGTTGTCCAATCATTAAAAAAACTATTTTTGGATTTAATGCAATTAAACTATTAAGCCGTTCTTTTATCAACGTTGTATTCATACTTAGATCAGATATATTAACGACATTGTATAAGTGACCAACTTTTTTTTCTATTATTTTTGAATAGATTTCATTTGGAGAAACCAAAGGGCCCACCGTATACGAATTTCCAATAATTAAAATTGAATTGTTATTTTTTAAGTCGGGCCCTACAGGATGATGATTTTTTGTCAAAGAAAAAATCCAAAAACCTGCTTCACTTACAAGGATAATAAAAATTAAGCCCAAGAGAAATGTGAATATTTTCTTCATCGCTTTTCAAGCCAATAGGGACCAATTGCCAGGGCCTCCAGTCCAGTATTTAAAAAGCAGTCTAAGGCATGTACAGGTTTACATACGACGGGCTCACCGTTTCGATTGAATGAAGTGTTTATTAAGATAGGAACACCCGATTTTCTTTCAAATGCCAAAATAAGTTTTCTGAGTAGTGGGTTTTCATCTTTTCCCAAAGTCTGAACTCGCGCAGTAGAGTCTGCATGAGTAATTGCGGGAAGAACCGATCTCATATGGGATCGAACCTTTGGTGCAAGTAACATGTAGGGTGAGGATATATTTAACTCAAAAAATTCTTCACACCTTTCTTGTAAAACTATAGGAGCAAAAGGGCGGAAAGATTCTCTTTTTTTAACTTTAAGATTTAAAATATCTTTCATATCGGCAGAACAAGGATTAGCTAAAATGGATCGGCCTCCTAAGGACCTAGGTCCAAATTCCATTTTTCCTTGAAACCAACCAACAGTTTTATTTTGAAAAATAAATTGGGCTGCATTTTCTACTAATTCTTCTTCTGTTAATTTTTTAAAATTTTGAAAACCTGAGGATTTAATGGCCTTTAAAATTTCATATTCAGAAAATTCCGGACCTAGGTAAGAGTGGGGTAGGCTATGCCTTGGCTCCAGATAAATGGTATTGGCTAAATATAAAGCCGCTCCTATTGCACCACCAGCATCTCCGGCAGCTGGCTGAACATAAATATTGGTAAAATCGGTATTTTCTAAAATTTTTGCATTAGCTACGCAATTTAGAGTTACGCCGCCGGCCAGACAAAGATTTGTGCTTTTTGATTTTTCCTGAAGATAGCGAGCACTTAGAATAAAGATTTTTTCAATAGTTAATTGCAGACTTGCAGCTATATCATAATGCCTTTGTTGAAAATCTTCTTTTGGCAACCTTGCTGTTCCAAAGAGTTTTTCAAAATGCTGATTCCACATTTTTTGTCCGCGCCGATATGAAAAGTATTTTTGATTTAATTTAAAACTTCCATCTTCAAATATTTGAATGATCTCATTCATTTGCTTTAAAAAAGTTGTTTCTCCGTAAGCTGCAAGCCCCATCGTTTTACCTTCTCCTCCATGGGCGTGAAAGCCCAGATACACAGTGAAGGTCGTGTAGAGAAGGCCTATTGAATCCGGATAGCATATTTCATTATTAATTTTAATATTTGAACCAAGGCCCACTCCAAGACTCATCGTGGTCCATTCACCAACACCATCGCAAGTCATAATGGCAGCTTCATCAAACGGAGATGGTAAATAAGCGCTGGCAGCATGTGAGAGGTGATGCTTAAAAAAATGTACGGGGGCCTTAGTCGATAATTCTTCTTCAATAACTAAAGGAAGAATTAAACGATTATCCATCCATTGTGGCATTGACCGTAAAAAACTTTTTAAAGAAAAGGGGAATTGATTAAGATGTTCTATTAAAACTCTACTTAGCTTTAAATATGGCTTTTCAAAATAACCGATACCTTGAAGATCTTCAAAAAGAATATTCCCCTCTTGAATGCAATAATTTAATGCTTCAATGGGAAAAGCTTCAGTATTCTTTTTACGAGAAAATCGTTCTTCCTGAGCAGCCGCTATTATTTTTCCATCTCTTACTAAACAAGCAGATGAATCATGATAAAAACAAGATATTCCCATGATATCCATTAATCATACCCCCGCGTAGATAAAGGTCATAATAATACTTGCCCCTAGCTTTACAAATAATAGGGCAACTAATGCTAAAGCAATGATTAATGGGGCGAGAAAATAAAGATTATGGGTCACTAAAAGTTTTTTCATCTCTTTAAGAATTAAAATTATTTTTTTCATCATTAACTTCTTTGGCTAAGATTGTTCATAACTATTTTCAAGATTTCCTTCATAGTTTTTTACCTCAAGCCAATTTGAATTTTGATTATATGTAGATTTAGATAAGGCTTTTCTGAAAAATAATTTAGCAATAATGCTAGTGGGTCCTAAAATGACAAAATAAATAATAAATAAAATAATAGGAGTGAGGAATTTCTTGAATAAGACTTGGGTGATCCATTCTTTTATTCTTCGCTGAATTAAAAAAAATTTTTCCTTCATTAACCTGCCTCAACAATAATTATCCAGAAGCCTTCGGAATTTTGATTCATTTGCAGAATCTTATGACCTTCAATGGTCAATGATGATGGAACATTTTGAATAGGTTCACCGTCATCTAAAAAAATTTCAAGAGATTCGCCAGTTTCCATTCCACTCAAAACAATGAGCGCTTTTGAGGTATTTCTTGGGCATGGTATTTTTCTTAAATCTAAATGCTCCACAAAAGACCGCCTATTGGACTCGGGTTAGTGTTTATTTTTCGCTTATTTTTAAGTGATAGCTTTACAATATATAGTACTTTTAATTTAAAATTGTGTAAAATTATAAATAAAAAAATCCATTTTCCTCAGGAGACAAAATGTCAGAAGGCCACATTGAGAAAAAAATTAATTTAGTCTCTGGGGATTTATGCAAAAGGTGTGTCCTCCCTGAGGTAAAGCCAAATATTATATTTAATTCAGATGGGGTATGCAATCTCTGTCTAGAATATGAAAACAACCGTGAATTGGAAGATGAGGCAAAACTGCATGAATCAGATTTGCTTAAAATTTTAAAAAAAAATAAAAGCAAAGGAAAATACGATGTTCTGGCGATGTGCAGTGGTGGAAAAGATTCAACCTCCGCACTCTATTACATGAAAACTAGATACAAGCTTAACCCTTTAGCTTTTATGTTTGATAACGGTTTTGAAACAGATGATGCGATTAAAAATGTTGAAAAAGCGGCAGATAAGTTAGGTGTCGATTTTATGTTTTATAAATCTAACTATATGAAAGAGATGTACGGTAAAATCTTAGAAACGAAATCAAAAGCAGTCATTTGTCATCCTTGCTCCCTTTGGTACATGGATTTAGCCTATGAGATAGCAGACCGCCATGAAATTCCGATCATTATCGCTGGATGGACTAAAGGGCAATCCACCAATCAAAAAGTTATGAGTAAGTGTGGGTGTAATTCAGCATCTCCTGAATTTAAGGAAATGGGCGAGGCAACTAGAGACTTTTTAGACACGTACGTTCGAAACGATCCTAAATATAAAGATTTCCCGGCTACTATGGAAGAAGTTTTAAAAAAAGCATCCGAGCGAAAAAATAAGGCATTGGTCATTTCCCCTCATTGGTTCTTACCCTTTGGGGCCGAGGTTTATGTACCCACAATTCAAAAAGAGCTTGGTTGGGAGTTTCCTCGAGTTAGTTACCCAGGGCGTTCGACTAATTGTATGTTAAATTTTATTTCAGTTTATAATTCTATGAAAAATTACGGTTACACCCACTATCATGTGGAGATGAGCAAACTCATCAGACAAAATGTTATTAGTAGAGATGAAGCCTTAAAAGATTTGGAATTCCAAATGAGTAAGGAACAATTAAATGCGATTGCTAAAAAGCTCAATTATCAATATGAGTAATCAAGAAGTTTATTTAGATCATGCAGCTAGTGCTCCCTTGCATCCTTTAGTCTTAGATTATATCTCGGCGTTATACCGAAAAAACTTGGGCAACTCTTCTTCTATTCATCGCTCTGGTGTTTTGGCATCTGTCGAACTCGAGAAAGGAAGATCTATTTTAGCGAAAAGATTAAATTGTCGTTCAGAAGAAATTTATTTTACTTCAGGCGCAACAGAATCTAATAATCTGGTCTTTAGAGGAATTTTTGAGGCTAATAAAAATAAATTAAAAAATCAAATTATCACATCCAAAATTGAGCACTCTAGTGTTACCGAAAATGTTTTGAAATTAGAAAAACTAGGATGTGAAATTAAATTCATTGATGTTGATAAAAATGGGACTTTAAATTTAAATCAACTTCGTGAATTAATTTCTGATGAAACACTTTTGGTTTCAGTTATTCATGCAAATAACGAAATTGGCGTAGTCCAAAATTTAAAAGAAATTGGCTTACTTTGTAAAAATTATGATGTTCTTTTTCATTCAGATGGTGCGCAGTCTTTTTGTAAAATACCTGTCGATTTACAAGAAATGAATATAGACCTTTATTCATTAAGTTCTCATAAAATTCATGGACC
>CANFHC010000063.1 GCA_947446575.1 Bacteriovoracaceae bacterium | reverse complement strand
TTAGTAGCTGTAACACGAGCGCTTTCTCTAATATGTGCGTGAGAAAATTCTCCGATCCCTAATGAAATAAGCTCTAAATCAGTGGCATCAATAGTTGCATTTTTATGAATGATGACTTCGGCATTAGTTTCTAAACGAGCGTTTTGAGAGTGAAGATTAATTGACTCATCAAGAACAACTCCTCTATCTCCATGCAGACAAAGTGATCCGTTGATATTTATTGCATTATTTTTAGCAACTGTGATCTGACAAGGAGTCGAGATTGATAGAGATGGTGAAGTGACAGGAAAATCGATTATTAGGTTTTTAAGCTTTCCATTCTTTAATCCTCTGTCTGATCTATAGACTAAAAGATCACTTAGAGATTTAACTCTTACAGCGCCTTCACACGAAAGATTTTGGATATTAGCGGGAACTGGACATAGAAACTCAAAAGCTTGGCAGGTTGAAGAAATAAGAAGTACAAGCAAACCTATGAAAGCTCTAAAGCTCAGCATGATTAATCCTTATTTGAATATTTAAGTAAAATAACTTGAATAAGTTTACGGTAGAATCTTGTTTAGGCTTAATATAAAGTTTTCTTGATCATTTGAGTCTGGCAACTATCTAATTTTATGGGTGCGCTAAAAAGATTGATAAGAATTTGTTACTAAAATTCTTTGAAAAAAGTGCGGATTATTTGGGGCAGTATCTTTATTCCACAGGCGAATTCTCCAAATAGATACTCTGGCTAGGATAAGCAAACTTCACTCCTATCTCTTCGGCAATTTTTAAAATCTCTAAGATAAATTTATGTCGTTCAGCAAGCTCAATTTTTAGTTGTCCAGTAACAAAATAAACGGTGAGCAAAATATCTATTGAAGAAGCATTGAGTTCATAAATTGTAACTGAGTGATCATCTTTTAAAACCATAGGATTCAATTGAATCTGATAACGAATGCGATCACAAAACTCTTGAAGCTTTGCAATTGGAGTTGAGTATTCAACTTGTAGTGTTGTTTTATAGCGGCGAACTCTGCGCATTCCATAATTATCGATCGCCATATTGGCAAGCACACTATTTGGAAGTGTCACTAGTGAATTAACAGGAGTTCTAAGTCTCGTACTTCTAAATCCCACTTCTTCAACGGAGCCTTCAAGTTCTTTACCTAAAACGACATAGTCACCAATTTGAAATGGTCGATCAATGATAACTGTGACCGAGCCAAAGAGATTTGAAATAGTATCTTTAGCAGCAAGAGCAACGGCCACTCCCCCAATTCCAAGTCCAGCTAAAATACTCGCGATATCAAAAGTTAAACTGTGGGCGATTAAAATAATACCAAATGCGACTACAACAACCTTCGATGTTTTTTTAAGCATAGGAACTAAAACGTCATCAAATTTATTAGCTGTTGAGCGAGCTTTATTGGCAAAATAAGAGCTGACATAATCAACGAGTTTAAGCGCAGACCAAACTGAAAAGAAGGCCGTTAATATATAGGATGCTCGAATGAAAACTTCGAGAGAATCAACATCAAACTCTAAAAGCCTAGTTCCAACTAACCAAGTGATAGAAAAGGCCAGGTATCCAAAAGGCAGCGTTGATTTGAATTGCTCACCTTCTTCTATATCAAGAGTTTTTTTATTAACTTTGATACGTAAAAGAGCTGTGATGATAAAGCGAGTGATAGTAAACAACCCAAGTGAAATAAGAAAAATGGTAAAAAGACCTAACCATTGTCCTTTTTTAAACATCAAAAAATCTTCACTCGTCCACTCTGGCATGCGCTCTTTAAATCGCGAGTGCCAATTACTGTACTCAGTGATTCCATTTAATACTTTTAAATGAGTAACAGAAGCGTAAAAATTTTCAATTGTACTAATTGTTTCGGGAGTAAATTTCCAATCCCCTTCGGCTGTCTTTCCAATGGCAATTTCAACGTCATAAACATTATCACCAACAGTGACTGTCTGTTTTCTAAAATACCATTTAGGTCCTGAATCATAAGTGGGAATATGAGCGTAACTTATTTTTGCAATTCGATCGAGAGTATTGATTAATCGCTCAGCCGTTATTTTACCGGTCAGATTTCTTAATGGTCCATCGATTTGTGAAAGATCTAATGTGTCTATGGCTTCAGAAAAGGCAGAGTTGTTTCCACTTTTTACTTTATCCATTGCCTGCATGAATGAGCGCATTGTTTCTTGTGGATTGCGAAGTTTTTCATGCAATTGACTTGCTTCTTTGCTTTCAACTTTGGCCACCAGTTTTGTTTCACTCTTTGGCGTTTTCATTGTAAACGTTAAAGGATTTAACTGGGCCGATGCCGGTGGCATACTTAGAGTTGTAGAAAAAAGAAGGACAAGCAGCAATGGAAAAAAACTTACGCGAAACATAATTATTACCTATCAAAAAAGGCTTTATTGGAAAGATACTTTTAAAAAATTTACTATTAATGCCTAAAAGGGTCAATGAAAGGTTGTTTTACTTTTTTTATAACAAGAGCTGAGATAAAATCCTCTCATAATTATAAAAGTACAAGAGGACAACTTAATGATTTTCTACCAAATGATTGAATCTGAAACATCAACTTTTACTTATATCTTAGGTGATGAATCGACTAAAGAGGCCATTATCATTGATTCGGTTCTAGAAACTGTTGAACGAGATTTAAAATTACTTTCAGAAATGGGATTAACCCTCAAATACATCGTCGATACTCACGTTCACGCAGATCATATAACTGGAGCGGGAGAAATTCGAAAACGTACTGGAGCCAAAACGGCAATCAGTGCTAAAGCTGAAGTTGTTTGTTCAGACATTATTTTAAATGACGGTGATGAACTCAAGTTTGGTAGTTATACTCTCAAAGCTTTTGAAACGCCTGGGCACACAAACGGCTGTATGAGTTTTTATACAGAAGGAATGATTTTTTCTGGCGATGTTCTTTTAATTCGCGGAACAGGAAGAACAGATTTCCAACATGGTGATCCGGGGCAAATGTATCAGAGCATAAAGCAAAAAATATTTACTCTTCCACTAGAAACTAAAATATACCCAGCTCATGATTATAAAGGTTTTACTTATTCAACAGTGGCCTTAGAAAAACAATTTAATCCTCGCATTGGTGGAGAGCGCACTGTGGAGCAATTCATCCAAATTATGAATGATTTAAAACTTGCTTACCCAAAAAAGATCGATATCGCGGTTCCCGCTAATAAACTCTGTGGAATAATGCCCAACTAACAGGTGACCAATGAAAAAAATACTCTTTTTATCCCTAATAATTCTCTCTCAAAAAGTTTATTCCAGCGTTGTTATAGACGAATCTTTTTGGATTAAAAATCCTTCTATAGAAGAAATCAATTTATTAAAAGCAAGACCAGAGTTTACGATCGATCATATGAAGGCCGATGGATTTGAACTCTATGGACCAAAAGGATTAGAAGATTTTTTAAAACAAAACCAAATTCAGTATCGACTGCTCACAAATATTTCAACTGAAACAAAAGCCGATTATCCAACTCCCGAAGAAATTGAAAAAGAATTAAAAACAATGGCCCTTACTTATCCCGGAATTGCCAAGCTTTACTCTATTGGAAAGTCAGTTAAAAAACGCGATCTATGGGTGCTAAAACTTTCAAAGAACGCCAATGTCGATGACAATCGCCCAGAGTTTAAATACATCGCCAATATGCATGGAGATGAAATAGTTGGCCGCGAAGTGATGCTGCGTTTTATTCGTGAATGTGTAACCAATTACGGAACAGATCCGCACATAACAAATCTTTTAGATAAATTTCAAATTCATATTCTCGTTTCTATGAATCCAGATGGAGCTGCTGCAAGTACACGCGCTAATGCTAACCGAGTAGATCTCAATCGCGATTTCCCCGATTTTTCAACCAGCGACAATCAAGATGTCTTAGGAAAAAGAGCGCCTGAGACTCAAGCCGTGATGAAGTGGCAAGCTGAGCATAAATTTAAATTGTCAGCCAATTTCCATGGTGGAGCTGAAGTTGTTAACTACCCATGGGATACTGTCCCTGATCGTTTTCCAGAAGAAGATGCAATTAAAAATTTAAGCCTCGAATACTCTCGCAATGCTCCTTATATCGCGGCTTCGACTGCTTTTGAAAATGGAATTACTAATGGATACTCTTGGTATGAAGTGAATGGTGGAATGCAAGACTGGAGTATTTATTATCGTGGGGATTTCCAAGTGACGATTGAACTTTCAAATAATAAGTGGCCAGAATATTCCATCATTAATTACTACTATGAACAAAATCGTTCTGCTCTTTTTGGTTTAATAGAAAAACTTGATACTCTAAAAAGATAAAACTTTATGCGCTCTTTTTTATTTCTGGAGCGCTTGTTAGAATTTCCTTTTTTTCACCGGGTGAATGATGAGCATCCCTATCTTGTTGCATGACTGAAATCATTATTCCTATGGGAAATGCGAACCAGAAAAGCATTCCAAATACCGCTACTGCTCTTTGAATAATTATATCTTCAGACATTTTACCCTCCTCGAAGTTTCATAGCTAACTTATCACTTCCAATAATCCTTCAATAGAACATAAAAATTATCTCAACCATTCAATAAATATCTTGGATAAATTTTGTGAGCACTTCTAAACTTTTTTAGGAATTTAAAAATAAGGAGTGATCATGCCTCATAAAATGAAAATATCAGTAATCGGATCCGGCGATGTTGGAACTGTGCTCGCAAACGGTTTTATCAAACACGGCTATCACGTTATGCGCGGATCGAGAGATCCTAAAAAATTAAATGCATGGAAAGAAAAAGCCGGAGAAAATGCTTCTATCGGAAATTTTGAAGAATCTGCCAAATATGGAGAGGTTATTGTCTTTGCCGTTAAAGGAACTGCTGCCATTTCGGCCATTAATCTTTGTGGACTTGAAAACCTTAAAGGCAAAACAATCATTGATACGACCAACCCAATTGATGATGAAGCCCCAAATCATGGTGTGCTTAAATATTTTACCGATATAAATGGATCTCTCATGGAGCGATTACAATTTACTGTTCCGGAAGCTAACTTTATTAAAGCTTTTAACAGCGTTGGAAATGCGATGATGGTTAATCCTGAATTTAAGGAAGGAAAACCCACCATGTTTATTTGTGGAAATAACGATCAAGCTAAAAACGTCGTCAGAGAAATCTTAGACCAATTCGGTTGGGAGATTGAAGACATGGGAAGTGCAGAAGCTGCACGGGCCATTGAACCGCTATGCATGCTCTGGTGTATACCAGGATTTTTGCGTAACGATTGGTCTCACGCTTTTAAACTACTTAAGAAATAAAACTTTCTTTTAATTTTTTAAGACGAATGCGTTTTTCTAATCCAGAAGTTTTGGCGGCAAATGATAAAAGAGTATTGAGGCGGTCTAGGTTTAACCAATCTTCTTTGGGAGGATCGCCTGCTGTGAAATTAAGAGGACAATAATCAAGAACGTTATCAACTTGAACAAATAATGGGGCCCCTTGAGTGCGGCAAATCACTGGGCGGGCCTCATAAATACTACA
>CANFHC010000062.1 GCA_947446575.1 Bacteriovoracaceae bacterium | reverse complement strand
TACTGCTGGCTTTGTGCCTGCATAAAGCTCTTCCCTTGAATTAATCAAATATCAAGTTTATCCAATTATTATTTTTCATTTTTAAAAACGCATTTCCTAATTGATCAATAAAAACTTTTTTAGTTTATCCTCCAAAACTTGCAAGATTTAAAAATTGCCCAGGAGAACTTTCATGCATGCTTCTTAAGCAGGAGCAATTTTACTACATTACTCCAGCCTTTCTAATAGCAACCTTAATCCAAATTCCAATAAATATTTATTAATTTTTGTATACAAATGGTCCACAATAATTTGTTGCATATATACCTTCTACGACACCTACTTTTAATTGACCATTTACAAAGTCAACCGATGTAGAAAAATACTGCAAACCTCCAGTACCGTAGATTGTTCCCTTAAAAGGAACTAATTCATAATTAGCTGTTCCAAAAGAACCTGAGCCACTGACGTTAATAGCATTTCCCCCTTCCTTAAGATTTACCTCATGACATTCACAAGTGTGAGGATCACTATTGATGCCCGACGCGGGAAAAATATGGTTCAAACTAAAATCAACATTTCCTTCTAAAGCAAAATTCATTTTATTTGGTAATAATCCAGCATTACAAAAAATAACTTTTGAATCGCAGTTATCTTCAAGCTTGCTTGCAATCTCTCGCATATTATCTTTAAAATGATCGACCAATGCCTGATTAACACCAGTTGTATTTCTTGTTGCTTTATAAGTGTCACTTAAATAAACCTCATCCATTCCATGATAAAAAGCAGTGACACCTTTGTTGCCATAAGTATTAAAAAAATTATCTAGAAAATGACTTATATCTGATAAAATTGGCACCCCGCCCGGAGGAATCCCTACTTCGGCAGTATAATTAGCAGCAACCGGTATTACACCCCCCGGAGTCACTTCAGATGTCATCGCTTGTGACATACCAATAACCCCATCACGATTATGTCGAATATATTGGGCATGATTATTAGCATCATTGATTGCAACTGGACTCGTCACCAATTCCGGCGATGGTGGTGCCACTTGCATATATCCCACCAATCCATCGAACTTGTTTTTTTCGGCATCACTCATAACTCTTCGAATATCTTTTATAGCTGAGAACAAAACTTCATTCCCTTGCGAGTGTGCAACTACAATAACTTTATTTAAACCGCCTTTATAAGCTTCTTTTATTTTTATCTTTAATTGTTCTACGACTGCAATATCTGAGGATGCATTAGCAAGCAAATTAGCAAGTGCCGTGTTGTATTTGACTAAGTCTTTGTACAAATCTGATTGACTATATGAATCTTGATCAATTATTTTTTCACCATTGCCATCTAATATAAATTTTCCATCAGGATCTGTTAAAAATGTAAATTTTGGCTTCGAAGTAATCTGCACTAGGGCTGCATCTATTCTTGCTTTTTCAGCGGCAACTTGAGCATCGGAGCGTGTGTGTCCTTCAATCAATGATCTTTGATACATTTCATCTTTTGCCTTCGCTCTCCAAAATTCTATTCTCTTTTTTCCAAAGTGATTAGAAGCAAGCTGAGCTTTGAGTTCTTCGATATCGTTAAGAAGTGGTCGAGAGGTATTCCAGACTCCTAGGGTATCGTTCAACTTATTTTTGTCGAGTTCGCCCTTAATTGACAAAATTGCCTTCGTTACATTAGCCGCTGATGTCGTGTTACCATCTTGATTAACATTTACTCCGTTTATATAGATTACATTTAATCCGTTTGCTGAACAATGAAGTGGAAGTATTGCAAATAAATTATTAGAAATAAAAAAAATTAAAACTAATAAAAATTTAATTTTCACTTTAGACTCCCCCACGCTTTTTCATATTTCTTAATTGCGAAATCTAGATTTTCAATTGTGAATTTACAGTTGAGATGTGGATTACTTGTATTTTTTACCGTTACTACTGTACTATGTTTATTGTAAAACCCATCACAACTTCGAATTCTTGTATTTAACGTCAGTGAATCTATCTTTTTGCGAACGTAGTCCCATTTACCATATTTATAATCACTCATAGCACTAAGACAAGAGCCTGAGTTAAGCATGCCATCTTCTACATTTACGACTTCGTAAACTAAATTTTCTCTACAGACTTTCAACCATAACTGTTTCGCCTTCGCATACTGCCTCATCGCCATACGCTCATTATAATCAAGTGCATTTCTATTAATCCAAATATCGACATCATCTCTAATCTCATTCTTGTTTGTATCAATCCCTAAAATCGTTTTGTTGTTTTCATTAAAATTAGGCAATGTTGGTTCAACCTCACCATCAAATACGGGATTCAGATTCTTGTCAGCCAGCTTCAAATTAAGAGCAGGCTTCATTAATTTTTCATATTCGTTACTGCAAGAAACAAAAAAATTTAATACAAATAAAAGACTTAATATTTTATTAGTACACATTTATATCCCCTCACAAGAAAGTAATCGAGTAACTTGATCCGAGGCTGGCACCATGCTTGAGGCTCCCCCCAAATTTCCTTGAACTAAAGACCACGCCTTACTTCTAATTTCAATTGATGTATAGAGATATTGAAAAATTCCTTGATAGTAAGTAACCAGTTCATCATTATTAACAGTACCAAGAAGACAAGTTCTGATTTTATTTTTAGTAACTTCTGTAGGGTACACATAAAAACTTCCTCTTTTCACGCCACATAATCCTTGCTGCCTCTCGATCTGGTTATCAGATCATATTTCTCTAACAAGCACATTACCATCTCTCGCTCACACAACCTTAACTCTCTTCCTTGCTTCGTTTCGAGTAGTCGTTTCTTCTCTTCACAATACTCATTATAGAGCTGTTCACGGTTCACTTTCGGTTCATGCATAAGCATCTCATCGTCAACTTCATTGGAACTCTTAAATCCATGCGTGGCCCGTTTTCTGTATTCATTTATTATCAAGGCGCTGTTTGCGAAGCCCTCATGAACCTCAAGATTTGCATTCACAATGGTCTTTTTTCCAAGCATAGATGAGTTCTTGAGCTCACACATCATACGTTCAGCAGATCCGTTATGTTGAGGCGTATGTGGTAGCGAACGTAAATGGATTACTTTTTCATTCTTCATAAAAGTTTCTACTTCTTTGTTCACGTAGCATGATCCATTATCGGTCATCCAAACAAGAGGAAGTGAACGTACTTTTTTAATCTGTTTCATCATACCCACAATTGTTTTTCCATCAGCGCTCAATCCGGTAATACAGAGAGTACTTTTAAACTTCCACGATCTTTTATAACTTGAGCTTCAAGTGATCGTTTTTTATTTCTTCCCAAGTGTGTTCCATCTTGTGACCAAATTACATTTGCAGTTTTTACTTTTGTCGATACACGCATTTTTAATTGCATCTCTCGCAATTTAATTCTTCTACGAAGTTTTATTTTACCGACATACAATCGGATTAACCTCAAAGGAACTTTTTTTGACAAAGCAGAAGCTATCGCAGGACTTCCTGGATAACCTTGCCTATGTAATTCACGAGCTACTAATATCAAAGTACGACGATGTTCTTCAGTTGTGTAAGAAGGTCTTCCTGACCTTTTATCACAATCCTTTTTAGCTTTTGCTTTCCAAGACCTGAGAGTTCGCTTGCTCACTTCTAGTCTCATTGCTACTTCTTCCATTTTTACTCTTCGTCCTTTTTCCAGAAGCCAAAGACCGATCTTTCTTTTGAACTCGTTTTTGTATCGCTTTCTGCTCTCCAATCTTCTTCTCCTTCTTTGGAGGTTTCACTTCTTTCACTTGTTTCAATCCCGGCATCTCTCTCATGATCGCAATCAATCGATCTTGCATCTCGATCGTTCTCTCCAGTTCTGCTATCTTCTTCTGAAGTGCTTTCAAATCTAAATCCGGATTCGTCTTCATATCTTTCTTCCTCATCGTTGGTTGTTTCAGAAGACCAACTAACATCCCGCTCGAAGCTTGTTGTGACATCTGCCACAGCCTCAACGTTGGTACGTTCAAAGCTTTCGCTGCTTCCATTTTCGAGAGTCTTCCCATCCAATATTCTAACATAATCATCCCTGTCTGATGGGCCATTTTCTTTTGATCCTCGCTCGCTTGATGCCAAAGTATTTTGATCGGCAATGCTGGCTTCTCCAACATTTGTAAACGTCTCTTTTGCGTTTTCTTTACTCGATTCTTTTTCAATATTAGTTCGTCCATTTTCTTCTCCAATAATTTGAGTGAATCCAAATTCATTTGTTTTAATTTTACTGATCACACCATCTGGTGATTGGAAAATTAAATGCCCGCCTTCCCCATGCAATGAAACACTCTTTCCACCAATATTTCCGACTAAAAAAACTGGTGATCGTGGCGCTTCGTCAAGTGCCATGCGAAGTGAATTTTGCTCAATAGATTCTTCTAAAACTTTTCGAACTTCACTCTCAACTCCAAAAAATCGATCAGCAGGAACCATTCCATCAATCCCTTGATGTGGCCTAAAATGATTATAGTGATTGAAGTAATGTTTTAATCGTTCGCGAGCATCGGATAATTCTTGAGGTCGAACTCGATTCCAAAACTCTTGCCCAACTGTTTCCCAAAGTCTTTCGCACTTACCAACGGTTTGTGGATGATGACTTCGAGCTACAACATGTTTGATGCCTTCTTTATCAAGCATTCGCTGAAAATCACTTTTTCCTCTCCAGCTGAAATATTGTCGCCCTTGATCCGTTAAAATTTCCTCAGGCTTTCCATAATTTTGAAAACCATCAAGAACTGTGTTCATTACAAACTCACTTGTTTGTCTTAATTGTAAATTCCACGCGACGATATAGCGGCTATAGTCGTCGAGAAAAACAGTCAAATAAACTCGTGTTCCATTTCGTGCTAGTACAAAACTTGTGATGTCTGTTTGCCAAAGTTGCATTGCTGTTGATCGCTCAAAACTTCGTACTCGGTCCGAAGAACGCCTCTGCTTTTTCACAACTTCTATCAATGGAATATTTTCTTCTTTTAAAACTCTACTGATTGCACCAGTGGATACTTTCAAACCTTCAAATCGATTTAAAAAGTTCTTAACTTTTCGGAGTCCAAAGGTCGGATTTTTAGTTTTTGTTTTGATGATAACTTCTTCAAGCTTCTCTGATATTTTTTTATGATGGCGTGCTTTGTACTTTCTAAAAGTGTCTTGAAAGATACTACCTTCAAGTCCTTTAGGACCATGCTTTTGATAGAGCGAGTGCCAACGACACAAAGTAACTTCTGAAACTCCCCAAGTTTTTGAAAAATCTCTTTGAGATAGACCGCTTTTTATATAGGCCTCAACAGCATTCAATCTTTCTTGAAGTTTATAGGGGCCACTTCTTTTATCTGTTGGTTTACTTAGCGGTCTATTATCTAAAACTTCACGCTTCCATCTAGCAAGGGTTTCCATTCTGATATCATAAATTGGTGCGAACTTTTTAGCAGATAAGCCTGATTCAATAAATTCTTTAACAATAGCGACTTTGTCATCAACTGAGAATGTTCTCTTTTGTTTGTTGTACTTCTTTCTAGTTAAATTGTCCGACATAATTCCTCCTCTTTTGTTTTACTAAAAGAGGCATTAGAATTATGTGATCATGATATAAAAGAGGAAAGTTTTTTGTTAAACACTACAATTTCTACAAGTAAAGCTTGCTATGGGAAGAGCATTATCTTTAACTGTTATGATCTTTGAAATTGTTCCGACTCCACCAAAAGAATCCGTAACGGTGAGAGTAACATTAAAATTTCCACCTTGATGGAAATCAAAATCTGCGCTAGAAGCTACTCCACT
>CANFHC010000061.1 GCA_947446575.1 Bacteriovoracaceae bacterium | reverse complement strand
TGACAGTTTAAACACTGAACATTGGCAAAATTATTTTTCACCCCAGATTTTTTATCAAAATCCATCCATTTTTTTGAAATGGCCTGAATTTGTTTGCTGTCTAGTTTTCGAACAGATTTAATTTCAGAGCTCATTGAATGAATTTGATTCCAGTAATCGATGATGGGTTTATTTTGAAAACTCACCAAGCTTTTAGCAGCAGAAAATCCTTTCGGATCACCAAGGCCCACTGAGTGGCATTTGATACATTGAAGATTATTTTGTTCATGGGCATTCATCAACGTTGTGTAAGCAATAGAGTGGGGAGTTCCCTGCCAAAATTCCCCTTGAGGTTTATGGCATTCAATACAACTGGCCGCTGTTTTGTATTTTTTTACTGGAGCATTAGGATTGGTATCCATGGTCATGTGAGATTGCTCTATAATTTGTAATTCATTCATGCGATTTTTGTGATCGTCGATAAATTTTCTAAAAGGGTTGGGATTTAGACTTTGTTCTAATTCATCTCGGATTTCATGCAAGACATAGGTATCACTTTGCTTTTTAGCGTTGGTGTCAATTCCAATATCGCCCACGTAATGATTTTTTGAAAGCGTTTGAACGATTTTAACATTTCCTACATCGCGAGAAAAACGCAAGAAGCTTTGAGAGTGGGCACCTATGATCCAATCGATAAACGGAAACTGGGCAGCTAGTTTTTCATCTGGATCAAATCCCGCGTGAGAGAGAACGACTAATCTTTGATAAGGATCATTTTCGTTGTAACCTGCAGTTTTTAATTCTTCAATGATTTTTGGAAGGGTCGTGGGAATGTCAGTAAATAGATTTGCCACTTTATCGTTGAAAACATCCGGGGCCACAAAACCCACTAGAAAGATTTTTGATTTGTTTTTCTCAATGATCGCAAAACGTTTGTGCTTAATAGTCGATTCATCTTTTAAATTCGAAATAAGAAATTGAAAGTTGCGAGTATTGGCCATCTTTATTAAAAAATCTAAGCCCATCGCGAAATCTTGATCACCTGGCACAAAATATTTTAGTCCTATTTGATCGAGACCAAGTGCTAAGTTATTGGCGGCAAAAGAAAGAGAGTCTTTCATTGTTGAGGGGACAACTGATGAAGGAAAAAATGTATCGCCCGTATCAACGTAAAAAACTTCTGAAGTCTTACTGAGGTTATTAAAAAGCCCTGCCACTTGAGGCAATCCACCGAGTGGAAAATTTCGACATCCACAAGGATGTGTTTCACCACTTAAGTTATGAGAAAAAACTAATGACAAATTCGAAGGCGTTAATGATTTTTTAGCATCGTCAACACTGTCTAACTTCGAGACAAAAAGTGTACAAGATGAGAGGAATAAAAGAGCAGGGATTAAGAACTTTTTCATCTAAATTTTTGCCTTTAATTTTGCACCTTCAACTGCTTCTTTGCTCTTAGGAAAACGCGTGATGAGTTCATCCAGAGACTGACGAGCCTCTTCTTTTGATTTTACTTGAATAAAAGATTTAGCAAGATTTAATAAAGCTGAAGCGGCAAAAGCTGAATCTGGGTATTCAGAGAAAAGTTTTGAGAAGTATACATTGGCTTCTTCATACTTTTTACTTTTATACTCGATCATCCCTAGGTAGTTATAGCAGGCTTCTTTATCTTTTTTCTTAACTTTTTTGTTTTGTAAAACGGCTAAGAAATCATCTTTAGCCCCTTCAAAATCTTTTGCTTTGTATTTTGCAATTCCAGCTTTTACTGATGCGGGCTCATCATTGCTGTCTTCTTTTGACTCTTTTTTTTTAGGTGCTTCGACGCGCTCTTTTTGTTCCGTGAGACTCGCTAAAGATTTAATGACTTGTTCAATGTATTTGCTTTGCTCTTGCAGCTTTTCGTTTAAGCCACGAAGATATTCATTTTGCTTTTTATTTGTTTCTTCTAGAGTTGCGATGCGCTCTTTTAGAGTTGTATTCTCTTTTGAGTCTTGAAGTTTTCCGTGATTAGTTTCTTCCAACTGACCAGTTACTTTTGCTAATTGCTCTTCAATCGCCGTGAAGCGCGCGTTAGCATTAGCAGTACTCTTTTGAGTTTGGGCCACTTGTTCATTTAAGTTATCAACCGTTTTTTCTCGGCGAATATCTTCTTGTGTTTTACAAGCTGTGAATGTCAATAGAAGTGAAAGAGCCAAAAGAAGTGAGAAAAGTTTCATAAGTTTTTACCTCAAAATCCATGAGTTTATTACCTATAAATTTTCTAATGTCTTCTTCCTTATGGCAACATATTCTGCGCGTTCAGAATATTTTTTAGACAGCAGAGCGTACTGCTGAGCTTTATTGAAATATTTGCGTTTATAAGACGATTTTGCTTTGAGGTAATAGTATTCGGCTTTTCGGTAGAGTCCTGGAGCTTTGACATCGGCCTGGGCTTCTTTGGCGGCCATAAATGCAACTTGCGCCATAGACATCTCAAGTTTAGGTCGTGTGGTAGCTAGACCACACGACGCTAAAGAGAGGAGAATAACTAGTAAGACAAAAAATTGTTTCAGATTATTTTCCGATAACTACGAAATTTGCTCTTCTGTTTTTTGACCATGATTCTTCATCGTGACCAAAAGAAACTGGTTTTTCTTTTCCAAGAGAGATCGTTGAAATACGAGCACCTTCAACACCTTGACCGATTAGATATTCGCGAACACTTTTTGCTCTTTTTTCACCTAGAGCTAAGTTGAACTGCACTCCACCGCGCTCATCAGTATGTCCTTCTACTTGAACTTTTACTGCAGCATTTGATTTTAAGAAAGCTACGTTGTTATTAAGAGTTTCTTTAGTATCTGCAGAAAGAGCAGCTGAGTTGAAGTCGAAGTAAACAGTTTTAAGTGCACCTGCTTTATTTGAATCAGAGTCACCGTTAAGCTCTAGTGTGACTCCGCCATTTTTTCCGTTATCAACTTTGGAGTTGTCTCCAGTTGTATTTGATTCAGTCAGACCATCAGTTGGTTTTTTCTTCATGTTTGCGCAAGAAGTAAGTGTAAGTGTCGCTGCCAAAACGCTAAACAACAATGCTGTCTTAAATTTCATGAGGGCTCCTATGTAATGTTAACCATTAAAAAAGTTTCAAAGTCTAAAAAGATAGATATGATTATGCCAATTTTAGTTCATATAAGGAAGAAAAAAATGGGTATACGTCATATCGTTTTCACTCTGATTATTACTTGTTTTCACATAGTGAATTCAGATGCTCGTGCCGTCAGCTTAAAAACGATGAATGTGGCGATGCCCACAAATTACGGAACTTTTCTTGGTGAAATTCACTATAATGAAAAAGATTTAGTCCAGGCCTTAAAAGTCGAACGCATTATTAAAGAAGACTTGATCAAAGTTATCAACTATTTTGAATATGTTCCTCATGACGTGGTTCATTTCAATATCGATCCTTACATGCGATTAACAAATGGTAACGCGCGTACGTTTCCCACTAATATTATTAACCTGTATAATTTTCCTGCCAATAATCATGAACACCTCATCGTTATGGATAATTGGATGCAGGGTTTAGTTTTTCACGAATTTATTCACATTGCTCATTTGGATCAAACAAGAGATTTTTTAAAACTAGGTCGCCAAATTTTTGGAACGATTGCCAAACTTCCCACTTCAATAGTTCCGCGTTGGTTTACTGAAGGGATTGCTGTTTGGGGTGAGTCACATTTATTGACTGGAGGGAGATTAAGTAATCCGCTGTTTAATAAAGAATTGTTAATCCAATTCCAAAATCCTGAATTTTGCAAAACGATTGACTGTATAAGTAATCCAGGAGTCTATCCACAAGGCTCACTTGCTTATTGGGCCGGATCGCATTTTATCGAATACCTAGAAAATGAAAAACCTAAAACCATAAAATGTTTAGTCGAAGAAAACTCACAAAATATTCCATTCTTTTTAAACAGCGCTTTTAGAAGATGCGTCGGTGAGACAGCAGAAGTGATGTTTAAAAGATTTCGTGCCGATTATATTGCAAAGGCCACTCCCGCTAACGGCGAATGGGGAGCTCGAATAAAAAATGTTTTTGGAAGTACAAACTATCAAGCGGGTTTTGTCTTAGACGGCGATCGACTCTTTAAAATGGAAGAAAAAAAATTTAAACAAGCTCTCGTAGCTTATGACTTAAAAGATGATGTGACATTCTCGGGAAAATTTAGTCAACCGATTTCTGATATTGTCAGCATGGTCGATATCGATAATGAAAATCGAATGCTCTTAGTTTCTTTTAATGATGATCCAAATTATCGCGAGCAAAATAAAGTTTGGAAATTGATAAACCCAGATACACTTTTAATTGAGCGCACTTTATTATTTGCTCATGATCCAAGTTATGTCGTGCCTCTAGGCGGAGAGAGTTTTATTACTTTTTCGTATTGGAATAATCAATGGCTAGCAGAAAGAAATGGAGATCTATTGCGTGCTTTTTCTGGCAACGACAATATTACTTTGGTTAAAAAAGTTGGAGAAAGAATACTTTTAAAAATTAATGATTCGTATGGAGTTACGTCATTGGTTCTTACGGATTATAAATTAAAAACTTTATCTGTTCTTTATAAAACTAATGCGAACTTTGATGTGCCAGTTATAAATGATAAATTTTCAATCGTGCGACAAGAAGATAGTTTAAAATTAATAGACTTCGAAAAAACTTTTGAAATTAGTGAATTGCCTAAAGATCTTTTAGCGGGAGTAACGTTCGCTGAATTTAACGATAATAGAGTTATCGCGTTATCAGATGATTTAAAATCAGAAGCAAAATCTCAAAAAGACAGTGAGAATTTTTTTAAAAAAGATAAATCAAAATCTGTTAAAATAGAAACGTCTGAGTTTAAAGAATTAGCTGCTCCGACTGGATCTTATGCTTCTGCTGAATCAGAAAAATACCCACGCCTCGATCACCTTATTCCACACTACTGGTTTTTGGCCAGTGGGAGCTCTGATAATTCGAGTAGTATTGGAGCGATGACAACTTTTGTGGATCCCATGGATGTCTATACATTAGATGCAACAGCACTTGTGTATCCCTCTGAAAAAAAGCTCGGAGGAACACTGGATTACGTTCAAAAATTAGTGAATGTCAGTGACCTTTGGTATGTGACAGGATATTTCAATCAAGATTATTCAAAATCTGATTTTAGTTCACATTTAAATTTATCTCGAGATTTAACGGCCAAAACTTTTTATACTTTATTGGCAAGACAATGGACTTATGCTCCTGGTGTATTTGTAGGAAAATCGACGACTGATGACTTTATTTCACATAGATCAGTAAGTAATGTTGGATTTAGCCAAGCTCTTATTTATCAAACATTATCCTATGATGATTTTGTTCAATACTTTAAAGGCAATTTAAATCTTCAAGGCAATAAAGCAGATATTGGAAATAGTTTTTTTGTTCTGCAAATGGCGACAGATTTTGGAGTGCGCTTTAGTGATCAATTCACAGCTTCATTCAAGGGAAGTTTCGGACATTTGTATAAATCAGATTTCATTCGCGGAGTTATTTATGGCGGTGGAGACTCTGATTATGCCAAGAAAAGAACTTATGAGTTTTACGGATTGCCTTATAGCAATGCTTTTGGAAATAAAGTTTATACGACAAGATTAATGGGAGATTATCAAGCTTATGATCTTTACCGTGGAATCAATCTTGTTCCGTTTTTCTTTAAAGAGCTTCATTTTTTATTTGGGTTTCAATCCCTTTACGCAGATAGAATTATTCTGGAGAGCAAGGTGATAAGAAATCAATCGATTACCGGTATTTTTGTTGGGCCTAGGTTTAAATTGGATATATTTTATCTAGTGCCAGCAGATATTGATGTGATTTTTTCTAGCATCAATAATCCCAATGGAAAAAACGTGAATCAAGTGGATTTTACAATTTCGGCGAGCCTATTTAATTAATG
>CANFHC010000060.1 GCA_947446575.1 Bacteriovoracaceae bacterium | reverse complement strand
ATTGGTGAGAGTTATTCCATTCATACTTTTAAAATGCGTCGCCGTTGAAGACGCCTGCATCAAAATATTCACTTTATCTGAAAAACCTAAAACGGCCGGAACATAATAATTATTGCTGGGATCGTTAGAATCAAGGTTGGCTTGATTGCCAATGAAGGCCGTTGAGAAACTAGCGCCAAAAAATTCAGGGTAACTAGCTAGGGCCACTGTTGAAGAAAAAAGTGTAGCTAGTAAAAGTATTTTTTTCATGAACAAAGTTTCCTGTAGAGGTCTAAAACTTGATCGAGAGTGAGTGCTTCTGCTCTGATGGTTGTGGCAATATTTAATTCATTAAAACTAGCTTCAATTTTTGGCTGTGGATAATACGCTTTTAAAACTCCACCAAGCTGTTTTCTTTTTTGAGAAAACATAGATCGCAAGAATTTTTCGAGTGCTCTAAATTCTGATAGTGGAACAAGCGGCGTGTCTCGTCTGGTCATGGTGAGAACGGCAGAATCTACTTTAGGTGGAGGAGCAAAAGCTCCTGGGGGAACTTTGGCGAGCAGGTCACACTCAAAATAAGCTTGGGAGAGAACCAAGAGAGAACTCATGAAATTTTTTGTCGTCGCAAAAGGAAAAACTTTATCGGCCACTTCTTTTTGAAACATCAGTGTCATGAATTTTATTTCTGGAGCTTGCAAAAAATTAATTAAAAGCGGAGAAGCGACATTGTAAGGAAGATTTGAAACCAACCAGATTTTTTTGTCTTGTATGTGTTTTTCTTCGAAAAACGTTTTTAGGTTTACTTGAAGGGCATCGCCCATCGTCACTTGTTCTGGTTTTAAAAATTGATCGAGATAAACACCAAAGCGGGTATCTTTTTCAATGACATAAAAAGGCTTTTCGATTTCAGCTAAATGCTCAGTTAAAATTCCAGGTCCCGGACCAATTTCAACAATAGCTTCAGCGGCATTTTTAAAATCTGAGCAAATTTTATGAATGATATTTGAGTCACGCAAAAAATGCTGGCCTAAAGATTTATCGGCCGATGGTAGTTCTAATTTTGCTTTACTCATTTGTTTCCTTTAGTTCTTTGGTCTGCTAGTTTTTTTGCTTTGGAAACAAATTGTCCGCGAGCATCCAAAAGAAGACACTCGGGAAATGGCAGGGCTTCGTTATAAGTTCTAAGCGCGTAGTTGGCGATCATCGCTCCGTTATCAGTGCAGTATTGAGGAGCGACAAAATGCACGTTGGAATATTTTTCTGAAAGAGTTTTTCTTAAAGCTGAATTACAAGCAACCCCACCACCAACAACGATGGGAAGATCAAATCCAAAACGAGCAAAGGCGATATCGAGAGCGACTTGCGCTTTTTTCGTAAGTGCTTGCACGATGGCGTATTGATAAGACGCACAGACGTCTTCCATGTTAAAAGTGATTTCAGCCTTTGCATGCTGTTCGATAAAATTTCTAAGTGCCGTTTTTACGCCGGAGAAACTTAAAGTCGCATCTCCTGAATCGAGCATTGAGATAGGGAAGGTGTATTTTTTAGGATCACCGAAGTGAGCTTTTTCATCAATTATTTTTCCAGCTGGGTAGCCGAGACCCAGAAGTTTTCCGCCTTTATCAAAAGCTTCACCGGCAGCATCGTCGATTGAGTTACCGATAATTTCAAATTCACTCGGATTTGTAACAAGCAAATACATACTGTGCCCGCCACTCACGAGTAGACCCATATAGGGATATTCTACTGAATCAGTTAAGTGAATGGCCTCGAGGTGAGCATAAAGATGATTTACAGAAGACACGGGAAGTTCATTTAAAAGGGCAATTGTTTTGGCACAATTGATTCCCGTTAAAAGTGGTCCTAAGAGACCAGGATGAGTAGTCACTGCCACTAAATTAATATCAGTCAATTTTACTTTGGCATTAATTAGTGCAGATTCGAGGAGAGGAGAGATTTTTTCTAAATGGTTTCTCGCTGCGATTTCTGGAACGACTCCACCCCATTTTGCGAGCATAATCTCTTGAGAAAAAGATTGGTGGGCCAGAATCTCTGGTTTTTCACACAAATTATGCGGATTCCCTCTTATGATGGCAATCGACGTATCGTCGCAGCTAGTCTCAATCCCTAATATTAACTTTTCTTTCATTTACTAAATTTTGTTGTTTTTTTTGACATGATACCTGATCCTATTGTCGTAAGCAAATCTACTCATAGTTCATGGAGGACTTAATGAAAAACATTATTATCGCTTTACTTGCTCTTATCTCAGCTACATCTGTATTCGCAGGTGACTCTTCTTCAGGATGTGGAATGGGATGGGAAGTTGCAAAGAATCAATCACTTGTTTCTTCTTCAACAAGATCGATTGTTAACGCTACATTTTCAAATACAATTGCAATGACTATGGGAACTTCTGGATGCGCAAAACACTCAATTGTAAAAAATGATGCTAAAGGAATTCACTTTGCTGAAGCCAACATGAATCAATTAGCGATCGAAATGGCCCGTGGAAATGGGGAATTCGTAGCTTCTTTTGCTTCAGTTTTCGGTTGCCAGAATTCACGTGCATTTGGTTCAATGGTTCAAGCAAAATACGAAACTGTTCTTCCATCTGAGTCAACTTCAGGTGTTGAACTTTATAACAACGTAAAAGCTCAAATTAAAAACAATGCGACTCTTTCTTCTACTTGTTCTCTTATGTAATTTACTTGTGCCTGCGGCTTTTGCCGCAGGCATCTCTTTTGATAATCTCTCCTCAGATCAAAAAGACTATTGGCTAAAACTTCTTCACTATCACAAAAACTCTTCTCGCGCCGATTCCGAAAAATTCT
This sequence comes from Bacteriovoracaceae bacterium, assembly GCA_947446575.1. Taxonomy (GTDB): domain Bacteria; phylum Bdellovibrionota; class Bacteriovoracia; order Bacteriovoracales; family Bacteriovoracaceae; genus Bacteriovorax. The sequence continues at coordinate 3,428 of CANFHC010000060.1, read as the reverse complement.
TCGTTTCCCCAATGGGAAAAAATAATCCTAATGCTGAACTTCTAGCAGACATTGATGTGTTCAATGATCCATTCGCCAAAGCTGGTTGGTTTAATTATCATCCACAATGTGTTTTTAGAGAACGATTTGAATTTTTAAAACGGATAGGTTTTTTAAATGGAGTCAAAGAGCAGCCTTGTGCGGAATTGAAAGAATGGGTTAATGGTTTAAACGCAGAGTCTATTTCATTAATCTTTTCTTCTTCGTATCCCAATAATCCTTCGTCACTTTTTGGCCACACGATGATTCGCTTGAATCAATCAGGTAAGGCTGCAAACAATACTTCTGATCTGCTTGATTACTCCGTCGCATTTTCAGCTATTCCAGAACATGAAGATATGGGGTTGGTCTTTGCGATAAAAGGAATGTTTGGTGGATATAAAGGAATTTTAGAAATCACAAAATATTATACCAAGGTTAATGAATACAATAACGGAGAGTCGCGGGATTTAATTGAGTATGATCTCAACATGACTCCAGATGAATTGCACCGCTTACTTAATCACCTCTGGGAAATTTACCAAACAACTTATTTCGATTATTTTTTTGCCGATGAGAATTGCTCAGCTGTTTTAGTTGATATTTTAGCAGTGCCTTTTAATCACGATAATGTAAATTCTCACGCTCGCTGGTTTTATCTGCCGAGTGAAATGATTAAAGTCTTCAAAAAAATACCAGGAAGAATTAAGTCAGAAAACTTTAGAGCAAGTCTAAAAAAACAATTAGAAAAACAAATTTCGATCATGCCAAATAACGATGTTTCTGAACTTAAAAAAATGGCCAGTCTTAAAGAGTTGCGAGCAGATTATTCCAATATTCCTGTTTTAGATGGAGTGATTAGTTTATTGGATTTCACTCGTTATAGAACCAAAGATCAACTAACGCCTGATCAAAAAAGCATGTTTAGAAAAGCTCTTATTAGAAGATCAGCTTTAGCGCAGGCCAAGGTTACTGATCCATTAGTCTACGATCAAAACAATCGCCCAGACCTAGGTCATGAGCCGCAAAAATTTTCTTTTTTTCTAAGAACTGAAGAAGCTCATTCACTCATTGGCGTTGAATTAAAAGAAGGCTATCACGATTTAATGAGCAACGACGCCGGATATGATCCTTTTTCTCAGTTTGATTTTTTCACAGGAAGTCTGCTGTATGACAAAAAATTAAATCGAGTCAGTTATGATCAACTCACTTTTGTGAATTTGATTTCCCTGCATACCTATAAATTTTTTGATCCGCAATTTTCATGGGCCGCCAAGATTTTAAGTGATCGCCTCTATGATTTAGACTGTGACCTATGCCATAAATTTAATGCTAGAGCTTATTTAGGTCCTACATTTAAGCCAACGAGCAAGATGGCTCTAAGTCTAATGACTGGAGTCTTTGGCGAGCTTTCACGTCATTTAGAAAAAGGTTTTAGAGCAGGAGTTGGAATGGAGGGAAGCTTTCTGTTTCAGGTCACTGAAAAAATGAAAATTGGGCTCTTCGACGAGCTTCGTTTTGATGCAACTAAGAAAATAAAAAAAGATTACTATAATCAAATTGGTTTTAAACAATCTTATTTTACTGGTATTAATAATGAATGGAGATTGGAGAGTTCCATGGTTTCAAAGTTTAAAACTTTTTCAACCAATACATGGATCAACCAATTAAATTATGGCTTCTTTTTTTAAAATTCTCCCTTTGTTACTTCTTATGAGTTGTACAAATCTTTTGTATCAACCAGACCGCTATCTTCATGCCGATCCACATGCTTACGGGATTAATTTTAAAGAATATTATGTGCGCTCATATGACGGCACGAGACTTCTTTCTTGGGAATTAAAAAGCAATACACCAAATCCTGAAAACCTCGTCCTCATGTTTCACGGCAATGCTCAAAACTTATCTTCTCACGCTTTTAACCTAGCGTGGATGACTGAAAAAAAATCTGATGTCATCGTCTTTGATTACCGCGGTTACGGTCTCTCAGAAGGAACTCCTTATCCTCGTGGAGTCGTTGAAGATGGACTGCGTTTTTTACAACTTGCTTACGATAAATTTAAAGAAGGAAATTACAAACGCTTTATCATCTACACTCAAAGTTTTGGCGGTGATGTCGCAATGAGGGCCCTGGAAGAAGTTCAATGGCGCAATGAAATTTCACTTTTAGTTTTAGATTCAACTTTTATCTCACCTCAAGAAGTTGCCCGCACAAAATTGGGTGGATTATTTTGGTGGCTTATGTCTTCAGAATACACGGCCAATCCAAGCTTGCCGCATTTAACGATGCCTTTATTAGTCATTCACTCTAAGAACGATATTGTGGTTCCAATTAAATTCGGTGAAGAAATTTTCAAAGTAGCCCCTGCAACCAAAAAAACTTTTTGGAAACTAGAGGACCCGGAATCATTTCATGGAAATGTCTTTTTTATTAAAAAGGGCGAGTATCGAGAGCAGTTTATGAAATTAGTTAATTTGCTATAAATAAAATCAAAAGCTTCTCTTTTTAATCTTGAAATTAAGCTTGCAGATTGTGGGTGAATTGAAATTAATTTTAAAATGTGCTAAAATTAGCACAAGGGTAAGTGTGAAAGAGGAATTTAAATTCCTCATGCTTTTATAAAGAAAACACAAAAGACACCAAAGAATGAAATTAACGTTGCCTTAAAAAGATTAAAAAAGCTTTTAGGAGATTTAGATTTATGAAAACTTTCAAAAAAGAAGAATTGGATTTAATCAAAGATTTAGGTCTTGATACTGATGATCTTTATTATATGAAGTTAAAAGCTTATCTCTATCAAATGGCAGCTTCTGCGATAACTAATTCAGGATTAACTCATGAAGAGATTGCAAAAATTTCTGGAACTTCGCGAGCTCGAATTAGTAGGATTTCTAAGATAGGGGAAAATTCACTATCATTAGACTTTTTAATACAATTAACAGATTTGCTTTATGAAGAACCACTGGTCATTTTCACTTCTAAACCAAAAAAATTAAAGACTAAGAAAAAACTAGATAAATTTCTGCATAATTTAGCGAGCTAGTTTCTCGAGAGCAAAACCTCATTGCAAAAGTGGACAGCTCATCTTTTTAAATTTCTGAGCAATAAATTTTTCATTTGGAGTTTTTAAATCTTTTCCATACCATTCAGGGGATTGATCAGCGGTATGGCAACTTAGGCATTTATTTTTAATACCTGCTATTTTTTCTTCATGCGTTTGTGGAAGATCAGCATTAAAAGGATGTTCGTCATGTTGCGAGTGACAGTTTAAACACTGAACATTGGCAAAATTATTTTTCACCCCAGATTTTTTATCAAAATCCATCCATTTTTTTGAAATGGCCTGAATTTGTTTGCTGTCTAGTTTTCGAACAGATTTAATTTCAGAGCTCATTGAATGAATTTGATT
>CANFHC010000059.1 GCA_947446575.1 Bacteriovoracaceae bacterium | reverse complement strand
GTAATGACTGGTTATTTGTTTCTTAGAAAAAATAGTGGAGGATGGCTTGCACACAGTGATTGTGTTGAAAAATCTTTTCCAGATTTTTTTAAATTAATGGAGTGAATATTATGAAGAATTTTATATTTCTGTTTCTTTTACTTCTTCAATTTCAAAGCCTAGCTTGTGCAAACGAAAGGATCGATTGGGCAGAAATGGAATTAAATAATGAATATACACTCAATAAAGAAATAAGTTTTCCGGGTGTCTTTAATATTCCTGCTGGAACCAAAGCCGATTTTATGGATATTATGGCAGGGGAAGCCCCAATTGTTTATATGCAAATGCAACTTGAAAATTGTCAGGATACACAACAAGTTGCAGAAATGATTTTAATAAATCCAAGTCCGGAAGACACGAGTTCAGATCGTTCGGTTGCCGTGACTCTCGAGAAAGATTGTAATCTTGGAATTTTTGTAGAATTAAAAGATCTTTATTCGCCAAGTTTATTTGATGGCAATACTGCACCTTAAGATCATAATTTATTTTTGTATTTGTGCAGCCATTAATCTTTCAATTGTAAAAACGTCACTGCAGCGAAACCAATCATTTCCCGCGCCTCGGCCAATGGGCTTAAATTTTGAAGTAATAATTTTACCATTCTCCATAATTTCTTCAGCGATATGGACTCTAACAACTTCACCTGTAATGAGTTGTCCTGCGCCAGGAGTGCTGCCGTAATTTAAGCAATCTCTAAAGACGCATTCAAAATGAATAAGACTTTCTTTAATTCGTTTGGCCTTAACGACTTCCGAGTCTATGGGAGTAAGGCCGGCGAAAGAAAACTCATCTTGGCCGTAGGGAAGTTCAGTAGACGTAAGATTTATTTTATTGGCAATGTCTTCATGAACAAAATTGATGACGAATTCTTTTTCCCGCAAAATATTTGTTGGAGTATCTTTAGCTTCTCCGGTACTTGTGCGGATCAAGGGACAAAAGGCAATGATCATCGGTAGGGCCGAGACAGCGGTAAAAAAAGAAAAGGGAGCGACATTATTACTGCCATCAATATTGCGCGTTGAAACCACTGCAATTGGTCTCGGTAATATTGATCCAATGAGAAATTTATAATTATCAGTAAAAGCACCGTTAGTTTCAAACGTTTTCATCTTCATTAATTGCCCCAATGCAAAATTCTAATAAAACTCTAACAGAGTTCTCTTGGAACTTTAACACTCAAAATACGTTTCATTACAGTATTTTTTAATTATAATTCTTCAATGGGAATAATAGAAACTGTAAGATCTGTCATAAAACTAGTGTTGTTTGGTTCAGCACTTACGGTCTATTTTCTTGTCTCTTTCTTAATCTATGCTTTTTGCGGATTTAATTTTGTCCGCGCCAGATCAAAGCTAACTAAAGTTATTTCAATTACGAGTACTGTTGGGTTAAAAATTATTGGTATCAATGTCGTTCAAAATATTCATCCGATAGACCTCTCTCTGAATCACTTAATTGTGAGCAATCATCTCTCTTATATCGATGTGTTGGTTATTAGTCGGTTTTTCCCAAGTTGCTTTGTCACTTCTAAGGAAATGAAAGAAACTTTTTTTCTTGGGCATTTATGTATGCTAGGTGGATGTTTATTTGTAGATAGAAAAAATCGTTCAAATATTCATAAGGAAGTTCAAGAATTAACCCAATCACTGCAAAAGGGGATTAATGTGACAATTTTTCCCGAGGCCACAAGTACTGATGGATCGGCCCTCATTCGTTTTAAAAGGCCACTGTTTCAAGCAGCCATCGATGCTGAAGCTCATATCTTACCCATCTGCTTAAATTATAAAACAATTGATAATGAACCTATTACGCTAAAAAATCGCGATACGGCTTTTTGGTATGGAGATATGACTTTTTTCTCCCATGCCTTTAAATTATTTGCGCATAAAAAAATGACAGTAGAATTAAAAGTCCTTCCGGCTTTTTATGCCAATCATTACTCAGATAAAACTCTTCTTTCTGAAAAATGTTATGAACTTATCGAAGCTGAGTATAAAAAAATAAATTCTTAATTTATTTCGACATCCAAGATTTCCAATAATCTGCATTTTCATTTTTTGAAAACCATTCTGTTGGCATAAGTGGATATCTGGCATCTACCATAACGGCATATTCATCAGTGTAGGTTTTTGCATTACTATTTTTAAAGGCCTTTGGATGTGGGCCATGATGAATTCCTTGCGGATGAAATGTCAGTGCTCCTGCATCGATGTTATCGCGAGAAAAAAAGTTTCCTTGATGATAAAAAAGGACTTCATCGTAATCAATATTCGAGTGGTAAAAAGGAACTTTTAAAACTCCATGCGTTTCAGAATCTTCCAACGGGCGCTCAACAAACGAGCAAATAACAAAGTTTTTACAAACAAAAGTCGTGTGAGCACTAGGAGGCATGTGATAGCGGTGACTCATCACGGGACAGAAATCATAAATAGAAAGTTTAAATGGATATAAAGATCCTTTCCATCCACTCACACAAAGAGGGTTGTACGGATAAGTAACGGTTGTTATTTTTCCTAATCTTTTAATTTCAATTTTATATTCTTTTTTATCTTGTTCACTTCCAACTGCAGCTTCTGGAGTTTTTAAGGCCGTTTGATCATAAAGAGCGTTGGGTCCTAACATTCCTCTATCTGGTTGTTCGAATTCAGAATTAGATTCAACTTTAAATATTTTTGTTTCAGTTTTTAAATAAAGTTTATAAGTCGTGCCTCTTGGAATAATGAGGTAATCACCTTTGATATAGTCGAGATGCCCATAACTTGTTTCAATGTGCCCAGTACCATCATGGATAAAAAGCATTTCATCAAAGTCGGCACTTCGATAAAAATTTTTGAAGGATTCAGTGTAATGGCCAAGGTTAATAACAACGTCAGCATTTTGTAAGATAGAAACAAATATATTTTTTGGAAGTTTGTCATTGAACATGGGAGGTTGGCAACGCGGTTTTAAATCACCTTCAATATTTGTCCATCCAACAGGAGGCTGCTGATGATAGAGATGGGAAACTCTGCCAAAAAAACCTTTTCGTCCGTGTTCTTCTTCGAAATGTCCTTCGGGAATATGCACATGGGCTTGTTTGGTATGAAGTCCTGAAGATTTAAAGTTTTCCATAAATTTATCCTATGCTTTCTTTTTTCCAACTCTATTAATTAATTTTCCAATTTTTTCAATTTCCAACTCTAGAACATCTCCAGGTTGTATCCATTTGTCTAGCTCGAGCCCACACCCGGTTCCCACAGTTCCAGAACCAAAAAGATCACCAGCGCGCACCCATTCATCCTGAGCAACATGAGTTATCATTTGCGCCCATGTAAAATGGGAGTCGCCTGACATTCCTCGCGACCATTCAACACCATTTACTTTGGCCGTCATGAGTAAATTTGGTTCTGTTGATTCAAATTCATCAATAGTAGTGATTACTGGACCAATAATTGAACAGAAATCTTTTCCTTTGGCAGGGCCAAGGCGGATTTGCATTTCTTTTCTTTGGATATCACGAGCTGAAATATCATTTAAAATGGTAAATCCAAAAATATGTTTATGGGCTTCACGTTCACGGATATTAAATCCATCAAGACCCACAACCATTCCCAGTTCTAATTCATAATCGAGAACGTCTGTATAAGATGGCCAAAGGATTTCTTCTTCGTGTCCGATAAATCCAGCAGTGGCCCCTTTATAGTAAGCGGGTATTTCATACCAAGCTTCAGGAATTTTTTCATTGCGCTTTTTAAAGCCCACTTCAACATGTTTTTCATGAGCATAAAAATCGCGGTATGTTTCTATTTTATCGAGGGGAGCATCGAGCGAAATTTTATTTGTGGATAAGTCGATTAAATATTTTGTTCCATCTTTCATTGTGGGTGTTCCCACTTTTTCTAGAAAAACTTTTAAGCCCAACGCTACTTTTAAAATTTCTAATGGATTTTCCGTTATTGTTAAAAGAGCATTCAATGAACTTGGACAATGATGATCAGCGCGGGCACGGGCATTGAATTTTCCTTCGCGCTCAAAATCACAAGCGTAAACTAAGTTAGGATCTAGAATAGTTTTGTCGTCTAAAAGAATTCCCAGACGTTTAACTGTGCCTAAATTGTGATGATGGATATAGGTTACAATCTTCATGCTTTTGGTCTCCCAAATCTTTTATTGTATTCAGGAAGCATTTCCTCCATCGCACTAAAGTAATGTTTCATTTCTCTTTTTGTTCCAAGAGAGACGCGCACGAATTCTGGCATTTCATTGGCTTTTAGTTGGCGAATGATAACTCCTTGATCAAGTAGTTTATCAAACATATAGCGAGAGGCTTCTTCAGATCCTGTCTTAAAGGCAATGAAGTTAGCCAATGATTTAATAGGATTAAATTCATGCTTAGTTAAAAAATCAAACGTCTCAACGTAACGGCGTTTATTATTCACAACCGTTCTTCTTAAATGCGGTTTATCAAAAATAGCACCAAGTGCTCCCATCTGAGCAATGAGCCCTGGTTCAAAGGGAAGTTTTACTTTCGTTAAGTTGCCAATTAGGTCTTCATGACCAAATCCATAACCAATGCGTATTCCTGAAAGGCCATAAGCTTTAGAGAAAGTGCGAAGAGTGAGAACGTTATCGTAACGATAATCCATTGAGTTGGGATAATCTTCACAAGCGTCAGCAAATTCAAAATACGCTTCGTCTAATATAACGAGCACATGTGAAGGAACATGAGACATTAAATAATCAAATTCTTTTTTTGTAATATAAGTCCCAGTGGGATTATTAGGATTACAAATATAGATAACTTTTGTTTTTTTTGTAATGCTTTTAGCGAGTGCTTCAACATCAAAGCGGTAATCAGCAGTAAGTGGAACGGTTTTTAAAACGGCTCCCACACTGCGAGCGATAATATAAAAACCAATAAAGGTATTTTGGCTAGTCAGAATTTCATGGCCTGGTTGCACGAAAGCGCGGGCAATATAGCCCATAATTCCTTCAGAACCATTACCCAGAATAATATTTTCTTTTTTTAGTTTATAGAGTTTTGAAAGTGCGGACTTAACAGCATAAGCGTTCATGTCGGGATAACGGTGAACATCCCAGAGCGCATTAGTCATCTTTTGGATGGCATAAGGAGATGGCCCAAGCGGGTTTTCATTGCTAGCAAGCTTTGAAATCTTAGTTAAACCTCTCTCGCGAGTAAGTTCTTCAATGGGTTTTCCCGCTTGATAGATTTGTAGATTACGAACGTACTCAGGTACTAAAGTTTGAATCTGATCAGAAATTTCCGACATAACTATAATCCAATTTTAAAGATAGAATAAGAGGAGAATTAATATGATTGAAGTTTACTCTTTTAACAACAAACAGGCAAAAATCCCGATGTCTCAATTTGATGAAAGCCACCTGCAGATCATTGCAGAAGGAATCCGCCTCTTTAACGCCCAGAAATACTGGGAATGCCATGAAGACTTAGAGGATCATTGGCTGGAAGAGCCAGGCCCTATGAGGAACGTGTACTGGGCGGTGATCCAAGTGGCAGCGGCCATGATTCACTATCGCGAAGAAAATCTTGTTGGAGCCCGAGGTCTTATTGTTAAAGCAAAGCAAAAATTTGACCGTTGTGAACAATTTAAAATTGAAAGTGCACTGCTCGAAAAAAATCTTTCTTGGAGTGAGTTTAAAAAAATGGTTCGCCAAGTTCCAGATGAACCAGTTTTAGCAGATTTTAAAAATTTATTTGAATTTCGTTTCAAGGATCCTTCAATATGGAATTAGAAAGTATTAAAAAAGTTTTAGTTAAGTGCCCACCTAATTTCGATGATGCTTTTAACACCTTTCCTTTTTTATTTGCTTTAAGTGAAGAATTTCCCAAAGCAGAAATTAATCTTTTATGCGAGCAAGGATCTTCTAATGCATTTAATTTCCTGCCTTTTAAATTTCGCGCTTTCGAGCGTCCCAAAGAAAGACTTAGTTTAGTGCAGACACATAAATTTTGCGCCAATCTAAATGATATTTTTAATATCGATCTTTTTTTTGATTTGGAAAATACGATCAACTCTTCATTTATGGGATACAACTTCAGGGCCCGCGAAAGAGTGGGTTATGGTGTGGGATGGAATAAGTATTTTTTAACAAAAAACTTTGTGGCTGAACCAAGTCTTAGTATTGAAAAAAAATGTGTAAAACTCTTAGAGTTGTATGTCGGGAAATCAATCGAAAATTTAAAAGTTTCTAGAGTAAGAACAGAAGGTCAGCAAATTGAAAAGATTGAAAAACTTTTCGAAGAGCCAGTTCCTCCTAAGTTTATTCTCATCATGTTGGATAATTTCCAGAATGTTTCAAAACAAATTGAAATATGGAAATCGTTTTTTGATTCATTCCAAAACCAAAAATTTATCATCACTTCACTTCAGGACGAAGACCTTATCTCTGAATTATTTGCCCAAGTGGATTTAGGGCACAATAATTTATACATGCATAAAGGAGCTACAACTAAAGAGATGGTTTACCTCTTAAATAAAGTGTTTGGTGTCGTAAGTAATAATATTTGGGCAGAAGGGCTTTGTAATTATTTTGGCGTCAATGCGCTGACTTTTTTTACTGAAAAGAAAACCTCACTTCCAGATTACAAATATTTCTTTTTTAAACCACAACGATGTTTTTTTGGAGAAGTTGGTAAAATTGAATTTGCCCATGGACAAGAGCAGCGCGACTATCAGGAAATGAATCAAATCGTGGATCATATTCATTTTTATTTTAAACTTTAATAAAAAAAAGACCCGATTGCTCGGGCCTTTTTAATGGGTGTGTGAAAAAACTATCTGAAATTGATGGCGATACGATCGATATCTACCATTCCCATTCTGGTAGAAAGTGTTGTCTCGCGAAGTTTGGCTAGATTTATTCCCGAGAGTCTTACAACTTGAGCACCTGAAGAAATTCTTGTTGGAGCCGCGCAATTTACTGACTGGAAACGGTCTTGGATCACTTGGCATAACTTTAAAGAGACACCGATGTCACTATTTCTTAAAACTAGTTCCACTGATTCAATAACTCTTTCATCAAAGCGAGATGGTATTTGCATTAAGCTTCTTAGGTCAACTCCACTTGTATCGTATAAT
>CANFHC010000058.1 GCA_947446575.1 Bacteriovoracaceae bacterium | reverse complement strand
GATTCAAGTAGCAGAAACAAACTTTACGTACTTAAAAAATCCTCAGGAAAAAGTAGATTTAAAAACACTCAGCCAGACAATCATAAATAGTTTTCCCCCAAAAACACTTTCAATGAGAGTCATTTCAAACGGAATTGCGCTCGAAGGTCATTGGAAAAAAATTAATCGTTTTATAAAAATGGATATAACGAAAAAAGAAGATCAAGTCATCATCGTCACTTCGTTTGCGCGCTCAGGTTTACTCAATTCGTTGTTACCAGAATTGAACGAACTACACTCTCTCTTAAAAACATACGATGAGAAAAAAATTCCGAAGACAACTTTCTTAGAATATTTAATTCCCGAGGCGTACGCACAAAGTTTTAATCCATTAGCTTTAACAAGTTTACTGACTGGTGGAAACACAACTACAGGAGCATCAAGTTTTTTAACAACTAATAGTAATGTGAATGTAAATGGAAATGTGACGATTGGAACGAATGCGGGACTTAATCAAAATTGGTCCGATTCTAATGCTAACATCAAAGGCATTAACGGGACTCTTCAAAACACTAATACTAACTTGGGAAATTTGAATACGACCGTTGATACAAATTGGAATAACACCAATGGTAGAATTGGCTCAGCAACCGACATGATGGGTGTTCTCGGAACTGCTGCAAATGCCAACTGGGCCGATACGAATTCGCAAATTGGTCAGCAAGGAGCTGTAGCAAATCAAAACTGGACGAAGACTAACGAAGTTGTCAACACAAACTGGGCAGAGAGTAATCGAATCGCCGCGCAAATGTTAGATCAAAATCATATGGCGAAAGTTGCTTTTTACACAGCGGCCGGTGCGGCACTCGGGTCGATCACAATGAACTTAGCAGTTGAAGGCGTATCAGCTGGAATTAGTTATCTCTATGAACTTTTTACTGGAACGAAGAAGAAACAATTGGACTGGCAGGATTTCCAAAATGCCATTCAGTCTTGGGATGATCAATTAAATGATCTCGTAAAACTTGAACAAATAGTTGATGAGTTCATTGGAGCTTTTGATTTCTTCAGCGACAAGACCATGAGCAACGATTATATTAAAAATTTAAATATCGCCATGAGAGATATGCGATTTGATCGCGACATGATGATGGAAAAATTTAAGAACGAAGAATTAGCACTGGGATGTCGTCGCATTTTTTATAATGCGGCTGATGAATTGGATCAAAAATTAAAAGAATACGATAAAATTATTCAGTTCGCGAATAAAAACAATATTTCAATTAATAAAAATAACAATTACTTCTGTCAGCAGTTAAAAGAATTGCAAAGAAAAATCCTCGGTTCTGAAACGCAAATGCAAGATCTTCGTTTAGCGATTTTGAAAGCTGAAAATCAATTCTATGATAAAAATAAAGATGCAAAAGAAAAACGTGAAGACAACATAGATGACATAAATAGTGATGTTGCAAAAACAATTAAGCGTCGTCAGGAATATAATCTTGATGCAAGTAAGAATTTAAAAATTAATTATGAACGCGAGCGTGACGAATGGATTTCTGCTTGTGTGGATGCTAAAAATCCTGAAGGCGAAGTGATTAAAGCAACAATTGATAATCGCTTTATTCACTTTTTCAAAGCAAGATCAATGTGTAGTACTTCGTTTGATAGTAATCACTCACTGCAAGCGCGTGAAGCACAGGCTCAAGAAGTTTTTGAGGCTGAGAACAACCTACGTAAAGATTTAAAACTTGCCGCGAATGACACTGTTGATGTGAAACTCTCAGAAGAACAAATGAACTGGCTAACACGCATCCACGTAGATGCTTATTGTTACCAATTTGCTCATGCTGAAGAGTCAAAGGTTCCAGTAAAGTGTAAAGATTTTCCAGAATTACTCTACTCTATGAATTTATCGAAAGGTTATGAAAAAGCGAAAGACGCTTATAAAAATCGTTGTGAGGATAAATATTTGAGTGGAATTAAAAAGTTAGCTGATAAGAAAGAATAATTATAGACGCTAAAAGGTTCCTGGAACCTTTTAGCGGCTATACTTATTAACGTTATATCGTACTCGCCAATCTTCTACGTCTTGGACTTCTCTCAAAAGAGCGCCATCGGATTTATATGTTTCTGGGTAATCAGTATTATTACCTAACTTGGATTCACTACTTTTAGCTGCTTCGACTTGTTTTACTTTCCCTTGAAATGTTAAAAACAAAACTGCGAATAACAACTGTGACGCCGAAGATGTCGTGTGATTAATTAAATTTGTTAAATTTTTCATTGGATCTCCTTAGGTTTGGGAAATCCTATCATTGAAACATTTAATTCTTGTTTAGAGTTGAAATTTATTTATATATAATAATTTCATAGGCTTTAAGCCCTAAAAGGTTTCCCCAAAGGTTCCTGGAACCTTTTGGGAAACCCCTTAGAGTTTGACCAAGATTGATTTGGATAGATTTTTCTTGAGAGAGATGACGGAATCATCATGCAATTTCTCATTTAACCAATAGAGGCCGTATTCATCTTTGAATCCAAATTGATCGTGCAACGGTATTGTAAATTTTGATTTTCCGACAGTGCTTTGCAGGGTGCTGTATTTGTAATCTTCACAGCGCCGAACCACTCCGGCCCTAACTGGGTTTTGATAAATATAGCGATAACAATTTGCTAAATATTGTTGGGATTGAATAAGACACCATTTATAGCGTCCTCCGAAAATTTGATTTATGACACCTGATTCATGTTGAATTTTTTGCGCCAATCTTTTGTTAAATTCATACATGAAGCGATCTAGATTTCCAGAGGGAGTGAATAAAAGCATGTGATAGTGATTATTCATTAATACATACGAGATTAAGCTTACTGGATGAACAGAATAAGCTTCCCTGAAAGCAATTTTGGAAAGCTCCCACACTCTGCTCATTGGAAGTGGGAATTGCTCTTTGTTATGTGAGCGTGAGGTCACATGGTAGGGTAAATTTTCTGAACGAATGAGTGGTTTTCTAGGCATGTTTGCTAAAATGCAAAACCGATAAAATTTTAATTTTTCAAATAAGCGATTTTAAAGGACACATAAAATTGTATTGAAATAAATTGAAAGGTTCCTGGAACCTTTTTGAAAGTCTTATGATGCCTTCAGCTCCACTTGATATTTTAAATTCGACTGTCTTAAAATATCTTCGAGTGCTAGCTTAATGAAAAATTTTTCGGGAAATTTTAAAATGAACGCAAAACGAGCCGCCCTCTCAGGGCTTACTAATTTTCTATTTTTTTCGATATCACATAGATTAGCACGAGAGATTTTTAGTTTTGCTGCGAAATCGACTTGAGAAATTTCATCTGATTCTCTTAAGGATTTTATAAAATCACCTAAACTTAATTTACCATATTTTTTGTCTAGATATTCTGAGGCGCTGATTTTACTAGTAGTCATGTTTTTGAACCTCAATTACTATTATTATTTCGATTTTATTTTCTGATAGTTCTACAAATTGAACCCATCCTCTAAATTTATTTTGGATAAAAGACGGCATTAAATCCATATCCTGCTTCACTTTTTTTTCAAGCAGAACGCGATTAATTACGTTCATATTAACACTACTCCTCACAGAAGTACATCTAGTACTAAACAAACATTGGAATGCATTAATCCAGTCAAGAACTATGAATAAAAGTACTGATTTTATTGATTACAAATTGGTTCAAGATCAATTTTTTGATTTTGTATTACTAAAAAGGTTCCTGGAACCTTTTTTAGAATTAAGGCTGGCCGATAAAAAAGAATAATTAGTATAATCACCCTATATATTTTTATAGGGTGATTATGGAATATTTAATATTTGGTTCTCTCTTGGTTTTGGCGCTTGGCTTTTTAATGTCGATTTCTTTTTTAGCGCTATCACATGCACTTATTGTTATTCCCATTTTTTATTTTCTCCCTAAAATCAATTGGAAAAATTTTACAGTTAGTAGATGGGCCCTTCTCGTTTTTTCAATTCTTATCCCGATCTCAATTGCATTGACTGCCAACAATGAAATTAGTTTGCATTATTTTAATATTATGAAATTTAAATATTATTTAATTGGAGCTCTCTCAGTAACTCCACTTGCTTGGTACTTTAAAAACAAAGCAACTGAGAAACAAATTAAATGGCTTTTTTGGTCTGCACTCATTAGTTCAAGCTTAGCATCTACCGCCGGAATGATTGGGCTTTACGCAGGCTTTAATCCTCTCAAGTGGAGCAAGCCAACAATGGAACTACAAAATAGTGGAATGTTCGGAATGGTCATGAGCTACGCTCACAGCGAAGCGATTTGGTGCATTCTCCTTGTGGGATTATTATTAAATTATAAAAAACTTGAAAAGTTTTTTCCCAAATGGCTGCTTGTTTCAGCTGTCGTTATCAATTTTGCTGGATTTGTCACATCATATACTCGTGGAGCTCTGATCGCGTTTATTATCGCTGTTCCATTTTATTATTTTAAGGGTCATAAGAAAAAGTTTTTAACTGCAATTGTTGCTACTTTACTTTTAACTGCTACTTGCTGGATAACTGTTCCATACGTAAGAGTCATTTTTGAAGGAAGACAACATTCTAACCTTTTAAGAGTTGGACAATGGCAAGCTGCTGCTAAAGTTTTTGAACTGCATCCAATTATGGGTGTTGGCTTTAGAAATTTTCAACCCTACTCAACAGTTATAAAAAAAGAATTCGGTTATCCTGAACCGACATGGGAAGGACACGCACATAATAATTTTTTAGAAATTGCTGCTGGTATGGGACTTGTTGGTTTAATTCCATTTGCACTTTGGATTTTTGGTTGGCTGTATGAAAGTTATAAAAGAGATGACCTGGCTGCAAGACTAGCATTTCCATCAATCATTACGATTTTAATTGGCGGGCTCACTCAAAACACTATTACAGATGGTGTGAACGTCTTTCTCTTTATGGCCTTGTACGCTCTTACTCAAATTGAGGAACATATTCCTTAACGATATTCTGAATTGCTAGTTTAATTTCTCTAGAATCACTTTTTAAACCAGCTTCATGACATCGTTTTACGAGGTGAGATAATTTTTCATCTAATTCATCTAAAGACAAAAAGGCTTCTTGCGCTTTCATGATACCAAGATGCTCTGTCTTTAATACGTTATCGCCAATGAGTAATTCTTCATAAAGTTTTTCGCCTGGACGCAGACCAGTGAATAAAATTTCAATATCACCAAATCCAGAATCAGGTTCACGAACTTCTAATCCGCTTAGCTTTACCATTCTTCTAGCTAGATCAACAATTTTTACAGGCTCTCCCATATCCAAAACAAAAACTTCTCCTCCACGGGCCATTGAGCCGGCTTGAATAACAAGAAGGGAAGCTTCTGGAATGGTCATGAAGTAACGTATGATGTCTGGATGAGTAACAGTAATAGGTCCGCCTCTTTGGATTTGTTCTCTAAAAAGAGGAACAACTGAACCAGAAGATCCCAAAACATTTCCGAACCGAACCATGGTGAAAATTGTTCCAGTCTTTTTTTCAGCTAAAGCTTGCAATACAAGTTCAGCAAGTCGTTTACTTGCTCCCATGACGTTAGTTGGTCTTACAGCTTTGTCTGTAGAGATTAAAATAAAACTTTTTACATTGGCAGCAATCGCGGCTTTTGCTGCTGAGTAAGTTCCAAGTGCATTGTTAAAAATTCCACTACTAGGATTTAATTCAACTAGAGGGACATGCTTATAAGCAGCTGCGTGATAAACAGTTTGCACACCGTAGTCTTTAAAAACACGAGTAATTTTTTCTTCTTCACAGACATCTAATAAAATTGAAATTATTTTTACATGAGGTGCGTGAGTATTTAACTCTTTTTCAATTTGATAAAGAGCAAATTCATTTAGCTCAATTAAAATTAATTTTGATGGATGTAAATTTGAAACTTGTCTACAAAGCTCTGAACCAATTGATCCACCAGCTCCAGTCACACACACTACTTTGTCATAGATGCAGGCTTTTAATAAATCTTCGCGTGGAGGAACTTGATCTCGCCCAAGCAAATCTTCAATTTGCACTTCACGAACATCTTCAAAGCGAACCTTGCCAGAAACAACGTCCGCCACGGCCGGAAGAATTTTAATTATAACGTCGTATTGCTTTAGCGTTTCAATAATTTCACGTTGCTTTGATCTTGGCACAGAAGGAAGAGCTACTAAAATTTCATCAATAGATTTTTTATTGATGAATTCACTTAATTTACTTGGAGGATAAACTCGAAGTCCATGCACGCTACTTTTTTGCAATTCGACGGCATCATCTAAAAATAAAATGGGAGTGTATTCGCGGGAACTCAAAAGCGCATTGGCCATTTGAGTACCAGCTCTTCCTGCCCCATAGATCGCAACTCTTTTTTTCTTATCGAGGCGAAGTTCAACTCCATGAAGAAAACCTCGTGCAAAAATTCTAGTGGCACCAATGTAAACCGATGAAAAAATCCAAAAAATCGCCAGACTGCTTCGTGGAAGTGTATTGATACGAGCAATGGCCACCAATGCGGTGATCATCAATGTTCCAATGGTTGAGCCGTAAAAAATCGTCCACAACAAACGAACATCCATATAACGAATAACTGCGCGGTATAATCCAATACGAATAAAAATAGGTATCGTTAAAACAGGAACACAAAGAAAAAGCCACCAGTACTCTGACATATCTGGGTGGAAACTTCCTTCTCTCAGCGCAACTGAAGAATAAAAAGCTAAAGGAAGAACAAACAAATCCGTCAAAAGCATAAAGAGAACTTTTGATCGTCTTCGTAAATTTATTAATTGGGCAAAGTAACTCATTAGGTTGTTCTCTTAAAAAATATTTCAGAAAAAGTTAAAAAAATTATTTTTAAATCAACCAGAAGTGAAGCTTGATGAAAATAGTTTTCGTAATAAGATATTTTTATCGGAAGAATTTCTTCTACGTAAGCACGCTCTGGATCACTAGCGTGACTTAAAATTGTATTCTCGTCTTTAAATTTCACCGAGGCCCAATCAGTAATTCCTGGTCTTAATTGAAAAATTTTATCTCTTTTTTCTTTGGGATATTTTTCTACGTACTGTGGAACTTCTGGGCGAGGACCAACAATACTCATTTTCCCAATGAGCACATCAATCAATTGAGGAAATTCATCTAATTTATATTTTCTCAAAAGTTGTCCGGATTTTGTAATTCTTGGATCTTGTCCCACTGTAATTTTTAATCCTCTCAATTCAGCATCCATACTCATGGTGCGAAATTTATGGATAAAAAATGGTTTCTCATTTAAGCCAACTCTTTTTTGTCTAAAGAAAACAGGGCCACTACTATCAAGTTTAATCCATAGGGCAACTGCTAGAAAGATTGGACTTAAAATGATTAAACCGACTAGGGAGAAAAATAAATCAAAGGCCCGTTTGCCTATCCACATATTTTTTTAACCGCTGCAATTACTCTGTCCTGATCAGCATCTGTCATTTTTGTATAGAGAGGTAAACTTACAGCGCGACTATAATTTTTTAGAGCGTTTGGAAAATCTGAATCTTTTAAATTATATGTATTACGCCAATACGGTTGCAAGTGAAGCGGAATAAAGTGCACACTACAACCAATTCCAGAATCAATCATTTTTTGAATAAACTCTTCACGTGAGCAGTTTAATTTTTCATCAAGTCTCATAACAAATAAATGCCAAGCGTGTAGATCACCAGTGTTGGCCGATGGTGGCATGATAAGTGGTAAGCTTTTAAAAGCTTCCATATATTTTTTTGCCATCTCTTCTCTACGCATTTGAAACTGACAAGCTTTTTTCAGTTGATGAATTCCAATCGCAGAAGCAATGTCTGTTAAGTTATATTTAAATCCAGGAGCCACGACTTCGTAATACCAAGCTGGTTTACTTGAAGTGTAACGATCAAAAGCATCGCGATTAATTCCATGAAGGCGCATTGTTTTACATCGTTGAGCT
>CANFHC010000057.1 GCA_947446575.1 Bacteriovoracaceae bacterium | reverse complement strand
TTCTTTACCCAGAACTATTTATCACCAATGGATTTTGTTCAAAGTTGGTCTTTATGCATCGAAGAGCATTTTTACTTAGTTTTTCCTGTTCTTATTTATCTTTTTAATTTTAAAAAAATGAATCCATTTATTTGGCTTTTGCCACTGTTGTTGAGCTTACTCAGTCGATATTATCTTTATCATTATACAGATATCATCTCAGCTCCAGAGACTACTTTCGCCCATACAGTTCGATTTATGACTCACAATCATTTAGATGGTATTTCAATGGGAGTTTTTTTAGCAAAGACTTATGACTTTTGGAAAGAATTCAGTCGCACCAATCGCAATATTTTGGGTGTTCTAGGTTTTGGGTTGGTATTTATAGCGCTTTACCAGTCAGGGTTATCAATGCGCGGACCAATCTTTATATACTCTTTCACTCTGCTAGCATTTGGATTTGGATTGTTATTAATCTGTTTCCATGATTTTAAGCTCAATAAATTAGCTTATATCCCAGTTGAGAAAATCGCTCTTTGGTCTTACGGTATTTATATCTGGAATCACTTGTTAATAAGAAAATTTGAACACACAACAATAACTATGCCATGGTATACGGTTGGTCTTGCTTTTACTCTGCTAAGTATTGGAAGTGGCGCAAGCACTTACTACACTATCGAAAAACCATTTCTTAACTTAAGAAATAAGATCTTAGCTAAGATGTCTCATTGAAAAAAGCTTAGCCTTCGAAATGAGCTTGAAACCATCCCGGTCCTGGTCTTGACCAGTCACATTTACTACAAGTCGAAAGTTCTGCGGCCCTTCCTTCTTGGTGAAGCTTTCTAACATTTTTAAATTTGTCATTGTTCCAGATTTCTTTTATTGAGCTATTCATGACGTTGCCCATTTTTTCTTCAGCATTCCAATCATCGCAACACATAACCGCATTTCCATCTGACCAAATATTTAAATCAAAGAAGGGAAGTGAGCATGGATGACCCACGATTTTTTCTTCTTTATATTTAACAACTGAACTTAAGCGAGAAACCATATAATCTTGGCTTGTATAATCTGCCACATCTTTCCACATTTCATAATGCTGTTTATATTCATGATCATTTTCTTTTTGAACAATCATACCTACACGAACTTTTGGAAGTATTTTTCCTTGTGCCTTTCTTAGTTCTATTAATCTTTTTGTGTTATTAACAACATCTTCAAAATTGAGTTTTTCTCTAACTGTTTCAAAAGTCTTTTTAGTGGCACCATCGATATCAACATGAACAGTATCGATTTTTTTATCAATTAAGTATTGAGCTTGCTCTTCCCACATAAGAGAAGCGTTGGTGTTTATGATAATGACGGCATCAGGAATTTTTGATTGTAGATAATCAATAAACTGTGCGTAGTATTTTTTAGCAGTGAAAATTTCACCATACCCATTAAGTCCAAAGCGTTTAACACCCAATTCAGCACAATCATCAATAATTTTTTTGAATAGATTGAAGTCCATGACTTTCATTTCTCTTTCCATGTTGTGACGTGGACACATAATGCATTTGGCATTACAAACAGAAGTTAATTCCAAAGAAACATGATGTGGTTTATCTGAAAGGCGTTTTATTTTTTCTCGCCAAATCATCTTCCCAACTACTGGTGCTTTTAGAGCGTAGAATTGAAATTTTCCCATCGAAACACCGAGGTGTCTGCGAAAGCCGGCCGATGAAAATTTATAGACAATATTTTTTAATGAATTCATGCTTTGCTTATTCCTTCACCATAAAGAAAGTTTATAGTAAGCATAACATGATTTGAGTTTCGTGCACCTTACGAAAATTTTTCTGATATTCCTGAGAAAAATACTGGGATTAAAATATTACGTAGAGAGTTTGTTTAAGCGTTATAGTCCACGTCAAAATCAGTTCCGCCATTGTGTTATCATAAATCATCCAAACTAAATCCAAACGAAATGCTAAATGGATGTTTTCTTTTTATTTCATCATCACTTTTTAAATTTTCAATTGTTTGCAATATGCGTCTATTCGTTGGAGCTTTTTTAAGAGCAGTCACAAGAGTGGCAAGTGTCTCATTATAATTGCCGCGGCCATTATCATACAGAGCTGTCGCTTTATAATAATCATAGATCCACTCTTTAGGATATTTTACTTGTTGCTCACGAATGTATTCTAAAAATTCGGAGTTATCTTTTTTTCCCGCATTAGGTTCATCCGACTGTCTAAAAATATTTCCGTTTTCGGCGAGGGCCATTTCGCGCAGATCAGAGTCTTTAGGATTTAAGCGCATGGCCTCATCCAACGTATCTAAAAATGCATCTTTATTATGCTCTTCTTTATTGAGACTGCTCATAGATAAAAGCATCAGCTTCATTTTATATCCACTAAGATAGCTTGGCTCCTTATCTAAGAGCGCATCAAGGAATTCTAAGCTCCGCTCAGGATGCTCAAAAAAATCACCGTTGGCGAATTTTTCAGCCAAAAGTTGCAGTAAAATAGTTGCATCTAACTTCTTAGGATCAACATCTGGACGAATGATCGTTGCGACACTCGCTGTTTTTGCCGACATTAAAGCGCTATAGCAAATGCTTTCTATTTTTTCTCGCGTAGATGTTTTACATTTTACTAAAACATCACCAAACAATGTCTGCAGCCTAGTCGGAAATGCACCAACGCAAGTTTTGACGATCTCATCTAAGTTATGATCGACAAATTCGTTGGCGAAATCATTCATGGTTTTTTCAGCTGTCGATTTTAAAAAGACCGTGCAGGCACTTGAAGTGGCCGTAGTATTTAACATCACAGAGGAGATTACTGTTTTGTATTTTAAAATATCGTTAGCTTTAACTAATGTGGTACGAGGAGCTCGTTTTTTGGGGGGAGGAGCAATATAGTGACGATAAATATAAAATCCTAGAAAGCCCACGCACAGTGCGCCCCCTAGGATATCTAAAACTCGTCTAGCTTTCATTATTTTGTGAAATAATCTTTTCTAAAGATGATTTCCTTTCTCTCTGGGCCAAAAGCGATAATTCCTACTGGGATACCTAAGAAGTTTTCAATTTCTTTAATGTAAACTTCTAATTCAACAGATAGTTTATCTGTAAAATTATCAGCAAATGGTTTCATGCTTTTATAAATTGGTTTAGCTTTCGTTAAATCAATTCCTGGATACGCACACGTAATTTGTTTTCCTTCATATTCATAGGCAATACAAACTTTCAGTTCGCGAATGCCACATAAAATATCTAATTTAGTCAGAGCGATCGAAGTTAAATTAGAAGCTTTCACTGAATATTTTAGAAGTGGAAGATCTAGCCATCCACAGCGACGTTTTCTTCCTGTCGTTGCTCCAAACTCTTGACCTTTAGTTTGAATTTCTTCTCCTAATGAATCAAAGAGTTCAGTGGGAAAAGGTCCTTCTCCAACTCTTGTGGTATAGGCCTTCGTGATACCTAAAACTTCTTCGACGTGAGATTCTGGAATTCCAGCGCCCGTATAAACTCCACCAAGCGCAGTTGATGATGAAGTTACGTATGGATAAGTTCCGTAATCTATATCTAAAAGAATTCCTTGCGCGCCTTCAAACAAGATTTTTTTCCCTGCAATGATAGCATGATCAAGAATAGAAAATGTATCGCACACGAATGGAGCGATATTTTTTCCCAAATTAAAAAGTCTTTCTGCTTCTTCATCAACACTTGGAAAAGCTACGTCATATCTGTGTTTAAAGAGAACTTCTTTTTCCCCCAGATTGCGAGCTAACTTAACTTTTAATGAAGGAAGATCATAAAGATCTTTTAACTTTATCGCGCGTCTGCCGATTTTATCTTCGTACGCTGGTCCAATTCCTTTTCCCGTCGTTCCGATTTTCACTGAACCCTGCGATTCGCGAGCAGCATCGAGGATTTTATTATAACTTGTAATAATCGTAACATTTTCTGAAATTTTAAGATTTGATCCTGTGACTTTGATTCCAGCATCTGCAACTTTTTTTAATTCAGTTTGAAAAGCTTCCGGTTCAAACACAACTCCGTGACCAATTACCGAAACTGAGTGTGGGTGAAGAATTCCTGAGGGAATTAAATGCAGGACAATTTTTCTGCCATCGACAATGATTGTGTGGCCAGCATTGTTCCCACCTTGGTAGCGAACAACTAGATCACATTTTTCACTGAGTAGATCAGTAATTTTTCCTTTCCCCTCGTCGCCCCATTGAGAACCGATAATCGCAAGAGTTTTCATTTATTTTCCTTTAACTTCGTTAAGTAAATTTGAATTCACGAAAAATTCTTTAATTTGATGAACGGCCATTTCTCCTACGCGAAATTGCGCTTCTTCAGTAGAAGCACCGACGTGTGGAGACATGATTAAGTTAGAGAGTTCTAAAAGTTTTGAATTAGCTGGTAGTGGCTCAGTTGCAAATACGTCGAAGCCAGCACAACGAATTTTTTTCTCTTGTAATATATCGTATAGAGCGTCCTCATCAACGATGCCACCACGAGCAGCGTTTACTAAGATAGCGTCTTTTTTCATCATCGACATAAGTTCGCGAGTGATCATGCCTTTTGTCTGCGCCATTAATGGAGTGTGAATTGTGATAATGTCACAAGTTGAGAAAATTTCTGCAAGATCAGCTGCCTTACGAGTATTAGGAAGATCAGATTTTTCTACCATTGGATCAAAGAAGAGAACTTCTGGCTCAAATCCTGAAATTCTTTTGGCAACGATTTGTCCGATGCGACCGAAACCAACCACACCAACTTTTTTCTTCCATAACTCCAATCCAGTAAGGGCATTTTTCTCCCACTTACCTTCGTGCATCGTTTTATCGGCAAATGGAGTATTGCGAAGACAAGACATCATTAAAGCGATTGCTTGTTCAGCTGCAGAGTTATTGTTTGCTCCTGGAGTATTCGCAACTTTTACGCCTTTTTCTGCACACAAAATTTTATCGATATTATCCGTGCCTTCTCCAGCACGAATAACGATTTGTAATTTTGGAGCAAGAGCTAAAAGTTCAGCATTAATAGTTGTTGCTGATCTAATAATTAGTCCGTCAATTCTAGGCAGTAGTGCTTTTAATTCTTCTTGAGAAACTTTAGAAGTTGGGTGAACTTCGAGCGCCGTGTTTTTTTTTAATTCTTCGAAAAGAGTTTTATCAAAGCCGTCGGGAACGACAATAAATGGTTTCATTGAAAGTCTCCTAATGAGAGGTGAATGTTGGGATTCGCCCCATTATAGGGTCCGTTACGTGCAGAAGGAAAGTAAAAATTTGGCTAAATATCGCTCAGAAGATTTTGCAGATGCTCTGTTAAATTCAATAAAATTTCAGGACGAAATGTTAATGGTCTAAAAGAAACTGAAGAGAGTTCGAAGATTTTTTTGGCAATTCTATTGCTTTCGGTTTCTTGATGCTTGTCAGAAAGATAAATAACCTCTTTAACTTTGGAAGAGGCGATGAGTTTTGCACACTCGTTGCAAGGAAACAGGGTCACATAGGCCCGTGCCCCTTCAAGCGATCGACTAGAGTGTAGAATGGCGTTAGCTTCACTATGAACTACGTATCCGTATTTTTGAAATTCTAACGGTGCACTTTTATCTTTTCCCCAAGGAACTTGAGATTCGTCGATTCCTGCCACGAATCCATTATAGCCCATAGTGATCTGATGATTATTTTTATCGACAAATACAGAGCCGACTTTGGTGGCCGGGTCTTTTGATTTAAAGGCTGCGATCATGGCCTGTAGCATGAAATATTCATCCCAAGAAAGGGCCGATTTAGCGTCAACGAAGTTGATGTTGGGGTTATTTTTTGTTTCCATGATAGGTTTTAAATTCATTTGTAGGGGCAAGAAAGTCAAGAAAATTAAAAAGTTTTCTTGTGCGATGGAATTTAACTCGTTACACTTAAAGGAGATATTTACTAATTAGAGGTTTCAATGAAAACAGATTTTGATACATTGCGCGCCCTCGCTAGCTATACGATCAACAATCTCAAAGAGAAAAAGTTGATTGAATTTCATGCTACGAATAGAGAAGCATTGATTGAAGCTATGGCGACAGAATACGGTGTTAGCTTTGCGACAGACGAAGATGTTCGTGAGCAAGCAATTGAAGAAGTAGAAGAAAAAATGGGAGTTGATAATCTTCCAGAAGACGTAACTGAATCAGAAATGTTTAACCACGCAAGAAAAGAGATAATCAAGTCATTCAATGGCGAGAATATCGGAGGACTTTACTTGGTTGAATCACTTCACCAAATTGCAGTAAGAATGAAAGACTTTCTTCTTGGTTGCGATTTAATTGATGATGTTTACGGAGCAGATGAAGATATCATCGCTTTCCTAGTCGGTAAGATTAGACTTTTTTCACCTAAAAAGAATTAATATTAGGCTCCCTTTAGGAGCCTTTTTTTTGTCTACTTAACTAGAGTTACTCTTTTAAAATATAAATTAATCACACCACGCCATTTTTTCTTTGTAATTTTTTTCCACCCACTTGCCTCCTTTTGGAATCTAAAAATGAAGAGAATACCTAACTCTAATTAATCGATTTTTATCACTTCAGTTGAAATTCACAGACAAAATCACTCAAGCTTAAACAAAGCTCGTCGATACTGTCATGAATATATTTTATTGAAACTGCCCTTATCCAGCGATTGATGTTGGATTGTAACTATTGGTAGTTATCAACTAGATTATTCTACATTGATAATAAAGTGTCAAAAAGTGACACTTTTAAAAGGTTTTAGCATGGATATTATTGAGAAAATTAATTCAGAATTTAAAACTTCAGTCTTACCACTAAGTCTTATTAATTCTGTGCTTGAAGATAAAAGTGAAGATGCAAAGAAGGCTCTTCTTAAAAGAGCATGTCAAAAAGGTGATCTCGTTAGAGTCCGAAATGGACTTTATCTTATCGGAGAGAAAAAAAGAAAAACATCGTTTAGTTCATTTCAAATCGCAAATTTAATTAGTGAACCATCTTATATCAGTTTAGAGTCAGCTCTTTCTTATTATGGCTTAATTCCCGAAGCAGTCTATACCACTACATCTGTGACAACGAAAAATAGCCTTGAGCTTAAAACACCAGTAGGACTATTTTCTTTTTCTTATTTAAAAACAGATTATTTTAATTTTGGATTTTATAGTTATAAAAGCGGAAGTGATAGGATTTTAATTGCTACTCCGCTTAAGGCCCTAATTGATTATATTGTTTTAATGAAAAAACATTATAAGACAGTTGAAGACATAGAAGAAGATCTTCGTTTTGATTTTGATGAATTTAAAAATTACAAAAGTTTTGTAATTAAAGAAAAAATTAATGAAATGTTAAGCATTTATAAGAGCTATCGAATCCAAGTGATTCTTAAAGATATTAGGAAGAGATTATGAACGAAATTATTATGGGACGAGGGACTTTTTTTAGATAGAGTGAATAAAATTGTTTAAGAAGTTTTCGATAAAATTATTTTCGCAATTAAAAAATAGCTAATAAGGAAATCAGGTTATGAAAAAAGAAGTATCTAAGTTTTGCATTAGGAATGTTATTGAAGTTGCTGTACATCTTTTTCTCATTTTTTATTTTTTTTCATTTAAAGCCATCTCAATACAATCCATATTTCCTCTGTTTTTTGTACTTTTAGTATTTTTCTTCGATTTTTATAAGTTGTATAATTTTTATAAAAAGAATGATTTAGATGGATTGCTTAAATTTCAATCAAAGTTCTTATTCTATACATTTGCTTGGTACTTTGCTCCGATATTTTTATCAATCTTTTTAATCTCGAAAAATTTAAATGGATTAAAGACAGAGTTTCTTTTAGTAACTGCACTTATTTATGGAACACTTTACTTGTACAATTTGAGTGTCTCTAGAAAATTAAAAAAATCCGCACTAGACTTAATAGAGAAGAACCGTTTTTCAGAAGCCAATATTGGTTAAAAAAAACCAAAAAAAGATAATAGAGTGGGCGTAAGCCCTCCTTGTATTAAGAAGGCGGTCCCCGTAATCGAATTAGTTTTTAAGAAATGGCTCTAATTTTACCTATAGGCTTATATTGCTAAAAATAAATGTGTCGATTGTTTTTGTGAGTAAAAGTTATTTTTAATGAATACTTACTAGTAGATTTCAAAAAATATAAAAGATTATGAAAAAATTCATAAAAAAGTAAAACTTCACGATTGCTTCTTGTAGACAAGGGAGCTTCACATCAAAATGCTTTCGCGTTTTAATGCGAGCACAACTTCCGCTTAGATCTTTTGGCTTCGTTTTCTGAGTGCTCGTTACGTTCTTGATGATAGGATAAATCCATTTTCTCCATGCCCCCGTATCTAGTCGACTCTCTCCGTTGGTGCCGACGCTTTTTTTAACGGTCCACGTTTTAAAATAATCTATCAAGAAGATTTTTAATCAATGTGTTTCATCATTTTAGAAAATTTCTCAATTTAGGTAGGCTGCGGTTCTTGGACTTACATACTTGTCGGGATACGATGTTACGACAAGAATTCAGGCTGGATTCTACTGCCCAAAATAATCATCACTTTTTCAAAAATATTTAAGTCATAAAATTTTACCAATAATTTCAGCGTTCTCATAATATTAGATATTTGACAGTCTGAATTCATC
>CANFHC010000056.1 GCA_947446575.1 Bacteriovoracaceae bacterium | reverse complement strand
TAACCAACGTAGCCGTATTGATCGAGCATCTCTTTGATTAGATCAATAAAGTCGCGTGAGATGTCTTTGTTCTCGGGAGAATCTTCACAGCATTGGAGATAGCCGAGCATTTTGGGAAAGGGAGTTTGGCGATTGTTTTCATCGAGCCAGTTGGAAAAAAAAGCTATTCCTTCGAGCCAGTCGAATAAATTAAATTGCGAACGATCCACAACATAAAAGAATTGATCAATACCTGTAGTACCAACAGGACGCTCTTTAGAATCTTGAAAAAGAATTTTTACCATAAGTTCGAGGTGTTCTAAAGTGCAGCGACCTTTACTAAGACGAATAAGATTTCTATCACTTAAATATTTATCGGGAATGCTTTCGCGTGCAAAGAGTAGAGGAGCGCGCCACTCTTCACCTTTTTCAACAATCACATCTTCTAGTGTTTTATATTTATTTATTTTAACTTGGTTCATAACCTAAATTCGGAGCTAACCATTTTTCAATTTCAGTTTTGCTCATCCCTTTTCTTTCTGCATAAGATTCAATTTGATCTAGTCCCAAGCTTCCAACATTAAAATAGCGAGCCTCTGGATGATTGAAAAAGAATCCTGAAACTGAACTTGGTGGATTCATGGCAAAGTTTTCGGTCAAAATTATACTGGTGTGTTTTTCGGCGTCTAATAAATCCCAAAGAATTTTCTTTTCTGTGTGATCAGGACAAGCTGGATATCCGGGAGCAGGTCTGACTCCACGGTATTTTTCTTTGATTAATTCTTCGTTAGATAAATTTTCTGTGAGGCCGTAACCAAAACATTCACGAACTTTTTTATGAATGAGTTCAGCGAGAGCTTCAGCGAGGCGATCACCAATGGCCTTAACCATAATGGCCGAGTAGTCGTCGTGCTTGTCTTGGAAAGTTTTGGCAAATGTTTCAACTTCATGTCCCGTGGTGACGGCAAAGCCTCCGATATAATCATTGTAAGAAATATCTGGAGCGATGAAATCGGCGAGTGAATAGTAAACTCCATCATCGCCAATTTTTTCTTTTTGTTGACGAAGGAAATGCAGAGTTGTTTTGTTTTCTATTATGACATCATCACCTTTAGAGTGGGCGGGAAAAATTCCAACAACAGCAAGAGGCTTAAAACGTTTATTTTTTACAATGTCTTTTAGTAATACCTGAGCATCATTGAAAAGTTTTTGCGCTTCAACACCGTAAGTTTCATTGCCTAAAATTTTTGGATAAGTGCCTTTTAATTCCCAAGTCCAAAAAAATGGAGACCAGTCGATGTAGGGAACAATTTCTTCTAGAGATACATCGAGAGTGAAAACTCCCGTGCGATTTGGTTTTGCTATTTCAATTTCATTCCAATTGGTTTTGAAAGAGTGAGCACACGCTTCTTTGAAACTTATTAAATCTGATTTCGAGCTTAGGCCTTGAAGATGGCGCTCACGAATTTTTGTATAAGTCGTTTTTAACTCTTCGGCATAAGCCGTCTTTCGTTCTTTGCTTAAAAGGTTATTGCAGACTTCGATCACGAGTGAAGCATCTCCCACATGCGCGATAGGAGCGTGGTAATGAGGAGAAATTTTAATGGCCGTATGTGCTTTAGACGTTGTGGCTCCACCAATTAATAGGGGAAGCTCAAACCCCAGACGTTCCATTTCTTTTGCGACATCAATCATTTCGTCTAGCGAAGGAGTGATGAGGCCTGAGAGACCAATAATATTTGCTTTGTGCTCGATTGCTGCATCAAGAATTTTTTGACATGAAGTCATGACACCAAGGTCAATAACTTTATAGCCGTTACAGGCCAGCACGACGCCGACAATATTTTTTCCGATGTCATGAACATCGCCCTTAACAGTAGCGATAACAAAAACACCTTGGACGCGAGTATTAGCTGCATTTAAACGTTTTTCTTCTTCCATGAATGGTTCTAAATAGGCCACGGCTTTTTTCATTACACGCGCCGATTTTACCACTTGGGGAAGAAACATTTTTCCCTGACCAAAAAGATCACCTACTATTTTCATCCCTTCCATTAAAGGGCCTTCGATGACGTTTAGCGGTCTGCCATATTTTACACGCGCTTCTTCGGTGTCGATATCAACGTAAGCGTCGAGACCTTTGACCAGAGCGTGACTAATGCGCTCTTCGATATTCCACTCTCGCCATTCTTCTTTTTTCTGTTCTTCTTTTTTGTTGCTGCCTTTTAATTCTTCAGCGAGATCGAGAAGTTCTTCAGTGGCATTCGGGTGAAGATTTAAAACAACGGCTTCACATTTTTCGCGAAGGATAGGATCAATTTCATCGTAGACTCCGAGCATTCCGGCATTAACAATACCCATGTCGAGACCAGCTTTAATGGCGTGGTATAAAAAAACGGTATGAATGGCTTCGCGAACAATATTATTTCCTCGAAATGAAAATGAAAGATTAGAAACTCCACCACTGGTTAAAGCGCCGGGGCAAACAACTTTAAGTTCTCTTACAGCTTCAATGAAGTTCACTCCATAGGGATCGTGCTCTTCGATACCGGTTGCGACCGTTAAAATGTTAGCGTCGAAAATAATATCATGAGGATCGAAATTTAATTTTGCTATTAGAAGATCGTAAGCGCGTTTACAGATGCGCACTTTTTCATCTTTAGTCGCCGCTTGTCCTTTTTCATCGAAGGCCATGATGACAACGGCAGCTCCGTATTGTTGAACAAGGCGAGCGTGCTCCAGAAATTTTTCTTCGCCTTCTTTTAATGAAATCGAATTAACGATAGACTTACCTTGAACACATTTTAATCCAGCTTCAATCACTTCCCATTTGGAAGAATCGATCATGATAGGAACTCGAGAAATATCTGGTTCGCTGGCCACTAAATTTAAAAAGTGCACCATGCAAGCTTTGGAATCGAGTAAGCCTTCATCAAAATTGATGTCGATGATATTAGCGCCATTTTCAACTTGTTGACGAGCAACAGAGAGGGCCTCATCAAAGTTAGAAGCTTTAATTAATTTGGCAAATAGTGGTGAGCCCGTAACGTTTGTTCGCTCGCCAACCATATAAAAGGGATTGTTGTCTGCGTTTTGAATGGTAAGAGGTTCAAGGCCCGAGAGTCTTGTGGCCCCAGGAATCACTGGAATGATTCTGGCTTTTTTTGTCTGACATTTTTTTACGATCGCTTCGATATGCGGAGGAGTCGTTCCACAGCAGCCACCTAAAATATTGATGAATCCACTTTCAGCAAACTCGCCAACAAATTGCGCGGTCTTTAGTGGAGTTTCATCATAACCCGTTGGAGAAAGTGGGTTCGGGAGTCCAGCGTTGGGGTAACAGCTGATATAACAATCGGCCAATTTAGAAAGTTCTGCGATATAGGGACGCATGTCTTTTGCGCCAAGAGCACAATTAATTCCCACTGAAAGTGGGTGAGCGTGACGAACAGAGTTCCAAAATCCTTCAACCGTTTGACCAGAGAGAGTCCTCCCAGAAGCATCTGTTATTGTAACCGATAACATGAGTGGAAATTTAATTCCGACAACGTCCTGATATTTTTCAATCGCAAAAATGCAAGCTTTGAGATTGAGAGTATCGAAAACTGTTTCAGGTAATAAAATATCTGCGCCACCTTCAATGAGCGCTTTTGTTTGTTCGTAATAATTTTCGACGAGTTCATCGAAAGTTACAGCTCGGTAAGCAGGATTATTGACATCGGGAGAAAGTGAAGCCGTTCTGTTTGTTGGTCCAAGTGCACCCGCGACATAACATTTTCTCGTTGGGTTTTTTTGCATGAATTCTGTGCAGGCAGCTTTTGCTAACTTTGCAGCAGTGAAATTTAAATCGTAAACAATATGTTCAAGATCGTAATCTTTTTGAGCAAGACGAGTTCCAGAAAAAGTATTTGTTTCAATAATGTCAGCACCGGCTGCCAAGTATTGAGTGTGAATTTCTTTGATCACTTCGGGGCGAGTAAAAACCAGCAGGTCGTTATTGCCTTTTAAATCTTTAGGGTGATTTTCAAAATGGCCCTTACGGAAATCTTCTTCTTGTAATTTATAGGTTTGAATCATGGTGCCCATGGCACCGTCTAAGAATAAAATTTTTTCTTTAAGAGTCTGCTCTAGTTCAAGGAGAGTTGGGTGTTTTTTCATTTTTATTTACTAAATTTTGTAACGATGTCTACAATTGTTCCAGTGTCGTTCATAATATAAAAGTGCACGCAAGGAGCACCACCTTCGAGCAAGCCTTGGACTTGATTAGTTGCCCAGTCTTTTCCAATTGCCGTTACGTGTTTCGGATTTTTTGTGATCTCTTCAACTAATTGATCAGGAAAATCGATATAGAAATTTTTTGGAACACTTACAAGTTGAGTAGCATTCTTTAAAACTTTTATTCCCGGAATAATGGGAACTGTTATTCCAGCGGCGCGAGCTTCTTTCACAAAATCAAAATAATGTTTGTTGTCAAAAAACATCTGAGTGACAACATAGTCCGCACCAGCATCAACTTTGCGTTTAAGATTGATGATATCAAGTTTTAAATTGGGTGCTTCAAAATGTTTTTCAGGATAGCCTGCGACACCGATGCAAAAATCAAATTTAGCACCACCTTCGATTTCATCGAGAAACTTTCCTTCATTGATATCTTTGATCTGTTCTACTAAATCTGAAGCGTGGTAATTCATGCTGCGATTTTTTGAGAGTTCTTTTTTGTAATTAGGTCCATCTCCACGAAGTGCTAGGACATTATGAATTCCTAAAAAATTTAATTCTAAAAGCGCATCTTCAGTTTCTTCTTTTGAAAAACCTAAGCACAACAAATGCACTACAGTATCGATACGAAATCTGTTTTGGATAATTCCACAAATACCAATTGTCCCTGGACGTTTTTTATAAATTTTGCGCTCAATCGATCCATCGTCTTTTTCATTGTAGTAAGCAGATGACGAGTGCGCTGTAACATCGATCCAAGCAGGATTTATGGGATTGAGAGCTTCGACAATATCGATGATTTCTTGAACTGATCTTCCCCGTGGAGGAGGAACGATTTCAAAACTAAAAAGAGGATTAGTCGCATTTGATAAGTGTTCGATGACTTTCATATTTTTTCTTTTTTAGAAGTGACTTATTAGTTTCTCATTGTAACAATATTTACCAGAGGGATCAATGGCGGACTGGTATCAGATTGAAAATAACTATTTTATTGTTCAGCTCAATTCTAAAGGGGCTGAGATCAAGCGACTTTTTGCCAAACCTTGGCACCGCGAACTGCTTTGGGTTCCCAATGATGAAATGTCTCGTAGTGTTTGGAATAGATCAGCTCCCATACTCTTTCCGATAGTTGGCAAATTAAAAGATGATCAATATCAACTGAAAGGAAAGTCTTACAAAATGGCTCAACATGGTTTTGCCAGAGATTGGGTCTTTAAGTGCATTGAGTGTGGAGCAAGTGAAATCACGTTTCTACTAGAGGCCGATCAAGAAACTTTCAAACTATATCCTTTTTGTTTTGAATTACAGGTCAAATATACCTTAGTCGAGCGAATGATTAATATCGATTACGCAGTGAAAAATGTTGATCGACAGGATATTTATTTTTCAATTGGCGCTCACCCGGGACTCGCTACTGCAGATATTGGCGATTATGAAATTAGGTTTGAGAAAAAAGAACGGGGATTTTTTCAATTATTGAATAAACTTGTTAATTGGAAACAGTTAACAGCTGTGACTAGTGAAGTGTTGATTCCCACAAAAGAATTATTTTCCAAAGATGCTTTGATTTTTAAAGATGCGAAATCAAAGTATGTTGATTTAGTAAATCAGAAGCGGCAAGAAACGATTCGCGTGCATGGAACGAATACTCCGTATCTTGGGATTTGGGGGAAAGATTCAGTTCCTTTTATCTGTATTGAGCCTTGGTATGGGGTTAGTGATGATGAGGCCCATGATCAGAACTTAGAGACGAAAAAAGGGATTCAGACCTTGGCGATGGGAGGAGTTTTTAGATTCTCTTATTCAATGGAAATTTTTTAATTCAAAAATTGATTCTTAGCTTTCTTCATAAAGCGGTATTTCAATAATTTATATTCATTCAACTTAAATGCTCTTTTGCACTTTTTCCGACTTAGTTACCAATGGAGGTAATTAAAAATGGAGAGAGTATGAAATACGGTTTAATTTTTTCAGGATTTATTCTTATGTCGTCAGGTCTTTTGACTTCCTGTGGGGCCAATAAAGATATGGTAGGCCCTAGTGAATTTACTGAAAGTAGCATTGTAAATGGGAAAACTGTCACGCGGAAAAATGAAGTCAGTCGTTCCATCGTTGCCATTGTCGCTGACAAAAATGAAGGGCAGGCGCTTTGTACCGGAACATTAATTTCTTCTGATGTTGTGTTAACGGCTGCTCATTGTGTAGAGGACAATCCAAGTAAACTGCATATTGTTTTTGGTCTCAATGTGGGAAAAACAAAAGAAAAAGACATTCGCAGCGCTGACAAATTTATTCAGCACTCTAATTGGGGAAGGCATATGCCATCCGGAGAAGCTGATCTAGCTTTGATTCATTTTAGTGGAGGGTTAGTCGAAGGATTTGTGCCAGTGAAACTTGCGACGAAAGGATTGAAATTAACGAGTGGAGAAGAAATTTTAATGGCCGGGTTTGGAGTCACTGATGGTGGGGCAGAGACAGGGGCGGGGAAGTTAAGACAGACGATTTCTACTATTTTGGAAGAGCATTCAGTTACGGAATTTGTGACTGATGGGAAAAAAAGTAGCGTGTGTTTTGGGGACTCTGGAGGGCCGGCATTTGTGAAGACTAAAAATGAATTAGTGCAATGGGGAGTGGCTAGTTCGGTGACGAATAGGGCCTGTGATGAGGCTTCGATTCATACGGCGGTGATGGGGTATTTGCCTTGGATAAAAGTGAATATGGTAAAATTGCGTCGGTAGGTTTTTTGGGGGCGAGGAGTTTTCCTCGCCCTTTTTTGTGAAATTAATGAAGTTGAAATTGGGTTACTAATTTAATAGATTAAAAGTGTGTTTTCTTTTTAATTAGGAATTTAGATGAGTCAATTTCTGATCCCACTTGTAAATCGTGGCGAATCTGCTTCTAGCCAAGACAATGTACTCTGGCAAAAAGACAATATATTTGTCATGGATAATCATCGCTTGGCGCTTTGGTGCTGGTTTCAAGTCTTAGAAAAAAAGAAACGCTATAATTTATTTCATATCGACGCTCATCCAGATATGAGTGAGTCGGCACTCAAAAATTTTAATCATGATTTGTGGACATTATCCTTAGAAGATTATCGAAGAACTAGGCAAGAAGATATCAATCTGCCACTTTTTCGTTGGGATAATTATCTTGAAGTTTTTTTGCGAAACTATCCAGAGATGATTGGAGTAACACTTTCTTCGACACATCATTTGGGGTCCTCGAAAGAGTTATCAGAAGAGATTAAGCCTTTTGATCTCGCTAAAAGAATGCATGAGATTTTTAGTGGGAAAAAGTATGTGAATGATTTTGGTTGGATTGTGAATTTGGATTTGGATTATTTTTTTTCGGCCGCTCCAGAGAAGTTTGAGTTGTTTAGTGATGATTTTGTGGAATCAATTGCAGAGTCGATTGATCTAGGTCTAAAGTCAGGCATGATTTCGGCACTGACGATTTCATTAAGCCCCGAGTGTTGTGGGTCTTGGGAAAAAGCAGAGCTGATGTTAGGAAAATTTTCTAAAATTCTAAATTTATCCGTTTTATAAAAAAGGTTCCTAAAAAAGGTTCCTGGAACCTTTTTTAAGCTGTAATTTTTGTTGGATCATCAACATCAATACCGTCAGAATAAATAGAACATGGATCTATATCCAGACACTCATACTCATCTCGATTTCCGAGTAAATCCCAAGCAAGAGTGTGATTTAGAACAGTACAAGTTTTTATAAATACATCTATATTTGAAATTTGCTTAAAAACACCTTTTCCAATCAGAGTTGACATATCATAGAGCTTAATTTTTCCATCATTGAAAAATACATAAACTTTAAAATCATTTCGTGGGATTACTTGAATAACTGTTCTCATTTTATTCTCTATTGTAAAAGCCTAATTCTAACTGAAAAAGGTTCCTGGAAC
The DNA here is from genome assembly GCA_947446575.1 of Bacteriovoracaceae bacterium. Taxonomy (GTDB): domain Bacteria; phylum Bdellovibrionota; class Bacteriovoracia; order Bacteriovoracales; family Bacteriovoracaceae; genus Bacteriovorax. The sequence continues at coordinate 701 of CANFHC010000056.1, read as the reverse complement.
CTTTTGGAACCTTTTTGGGGGGACTAGCTTGATATTTTTTCGGGAATAGTTTTTAAATTAATTCCTTCATTAGGATCAAAATCAAAATGAAGAATTTCAAGTCCGATTATTTTCCCGGCCCTATCTTTCATGACAATAATTTCATCATCAGTAAGTTCTGAAGCATATTCTTCTCTTGGATCACTAAAATGAATTGTTAAAGTTTTTCCAATATTGTCGTGAATTAAATTTATTTTTGCCACAAAACTTCTCCTATTTTTACGCTATCACAAGGATATGCAGTGATCAAGAAACTGTATAATTCAGTAGTTTTAACTACACAGCAAAGCATTCTATTTTCAAAAATCGAATAATAAAGCAAAACGTCTGAATCATGACGACTTCTTCTGATTGTGAATGGAGATTCAAGTGAGTTTATAATATCTTTTTCGTGACCATTTAATGTGGGATGTTTTTGCAAGATGGAATTATAAAAATAGTGAAGATCTAGTCTTATTGTTTGTCCAATTGGTGATTGAATTAAAATTTGCATTTTTCCCTCGAGGGGAATGAATGCAAATTTCGAATGAATTATTGAGAATTAAGTAATGAGAAATATTCAAAAGGCTAAAGTCATTAAATCAAAAACTGAAAAGGTTCCTGGAACCTTTTTAGTTTTTTCCAAATTTAAAAACTTGTTCGATGATAAAATCTTGAGTCTT
>CANFHC010000055.1 GCA_947446575.1 Bacteriovoracaceae bacterium | reverse complement strand
AATTTATACTAATGAAGAGTTAGTTTCGGCGCTAGAAGTTGCAGATTTCGCGCTCGCTGCTAGCGGAACTGTGACGCTCACTTGTGCTCTTTTTGAAGTTCCAACTGTCGTTTGTTATAAAACTTCTCTGCTCAATCAATTTATATATGAAGTCATTGTGAAGTACCGAGGCAATATCAGCTTAGCTAATATCATACAAAATCGCACGGTTTTTCCAGAGTTGTTACAAGATCAAGTCACCAGCTATAATATCGTGTCTCATTTTAAGTTTTGGTACTATAATAAGGATAAGTACCGCGAGCTTAAAAGCCTCCTTAAAGAAACCAAAAATTTAGTTAGAGGCGAGGGTGTTGATATCCCAAAATACATGGCAGACGTAATCAAAAACTCATATGGAAAAAAATCAAACCAGTCTCCTTAAAAAAATATTCCTAACACCTATTTCGTGGATATGGGGCGCGGTTTATTACACCCGTCGTATTTTTTATGACTATGGAATATTAAAACAACGCTCTTTTGTTGTTCCTATTATCTCAGTAGGCAATCTCACTTTCGGTGGAACTGGAAAAACTCCATTCACTCTCTGGCTTTCAGAATATCTACACACAAAAAATAAACGAGTGATGATTTTAATGAGAGGTTATAAAGGACGACTAGAAAACTCGAGTGGTCTCATTCATTCTGGAAAAAAGATTAATCCTGATCCGACAGATTATGGAGATGAGGCATTACTTTTTGCGAGACGTTTAGAAGACGCAACAGTTGTTGTTGGAAAAAAGCGAAGTGAAAATTTAAGTTTTTATTTCCCCAAAGTTAGTCCAGATGTAGTGCTCTTGGAGGACGGTCATCAACATATAAAAATTAAAAGAAAACTCAATATTGTTTTATTCGATGCCCTGATGCCATTGTCGCGCTACAAAGTTGCTCCACTAGGCTATATGCGAGAAGGTTTTCACGCACTAAAAGATGCTGATCTTATTGTCATTGGTAGAGCAGATTTAGCCAAACCAGAAAAGGTAATTGAGCTAAAAAATTTACTTCTTCCTCATTTGCCTGCAGGAATTCAATTTGCCGAAGTGGGGTTTAGACCGAATGGTTTTTATAATTCAGCTTACGATATGGTTTATAGCTTAGACCAAATTAGAAATCGCAAAGTGATTTGTATGGCAGGAATTGCGAACCCTCAATCATTTTTTAAATTACTAGAAGATTTAGGGGCAGAAATTCTGGTTACCGAATCTTTTCCCGATCACCATTTTTTTAAATTAGATGAAATCAATTCACTTTTATCGTACGCGAAAAGTGAAGATGCTCTCATCGTAACGACCGAAAAAGATATAGTTCGGATTAAAAAAATCGTTAATGATGAATCAATTGTTTTTCTTGAAGTAGATATCCATTTCATGAAAGGCGAAAAAGAAACCAAAGAAATTATAGATTCTTGTTTTAAAAATATTTACTAAACGGACGACTTTTATGAATTCAAAACTTTTATTTATGCTTCTCTCTTTAATTGTACTTAGCTCATGCGGAAGCTTTGAAGATGAGAAAAAGAGCTTAATGAACAATCCTGAAAAAAAGGATTTAGTAAATTCATTTGAAATCAATAAAGATCAAGCTGATAAATATAAAGAAGTTGAAGTAAAAAATGAAGTTGGCGGGGGGGATAAAACTCTCGAAGCCAAGTCTTCAGTTGGTAAAATAAAAAATAAAAAGGCAGACAAAAAAGAAGCAACAAAAAAAGAGGCTGTGAAGTCAACATCGGTAGCCTCAGGTCCTAGTTATCCAAGTGATTATCCCCAAAGTTTTAAAGATTATGACGTTATCTCAAAACCAATTTGGGAAAAATACAAACCATCTTTTTATCAAGGAGAGCAATCAATACTCGCCATTTCTTATCTTGGCGTAACGGCCGGTTATATCACAATGACTTTAAAAGATATTGTGAAATTAGGAGACAAAACGGCTTATCACTATTTTGCCCGTTTCAAATCAAAAGATGCTTACCGCTATTTTTATTGGTTAGACGATACAATTGAATCTTTTGTTGATAAGTCGACACACTTGCCGATTAAATACTCACTTATTCAGAGAGAGAAAAAACAAAACGTTGATGACCTTCAACTTTTTGATTTCAAAAAACAAAAGGTTTCGACTTATTATAAACGAGTTAAAGAGGGTGCTAATAAAGATGAGCATCTCGAAAAATACATTCCTAGTTATTTACAAGATTCTTTTTCTGCTCTTTTATTTGTTCGTGGTCTTCCATTACACAAAGGAGACCTTTATGATTTTCCAGTTTCAACGAGAGGAGAAACATGGCTTTTAAAGATTGAAGTGATGGGAGAGGATAATATCACAGTTAACGATAAAGAGGTAAAAGCTTTCCGTTTGCGAGCGGAGACTCATTTTCCTGGAGTCCTTCAAAAGAGTGGTGATATCAATTTTTGGTATGCGGCCGACGAAGCTAAAAGACTGCTTAAATTTCAAGCAAAAGTTAAATTGGGCTCTATTTACGGTGAGCTCGTTGAATACAAACCAGGTGTGCTCGTAAAATAAAGGTTAGATTTTGGTAAATAAGTACGCTCGAAATATTCTTTATCTACTGCCAACGCGTGATTGGAGTACCAAAGAGCGCTTTGCTTTTCGCGATATTGTCCTTGCGAAAAGTCACGGTTACAATATTTATCTTTGCACCTATGAAGACTCTTTTTTAGCTAATGTTGCTCGCAGTCTGGACATAGAGATCATTCCTTTTAAAGAGCATTTTCTCAATCGTTTTACGAGTTTTCATAAGCATTTTCCGCTAAGCACGATCACTAAAAAGACAAAAATTGATATTGTTCATTACTACGACTTTAATTTACTTTTTTCATTGAGTGTACAATTAAAAGCAGAAAACCTAACAACTTTAGTGATCACGCAAGATCATGTTATCGATAAACCGTTACAACGTTTTTGGTACCGCCCACTTATTTCTCGCATTGATTCTCTTATATTGGCCAATAAAAATCTCACCCAAGATGCGCAGGGAAATCTAGGTTTACCTCTTAAGAAAATTGAATATTTTGGAATGGGAATAAAGATGGAAGGGGCTACTGACCCTGAGGCCATCGCTATTAATTTTGATTTATACAAAGATTATTTTTTAGCCGGAACTTATGTTTCTCCAAAAATTTCGGATGTAGCACTCATTACTCCTTTGTTGTCAGCGCTAAAAGTTTTAAATGAAAAAATGCCTGCTGGAAAAAAAAGTAAACTCGTTCTCATTTCCGCTGTGGATTTTCAAACAATAAGTATCCTGCCTGAAATTATGCGACTGATCCAAGAACAAGAGTTGCAAGAAGACGTTTTGTTTGTAACTACGAAAGATATCGTGGGAGTCATCTCTCACTTAGGCGTTTGGATTAGCAATTGTGAAAAAGAGCTAATTGAAGACTTTGCTATTTCTGCTCTTATGAATGAAGTTCCGGCAATCCTCGCACGCAATTTTTGCACAAAGGATCTCATAGAAGAATACGCTGGTGTCGGCGAGACCTATAAGCTTTTTGACGCAAGAGAGCTTCGCGACAAGTGGGAGAAAATCATCCTCGGAAATGCCGTTTTTAGAGAGAAAACCCAACTATATAAATATTTTATTGAGCGGGAACACTCTTATAAAAGCTATAAAATCCAACTTCTGAGTCTTTATACCCGCACAGTTCAAAGACGGGCCCGTTTATTCCGGAAAAAATGACTTACTCGCATGACCTTCTCTAGACAAGTCCCCCTGAAAACAGTATATTTGCGGTTCAAATCTAGTCACACTTTTTTAAAGTTACGCTGGGGCCACACTTTGGTAGGCAACTACTAATTTGGGGTAAAAAAATTTCTCTCGAGGTATTTATGGCTACAAAACAAGAACTGAAAGCAAGTTGGATGAAAGGGTATGACGTCGTCATTGGTGAAGACGTAGAAACTGTAATCACAACTGACTTTAGTGAATTACTAAGCTCATCTGTTTCTAAAAATTTTGAAGAAGGTGAAGTGTTCAAAGGAACAATCATTTCTATCGGTCAAGATTACGTTACAGTTGACATCGGTTACAAACAAGAAGGATTGGTTTCTGTAAAAGAATTCCAAAACTACGATGGAACACTAAAAATTAAATCTGGTGATTTAATCGAAGTTTACTTAGAAAAATTAGAATCAAACATGGGGAACCTTATCCTTTCTAAGGATAAAGCTGAAATTCTTAAAGCATGGGATAGAATCTCGCTTGCTTGTGAATCAGGTGAACCTCTTACTGGTACAGTTATCGCTAAAGTTAAAGGCGGTCTATCAGTTGATATCGGTGTTAAGGCGTTCCTTCCAGGATCACAAATTGATATCCGTCCAACAAGATACCTTGATAAGTACATTGGGAAATCAATGGAATTCAAAGTTATTAAGTTTAACAAAAAACGTGGGAACATTGTTCTTTCACGTCGTGCCATCCTTGCTGAAGAGCGTGGGAAAATGCGCGGTGAAATTCTTTCTCAAATCGAAGAAGGAATGGTTGTTAAAGGGATCGTTAAAAACATTACTGACTACGGTGCGTTCATTGACCTTGGTGGTATCGACGGTCTTCTTCACATTACAGATATGTCATGGGGAAGAGTTAAACACCCAAGCAATATCCTAAACATCGGTGATGAAATCGAAGTTAAGATTCTTAAATTTGATACAGATAAAGAGAGAGTATCTCTTGGTCTAAAACAAGTTCAAGCTAATCCATGGGAAGAAGCTAAATCTAAATACATCCCAGGAACTAAAGTTGCTGGTGAAATCGTATCTGTAAAAGATTACGGTGTGTTTATTGAACTTGACGACGGAATCGAAGGATTAATCCACGTTTCTGAAATGTCTTGGACAAACAAAATTAAAAACCCAACTAAACACTTCAACGCAGGTGAGCGAATCGAAGCTCAAGTATTGGACGTAGATGTTGAAAACAAGAGAATTTCTCTTGGTCTAAAACAACTTCAACCAAACCCTTGGGACGCTCTAGTAGCGAAATACAAAGTAGGGGACAAAGTTAAAGGGAAAGTTAAATCTATTGTTGATTTCGGCGTATTCGTTGAAGTTGGTGAAGATATGGACGCTCTAATCCACGTTTCAGATATTTCTTGGACAAGAAAAAATATCGAACTAGCTGCTGAATTCAAAGAAGGACAAATGGTAGAAGCAATGGTTTTAGCCGTTGATAAAGAAAACCAAAAATTCTCTCTTGGTCTTAAGCAATTAGAGGAAGATCCATGGAAAAAAATCGAATCTAGATTCCCAGTTGGAACAGTTGTTGAAGCAGAAGTTGTTCGTGTAACGGACTTCGGAGCATTCGTAGAGCTTGAAACTGGTATCGAAGGATTAATCCATATTTCTGAACTTTCTGAAGAAAGAGTAGAAAAGCCTTCTGACGTTATCAAAAAAGGTGATAAGCCAAAATCTATGGTTATCTCTGTTGATAAAGAAGCGAAGAAAATCGCTCTATCTATTAAAGCTGCAGCTCATACTGGTGCAGACTATAAGCAAACAGACAGAGTAAAATCTGCAACTCTTGCTGATAAATTCAAAGATCTAAAGTAATCGTACAAAAGAGTTTAACCCACTAAGATGTATGTTAAAGAAGGCCCGCAGAAATGTGGGCCTTTTTTATTTGAAAATGATGTGTGTTTACCACATTGAAAAATTTTGCGGCGATCTGTTGTTCTCTTCTTATAGGCTTTTTTGCGAGGGCTTATTTATTTCATGCAGATTTTATGAAAATAGTTATAATTAGGTAATGATACTGAAGTATTTTTATCGATTCATTTTTTCAGCATTGATTATTCTTATCATTGCTTCAGCTCATCTAACAGAAAGTGAACTTATCGCTCGTGTGCATAATCTTGGTGTGGATATACCAATGACTCCCTTTACTGCCGATATGGCCCTCATGCTTAAACCCAATCAAAGATCTGAAGCCTATTATAAAAAAATTTTTATAATCCGTTATAAAACTATAAAAAGCCTAGGTACGATCGAAGGAAAGGATCTTGGTTGGTATGAATTTAAGGCCCCATTTCAATGGATGAGTGAATGTCGAGAACTGACTGGTTCATGTAATACAGCCCAGTACTATCTTTGTCGTTCATTAGAAGATTACACCAAGAAAATTATTATATCATGGGAAGCATTAGAGGTTGATCAAAAAATTCAATCACAGAATGTTGGATTTGGAGTGGAGTATAGATGTCCAGTGAAAATCTAGACACCCCCAATGAAATTATCTATTTTAGAAAAGGCTTGGCACTTGTACAAATTTTTTATTATATAAGTTTGTTTCCTCGGATGCAGGATTTTTTCGGTGCCCATGGTTGGATGAATAGAAGTTACTGGGGAGATTCAAATAATCTTTTAAATGTATTTGATGGTATTTCATGGCGCTGGTTTTTAATGGCAGTGATTTTTTCATTATTAATTATGCTCTATAAGGGAATTTTAAACCGCTGGGGATTGGTCGTGTTTTATGTGATTAATCTTGCTTTTTATGAATGGAATCCATTTATTGTTCATGAGCCTCAACCTATTTTAAATTTGTTTTTTTTAAGTTTCTTTTTTCTCCCAATGAATAAAAAGCATAGTTATGATCCTTGGTTTAAAAATAGTCTCATTGTTTTTTTAGGAATTTATTATTTTTGGGCAGGGATTAAGAAATTGCCTGATCCAAATTTCCTCAATGGATCTGCATTAGAATATATTATTTCTTGGCCTATTATGGCCAAAAACTTGAGTATTAATTTGTTTTTAGTGAAGAACTTTTTATGGACAGTCAGATTGTTTAATTATCTCACTTTAATTTTCGAAATTTCTTTTTTGTTTTTAATTTTTACTCGATTTAGAATTTATTATATTTTCTTTGGAATATTCTTGCATGCATTGATCTATGCAACTTTGGAAGTAGGGAACTTTAGTTTTGTCATGCTTTTGTGGTATGCCCTTTTATTGGACGATACCACAAAATATAAAATCAAAGATAAATTAGCGCCACTCTACCGTGCCAGAACCCAAGCGGTATAAGGCATTTTGAATTTTCACATCGCCAGATTCAACTAATCTTCTGACAATTTCAGAACGATCCATTAAATCCTTAGCGACTCCTTCGACATTGGCCCAGCTCTCTACAACTACACCGTCAGTTTGAGATAATTCAGAAAATCTTTTCAAATGTGGATGAAGGTCAGCAACTAATTTGTTAAGCCATGGGCTACCAGCGTCTCCACCTTTTAAAGTTGCAAGGGCAGCTTTAACGGCTCCACATGATTCATGTCCCATAACGACGATTAAATTACTTCCTAAATGCATAAGTGCGTACTCGATACTAGCAATGGCAGAATAATCAATTGATTCACCCGCAGTACGCACTACAAAAATTTCTCCCAACTTTTGGTCAAATACAATCTCCGGTGGCACACGAGAGTCACTACAAGAAAGTATGATGGCATGAGGTTTTTGTCCTTCTAGTAATTTTTCACGATCAAGTTTGCCAGCGCCATCTTTGCGATTATGAGCACGAGTGTATCTAGTGTTCCCATTTTTTAGCATTGATAGTGCTTTTTCTCCCGTGATGTCTGAAGCTTTGCGTTTATGTTCTTCGTGTTTTGCTTCTTTTGTTGTTTCTACCTTCGTGGCAGTCGCTGCATGCTCAGCATGTTCGGCATGGTCATCTTTCGCGAATGTTGAAGAAGAAGTTAAGAGAGTTGCGCAAATTACAGAGAAAAATAACTTAGGTAATGGCATACGATTTATCCTATATAGAATGAGTTTTAATTATTTTAATTAGAAAAAAGTATATGGTCTATACAAGGTATATTGAGCTGTTACCGGATAAAATGATTCCATTGTTTTTTTCAGTCAACAGCTTGTATCCCAACCTTTTTAGTCTTTATGTCACCTGATCTTTTTAGTCAGATGTATCCAAATGGTAACAGTTTGTTGTCAAAAGACTTTCAAATTTTTTAAAAATAACGATAATAAATTTATGGAAACAAATATACATAACACACTTGAGTCGCACTCATCACAAACCTGGCTTGCTAACTTGCTGGAGACTAAGTCGAAAAAGAACCCACTTTTTTCAATGCGGGCCTTTGCCAGATTAGTTGACGTAAGTCCGGCTGTATTATCTCGAGTCCTTTCTGGAAAAAGAAAGCTGACTTTTAATCTGGCAGTAAGAATAGCGGACGCGCTAGTTTTAGGTCCAGAGGAAAGAGAAATACTTTATTCATTTTATCTAACTCATAAATCTGATGATCACTCGGATGAAATGAAAAAAGAAAAAGAGTTAAGTATAGATTGTTTTAATGCCATGAAAGAGTGGTACCACTACGGTATTACCCAGTTGTTATATGTTGAAAATTTTAGAGAGGATCACAAGTGGATGGCGCGAATGCTATCAATTAGTGAACTTGAAGTTAAGCTCGCAGTTGAGCGCTTAATTCGTTTGGAAATTTTAGACCGTAATGATGAGGGGAGACTCTTTAGAACAGCAACTCATTTTTCAACAACCACTGATATTGCTTCAGCTGGTATTCGTCATTTTCAAAAACAGATTTTAGAAAAGGCCCTTCATTCACTAGAAAATGATGACATCCATGAACGCGACATCACTTCTATCACTATTGCAATTAATGAAGACAAAATGAAAGCAGCAAAAGCAGAAATTAAAAAATTCAGATTGCGCATGTCTGAATTTATGGGAGAAGGAGAGAAGACGAGAGTTTATAATCTTGGGATTCATCTTATTCCACTAACTAAATCATCTAAGGAGAAGATTCATGAAGTTTAATATTTTTT
>CANFHC010000054.1 GCA_947446575.1 Bacteriovoracaceae bacterium | reverse complement strand
TTGTTTCAAGATTAGTAAGTCCATCGGCTTAAGCAAAATCAATTTGGCGTAAGGCTTCGTAGGCCGCCGCTGTAGCAGCGTTGGATAAATTAAGTGATCTAATATGCTCTGAGTACATCGGAAGGCACACAAGCTCTTGTGAGTATTCTTCTAGGATGGCAGAACCAAGCCCTTTAGTTTCACTTCCAAAAATTAAATAACAATCTTTAGAGAATTTGGCATCAAAGAGATTCCTCTTCGTTGTTTTTGAAAAGAAGTGGAGCTGATTTCTTGAAGGATTTTCTTTTTCTAAAAATTCAGAAAAACTCTCATAGGTTTTTAAGTTTACATACTTCCAATAATCAAGACCTGCTCTTCTGACAGCTTTTTCATCGATATCAAAAGCGAGTGGCTTAATGAGAATGAGTTCTAGATCAAGAGCAACGCAAGTGCGCCCGATACTCCCGGTATTACCGGGAATTTCAGGCGCTACTAATACGATTTTAAACTTAGACATTGGCTTATACGTTCTTCAGGTAATCAACAAGAGTTCTGATGACGATTCCAGATCCACCTTTAGCTGGGCAATAAGGCAAGTGACCTTGAGAGTCGCCAATACCAGCGATATCTAAATGGGCCCAAGAGATTCCTGCCTCAACAAAATTTTCAATGAAAGCTGCACCTTTAGCAGATCCACCAAATGAGCTGCCACCGATATTTTTTAAATCAGCAACAAGCGCTTTCATATCATTTTTGTGTTCGTCGATGATTGGTAATTGCCACATGTACTCATCAACATTCTTAGCAGACTTTAAAAGTGAGTCAGCTAATTTTTGATCGTTAGAGAATAAACCGCAAACTTCATTTCCTAAAGCAACTAAGATTGCTCCAGTTAACGTTGCTGCATCAATTAAAGCATCTGGTTTTGAGTCACATGCATAATTAACAACATCACCTAAAACTAAACGGCCTTCAGCATCTGTATTTAAAATTTCTACAGTTTTTCCGTTACGAGCAGTTACGATTGAGTCTGGCATAGTTGCTAATTCGTTAACAGCGTTGTCAGTCATCGCTAAGTAACAAGAAATTTTTACTGGAAGTTGCAAAAGGACAGCTGCTCTAAAAGCCGCATAAACTGTAGCAGATCCGGCCATATCAAATTTCATGTTCATCATTGAAGCACCTGGCTTTAATGAATATCCACCTGTATCGAAAGTTAATCCTTTACCTACAAGAGCTACATGTTTTGTTTTTGAAGTCGCTTTAGCTGGAGTATAAGTTAAGTGAACAAGGCGAGGCTCATAAGCTGATCCCGCATTCACTGAAAGAAACATTCCCATTTTTTCTTTTTTAAGTTCAGCTTTTCCTAAGATTTTAATTTTTACATTCTTAAGAGTCTTAGCGTCTTTTTCAACTTCTTTTGCATACGCTTCAGAGTGAAGAATATTTGGAGCTTCATTAACGAAATCGCGAGCAACTTTAATACAGTCTCCGATTGTGTTTCCTTCAGCAATCGCAGCTTCGAATTTTTTAGCAGAAGTTTTTTTCTCATTAGTAGCGAAAACTAAAGTTTCTAATTTAACTTTTTTCTTCACAGCTAAGTGACGGTCAAAAGCATATGAAGTCATGCGAAGTGCTTCAACCATTGCAGTAATAGTTTCTTCTGCGAGACCTTTAACTAAGAATCCATCGATGTGCAAAGTAGCGTCCACAAATTTATTAGAGATGGCCTTATAAGCGTGGGCCATTTGTCTTCTAACTATTTCTTTTGTTAATTTTGTTTTATCGCCCAGGCCCACAATTATTGCAGAAGCTCCACTAACTAAAGTTAGTGAAAACATTTCTCCCATTTCGCCTTTGTAGTGCTTTGAAGCAACAGAATGCTCAAATGCTTCTAAAAGTTCTTCTGGCCAGTGCGAGTGTGCTAAAACTTTTTCTGGCTTAGTAGACGACTTTGCAGTAGATTTTTTTGCAGCTTTTGTTTCTTTGCTTTCTTTTATTTTATTGAAACAAGAATAGATATGAAGCTCAGTACCTGATTGTTTTGCTTCGAAACTCAAATTAATTTTCATAAGGCTCCCGATAAGTTATGAGTAAAAGTGTCAAAATATTCGAATTGGGGCTAAAATAACACAGTCTATGATAAAAGTAACTACTCGCTATTTAGCTTCGACTTTTCTTCCACCCTTTGTATTAGGGTTTGTTTTTTTCGTCGCTTTCTTGATCACCTTTTACATGTTCCGTATCATTGGCTTGATTGTTAATAAGGGCGTTGATGTCCTCACTGTTCTTACAATGGTAATGAACCTAAGTGTGTCATTCTTCCCACTAGCAGTTCCTTTGGCCGCCTTTTTTGCCACAATCTACACACTCAACAAACTTAGTGAGGATTCAGAGATCATTGCTATGCGCTCATTTGGGATGACGAAGCTTAGAATCTACATGCCATTTTTACTCTCAAGCCTGCTGATTGCCTTCACTGTTCATTCGCTCTATAGCGTCTTCATTCCTAAGGCCAATGCTGCCTTTAAAAATACCATCGTAAAACTTACATCTGCGGGAATGCTTACCAGTATTAAATCAGGACAATTTTTCACAGATATTCCTAACGCCACATTATTTGCTGAAGAAGTCTCAGATGATGGGAATAATTTTAAAGAAGTTTTTTTGCATTTATTAGACAAAAGTAAAACTGAACAAAGAATTATTTTTGCTCATTCAGGCTCTTTAATAAAAGTTTATGCTGATCAATGGCATGCTCCAAATCTAAGGTTGCACTTAAACGAAGGCAATATTATTAAGATGGATGAAACAGGCAAACAAGTAGAAAAAATTCTCTTTAAAGAATACGATTTCCCAGTTTTTAACTCTGATTTTGCGACTACCTTACTTGATAAAGACAGCATGAAAACCAACGCTGAATTAGTAAAAATCATCGAGACAAAAAGAATCAAATATTCGGATGCACTAAAAGAAAAAAAAGAAGCTAACGTTATAAAAGATTTGAAGCTCACTTATTTTAGAACTCAAGTTGAACTTTTCTCAAGGTATGCAACTGTTCCACAAATAATACTCTTTATATTTTTAGGATTTTCATTGGGAATAAAACGAGGAAGAGGGGGAAGTGGAAACAATTCTGCCCGTGCTTTAATTTTTTTAATCAGCTATTATATTCTTTATTTTTTCTTGATCAGCTTGGCCCAAGGAGGGAAGTTAGATCCTGCCGTCGCAAACTTTGGGCCCAGTGTCCTTCTTTTTTTTATAGCTCTACACTTTTATAAAAGATTGGATTGGGCCGGATAAAACTTATAACTTCTTTGAAGGAGCTGGAGCAGGTGAAGTCGTGGGAACTAGCACAGGAGTCTTCGGTGCATTCGTAGTACTCGGTGTTGGTTGATTCGTTTTAATATACTCGTCACTTGTTACAACTGATCCATCTTTTTGAAAAACAAATAAAGGACTCATGAATTTAGTTTTCAACTCTTCTGGGAAGACGAGATTTTTAGTACTGCCTTTGGCATTTAAATTAAGCAGTTTATTATTATAAAAAACTTTTATTGACTTAGTATTCCCAATAAATAGTCTTATTTTTTCTCCACGCATGAAGACACTGCGCCCCTGGCGTAGAACATATTTTTTTATTTCTTTATCATCAACTTTGTAAGTGATCCAAGAATCTCCATCCAGAGCATTAAGGAAAACATTTTCTACACCTTTAGTTGGAAGAACTTTGTAGCGTGCAGGAAAAATTTCATTCATTTTATCGGGGGCCATAGAAGTATCTTCAGTGAATTGCTTTTCACCAAGAGAGATATTTTTAAGACTTACATCATTAATTGTAACTTCAGCCTTCTGATTGGTATCTTTTTTATCTTGGATGATATTTACTTGAATTGGATTAGCTTTTGCCAACAATTCTAATTCTGCTTCCGTTTTAGGTGCAACTTTTGGGACAACAACTTTTGGAGTAGTTTTTACTTTTTGATGAATTGTGCTTAAAACTTGGGGAAGTTTCATTCTTTCTTCTGCAGAGCGATCAAGTAGATTTTTTACGTTAAAACCTACTACTCCGATAACTAAAATAGCAACCGCGGCTTTTGCTAAAAATGCACTAGAGGAAGCGGTTACACTTTTTACTGTTTCTAATGGAGTCGCGGTAATTGTTGAAAGAGTATTTCTAGCAGCTTCGTTTCTCATTTCGAAATTGGGCTTTTCTTTCTTAATATTTTTGTGTTCACGATTATAAGTCGCTTCTAAAACCTCAAGGGCCACTTCTTGTTTGATTCCTAAAATTTTTGCAGCTGATTTTACAAATCCTCGCACATACGTTTTGCTAGGAAGTTTGGCCAACTCGTTATTTTCTAAATGTTCTAACAAGCCCATATGAATTTTAGTTTGTTGGGAAATAGTTTTTAAATTTAAACCTTTTTCTTCGCGTTTACTTTTTAAGAGTTCTCCGATTGTTTGATGGCTAACAATGGCATCAGCCAATGAATGATGCTCATCACTCGGATTCTCGACTAGTATTTCTGTTTCTTCAATTTCTACTTTTTCAAGTGGTGTGTTTGTTTCTTCAATCATAATTTTTTAAAAGTTAGGTGATTCAATTGTTTTAGATTCTTTAATTATTTCAGTTTGTAAATTTCCCTTAGCAGTCTGTTCTCTAATATCATTAGAGATTTTTTTTAACTGAAGACTCGCCAGTGTGTTAAAACGAGTTTGTGGAAATTTTCCCATTATTTCTTTCAATTTCATTCGCGCTTGCTCATAGCGATTTAAATTCATAAGAGTTAAAGCTTGTTGATAGTGAGGAGCAGGCTCATTTACACAAGTGCCTTTAGTTGCTTCTTGGAAAGAGCTCAAAGCTTGTTTGAATTTCAATTCTTCAGTGTAAAGTTCTCCAAGTTTAAAATGGGCTTGGCAGTAATCATCTTTTTCTTTGATCGATTTTAAGAGAAAAGTAAAAGCTTCTTTTCTATCTCCCTCTTTGAGGGAAAGAGCAGCTAGATTGTAATAATTTCTAAATTGGGCAGAGTAAGTTAAATCAAGGGCCACTTGCTCCATCATCTCGCGAGCTTCTTTGTAGCGCTTTTTTTCCATGTAGATTGAGCCAAGATTAACTAAGGCATCTGAATTTTTATTATCAAGATCAAGAGCCTTTAATAATTCTTTTTCTGCAAGCTCCGGTTGCTCGCGGAAATAATAGGCCATTCCGAGGTTGTTTCTTATTTGTGCGTCTTTGGGATCAAATTCTTTTGCTTTTAGTAAATTAACTAAAGCTTGCGAATAATTTTTTTTGATAAGTTCGTTAGTCCCTTGACCGTAGTAAAGCTCAGCTTTTTTTTGCTCAACTGATTTTTCTGCCAGCTCATTGCTAGCACACGAAGTGAGTAGTATTGCGCTTAAAAAGAATAAACCAATTAATCCATGGTATTTCATTTAGAACCTCATATCCTAAAAGATGACTAGTAGCTTTTATTTTACTCGTTATTTTTCTTTCTTGTAAATATCCCAACTGTCTCAAATGCCTTTGTCGAAGGAAATAAGTCAAAAAGCTCTACACTTAAAAGATCATAGTTTTTCAGTATGGAAAGTGTATCTCTTGCAAAACTAGTTGGCTCACAAGCGATATAGATAAAACCTTCGGGTTTAAATTCCACAATAAATTCTTCTAGGTTTTTAAGACCAGAACGTGGTGGATCAATAAAAAGCCAAGTTGGGCGTGGCACACCTTCATTCTTTAGGGCGATAAGGGCCTTCACTGAATTTTTATCGTACAAATCAATAGAGAAGAATCTCTGGTGAGCGTCTGCCTGAGGAGTCGTTCTGTATTTATCTACGACAATTGTCGTGTTTTTAAATTTCTTAGAAATATTTCCGTTTCCACCAAAGAGGTCATAAATGACTGCTTTAGGGGGGATAACCGTGTTGGCCGTTTTTTGAATCCAGTCGCGCAAGCGCTCATTCATTTCAAAATTGACTTGAGTGAAACCGCCATTAGCGTAAGGGCGATTCATAGATATTTTAACATTGTGACCAGATTTGTCCTGATCTTTTGCATACAATTCGATGTGACCCTTCGGTGGTTCTTTGGCCACAACCTTTAACCAATTGTCAGCTTCGTACAAAGCGCGCAATTCAAAAGCTATACTCGGATCAATGATTTTGCATTGAGGAACTGGCAAAATATTATTTTGTTCATCCATTAAGCCTAATAGCTTTTTCTTTTTATCGTAATGCAGTTGGATGCGGTTTCTGTAATTCAAACGGCGCTTGGCACCATGCACAGTCATGGGCGCAGCAGGGAACTTAAACAAATGCCTAGTGAGGGCCTGCTTTTTATACTCTAGTTCTTTTTCGTAAGTTGTGTGTTGGTAATCACAGCCGTTACATTTTGAATAATGCACACATTCTGCTTCAATGCGATCTGGAGAAGTTTCAACAAGTGAATTTAATTTAGCAAAACGCACTCCTTTCTTCGAAGAATAAACTTCTGCGGTCCCAGTTTCATTGGGAAGAGTTTTTTTAACGAAGGTAACGACGTCACCCACTTT
The DNA here is from genome assembly GCA_947446575.1 of Bacteriovoracaceae bacterium. Taxonomy (GTDB): domain Bacteria; phylum Bdellovibrionota; class Bacteriovoracia; order Bacteriovoracales; family Bacteriovoracaceae; genus Bacteriovorax. The sequence goes on along the minus strand of CANFHC010000054.1, from coordinate 2,606 downwards.
TGATACGCCTTGCCCAAGAGGGTCAATATGTTCGATGCGAAAGTCTATTTTCATAATATAATCACTTATTAAATTTCCTGATTTTAAATTCTAATGATATGCTCTTCCGTCTTCTTATACAATTTAAATGATACAATCTAAATGCAGGCAATAATGGACCAAAAGTTTATTCGCAATTTTTCTATCATCGCTCATATCGACCACGGGAAATCAACTCTCGCTGATCGTATCATGGAAGCAACTTTAGCCGTAAGTTCCAGAGAGAAAAAAGATCGACTTCTTGATAATATGGAACTTGAGCGCGAGCGCGGAATTACAATAAAAGCTCAAGCTGTTCGGATTCCCTATAAAGCAAAAGATGGTAATACTTATTATTTCAACTTGATCGATACTCCGGGCCATGTGGATTTCTCCTATGAAGTTTCGCGCTCCCTTGCTTCATGTGATGGGGCTCTTCTCGTTGTTGATGCTTCTCAGGGTGTAGAAGCTCAGACATTGGCCAATGTCTATATGGCCTTAGATAACGATTTAGAAATCGTTCCCGTCATTAACAAAATCGATTTACCGCACGCTGATCCTGAGCGCGTAAAAAAAGAAGTAGAAGACATAATTGGTATCGATACCAGTGACGCTTGTTTAGTTTCCGCTAAAAGTGGTCTAGGAATTGAAGACCTGCTCGAAATGATTGTTAAAAAAATCCCACCACCAATTGGTAGACCTGATACAGATTTGCAAGCGCTGATTTTTGATTCTTGGTTTGATAATTACCAAGGTGTCGTCATACTCGTGCGCGTGGTTGAAGGAACAATCAGAAAAAAAGACAAAGTATTTTTGAAAAATGCCGGAATGGAATATGAAGTTTTAAAGCTTGGTGTGAACTCGCCATTTTTTACAGAGCTTGATTCACTTACTGCCGGTGAAGTAGGAATGGTAATTTGTGGTATTAAAACTATTCGTGACGTCAGTGTTGGCGATACTATTGTTATGGCCAACAAAAAAGAAACTCCAAACGTTCCGGGATACATGGAAGTCAAACCCATGGTATTTTGTGGGATTTTTCCTGTTGAGTCTACTGATTATGAAAATCTTAAGGATGCACTAGAGAAGCTCGCTCTTAATGATGCTTCTTTTACTTATGAACCAGAAAGTTCAGCGGCCCTTGGATTTGGTTTTCGTTGTGGATTTTTAGGTTTATTACACATGAATATTATTCAAGAGAGATTAGAGCGCGAGTTCGATCTGCTTTTGATTTCGACAGCTCCATCGGTGAGCTATAAAGTTTTAAAAACGGATGGAGAAGAAATTACGATTTCTAATCCTAGTGAAATGCCAGAGCCGGGAAAAATTGAATCGATTCAAGAACCAATGGTTGGTCTTTCTATCCACTGTCCTAACGAATACGTAGGGCGCATGATTACATTATGTGAAGAGCGCCGGGGAATTCAAAATCAGATTAAATATATTACAGCTGATCGCGTGCAAGTTATGTACGATCTTCCACTTTCGGAGATGGTATTTGACTTTTATGATAAACTAAAAGGCATGACTAAGGGCTATGCTTCGATGGATTATGAATTCAAAGGGTATGCAGTTTCCGACATGGTAAAGGTCGATATTTTATTGAACGGAGACAATGTTGATGCGCTGTCGATTATTTGTCACCGTGACAATGCGTTCTATAAAGGACGTGACCTGGTGCAGAAGTTGCAAAAATTAATCGGTCGTCAGCAGTTTGATGTTGCAGTACAAGCTGCAATTGGTGCTAAAATAGTGGCGCGTGAGACTGTTAAGGCCCTTAGAAAAAACGTACTAGCAAAATGTTACGGTGGTGATATTTCTAGAAAACGTAAACTTCTTGAAAAGCAAAAAGAAGGTAAGAAGCGCATGAAGATGGTTGGTTCAGTAGAGGTTCCGCAAGAGGCGTTCCTCGCTGTACTAAAAACTGACGAATAGAAATTAGGTTGAAATAAAGGATTATATGAACCCGTCACTCAAAGAACATTTTTTAAGAGCTCTGGATATTTATACTCAGGGAAATCACTACGAAACTCTGCTCGAAGCAAAGAAAGAATATTTCACTATCACTGGTCAAGCCAATGATGATGATGATGATTTTGAAGCACGCATGAACTCGTTCAATGAATGGTACGTATTACAATTTATTTCTAAGCGTGGAACGCGCACAGTAATCGCTGATTATTTAATTAATTATCCAGTAGATGACTTTCTCGCAAAATCACTTTCGGGTGTTAATTATTCGCTCTATGAATATGTAGGAAAAAACCTTCGTGGTTTCGACGTTCTTTACGATATGTTACACGACAAAAAAATTCCTCTTCCTAAAGGAGAGTCTCTTCCTTCAATCATCAAGGACGATATTTTCGTTGGCCGAGTTTTGTCTTATGAAAGCCAAAATCACTTAATGAGAGGTCTTTGTGTAATTCCTAAAGACGTTCGTGCGATTTTGAAGAAAGAATGTAAAAAAATCCGCAAGCTCAAAAATCCAGGTGAAGAATTAAAATTTTTACTTCGAATTGAATCTTTTAAAACAAAATGGATACGCTACGGTCACGTAGACGCAACTAAGATTTTTAAATTTGATTAAG
>CANFHC010000053.1 GCA_947446575.1 Bacteriovoracaceae bacterium | reverse complement strand
AGTATTCAAATCCATTTGACAAGAAAGTGAGAAAATAAATTATTTTTTTGATTTTTTAAATGCCCGGAGACCATAAAGATCTCGGGGCATTTAAGAATAAATGATAATTCGAAATTCTTCGTTTAATTGAACAAGGTTTTAATTTTTAATTAGTGGTTTAGTTACAACTTAAGTTCTTTCTCAAGTCGTTCTGCTAAAGGCATTATTACATCCTCTCCAAAATTTAACTTAGTTCCAAACAATTCATAAATCTCAGGAACAGTTTTCGAGGCGGCAGCACTACAACCCTTTTTATAATGAGCTATAGCATCTGCTGGATTCAATTTATAGCGATCCCAGATTGAAAGTGCCAATAACTCACTTATTGCATAATCGATGAAATAAAAAGGCATCTGTAGGATGTGAGGGAATTGCCAGTCTATTTTAGATGATATTTCTTCATAACCTTCATAATCGACACCCCGGTTATATACTCTAGTCAATTCCAGCCATTTGTCTCTTCGCATTTGTTTTGTGTGTCCTGGATTCGCGTAAAGCCAGTGTTGAAACTCATCCCCTCTTGCTGTCATGGTGAATAAGCCAATAATACTTTCCAAGCGATCTTTTTTGATTCTTTCACATTTATCTCCATCGAGATATTCACTCATTTTTTCAAGACCTATGAATTCCATACTCATCGATCCACCTTCTGCCACTTCTGAGGTCCAATTTAGTAGAGAGAATGGCTCTACGTCTTTTCCTAAAAAATAATGAAAGCAATGTCCGAGTTCATGCAGAAGAACCATTAAGTCTGATGCCAGTCCAACACCATTATAAAATACCGAAGCTTGCTCAAATACTGGGTACATGACCATATATCCACCAGGAGCTTTGTTTTCTCTTGAATCTAAATCGAGAAGATTATTTTCTTTAATTTTACAAAAGTAAGTATAAAGCTCGTCATCAATTGCCTTGATAATTTTTCCAGCACCTTCAATTAGAGATGCAGTATCTCCCTTTTCATAAATCATGAGTGCCTCTCTGCCAAGTATATCCACTCCTAAATCATAAGGTTTAAGTGAATTATACTTCAGATGATCTTTTCTTTTTGCCAAAAGTTTATCTTTGAGTGGGAGAATATATTTTTTAACTGCTGCATGAAATTCAAAGCAGTCTGACTCATCCCAGTCAAAACGCATCATCTCCCTAAAGCGATATTTTGTATAACTTTCAAAACCTGCATTTTTAGCAACTTGTTGCCTTAGTACCAATAATCTATCAAAAATTTCATCTGTAGCTTCGGCAATAGCAACATTCGCTTCTCCAAGACTTTCAAAAGCTTTTTTTCTAATATCTCGATTGGTGGATTTCATTTTTGGGTAAATTGCTGGTAACGGAATAAATTCTCCCATCCATTCAACCATTAGCTTTCCTTGCATTTCTGTTAACTCAGAAGAAAGTTTATCGATCTCTTTTTGTAGTTCAATATTTTCTTTGCAAAACAGGGTCATCTCATTTTTTTGATTTCTGCGTAATATTTCAAATGGTCCACTAAGATTTTGAGCAACAGTTGATTCAAGAAATTTTTTATTTAACTTTTCGTCGTACTCTCTTGCAAGAGGGGAAATGATTTGTTCGTAGTGATTTTTTCTTTTTTTCTTTTCCACGTTTGCTACATCAGTTGTCATCAAGAAAAGGCTTTCTGCCATTTCATTAACAATATGTTTTTCAATTAAATCTCTACGTTTTTGAAATTCTAAAACGCTTGCAGTGCTATTGAGATTCATGGCCAATAAGTCTTCATAGAGATTTTTCATTACATTTTCATCTGTAATTGGAAGACTTTTTAATGATTGTAGTTTTTCAAAAGGATTAGATAGTTTTGACATAGATTGCCCTTAAATATGTAAATAGAAATAAATGAATTTAATTATAAACTTATAATATTAGGAACGCATCATAAGAAATAATAGAAAGTTAAAGGCAATATAATTAAAGAGATATTCAGAGGCGATTTTTGAACTATGTATACTTTTGGAAATCTAATGGATCCCTAACTGAATTTGGTCGGGTTCTCTTTGCTATTAAAGGCAGAATCATGAAATTTTATAGATTTATTCTGTTCTTCGAGGTTTTATATTTCGAATGATGATGTACGGCTCTTTCTTGAGCACAATTTCGTAAATATTTGCATTTCCAGCAACTATCAGCACTCGTTTATCAGACTGTCCGGCCAACTTGCTTCCCAACTCAGGAAATTCAACAAGCCTTAAATAAGTAAGCTCCATTCATTGTAATCGATATCCGTTAAAAATTACCAAAAAAAATCCATATAAGCCGCCGAAGGCGTTCCTTTTTCTCAAGAGAGGAGAATTCAATATTTAAATTTTTGTTAAATAGTGTTCTAATTGTTCCTATAGTCTGTGCCGCAGTTAGATGGATTTTCAGAAAAAAAGAAACTGCTTCTGCTCGATTCAAAAGACCTGCTACGTGGGGTGAAGCGATGATGGAATATAAAGCAATCTTAGTAAAAAAATAATCGGCAAGCCATATAACAAAAACATATTACAGAAATTCAACAAATATTTAAAAGAGCTGAAGAGGGAAAAATGAAATTTATTTTGATTCTTGTAATATCTTTATCCTCATGCACGAATATAAGTTCTCTTCAAAATAAATATTCAAAGAAATTACTTTCAAATGATTATGAAATTTCAACAGAAGTAGATATGCACGATAAAGACTTTAAAGCGAACATCGGAGAATTTAATACTGTGCCTAGTAGCGAGCCTAGATGGATTTGTTTTGAAAGTAAAAACTTTGAATCAAAGTGTATTAATGTCGGCTACAGTGAGGAACTTAAAGAAAATTCTGGTGACTTAGAGATGGTTATAAAACAAGGAGGAAAGGAGCTTCGGTTAGACTTTAATTCGATTGTTTCAAAAAACACTTGTGAAGAGCATCGAAGTACATAGAAAAAAATCATGTTTGATGAAAAATATTTCTGTCTTTCTGCAACATTGTTGGCTATTGATAAAAATGATCTAAATAAAATATCGGTTTTTTTTCATCGCTTAAAAACAAAAAAAGGTTGTGATTCTTGGTTTGATGGTGATTGTAAGTAAATGTTTTTAACCACGTTTTTATCACGGGGCTGAGATTGTGGGATAAATGTTTGATAATAAGGAAAGAAAAAGAATATGCCCGCGCCGAGAATTACTAGGGCTCCAAATTCGCTTCATGGCACTTCACAACCCATCACTACAAAATACAATATTATTAGCAGTTTAACTTGAAGTTCTAAGGTTTTCTTTGTTGTCCATTATGATCAATTGTTAAGCTTTTTGAAGGGGTTTATCCCTGATTTAAACCTTAAAAAATTTTTAAAAAAGTGGTAATAAGTAAAAACAATAGTGTATGATTTACTTAGTTATCGTAATTCGATAATAATGGTGGTATTATGATTGTGAGCTTTGCTAATAAACTGGCAGATGATTTATTTGAAGATAGAAAATCTAAAGAAGTCAGAAGTTTTCCGAACGAATTGTATCGGACCGCTAGACGGAAGATTTTATACATTCATGACGCTGCTGAGTTGAGTGATTTAAAAGTTCCACCGGGGAATAAGCTAGAAGTTCTAAAGGGCGATCTTGTTGGATACCACTCAATTAGGATTAATATTCATTGGCGGGTTGTTTTTAGATGGAACAATGGAAACGCAGAAGAACTTTCAGTGATAGATTATCATTAGGATATAGGGGAGAGAAGTTATGAGTAAGCAACCAAAAAATCCATTTCATGCAGGTGAAATTCTATTAGAAGAGTATTTAGTGCCTATGGGGGAAACTCAAGCAGCTTTTGCAGATAAGCTCGGATGGACAAAAGCTAAACTTAACGAATTAATCAAAGGCAAGCGCGGCATTACCGCAGATACGGCCATTGATTTAGCAGAGGCCTTGGGAACATCACCAAAGCTTTGGATGAATTTACAAGCTACTTGGGATTTAGATCAGGCCATGAAGTCGAGAAAGTCGGCGTAGTCTTAGTAAATTGCTCATACCTATAGCGGTTGCCTCCCCATTATGGATCGAATGACGAAGGGCTAGCGAACAAGCAGCAAGTTAGAACCATTAGGTTTTAGATTCTGAAAATCTACCAACCAGATTATATTTTTTTAAAAATAAAGAAAGGATTCGGTGTTAAAAAGCATAAAAAGGCTTATCAAGAATTTGAGAAATTTTTTGGTCGTCGAATAAACGCATCCTGCAAAGTTTCGGATCAACGCCGACCAGTTTTTTACTCTTAGCAAATCTTAAGTTTTTGCATCCGTCTATTTCTGACATGAAGTGGTTTTATAGACAAAGATTAAAAATCATAGCATTTTACCGTCTGCAAATGATTAAGATAAAATGGTTTAAATGATACATTTATTTAAAATATTTAGATTAGAGTTTTATATCTATTTATTATTTTTTTTTGACATTTAATGGGACTTAAAAATACATTTTAACGCTCGTCGCTTTAATAAGATATCGACCGTTGCTTTCTCTCGCAAATTATAAATAATGCTTCCTTTATCCGCAACCAGAAGATCTTTACTTTGTTTTTCTGAAATAAATTTACAGGATTCTTTTGAAAGAAAAATTAGATTCTTAGGCGATTGACTACCTTTTGCATCGAACTCTCTCACTATTTTAAAAAGACAGCTCCCAAACATAGCATTTCCTAAAAAAAATTCTGCCTTATAAGCATTGTCTTTAGTCAAAGTAATTTTTTGAGATAAATCAATTTCGATAGTTCGTGAATCGAGCTTGCACACCAATGTAGGCAGGGTTTTATTAGAACTTGTAGCAAAAAGATTATATGGGAGGATCATAGAAAAAATTATTAAATATTTCATTATTTTACCCTGCAGTGATTAAGTGAATGAGATGAGCAATGAATATTACCGTCACCTAGATGGGCATAGTCCCAGGTTGTTATTGATTTATACGTCATTCCTCTTTTTTTCATTTCATCACTCAGGTAACCGCTGAACGCTTTATTTTCCGGGTCGGGAAACAAAATTGTTTTGTTCATGACGACAGAATTGGAAGGATTTGGATAAACTGAATCTACTATGCCTAATTCTTTACGGAGTTCCTGTTTTCCAGTCTGCGGATTTTCTTCAGTCGGACGACCGCCGCTTGACATGAATATATTGGGGACATCCAGGACTGATTTATCGTAATAAGCTTTGCACTGAGGAAGCCTACTTAAAATGTTTTCTTTGATTTTAGCTTTGTCACTATCAATAGAATCCTGAATGGTATTATTGAGAGTCATAAAATCTTTATTATTAGAAAGTCCATTGGCATAATCGTAATTGCTAGTATTTTTAACTCCTAACTCACAAGAATCGGGAGTCTCTTTCACGACTAATTTATCTTCTGCAAGTGTTTCAGGAAAAAGAAATGAAAATGTTCTCATGAAAACAGATCGGATGCTTTCGGCTGGTTTTGCAGCTGGGGCAGATCTTTTTATTTCTTTAATATCTTTTAAGGTTTTACAGAACATTTCTTCTGTTTTTGGCGATGGTTTTCTCAGAAAATAATTGTCTAGATTTTCAGTCGCAACTTTGTCATCCGAGCTGAAAATATTTTCTTTTCCATATTTTGGCGACTTCATAAGCTCGAGTGCTTTGTTAGGACTTGCGGCCATTAAAGAGAACTGGCACTCCTTAGGTCTTCCATCATTAATATTAGTTGGAATAATTTTAAATAACTCATCCACATGCCCGACACTCAACCATGAAACATTCAGCTGAATGATATTGTCATCACTCTTGCAGAAACTTTTTGTGTAATCATTACCTTGATTATCACCAACAAGACAAAATCCTCCAGGAGCGCCATCAATGTTTCCACCCATTTCTCCAGAAATAGACTCACTGTTTGGATCTTCTTCAAGAGGTTCACCTGTGCTTATTCCGCATGCCTGTCCTGCAGCAGTTAGATCTTCAAGTTTGCCAGTATTCACATGCATCTTTTTATCATAGCCTGCGACTTTTCTTAAAACGGGCTTCCCTGTAATAGGATTAAAGAATGATTCAAAATAATCTTGCTGCCAAGTATAGCTTTTAGCTGATCGAAATGTGACTTGGCCTAAAATTTTTGTAATGGTGCTTTCTGGAATATTTTTTGATTTTAACTTTTCTGAAAGCTGATTTTTTAATGCCATATAATCCGATTCATTTTTTGTAGAAAAAATCATCTGAGGTAGTCTGTCATAATTATTTTCAGAATAACTATCAACAATATTGCTGATAAAATCTAAAGGAACTGCTGCTGAAGTTTTTGAATCTTTAATAATACCTGAATCGGAAATAACATAGGACTGTACTGGATAAGTGTCATCAAGCAATGTGCTGCCGCTGGTTGGGCACAATGGAATTGACTGATCGTCCTTTGGGCACTCGAGTGCATACGTTGACACGCTAAAAAAAATAATTTGAAACAACAACAATTTCATAAAAAACCTGCAATTAAAGGTAACTCATTTGCTATTTTACGGTTTGTCAGCAATAAAATCCAAAAAAGATATACTTGAACTATTTACCACATTCGCTGAGTGAGAACTCTCAAAATATTTTCATTGAATGAATAACTGTATTCCCTAGTGAAAGCTCCTCATCCTTGCACTAAAAAAAAGCCATTTGATATTGATAAAATCTTATCTCAGTTTTGGGAATATATGGAAAATTATATTTGGTAAAAATCTTAATGTTGAATTTTTAACAATTATTTAAAATTTATAATAAGTTCCGATAAGCCGTTAGGTATGGTCAAGTATTTTGCATTATATGGATCAGTTTGCAAATTGCCCTAACTCCATCGTTTCATTAAGTATTATCTTGTTATTTTTTCATAAAAAATTAAACTAGTTACATTTTAAAACCTAGTTAAGTCGGTAGTAGTGAAGGCAATTTTTGAAAGGCTAACTTTAGAATCAATTTCTGAATTAAAAACTATATTCAAAATAAAAATGGCTCCAATTTTGGAGCCATTTTTATTTATCGTTCGTCTTTAATAACAAATTTTGTTTCGATTAATAGTGTTATAGACTGAGGAATTTAAAACTATCTTTCGATAAAAAATTAGTTACGATGACCAAAGAATAAGATCTCAGGCTCTATTTTTGGAGCCTTTTTATTATATGTGATAAAAGACCAAGACTTTCATCTCAAACATCAAAAAATAAGGATTTTGCCGTTCGTAGAATGAAACGCACGCAATTGCCAACTCACCGGCTGGAATTTATCTATTAGATTGAGATAATAATAAATTGCTGATTATATTCTTTGTGTGAAATAATATCTCCCTATCTGGATTTGTGAAATAGCCCCCTTCTGTTTTCTAATATGAGGTAACTCTATGCTTAAAATAAGTATTTTTCTGATGTCGGTAATTTTTTGTTTAAGGCTGTGTGCAGAAACTCATACTGATAAATCCTCCATGAAAAATGAAGAACTCTTTAAAAAAGAAAGAGAAATTCTTCTCAAAAAGGGGTGCAATAAAAACAAATCATCAGATTGTGGGCTTTTAGGTTTTGCCCAACTCAAAAATGGGGATAAAGAAGAAGCCATTAAGTCTTTTAAACAAGGATGTAATCATGGCCAATTTATGGATTGCAACTCAATCGGGAATTTGTTTTTGGAAGATGGCAAACTGTCAGAGGCAAGAGAATTCCTTAAAAAGGGATGCTTGGGATATGACGACGGATCATGCTGGGGGCTTAGCCAATTAGAATTAAAAAATGGCAATACGAAAGAGTACAAAATTTATTTAAAAAAATCTTGTGAAATAAAATTCTCCCCTAAATGTAAGGAAATAGGATTTCAAGAAAAACCAAGTGAATATAAAAAAGAAACATTACTTAATGCTCAAAGTGTTTGTAATAAGAACAATTTAGAAACATGTAGCTCTTCTGAACAAGAAGAAACCTTATTAAGAGAATCGTCAACTTCTTTAAAGAGAATGAAAGAACAGTGTGATAACCATCAACAGATGGGGTGTCTTGCACTTGGTTCATTTACAGAAAAAATTGAAAAAAGTATTTCGGAAGGAAGCGAAGTAGATAAAAACATTTTTAAAAGCTTAAAAATTCATCTTGAAAAAAATGGAATATCAACCGACTATCGCAATTTTTATAAACAAGCCTGTGAGCTTAAATCAGAAGAAGCTTGTGATAAGCTTAAATCCCAAGATAAGTGAGTCTAAACCACTGATCAAGATCTCGGCCCTCAAATTAAAATGTAAAGACTTTCGATAGCACGCCCCATTTTTGGGGCTTTTTTCTTTTCTGTGATGAAAGACTAAGACTTTCAATACAAGCAGTAAAAAATGGGGATTTTGGCCTTTCTGGATCAATAAGCAAGCAGTTGCCAACTCATGAAGCATTTTAGAACCATTAGGAAACGAATCATTTTTTTATTTCAAACCAACCTATATTTAGACATCTCAAAGTTTCTGAGTCAGATTCTTTTGCCTAGTTTGTTGCTTTTTCAGTTAAATCTATCACTGCTCCTCTGATTATGATTTATCCACTGCAAACCTAGGATAGCCCAATGGAAACATCTACGATCTCCAAAAGATTTTAGACCACACCAGCTTGGAAATGACTCAACGATATGCTCATCTAGCACCAGAACATTTGGATCAAGCAGCGAATGTTGTAAATTTTGGGGCTAAAACGGGGCCCGCGAGTTTCAAAATTTTGTAAGTATGTTAATATGAAAAGGAATTTTAAAAATGGTGCCCGAGACGAGATTTGCAAATCCACTTTTTCTCACTGTACTTTAAGCTCTCAGAATCACGACTAATCATCTAATTTCATTAATAAAAATCTAAAAAAAACCCGTCTTCAATTGTGATCTATTATTGCCAATTATGGTTGGTTTTTAAGCAAGTTTAACCATTTTTTAACCACGATTTTTAAAGAGCTTTTTTAATGATGATTACGCACACAGAGGAGTTGGCGGTGACGGTGGACAAAATCTTTACTATACTGGAGTCGTTCCAATTTTTAATAGTAAAGGCAAATAGTACCAAGTTGTATGTAGTTACTAAAGAATGTAACTGGTTACGAATTTTTGTAACTTTTTAATTGAATTGACCGATAATAGGATATAATATGAAAAAAGCTGTTACGAAAAAAAGTAATAATATTGTAAAGAAGGAAAAATTAGT
>CANFHC010000052.1 GCA_947446575.1 Bacteriovoracaceae bacterium | reverse complement strand
ATATGCCCATCTCTGGTCACCAGCGATTTATTTAAAAATTGTCTATAAAATTTTAGATTTTGAAGAAATTTTTAATATTCGAAGATTGAGGAGTCATTTTAAATTGGACGAGAGAGAAAATGATTTTTTAGATCGACATTATCCTTTTTCAAGACAAAAAATGGCGAATTAATCGCCATTTTTTTTGTTAATTTAACATCAGTTGTCTGCTCACAATCAAAAAAATTAAATTTTAAATGGCAGATTAATTTTAAATTTAGACCCAATTCCCAATTCACTCTCTACCCATATTTTTCCACCATGAGCTTCAATTATTTGTTTGGAAATAAATAACCCAAGTCCCAGCCCATTGACTTCTACCGGATTTTTTATTTTTTCAAAACGCTGGAATATTTTTTCAATATTCTCATTTGCTATTCCAATTCCCTGGTCTTTAAAAATAAATTTAGCCATATTATCATCTACCATTAGATTTAAAAAAACCTGTTTGCCATTTCCATAGCGAATTGAGTTGGTGAGAATATTTATTAAAACCTGTTCTATCCGTTCTCTATCCCAATCAACCATTATCATTTCTTGATTGCAGGCAAAACCTGGAAGAGGAATATTTGCTTTGGAAAATTGTGCTTCTAAATTGCTAAAAACTTCTGAAACAAGTTCACGTAATTCAAATTTTTGGGGACTAAGAGTCAGTTGGCCACTTTGAATACGAGAGACATCGAGCATATCGTCAACTAATCGATTTAATTTTGAAACCTGTTTTTCAACTCGCTAGGAAAATATATTTAAGCGCTCATTTGATTCTTCAACTGTTCTCTCAAGGTTAGCAGTCCTTTTTAAAAATGCCCTCCAAATAATTTTGTTGATTTTATCGAAATTTTTAGCAACGTAAACTTTACACGAGCAATTGAATTAAACACTTATGCCTGTTAAGAGGTGAGAACCACTTATTTTTGGATACAGCTATGTTCTTGTCTTTAATATTATCGACATTTTTATCTAACTCAACTTTAGCCTCAATTTCAATTAGTCCCAAAACAGATTTAGGCAAAGCGGGAAATCTCAATGTTGCTCGTGACTTTGAAGCCTATAAAAAAGAGTCAGTTAATATTGGATGCAAGGCCCAGGGATCTGGACATCGAGTGATCTTAACCGGCTTTGGACTTTTTTCTGGAGTTAACTACAATATCTCTGGTGCGGTTGTTTCTTCTATGGCCGATCTAGAATTTTTTCCTGCTGAAATAAATCTCAATCATCCACTCAAGCCAAATAACACTCTTGCACATGATGGAATTTTAAACCAAGATAAACTTGGTGTTAAAATTTATAATCGCTCATTAAAAATCAACGATGACAATTTTGAAGTGTGTTTTATCGTCGCCAATGTAAACTGGGATTTTGCCGCGGCCGTGTTTCTTGATCAAGCGGGTAGTTTTAAACCAGAATTAGTGCTAATGACCGGAAGAGGAAGCTTCAGTGTTTCTCTAGAAGCTGGAGCACTTAATTACGCATATCAATCAGCAGGCTATAGTGCTCAAGGGGTTGATCTTGGTTCCCTCAATAGACCGAGAACTTCAAAAGAAAAAGTTTTAAAAGATTACCCACTTAATAAAATTTTACCTCTAACTTGGAATACTTTGGCAGCAAAAAATAGAATCGAAGAATTAGTTCGTGAGCTGGGGTTTGAAGTTGAAGAACAAACAACTGCGCGACCTGAAAATGATTATATTTGTAATAATGTCTCTTTTGTTTTGGCCCATGGAAGTCAAAATAAAAGTACCACCCTCGCTGGTGGCACAATTGTTATTCCAAATTTTAATTTTAAGGTAGTGCCCAAAGTTGGATTTTTTCATTTTCCTAATGTCGATAGTAAAAATCCAAATATTAATACGGCAGGATCAGAAATATTTAGTTGGACTACCGTTATAGCTCAAGTGATTTCATCTCAATTTGAAAAATAAGTTATACTTCCAGTGAAAGGCTGTCTAATTTATGGGAACAGATTCAAAAATATTATGCATTCTAAAAAAAAAGCCCTAGAGAAGAGGGCCCTCGCTTCAATCTGACGAATACGTTCACGAGTCAGGAAGAAAGAAACTAGTCACGGAATTTGTGGGATGTTGAATTGATAAATTTGGGCACCACTACTTATTAATAAAGTGTTGGCATCTTTCCAGGTGTACTGGTTGGGAGTACTGGCAATAGTACTTAGGCCGGTTGATGGGCCTAAGTTTGAATCATTACACCAAGTTTTAACACCAGCAGGAGTAAGGGCATGACAGTATAGCAACCCTGAACGAGCGTAATAAACCTGGGACTGGTCAAGATTCACAATGAAATTTTGTATAGTTCCTCCCGCCGTGAAAACTGTTGTTAAGGTTTGATTGCCTGGAGTGGTTGGATCTTTGATCACCCTGAATTTATTACTTTCGGCCCAATAAAGAAGATCGTCAGTTGTTATCGCTTGATTATTTTCAATAAACTGCGTGCGGCATGCTCCTCCAACACAATATGAAGATATACTACTAGTTGTTAGAGAACCTGGAGTCACAACATCTGCACTAGAGGTAATGCCATTATTGCCCATCAGATGGACAATATTGTTAGCCGTATAATCAAACAAGCGTAGTACTGGGTCTTGAATAGTATAAGGAGCTATATTGTTGTAGTAACGTCCCAATAATATTAACTGCGAATTTTTCAGAGTTAGATTAGAATTGGTACTGTCATCAATAATTACTGCTGCAGTTGCCGCTGTTCCTGGCGCAGATGTAGCAAAATCATAGCTACCCGTATTAACCGTTCTTCTGACAATTTTATTTTGGTTATCTAAAGATACTAACTTGCTTCCGTTATACTCGATCCAAGGCAAACCTTGAGAGTCAAAACTAAAGCTCATTGAAACTTGAGCCCCGCCAGCTCCAGGCTCAAGAGTTGGAGTCACTAGAGTGCCTGTTGCATAATTAGAACTTCCTGCCGCTCTTTGGGTTCCCCATAGCAAGCTCACTAGATTGTTGGTTTCAATGCGTCCCCAAAGTGGAGCTGTATAATCAGTAAAATAGAGTCCCTCAGGGAACGCGGCTAAATTTGGTTCGGTGGATTTTTTGTAATAAATACTTCCAAAAGTTCCAGTGGCCACAGACTTATCCTTCCCAATTCCATAGAAGGGCAGTGTTCCAGCTATAGTCTGTATTTTTCCATTTTTATCAACATAACGAAGTCGATACTTGCGAGTAGTATTTAACCCTTCCGTAAAGATCATGGTTCCATCCTGCAAGAAATCTAGATTTCCGTATGCAGCCTCACAAGCCAGACTTGCTGAAATACCATCAATCAGGCAGTCTCCTGTTCCAGCACTGCTAACAAGTGTGGCATCTAAGACTTCCCCGTTATTTGCTTCAACAAGTGAAGGAGTGTATTGGCGAACATCACCACAATTGACATAAATTTTTTGAGTGGTGCCCGAATAATTTGCAAAACAATAGTTTCCAAACGTTCCTAAGCTGGCCGTATAGATTTTACCATTTATTATTTTTGAGAGGGTGCCATTTAATGTTCGAAAATAAATCGCATTCCCATTGTTCCAAACAGCTAACATATCTCCAGAAATATAATTTGTATTGAGAGGTTGATTAACTGCCGGCTGACCATAGGTTGGCGTGGCCCTCGTACAATTACCGGCAACGATACTGATCGAACCCGGGCTCCCGTTTGCATTTTGAGTGAGTTTTAATAATCGTCCTGCAGATGTGGCAGAGTTCCAGGCAGCCGGAGCATCACAATTGGTGAAAAAATATAGACTATTGGATTCATCGAAAACTAATTTAGTTTGCGGGGCTACGTTGACGGTTGTCGCCGTCGCAGTTGCATCAAAAATATTACCTCCGCCGGCATAAAGTGAATAGGCGTTGGTGGTAAGATTGATCTGATAGACCTTACCTTCTGAAGTTAAGACGTAAAGCAGTCCCTTATGATCAAAGGCAAGAACAACTGTGGTTGTACTTATTCTAGAAGCGCTCGTGAGAGTTCCACTAGCACCAAGATTAGTGGTTCCATGAAGAATAAAATCATAAATATTACCATCAAGAGAGCTAATTTTTTTTATACTGTATCCATAGTCTATTGTATAAATATCATTATTTGGGGCAACTGCAAAATTAGCAGCTCCGATTCCTGTGCTACCCGTGAGTGACGCTGCCTTCGCATTTCGCCCAACTCCTCGATCAGATCCCCCAGCATAGATAGACCAATTACCCGTATTTTGAGTATTAGATAATACTGGAAGGCCGTAATTTCCGGCCATGTCTTTTGCCAATATCCTTACTCGAAAAAAGGAAGATGTGGGCGCAGTAAAACCTACGTAACTGTCCGTATAACTCGTAGGGTTTCCGCTTAAACCTCCATACGCACTTTCAATTACTATCCAATTGGTGTTGTCTGTCGTGTATTCTAATCTAACAGGGTCATTGTCCAGACCAAGAGTTGAACTCATTGACCATGTAACCAGCATAGCATCTCCACTCAAAGAATTAGATGTTCCTTCATTGCTTCCTCCTGAATTGTTTGTTACTGAAAAAGCAGTTATCGTTGGCACCGAACCGCTGTACAAGATGATCTCGTCCATATCGACATTCATCGTACCGATCGTAGGCGATATGCTTCTGATGTTGCCGGCTTGATCTTTTGCCCAAACACACACTTTTTTCACGCCATCTCCGGAAGGCAGAGTGACCCCGTAAGTTGTTGTGCTACTCACTTGATATTGCCAACTAGAATCTTGGTAAAGACTTTGGCAATCTGTTCCTGTTGTCGTCGCCACAACACGAACTTTGAGTCCTGTGATAGAAGGTGTGTCGGTTGCAGTGACTTTTACCGCAGCTATAATACTAGTCGAATAAACGGCGTTATCATTGATTGCCGTTGCTGAGATCACTGGCGCAGTAGTGTCGCGGACCCATGTGGCAGTGACTGAAGTTGAAATCGCCGCGGTATTTGCTTGAGTAAATGTGTAAGAAAAAATTCCATCACTAGAATGAGCGGGAGTTGTCCATGTCCACGATCCTGTTGGAGCAGATCCGGTACAGTTTACTGATGCAGAGTCAGTACCACTTACCGTTATGGTTGTTATAGTCATGGCCACTGAAAGGTCACAACTTCCAGAGTAAGTTACTTGATTGAGTGAGTTTGAAATATAGTAAGAACTAATTCCTGTTTGAGCGAGGTTTGGTCCAATTCTAGTGACAGTAAGGTTACTTGTTGAGGCTACAGTAGAAGAGTTGCCGGCCGAATCGATTGCAGTGATTCGAATGCGATAAGTTGTCTTGTCAGCTTGAGACACTGTCCATGCATAACTTCCAGTGTTGGCAACGTTGGACGCAAGAGTTGAATAAGTACTGCCTCCATCTGAAGAGATTTCAATTAAAATTGGCGTACTAATAAAATTGGCATCACTGGCAGTCCAAGCAATATTGACAACAGCGTCTCCTTTAATTGTCTGGCTTCCGGTCGGATAGTTCAAGGTCAAGCTAGGATTAATTGAATCAATAATTAAATTGGAAGTTGAGCTAGCTGCGCCGATCAAATTAAGCATGTCAGCGGCACTCACTTTTACCCGAACACTAGAAGAATTTATTGAAGGCACTACCCAAGTATAATTTCCAGAATTAGCAAGTCCCGTAGCAATCGCAATCCAGGAAACACCCGCATCGATTGAATAATCCAAACGTACAGGAGTTGCATTAAAATTATTATCGGTAGCGGTCCAGGTGAAACTATAACTTTGTCCACCACGCAAAACCTGACCTCCTGTTAAGCTGGTGAGAGCAAGGATTGGTGCGGTTGAATCTACAACAAAATTATTAGTTGTGACGATAGTTGTATTACCGCCAAGATCTGTTCCCGTGATTTTAATTTTGACTGTCGAACTATTAAGACTTGGAACTGTCCAAGAATAAGTTCCTGTATTGGCAGCTGCCGCAGTAATGCTTGTCCAGTTAGTACCACCATTTGAAGAATACTGAAGAGCAATAGGGTTGGTGATAAAATGATCGTCGGTAGCAGTCCAAGTGATGTTAAAAGCTGTTCCACCTTGTATCAGTTGTGCTGCAGTTGGTGCAGTAAGTGATAATATAGGAGCAGTCGCATCCCTCACCCAAGAGGAATTTACATTTGTTGAGTTCCCAACAGCATCAGTCTGGGTGAAAATGTAACCATAGTTTTCATCGCTGGTTTTGTTAGTAGTAAAGCTCCAGCTTCCAGCAGGACAAGCGACCGACAAAGATTCTGCTCCGGTCACAATCACTGATAAACCAGTCTCACAACTCCCTCCAAATGTTATGGAGTTAGTATGCGTGTAAGTTCCGCTGGTGAATGTTGTCTGAGTAAGCGCTGGCGCTATGGAGTCTATAGTAAAAGCACTAGAAGTGACTTGAAAAGAGTTACTGGCATTATCCGTAGCAGTGATTCGCAATTTGGCCGTAGCCAGATTCACACTGGGAACTGTCCACACGTAAGGTGAAGCAAGTGCGGTTAAATCGGCAATAGTTGTAAAGGTAGTTCCATTTGCAGCATATTCTAAAATCAAACTCTGAACACCGCTAGAGGCATCAGACGAAGTATAAGTGATATTGGTATTACTTCCACCGCGTAGGGCGCCAATGGCCCCCAAAGTAGCTAAAGGATTGGCCGTATCATAAGTCATAGAAGCCATGGTGGAGGCAGATACGTTTCCGACAGAATCCAATGCATAGATATAAAGAGTGTGTGATCCTTGAAGAATAGGACCAACAAGTGTGTAGGTAATTGCTCCGGCCGAGGTAGAACATGCTTGCCAACTTGAATCACCCGCAAGAGGAGCAACGATTGATTCTCTAACTAAAATTCTTGGGCGATCAAGGCAATCTGTGATTGTAAATGCGACAGTGCTTGAGCTACTTACACTTGCACTCGCTAAATTTGCGACAGGAGCAATTGGAGCAATTGTATCCAAAGTCATCGTCACATTCGACGATGACGAAATATTTCCAATAGCATCGTGTGTAAAAGCATAAATTGTTTTTAATCCGTCTCCTGCACTTACCACAAAGTTTTTAGAGCTAGCGCAAGTCTCCCAAGCAGAATCAGATAAGCTAGGAATGGCATTGGTTTGCGAGTAGAGAATTTTGTCGTAGTCGGCGGTACAAGTCGTACTTATAGCAACGGTTGTTGAATTCGAAGCTGCATTGCTTGTGCGAATTAATCCTGGAGAGGATGGTGCACTGGAATCAATCATGAAATTTGATGAATATACGGTTGTTGCAGAGGAAGTAAGATCAGTTGCCACTAATTTCAGTTTTCCATTAATCGTGTCTATTAAAGGAGCAGACCAAGTATATGTAGTGGCAGTATTTGCGAGAGTGGCAAGCAGTGAGTACGAACTCCCATTATCAGATGAGAAATATAATTTGAGAGAACTTAATCCAACTCCGTTGTCACTGGCACTTAAGGCAATGGTTTGATTTGTTCCACCTTTTATTAA
Source organism: Bacteriovoracaceae bacterium (assembly GCA_947446575.1). GTDB lineage: Bacteria > Bdellovibrionota > Bacteriovoracia > Bacteriovoracales > Bacteriovoracaceae > Bacteriovorax. The sequence goes on along the minus strand of CANFHC010000052.1, from coordinate 3,453 downwards.
AGTAGGATTATAAATTATACTTGCAACCGGAGGTAGAGAATCTAGCATTAATGAAATAGTTTTTGGACTAGAAATATTTCCTTCGTTATCAATTGCCCAAAGATAAAGCGTCTTCGCCCCATCTCCGGAAGTGAAAGTAACATTTTCAACTTGAGTGCCATTTGTAGTGCAATCAATATTAAATTGCATAATTCCAGGTTGAGACGCGGTATCAGTGATGGCAAGATGAGAAAATGATGAGCAATTTGAGAGGGTAACTCCAGTGGAAAGATTGACTTGGATTATGTTGGAATTAACCGGAGTTGGATTACTCGCATTTAATAGAAAATCTGGAGTCGTAGGTAGAATATTATTATTGACAATGATCGCTGCAGATTTTGTGTAATAAGGCTTAGTCACATCAATATGCCCTGATCCATCATTTTTACCGACATAAAGATCGACAGAATGGTTCCCTGAATCGTTGGCTCCAGGAATATAACTCCAGGTTGCGTTGGTGGATTTGACTACACCGTCTAATTTCCAAGAATAGGCAAATGAATAACTAGGATCGACATGGAAGGCATTTATAGAAAAGTTACTCACAGCTAATTCATTGATCGAAGTTGAGGGTATGGATAATTTAACCTCTGGGCTAGCATCGTAAATTACAGAGGGAGATGAACCAAAAACTTGAGTAAACATTGTCGTATTGCTAGGCACTGTCGTAAGCGAGTTCAAGACAGCGGTAGTTGAAGAACCTGAAACAGTATTGATAAGAAGTTGAACTTCTGAGCGAGAAGCTTCGTTAAGTTTTTTTGCAATAAGAGAGTTGGCGTTGACTACTTCACCGATAACTGTGGATTTTGCATCCATGTTTTGATTATTATCAAAATTGGTAATGGGACGTTTATAGGTATCTCCATTACAACCCTCGGCCACCACAAGGAATTGAACATTCGATGCAGAATTAGAAATATCAAGAGTTTTAACATCGAATTTATAACGTGCATCGGGACCGATCAGTTGAGTTACTAGTGGACTATTTTGATCGACTGATCCATTGTTTTGAATTCTAAATAGTTTGGCATAAACGGGATCAGTACAAATAGCTGCACTAGCTGAAGAAATAATAAATGAAGAAGAGCTGTTATCGACGATCTGTCCGACAAAAGGGGAAATAATTCCCGAGATAAAATTACCAGAGTCAGAGTGACTGCCTTTAGAACTCACCTTGAAACCACAGGAAGTTGTCATCAGAAGTGCAGACAATAGTAAAAAAGGCGTCTTCATATTTTTTACTTTATGATTCCTTATGATTCCTGAGGTTAGCTTCCTACTAATTATATCTTGTATTCTACTTATCGACACTTTAGTGAATGATATTAATGATTAGAATTGTTTATTTTGTAATTTAGGATGAAAAATCTGACACAAAATAATGGACAAGAGAGGCAAAATGACAAGTTTTTAGTGATTTACCCTAGATAATTGAAGAACAAATAAAAATTTAATTGTTCGTCAATTATCTAGTCGATTAGACAGAAAATGATGATTATTTTTTAATCAATATGCTTAATATATTAAAAATTTCATATATTTGCATTTTTAATGATGGGCCTTATCATCATATTTATGAGAATTTTTGTTTTGTTTATTATCTTGTCGTTTTCGTCAGTGATTAATGCAAAAGATTTATATTATCAAGTTGAAGAAAATGATCAAATTGGAATTATTTTACTTTCGTTGGGGCATCCCAATCTGTGGGCAAAAAATGGAAAGGTTAATCAATTCAAGCGACTACACAAAATAAAATATCCCCAAAAAATGTTAGAGGGGATGGTTCTAAAAATTTCTGAAGATAATATTATTTTCAAAAAAAATATCATCATTTCAAAAGATAACTTTAAATTTGTAAAAAAAATAAATACCAATTCTCAGTACTATGAACTCCTAAATCAGGAAGGAGTCAATCCTAAACAAATAGTATTAGCAGTGTTTCCCAAAATTGAAGTGGTAAATGAAATAAAAAAATCCGAGATAAAAGAAAAACGTGAAGAAACAGAAAAACAAAATGCCAAGTCTTCTCACTCCATAAATCTCTATCCCGGCGTTGGTGGATTTATGGCCTCAAATAAAGAGAATGATAGAGGCGTTCAAACTTCCACTTTCTCCGGAACGCAACCCATGCTTCAATTGAAGGGAATATATTCCACCGATTTATTTGGGTCGTTATCAGTCGATTTATTAACAAAAAAAATATTTAATAAGGAATTTAGCTTTCCAGTGAATATTGATTATCGGTTACAGTTTGTTCCGAAGTGGAATATCACGGATAGTTTTAAATTGGCCTTATCGCACTCATCACTTCGTCATTCATATGTTGGAAAAAGATCAGATCAAGAAATAGCCTATGAGTTGAAATCTAATTTTATTGGAATTGGTTTTGTTATTCCTCGAGACAATTTCTGGTTTGAAATGTATGCAGAAAAAGCTTATTCGGGAGAAATAACCTCAAGAGAGCAAACGTTAAAAGCACACAAGGGTCTCAGATTTGATGCTGAGTTGGTGTATCCACTTTTTAGGGAATTGAAAATCATTCCAGGTTTAAATTACTACCAATTAAAAGATTCGAGCTTAAATTATAATCTTAAAGTCTTTGAAACTCGATTAGTAATGGCCTTGGAATTTGAACCTTGAAAATTAATAATTGAACTTGTGAATATAGATAAAAACAAGATTTGAAAAATGGTTCACTCTCGCACAAGAATTCACGATCATATTTATTCTTTTGGATATATTTTTCTTTAATTTTGGTTCTGTTTGTACTCAATATCTTCTAAATTTGCACTTTTTGAAATTTCATCCATCTCTTCTTCATTATATATTCGTTTTTTATTATTGATAATATGAAATTGTGTTGAATGAATTAGTGACGTATTCTCTGGCTCCATTTTCTGGGGGGCAGGTATTGTCGCAATATTACGAAAGATTGTTTCTGAGTTTATTCTGCTCTTTAGATCTTCTTTTGATACTATATTGGCCTGATATATATTTGATCTGTGATTTTTCGGCATTTGACCAGCCTTCAAACCCAGGTAAATCAAAACCGATGATACCAACACAACAAAAATTTTAATTTTTGATTTAAATATTTTTAACATAATTGTCCATAATTTTTTACCACCATTTTTTTACCATTCTTATAGTGTGAGAAAATCTCTCTGCAATATATAAATTACCATTTCCATCAAAAGTTATTCCTGAAGGTCCACCAAGTCCGACTTGATCAGCTGCTGCACCTTCTTCTTCTGTGTCTTGCTGAATATATCCACGACCGAAGTATGTAGTGTACACATAAAAACTTCCTCTTTTCACGCCACATAATCCTTGCTGCCTCTCGATCTGGTTATCAGATCATATTTCTCTAACAAGCACATTACCATCTCTCGCTCACACAACCTTAACTCTCTT
>CANFHC010000051.1 GCA_947446575.1 Bacteriovoracaceae bacterium | reverse complement strand
TAATCTGCGTGGCCTGGGCAATCTACGTGCGCGTAATGGCGCTTCTCTGATTGATATTCAACATGAGAGGTCGCGATCGTTATTCCACGCGCCTTTTCTTCCGGCGCATTGTCTATTTGATCGTAGGCCTTAAACTCGCCTCCAAATTTCTCTGCTAATATCTTTGTTAATGCCGCTGTTAATGTCGTCTTACCATGATCTACGTGACCGATAGTTCCGATGTTAACGTGCGGTTTATTACGGTCGAATTTTTCCTTAGCCATTGGGTCACTCCTTCTTAATTATTCTTAAACAAGAATTAATTTTTTTGTATGGGCTTATAACGTGCTCTAAATTTAGTCAACAGTATGCCTGTGTAGCTTTACACTGACAAGAGGAAAAAATGGAGCTCCAGATGGGAATCGGACCCATGACCTCTCCCTTACCAAGGGAGTGCTCTACCACTGAGCCACTAGAGCTTGTCCAAAGTTTCGAAAATAAAAATAAATGAAGCCTTAGATTGTGTAAAGCAAAGTTTATTTTATGAATTTTACCGTGATATATGGGTAGAGAATGGAGCGGGCGACAAGATTCGAACTTGCGACATCCACCTTGGAAGGGTGGCGCTCTACCAACTGAGCTACGCCCGCATAGAAAACTTACTTGGTTAGAAAAATGGTGGAGAGAGAAGGATTCGAACCTTCGAAGGATTACTCCGACAGATTTACAGTCTGTTGCCTTTGGCCGCTCGGCAACCTCTCCTCATATTCCAGCTCTCACAACGTAAGATAGATGGAGCTGACTATAGGAATCGAACCTACGACCGTCGGTTTACAAAACCGATGCTCTACCAACTGAGCTAAGTCAGCCTACAGTATCTAACCGCTATGCTAGGGATAATTTATAATCTGAAGTATAATCAAAGGCAATATTTTTTTTACTTTTTTTTACTTTTAAACTTCGCCGAATATTTTTTCCATCGCAATCGCAGCGGCTACAGAAACGTTTAAAGATTTAATTTTCCCTGCTGGTTTGAAGGCAATTGTTGTTTCCACTACACGACTAACAGCATGTGACATACCTACATCTTCAGCACCCAAAACTAAACAAATTGGCTTAGAATGGTCTATCTCACCCAATGTTCCGCTCGCATGTTCTGATAAACCTATGCACGTTGCGCCCAACTCTTTTATTTTTGTAATTGTTTTTGGAAGGGCTGAACAGCGGACTATTTTTACGTATTCAGTTGCACCAGAGGCAATTCGAGAAAATCCAGGACCTAGTCCAAAGTTTCCTTTTGCAGAGATAAGAATTGCATCAACACCATAAAAAGCAGCTGTTCTCATTATCGCCGCACCATTATGAGCGTCGGTGATTTGATCGAGAGCTAAGATTTTTATCGGTATTCTGCTTTCAAGTTGAGTATAAATCCATGTTGGTTCTAAAATTTCAACTGGGCTTACCAACATGAAAATTCCAGAAGGCACACGTTGAAATTCTAAATCCAGATCCCGGTATATTCTTTTTGCTTCTTCTTGAAGTGCGTGTCCTTCTAACCATCTCACTTTTGCCAGAGGTAGCTCGTGATCCCTAAGGCCGCTGCGTTTTTTAAATTCTTGAAAGCCTTCATCGGTAGCCACAATTTCAAAAATTTGTCTTTCAGGATTCCTGATGGCTTCAGCAATGCTGTGAATACCTACAATCATATCGTGGTCCATTTTAATCCTATTTGAGAAGATTTTTAAGAGTTGAAACCAACTCTTCTCTTTTCACTTTTTTAATTTCGCCAGTTTTTCTTAAAATAATTTCGAGTTCACCTGAGGCTGAAAAATCTCTTTCTCCCAACACAACTCTTAGTGGTAAGCCAAGCAGGTCGGAGTCTTTGAATTTATTTCCAGGTCCCACGTTTCTGTCATCATAAACAACTTCAATTCCTGCTTTTGTTAAATCTGAATAAATATCGTTTGCAATTTTTACAAATTCTTCAGCCTTAACGATCGTTGCAAAATAAACTTGGTATGGTGCGATTGATTTAGGCCAAACAATGCCGTTTTCATCATGATTCTGCTCAATAGCAGCGGCTACAATTCTCGTTACTCCGATTCCATAACAACCCATTAATGGAGTTACAAGTTTTCCGTTTTGATCGAGAATTCCAACCTTCATATCTTTTGTATACTTGTCGCCAAGCTGGAAAACGTGACCTACTTCAATTCCGCGTTTCTCAACAACAGTATGAAGTCCATCGAGAGTTAGGTCTCCTGCTTTTGAAAGTCTTAGATCAGCTTGGGTGAATTTTTTAAGATCTCGTTTGGGACTGAATCCAGTCACATGGGCGTCTTTTTTATTGGCACCAATTACATAAGTTGCTTCTAGATTAATTTCACTATCTAACAGAATATCTAATTGACCTTCAAGACCTGCAGGTCCAACAAATCCTTTCCAAAGTTTTGCCTTTTTCATCTCATCTTCAGAAGAAGTTGCGAGATGATCACATTTTAAAAAATTTTGAAGTTTAATTTCATTAACTGAATCATCACCAATAACCATCGCAAGAATCATTTTTGACTCACTGCCAGTAGTAGCTGTGTAGACCATCGACTTTAAAGTTTGAGAATGTTGAACATTCAAAAGTTTGCAAACAGCATCGATTGATTCAACTTTTATAGTTTCCACTTCTTTCATCGGAGCAACAGTCATATCAAAATCAGTTTTAATTCTTTTTGTTTGTGCTTTCTCGATATTTGCTGCGTACTTTGCTTCTTGCGAGTAAATGATTAAATCTTCTCCGGCATTAGCTACAACTTGAAACTCATGTGTTTTAGACTCAGCAGAAGCCATTGCTCCACCATCAGCTTCTACTGGTATGAACTCAAGTCCTAAACGAGTAAATATAGCCGTGTAAGCGTCGTACATTTCTTGATAGCCAACATCCAAGCTCGCTTTGTCCATATGAAATGAATAAGCATCTTTCATTGTAAACTCACGTCCTCTCATTAGGCCAAAGCGTGGTCTGATTTCGTCGCGAAATTTAGTATTGATTTGATATAATTTTACCGGCAATTGTTTATAAGACTTTATAGTCTTTCTAAAGATGTCTGTTACGGCTTCTTCGTTTGTTGGTGAAATACATAAGTCTGCATCTTTTTTATCTTTAAAGCGCAACATGAGTCCGCCCATCTTGTCCCATCTTCCTGTTTCCTGCCAAAGCTCACCTGGAGTAACTACCGACATAGTAATTTCAAAGCATCCGATTCTATCTAATTCTTCACGAATGATTTTTTCAACTTTTCGAATTGAACGAAGTCCCATTGGAAGATAGTTATAAAGACCTGATCCAGACTTATGAATTAAGCCGGCCCTGATCATTAGTTGATGAGAAGGAATTTCAGCATCTGCTGGAATTTCTTTATATGTTTGCCAAAAACCTTGAGAGAGTTTCATGAAACTTTTCCTTGAAATATTTTAAATTGAAATGATGATACTACAAACTTTTTACTAATGAAATGATGGAGCGAGCGCTCTAGGGAGTGCAAATGCTTCAACTGTTTCTCGCTCTAGTGAAGCGGCTGAAACAATTTCATAGGCAGAAGGTGTTGCAAGAAGCTTTCTACAAAGCAGATTATGTAGATTGTGACCTGATTTAAAAGTCGTGATCTTTCCAGCAATCTCGTACCCAAGAAGAGAAATATCACCAACTGTATCTAAAATTTTATGGCGAACAAATTCATCCATAAATCGTAGACCTTCAGGATTTACAACTTTGTAGTCATCAAGAACTATTGCATTATCAAGCGATCCACCTTTAATAAGGCCTTTTCTCTTTAGTGCATCAACGTCTTTTAGAAGACCAAACGTTCTAGCTCTTCCGATTTCATTGATATAATTTTCACATGAAAATTCAAAAATTTTATTCTGAGATTTAATAACTGGGTGGGCGAAAACAATTGTTGAGTCGATGATTAACTTAGACGATGGCTCAATTTCAGCCCATTTATCATCAACTTCTACTCTTACTTTTTCTAGAACTATAAGGAATTTTTTTGATTTATTGAGTGTTGCAATTCCAGTTTCTTTTAATAGGAAAACAAAAGAAGCGCCAGAACCATCCATAATTGGGACTTCTGGACCATCGATTTCACAGAAAACATTATCAATTCCAAATCCATAAAAAGATGAAAGTAAGTGTTCAACTGTGTGAACTGCGTTTGCCCCAGCACCAATAGTTGTATTGTTTTCAGTTGCCCCAACTGTTTCTGCATTAGCTTTTAAAATAGGTGCATTTGGAATATCTATGCGCTTAAACTGTATACCAAAATCAGCCTCCGCTGGGTGAAGAGTCAGCGTGACCTTTTTCCCAGAGTGGATACCAATTCCAGTAACAGAAACTTTTTTAGCAATAGTGCGTTGGTTAAGCATTTAGCTGAATACCTATTTTATAAAATTTCAAAGAGTTAATAAGTTACAGGCTGCATTATCTATTGGCAACCAGATTCATTATAAATCCAATTGCTCTAACTCCCAAGCAAATTTAAAGTGCTAAAAAAATGGAGTAATTAATTCCCGATAAACCAAGTTCAATATTCGTCCGAATTGGCTATTTCTATAAAAATTAGTCGTAAATGCTGTAAAAATGCCTCAAATAAGAGCTACAATCTAAAAATCTATCTATCTTCAGAGAGTTAAACCCTATGAGTATTTGGCATCAACCCATGGATCTAGTTTCTATAAATCAATTTAGTTCAAACACACTAGTATCTCACATAGGTATTGAGATAACTGGTTTTGGAGACGATTACTTAGAAGGAACTATGCCGGTAGATGCCCGAACTGTTCAACCCCATCGCCTGCTTCATGGTGGTGCTTCATGTGTATTGGCTGAAACACTAGGCAGTATAGCTGCCAACCTTAGTATCGATAGCAAAGAATATATGGCCGTAGGTCAGCATATTGAAGCAACACATTTGCGATCAGCGACCAAAGGATTAGTTAAAGGACGAGCTCAAAATATTTACCGCGGAAAAAGTTCTCAGACTTGGCGGATAGAAATTTATAATGATGAAGGAAAGCTTATTTGTGATTCTAAAATCATTATGGCGGTCATTAAGAAAAAATAATTACTCATTTATTTGATAGAAGCTTGTTGAAGCAAATGCTCTCGAGATTTTTGTGAAATCTCTCTTCCTCTAGGTGTCCGAAGTAAGAATCCTTCTTTTAAGAGATACGGTTCATATACATCTTCAATAGTTGTTCTATCTTCAGCTAAAGTGGCACAAAGAGTTTCTATTCCGACAGGACCCCCCTTATAATACTCTTCGATAACTTGAAGTATTTTTCTATCCATGCGATCCAAACCGTAATTATCTATCTCCATTAGAGCTAGAGATTTAATGACAGACTCTTCAGAAATCTGAGTTTCTCCTTTAACTAGTGAGAAATCTCTTACTCTTCTTAGAATTCTATTGGCGATTCGAGGTGTTCCACGTGCGCAACGAGCAATCAACTCCAGTGCTTTGTTATCAAGAGAAATTTTTAATTTTTTAGCATTGTTCCCGACGATCGCTGCTAATTCTTTATGGTTATAAAAATCAAAGTGCAGATGGGCCATAAAGCGGTCGCGAAGAGGATTTGATAACAGACCAGATCTTGTTGTTGCTCCAATTAATGTGAAAGGAGCAATCTGAATTTGCATTGTGCGAGCACTTGGCCCTTGGCCGATAACTATATCTAAACGGTAATCTTCCATTGCCGAATAAAGAATTTCTTCTACAGAAATATTTAAGCGGTGAATTTCATCGATAAATAATACATCTCGAGGACCTAAATTAGTTAGAATGGCTGCGAGATCACCTTTTTTTTCAATCGCTGGTCCAGAAATAACATGAAGCTCGCTTCCAATCGACTTTGCAATGATCATCGCTAATGATGTTTTTCCTAAGCCCGGCGGGCCAGAAAGTAGAGCGTGATCCATAGCGGAGTTTCTTATTTTAGCTGACTCCACCATAACATCAACGTTTTGGACAACTTTTTTTTGTCCAACATATTCGCTGAAATCCGTAGGCCTTAAAAGCACTTCGTGCTTTATTTCTTCAGGATTAGATTCTGAAGCTAAAACGCGATCATCATCATTATTTTCATATTCCATAATTTAGACTTCTTTTAAAACTAAATGAATTAGTTGCTCTGGTTTAGAAATATTATTTGCACCGAGAATCCTTTGCGCAATTGGGATAATTTTATCTTCTTTAAATCCCAATTCTTTACAGGCCATAAGGGCATCGTTCAAAATTTCGTGCTGATTTGCCCCCATAGAAATTGTATTTTCAACATAGCTAACTTCCTCAATCATTTCTAATAAATTTGATTGAGGAATAACTGTTGTAGTTTTTAGCGTTTTGGAAGAATCACTATACATTTTTACGCGATCAATTTTACCTGAAAGATCTAAAATAATTTGCGCCGCACTTTTTGTACCAAGTCCTGGAACCTTTGTTAAAGTCGCTTTTGCCTCTAAATTAACTGCGTTAATAATATCATTCACTCCAACATTGGCGATTAAACCGTAGGCAGATTTTGGCCCAATACCTTTTACAGTTAATAACATTTCAAAAAGTTTTTTTGCTCGAAGAGATTGAAAAGCGTAAAGTGTTTCGGAATCTTCTTTTATAATATGAGAAATATAAATTGCAGCTTGAGTGCCTTCGACTAAAACTTTGTTGTAAAAAACTTGGTATCCAATTCCTGACGATGTTTGCAAAATTGATTCGTTCCCATCACTAAAGAGAACTTCACCACATAAAAATCCAATCATAATGTTTTACCTGTTAATTTCGTTGGTTTTTTTTCCATCAAACGTATTTTCACTGAACGATTAAGAGCATGACAAACAGCAATTGCTAAAGCATCTGATTCGTCGGCAGTTTTAAAAGCTATTTTTCCAAACATCATTCCAAGTGCCTTATCAACTGCTTCTTTTGAGGCATGACCATGTCCAGTGACAGAGACCTTTACTAAATTGGGAGCATATTCAAAAACTTTTCCAGCATGAGTTCGGGTAAAAGCTGCGATCATTGCACCTCTTGCCTGGGCAAGCTTACTTAACGCTTCAACACTTTTTACGTAAATAAGAGATTCGATAGAGACTTCATCAGGTTGATATTTTTTAAGAATCTCTTCACAAGATTGATAGATAAGTCCAAGTCTATCGATAAATTCATCAACGTGGTCATATTTCAGTGCACCTGAAGTTATGTAGGAAATTTTTTTGCCATGAACTTCAACTAGCGCATACCCAGCTCTTCTTGATCCTGGATCTATTCCTAAAATTATCACTTAGATCCTTTATTTTTAAAAAACGTTCCAACATAAAATATGAGTGCCCCACCAATTAATTGGATTAATTCTAAACGACCGTAATCACCCTTTGTCAGACCTGCGAATAAGCATAATCCAACAGAGGAAAACCCGACAAGTTGCATTCCAAGGCCTAGATAAAAAAACATATTGAATCCTCAAATAAAATCGTACTGGAGTTTTTTTTCTTTGTAAAAAGAACTCTTGATAAGTTATCATCCTGTCCATGACACAAATCCTAAGTGCAGCTCCGATTAAAAAGAAAATCACTAAAGAGCTCAAAAGTGATTGTAAGTTCTTAAAAGAGAATGGAATCCATCCATACTTGAAAGTCATCCTCGTTGGAAATAATCCAGCAAGTTTAGTTTATACCGCTAGCAAAAAAAAATATTGTGAACGCATTGGTGCCAAGTGCGACATTATTGCTCTCGATGAACAAATTGAATTAATAAAATTTCTAACAATTATTGATGAAATAAATCATGACAATGATGTTCATGGATGCATAATACAACTTCCACTACCTAAACATTTACTGCACTTAGATGTAGGGAAATTAGTCATTCAGGAAAAAGATGTAGATGGATTTCATCCTGAAAATCTTTACTCAGTTTTAAGTAATCAAAACATCGAAACTCATTTTGTTTCTTGTACACCTAAAGGAATCATAACCTTACTGCGTGAAAGTCAGATTGAAATTGCAAATAAACGTGTCGCGATTATTGGAAGGAGTATGATAGTGGGAAAACCACTTGCATGTCTTTTCACCAATCATAATGCAACTGTCACTTTGTGCCATTCAAAAACACAGAATATTCGAGAAATTACCAAAGAATGCGATATCATCGTTAGTGCTGTTGGTATTGCCCATTTGGTAGACGAAACATTTATTTCAAATAAAAAAAATCAAGTCGTTGTTGATGTTGGCATGAATACTAACGCTAATGGCGAACTTTGTGGTGATGTGAATTTTGAAAAAATTAAAGACCTCGTTTCTGCAATTACACCTGTTCCTGGTGGCGTAGGTCCTATGACCATCATCTCGCTCGCGCAAAACCTTTTACAAGCGAGTAAAAACAGGCTATCTCTTTAGTCTCTTTTCCAGGAGAAAATGATGTCAATCCAAAAAACTTCACTACACGAAGCACATCTAGTACTTAAGGCAAAAATGGCTCCCTTTGCTGGCTTTGATATGCCTTTGCAATACACTTCTGTTAAGGAAGAAGTTTTAGCAGTTAGAAACGAAGCTGGTGTCTTTGATGTCTCCCATATGGGAGAATTCTTAGTAACAGGACCAGATGCTGTAAATTTCGTTGATTATATTATGACCAACGATTTTAAAAATGCGGAAGTGAAGAAAGCTGTTTATTCACCACTTTGCCGCGATAACGGTACAGTGATTGATGACTTAATCGCTTATAAACTCGCAGAAGATCGCATTCTTATTTGTGTCAATGCTTCAAACATTGATAAGGATTGGAATTGGATTAGTTCTAAGACGAAAAATTTTAAAATTGATTTAAAAAATCTTTCAGATGATTATTCACTATTGGCTATCCAAGGTCCAAAAGCTGAACCTATTTTAAAAAGTTTAGGGATTTTAGGAAATTCAGATTTTCCATATTACTCAATACTGGAGACTGCACATGAAGGTGAAAAACTGATAATCGCTCGTACTGGCTACACTGGCGAAGATGGATTCGAAGTTTTCTCGAGTCATAACTTTGCAAAAAAATTCTGGAATCAACTTCTGAATTTAGGTGTTAAGCCTTGCGGATTAGCCTCGCGCGACGTTCTTCGTTTAGAAGTTTGCTATCCACTTTATGGTCATGAATTAACTGATGAAGTGACGCCACTAGATGCGGGTCTTGCTTGGACTGTAAAACTAGAAAAAGATAATTTTATTGGCAAAGCAGCACTAGCTGAATACAAGCCTCGTTTTCAATTGGTAAAACTTTCTTTAGAAAAAGGCATTCCACGTGAAGGATATGCCATTTTAGACAGCAACAATAATACAATTGGAAAAGTTACATCAGGGACGATGTCTGTTGTAACAGGTAAAGGGATTGCAATGGCCCTAGTTGAAAAAGACAAAAATCCGAAAGATAAAAAATATCTAATTAATATTCGCGCAGCAAATTACGAAGCAAATTATCATTCAAAAGCCTTTATTACGGGAGGACACAAGTAATGGCACATAATATTCCAGCTGAATTAAAATACACAAAAGACCATGAATGGACCAAAATCGATGGCGACACCGTTGTTATCGGAATAACTGATTTCGCACAATCAGCCTTAGGCGATATAGTTTTTGTTGAACTTCCAGAAGTAGGAAAAACCTTAAACGCTCACCAGGCTTTTGGTGTAGTTGAATCTATTAAATCTGTAAGTGACTTATATTCGCCAATTTCTGGAACTGTTGTTGAAGTAAATTCAGCTCTTCCAGACGCTCCAGAATTATGTAATGCAGAACCGTACGGATCTGCATGGATGATAAAAGTAAAACTTTCAAATACACAAGAAGTAAATTCACTATTATCTGCAACTGATTATCAGAATTATCTTTCAACTTTGTAATATCTTTATATTGGCGGAATGTTTTTAAAAAAACATTCCGCCATTTCAACAATGCAAGCTAAAAAATCTAAAAAAGAATGAAAATAAATGGTTTTTTACTCTGTTTTTTTTATCAGTATCGATTGATTTCTTGAAAAAAATTTTTGTTTAAAAAAATCTTTACGGAATTTATCAAACACTTCATACTCAGCAAACCCTTAAAGCAATAACACTTTTTTGAGATAGGATTCATTATATTTATGATGTCTGATAAACAAGACGCTATTCAGCTTCTCAACACAGCAGTGATAAAAAGCAAAGAAAAGCGAATCAATGCTACATATGAAGAAAGACTCGCAAAGATTTGTAACTCACCTGTGATGAGTGCGCTTCTTGTTGCTGTCGATCATCTTTCTGAAGAAGAAAAAGTATCTAAAGATCACGCCGCTGTTCAACTAATTGAAACAATCAGAGAACTAGATTCAATCTGGAATGATTACGTTTTAATGGAAGGACTAGGTAAGTTGAAAGATCTTTTAAAAAATAATATCCACTAACTTTTTACAACAAATCCCCATTGAATTACGGCCCTACCACCAACAAGCAAACCTTTCGGAGGGTTTGGAAATGGGCCTGCTTTATTGAAGGACTCGATCGCAGCTTGGTCGAGTTCTCTTATTCCACTTGTCCCATCAATCTTAATATCTAAAATATTACCGCCACCATCAAGTGTAACAGTGATTGCTGTTATTAAATTTTCACTCGCAGGAAGTCTTCTGCCAGATTTATAAAGATTTTTCGCCTTACTTTGAATTGTACTTCCCCAATATTGCTCTAATTTTTGACGAATGCGGTGATAAAAGCCGTAATACTTAAATTCTGTGGTGTTTAAATTAGTCATATCTCCAAGTGGCACTTCTTCTACAAAGTCATTATTGCTCGCAAGACCCATCGTATCAGCACTTCCGCTTTCAATGCCTTTGCCTGCAAATTTCTTCGATTCAGAGGCTGTTTTACGATTCATTTCCTGAAGTGCTTCTTCCTGAATTTTTTCTTCATCTTCGACCTTAGAAATTTGAATTGTTCCGAGTTCACTTAAGCTAAGTGCTTTTGGGACTATTGTTTTAGTTGTTTTAGTTTGAATTATTTTTTGAGAACTACTTGCAGGCTCAATTAATTCGTTGCGAACTGAATCCAACCCTTGCTTATTCCCCAAACCTGCTTTTTTAAAAGCGCCATTAGTAGAGGCCATTGTTTGGCGATCGAAAGTTTGATCAGCTTCTCCTGCGAAACGAGATTCAACAGGTCGCTCTTTTTTACCATTTAACTCATTGGCAACGATTTGTTTATGTCTTGCATCTTTGACAGCCTGCAATTGTTTTGGAGAAATAAACTTAATAGAATCGAGTTTTATTGATCGGCCTTGAGTTGTCACTTTCTGGTAAGCCATTAAGGAAGTAAACTTTGGTGCTTGAATATTTTTATAAACATATGCCAATGCGCAAATGTGTAAGGCAAGAGAAAAAATAAGAGCAAACGAATATCGTGGCCAATCTTTTTTAAAAAACTTCATTTTTCTTCCTTAAAAAACTTTACATAAGTTTCTTAAGGGTTTGTCGGCATTTTTAAGGGAAAAGATTAAGCTCAATTGCCAGCTAAATTGATGGCAATTGAGTAGTAGAATCAATTATTGATTTTCGTAATATTCATCGTCACCAGTTCGTACTTTGGGAGCAGTCACTCCTGCTCCAGTACTTACTGCCTCCGATGCAGATTCAGTAGCTTCTGCAAAGTATTCCAGGATAGAGCCTGGAGAATTAGGAGCCACTCTTCTTCCTGTTTCTTTATTTACCCATGCTTGAGAAATTCCAGCAGGCATTTCAAATGGTTGATCACCAAATTTCTTGATGTTTGCTCTCATGTATTCCTTCCACACTGGAAGAGAGGCGCGAGCTCCAGTTTCACCATGACCTAAAGTTTTATTATCATCGAAACCAGTCCATACCGCCGTTACAACATTCGATGTAAAACCTACAAACCAAGCGTCCACAAAATCATTCGTCGTTCCCGTTTTCCCTGCAATATTTGGACTTAGATCGCGGGCTGAAGCAGCGGTACCTGAAGTAATCACCCCTTTCATTAAGCTGGTCATAACGTAAGCGAGGCGTGGGTCATAGACTTGTTTATCGCTCAATGTTTTTTGAAATGGATTTGTGTTTTCTAAAACAGGTGTATCTTTTTTTCCTTTATCTTTATCTGTTTCACCTGGAATTTTCAT
>CANFHC010000050.1 GCA_947446575.1 Bacteriovoracaceae bacterium | reverse complement strand
TTGTTTTGGACTGAAGTCGCTAAACATATTCCTCAAGGCAGAAAAGAGAATTCTTTTTTTGGTTCTGGTGCAATTGATGCAAATTTTAAAACCTTTTTATCTTCCAAGGGAGTTTTGGAATCTCATTCTCTTGATAGCAAAGTGAATATTCTTTTAAGCGATGATATTAGTCGAGATTCAGAACTCTTTAAGAAGATCAAAACGAAAGGCAGTTTAATCATTTTAAAAGATAAGCACGGCCTTAAAGAAATTATTTCGACACTCGCTCGGTACGAAGTCTTGGTTTATCAAACTGAAGCTGATAATAATTATTTTCTTCTTAAACTAAAATAATAACCTTCCTTCCAACTCCAGTATAAACTTCCACCCTAGACGAAATTTTTAGCCTTGAGATAATACCTTTATGAAAATCTTTTCTCTGGCTTTATTTTTACTTACAAGCTTATTTCCTGTTGGAATTAAGGCTGAGCTGTCTGAAGAAGGTTTTTTTTCGGGCAGACTCTCGCGCATTAATAAAGATATTTCTGTCGTAAGAGTTAAAGTCGATTTTGATAATATTAAATATCTAAACCCAAAAGATAAAATTGAATTTTGGGATGAAAAAAATGCTTCACAAAAATGCAAAGGGTATATCGTTGGACGCACGAGTGAGTACTTATTGCTTAAAGTGCCTGAAATGACTTTTTGTGAAAAATATCTTTATTTTACGACAGGAGCTTATTTTAAATTTTACAGCGAAGATCTTCTAAACAATGTAAAGATGGGTAAGGAAGTTGTAACGATATTGTTAAAGAAGCGCATGGCCGTGCATGGGCAGATGGATATCAAAAATAAAGAAATTACCTCGCACATCGAAAAAGTTAATGCCATCAATGCGCGTTATCAAACTCTGCGCGAAAAGCTAGATCAAGAATGGCAAAAAGAGATTCACGCCTTAGATGAAGATAAGACTTATGCTGTTAGGTCTTATAAGGATTTAGAAAGACGGCGCGATGAAATTGATCAAAAGCTAGAACAATACAAAATCAAAGACGAAAATCTTACACTCGATCGCTGGTCGTTAGACTCGAATCTCTATTTCAAAAAATAATTGATCAATGAAATCTTCTATTCTAGACTTACGCAAATCAAATAAAAGGTGGAATTTATGAAACTTTATGCGTTAGTTTTATCACTTATTCTGTGTTCGCAAGTCTTTGCAACACCGATCGGAAATCAAAAAGCTCCCAAAGGTGGAACTTATAGAATGCAGTTGGATTCGGCTCCTCCAACATTAAACGCACTCTCTTCAACAGATTATTATGCTTCATTAGTTCAAGTAAAAGTAATGGACACACTTTTAAATAAAAATCTTGATTCATATGAATTTGAGCCAGCATTAGCGAAAGAATGGAAAATTGCAAAAGATGGAATGTCTTTTGAATTTACTCTACGAGATGGTGTTAAGTGGCATGATGGAAAACCATTAACGATCGAAGATGTAAAATTTAGCTTCGATGCGATCATGGATCCTTCTAATAAATACAAAACTGCCTCAAAAAAATCTTTTTTCGAAAATATTAAATCGGCAGAAATTATTGCTCCTAATAAAATTAAATTTACAGTTGGAAAGCCATACTTTGACAACTTTAATCAAATTGCAACATCGCTCTTAATCGTTCCAATGCATTTGTATAAAAATCCTACTAAAGAACAAGAAAAAGTTTTAAACAAAACTTTAATTGGAACTGGTCCTTATATGTTAGCCGACTTTGATAGAGCTAAAGGGATTATCCTAAAAGCAAATCCTACTTGGTGGGGAAAGACAGATTCTAACTTAAAAGGGGCTTATAATTTCGATACAATCAATATGAGATTTATTTCAGAAATCGATGTAGCTATTCAAAGAATGGAAAATGGTGATTTAGATTTTATTGAACTTGGAAGTGAATCTTTCATGAAGAAAACGAATGGCCCGAAATGGGGTAAAGAAATCTTCAAAGTTAAAACTCAAAACAAGCAAGACGGTGGATATGGATTTATCGCACTTAACTTAACTAACCCAATTCTCTCGTCTAAAAAAACAAGAGTAGCTCTTGCGCATTTATTTAACAGAAGAGAAATGATTAAAAAGTTTTTATATGATCTTTCATTGCCAGCGACTGGTCCATTGTACCAACAAAGTGAATATGCTGATCCTTCAGTTAAGCCAATTGAATATGATCCTAAGCTTGCTCTAAAGCTACTTAAAGAAGATGGCTGGATAGCAACTCCAGGGGAAACGGTTTTAACTAAAGTAATCGCTGGAAAAAAGACCCCACTAAGTTTCACTATTCTTAACCCAAGTAAAGATATTGAAAAATACTTAACTCTTTTTAGAGAAGATGCAAAAAAAGCCGGTGTAAATTTAGAAGTTAAATTCATTGAGTGGAATGCGTTCTTAAAACTTATCGACGAAAGAAAATTCGAAGCAGCGGCCCTTAGCTGGAGCGGTGGAGATGTTGATTGGGATCCAAAACAAATTTGGCATTCAGATTCAATCGCAAACGCAGGATCAAACTACATTGGATATAAAAATCCAAAAGTTGACCAATTGATTGATGAAGCTCGAGTTATCATGGATAAAAAAGAAAGAGTAAAACGCCTCCGTGAAGTATATAAAATGATTGCTGAAGATGTTCCGTATTTATTTATGTTTAATCCGAAATTTAAGTACTATGGATACTCAAAACAAATTGGAAGAGAAAAAGATACTTACCAATACGATATCGGAAACAACTACTGGTGGATTGCGAAGCCTTAGGAGTTTCTTTTGTTTAATTATATCTTAAGAAGAATTTTAATTATGATCCCGACTTTGATCGGGATCACTATTATTTCATTTGCCATAATAAATCTTGCTCCCGGCAGCCCAATAGAACAGAAAATCCAACAAATGAAATTTGGTGGCGCTGGAAGAGAAGGTGGCGGTGGAGCAAAGAGTAGCGGTGTCTCAGAAGAAGTTATTCAGGCCTTAAAAAAACAGTATGGCTTTGATAAACCAATTCATGTTCGTTACTGGATTTGGTTAAAAAATATTTCTCGCCTAGATTTTGGTGAGAGTTTTACTTATGAAGAACCCGTTTTAAATGTCATCGTAAGTAAATTTCCTGTTTCTCTGCAGTTTGGAGTCATTTCCCTCATCATGTCATACGTCGTTTGTGTATTGCTCGGTGTACTTAAAGCAGTTAAGCATGGATCTACTTTTGACCACGTAACCAGTTTTTTCTTATCAGTCTTTTATTCGATACCGGATTTCATGTTGGCGATTCTGCTTATCGTGTATTTTGCTGGTGGTCGCTTTTTCCATTGGTTTCCCATTGGAGAATTGTATTCTGATAATTACTACGATCTTTCTCTTTGGGGAAAAATCATTGACCGAATTCATCATTTTGTCCTACCGCTAATTTGTTACATGATTGGATCTTTTACAGTTCTCACAATGCTGATGAAAAATTCATTATTAGATGAAGTGAAAAAAGATTACATCAGAACAGCTCGGGCGAAGGGTGTCTCAGAAAAATCAGTTTTCCTAAAGCATGCGCTAAGAAATGCTCTTATTCCTATCGTTACAGGGATTGGTGGATTTTTAGCAGTCTTCTTTACGGGAGCACTTCTACTTGAAAGTATTTTTCAATTAGATGGGATCGGACTTCTAAGTTACAAATCAATTTTACAACGCGATTACAACGTCATTATGGGAATTATGTTTTTAGAGAGCATACTTCTATTAGTGGGAAATTTATTAAGCGATATCGCTTATGTAGTCGTTGATCCAAGGATCGATTTCGAATGATTTCAAAATATATTTTAAGAAATGAATTAAGTCGCAAGCGCTGGAGAGTTTTTAGTAAAGATAAGGCAGCCGTTTTTTCTTCGCTGCTGTTGCTTTTCTTTTTAGTGGCCACCCTTATTTCACCATTCATCGCTAATAGTAGACCAGTTGTCATGAAAAAAAATGATCACTATTATTATCCAGTTTTAAAGGATTATAGCGCTGATACATTTGGTATTACTGATACAGTAGATGTTGATTACCGTCACTTGGAACTAAATCCAACACAAGGTGATTTTGCGCTTTGGCCAATTATTCAATGGGATCCGTATGAAAGTAATACTAAAGTTGATTCATACCCATCGAAGCCAACTTCAGTAAATCTTTTTGGAACAGACGATCGCGGAAGAGACGTTTTTACCCGTGTTCTTTATGGATTTAAATACAGTATTACTTATGCCGTTGCTGTCTGGCTTATTAGTTTAGTCATTGGTACAACGCTCGGTGGAGTGATGGGATTTTTTGGAGGCACAACTGATTTTGTGGGCCAGAGAATCGTCGAAGTATTAAGTACTGTTCCACAATTTTTACTACTCATTATTCTAGTCTCAATTTTTGCACCGACACTGATTTTACTTATTTTTATTACGTGTTTATTTGGATGGATTAATATTTCATATTACGTTCGTGGTGAATTTTTAAAAAATAGAAATAAAGAATTTGTTGAAGCTGCCCGCGGACTTGGAGCTTCTAACTTTAGTATTATTTTTAAGCATATTCTTCCAAACTCACTTACCCCAATCATAACCTTTGCTCCATTTACTATCGCAGCATCTATTACTGGATTGGCTGCTCTAGATTATTTAGGATTTGGTTTACAGGTTCCCACTCCAAGTTGGGGGGAGTTGTTAGCTCAAGCACAAAAAAATTATACGATTGCTTGGTGGTTGGCGTTTTATCCATCTCTAGCACTATTTTCAGTTCTTACGCTGCTAAATTTAATCAGTCAGGGAGTTAGAGATGCTATGGATCCGAATATGATCTAGAATGTTGAGTGAGCACCAACGGTTATTGCTCTCCCACCAGTTCCATACCCATAAATTTCTTCATAATTTGTATCAAGAATATTTTTTATTTTTATATAATAATCATTTCTTTCGTTGAGAACATAGCGGTAATTGAGATCCATTATAAAGTAGGCCGGGGTTTTTACATTATTTCCAGAATTATCAACGTCTAAAGTTTGGCCTCGATAGGTTTGCTCAAAATCCAAATGATGAGAATCTTTTAATTGATAACTTAAACTATTTTTAATATTAAAATCGGGTCTTCTCGCTAGTTTTTCTCCTTTATTTAATTCGCGAGTTTTTAAAATGGTAAAAGAAAGCGATTGGTTAAAAACTCTGCTCCAATCATTCTTCGCTGATTGCTCGAGTCCTAAAATTTCAGCAGTTCCACTGTTGCGATTCACAAATGTATTTGGATCGTAGCTTAGTCGATTTTTTATTTTTGTATAAAAAAGTGCCGTGACACTTTTCACAACAGGTGTAAAGTTTTTTTCAAAACTAAGTTCACTACTTTGACTTGATTCTGGTATTAAAGAAAGGTTTCCATAAGTCGGATCGAATAATTGATTAATAGAAGGCGCTCTAAAGCCCGTTGAATGTGACAATTTTAAAAGATCGTCACTTCCAATTTTATACCCAGCTGCAAGTTTGTAAGTTGTATGATCATTAAAAATTTTATTATGATCTAAACGCAGGCCAAAGTTAAAAATACTTTTTGGAAGTTCGTATTGATGATAGAGAAAACCGCTAAGGTTTTGGTTAAAATGTTTGGTTTGGTCTTTTTCATGCTGCCAATCGATATTTATATTCTGGGTAAGTTGCTCATTGATAAAATAAGTATGAGCGATAGTGAGTGAATTCATTTCTCCCATAGTCGTAGTATTGGATTGTTGAGGATGTACGCTGTCGGGAAGCACTTCTAAATTTCTGTAGTGCTTTGAGCGTGCATAAGAAAATTTAGTTTCAGCGTTTCCTGCATCCCAATATTTAGTTAATTGTAGTTTTGAGTAAAGTTCTTCTTCATGTTGTTTATCGTTGGGATCATCAGAGCCAGCACCACCACCTTTATCTAAGTCGGCAGAGTCGTGCATATAACGAAGATTTAAATCCGCGATATAGTTTGCAGGGAGAGACAGGGATGCATTTAAATTGAGTGTATCCCTAAGGGTAGCATCTTTTTCAGCTTGAGGATTAAGTCTTTTGTCGGCAACGGAAAAGCCATCACTTTCCATATGGTCTCCACCAAAAGACAGACTGAGATTATTTATTTTTTTTTGTAAATTTGCGCCTGCATTAACGGTATTAAAAGTTCCAACATCCGCATAATATTCACCGGCCAATTCAGTTCGTTTTGCCTTCTTTGTTTTTATGACAATAACACCACCGATAGCGTTTGAACCATAAGCTAACCCTTGGGAGCCTTTGAGAATTTCAATCCGCTCAATATTATTCAAACTTAATTTTCCAATATCAAATTGTCGATTGGGATTACTCGGATCATTCATAATGATTCCATCAATAACGACGAGTGTATGAGAAGAATCAGTACCACGGATAAATATACTAGCATTTGATCCATTAGGGCCCGAGGTTACTACACTCAAATCACTTTCTTTGGCGAGAAGTTCAGGGAGAGAGTTAGTGGTCGAAGATTTTATTTCATCTGCAGTTATGATTCTTACATCGCTACTTGATTTATCGGTGTTTGATTTTATGCGATCTGCAGTGATAACCATTACGTCGTCAGCCAAAAGATAAGTTGAAAAAAAGAGAAGAATTGGGACGAGTTTGACTAGTACATCAAAAGACATAGTTTCCTCCGCGGGATCAATAATTGTTCGAAGGATCTGGCTTTACAGTTGCGGGACAGCGAAGGATTTTCACCTTACTTCACCTCTAAACATTTCTTTCACTATACTTGTGTGGCTTGTTCTTTACAACAATATCTTTCACTTTTAGAATCGTGAAATGAAGTTTTTATGCTTGTTAATATTTATTGTTGCGATACCACTGCATGCTAGTGTCTGTGATGTAATTAGTCCGCAAAAAAAATTTCAACCGAGATACGCAAAACATTTTAATATAAGCTATTTTAAAAATTATAAAATTATATCAGTTGATCAAGAAAAATATTTACTTGCAAATGCTCCTGTTGATTGCATTTTCAGCGAAATAAAAATAAAGACTCCTGTAAAAAATGTGGCGATGATGTCGACAACTTACTTACCTGCTTTGGTAATGTTAAATAAAGAAAAAGCTCTTAAAGCATTTCAAGATAAAAAATATATTGTGAGTAGTGCTTTTGATTTGCAAAACATTCAAGAACTTTCATTTAAATTTAACCCCGAAGATTTATTAAAACTAAATTCAGATTTAATAATGGGATATACTTCTAATCTTTCGACTCCTGGGCAAATGCATATTTTTCATACTTTGAAAATTCCTGTTGTGATGAATAAAGATTTTGAAGAAAAAACCCCACTAGCTCGTGCCGAATGGTTAGTGTTTATAGCGAGTTTCTTCAACGAAGAGGAAAAAGCAGTTGATCTATTTAAACAAATTGAAAAAGATTATCTTTTATTAAAGCAGAAAAATCAGAGTTTGGAAAAAGCAAAAGTTTTAGTGGGAGATATTCAAGCAGGTTTTTGGGTAACTTGTGGTGGAGAAAGCGATCTTGCTCAATTGATATCTGACGCTGGTGGAGCATTGGCCTTTTCTAAATCGAGCCCAAGCACACAATATATTAGTTTAGAAGAAATCTATCAAAATAAGAGTTCCTATAAAATTTGGCTTCCCAACAATATGTGGGAATCTGAAAAAGAAAAAAGAGAAGCACTTGCTCGTGACCCACGATACAAATTTGTTAAAGTAGATCAAACTTTCAACAATAATCTTGCATTGAATAAATATAAATCTTCGGATTATTGGGAGACAGCATTGCAAAGACCCGATCTGTTATTAAGGGATCTTTCGGCACTCTTTCATCCAGAGGTTTATAAAGAGCATAAACTACGCTGGTATCGAAAATTATGAAAAATATTTTATTGATCACTTTAGTTATTCTTTTTTCCCTTTTTTTGCTCATTTATGGAGAAAGTGGATTAAGTTATAATTACGATCTCATTTGGCAATTGCGCTTACCTAAGGTGCTTGTCTGTATTTTGGCAGGAGGGACTCTTGCGATTGCGGGACTTCTCATGCAAGTTTTTTTTCAAAATCCCTTGGCTGGCCCAGATATTTTAGGAGTAACTTCCGGATCATCTTTATTTGTCGCTTTTTGGATGATGGCAGCCACTGGACTTTCGCAAAGTTCTCTTGAGTGGGGAATGAGTGCAATGTCTTTTTTAGGGGCATTATTTGTTTTTTTAATTCTTTTGTTTTTCGTCCACAAAAATATGTCTAAAGTGAGTTTAATTATTGTAGGTCTTCTTATTTCATCGTTTGCGGGTAGTGGAATATCTATTTTAGTGAATATGAGCCAAGCTCTGCAATTAAAAAATTATCTGACATGGAGTATGGGGAGTTTTAGAAATATAACGAGTCTTGAAATTCCAAGATTTCTTTTTTTATCCTTATTGTCACTTGTTCCAGTTGTCTTTTTTCTTAAATCAATTAACCAGTTTTTGCTGTCAGAAAATTATGCAAAAAGTATGGGCGTAAATGTTAAAAAGCTAAAATTTATTTTTATCAGCTTAGCGGCTTTTCAAGTTTCTGTTGTGACTTTGTTTTGTGGTCCTGTTGGCTTCATTGGAATCATCTCTCCTCATTTAGCTAAACAAATATTAAAACGTGCTCAGCTTCATGCTTTACTCCCTGCAGTCTTTTGTCTTGGAGCTCTTTTGGCCCTACTAGCTGAAACAGTATTGGTTTTTACACCCACTCTATCGATTTCAGTTAATGCCATTTTAGGATTGATTGGAGCGCCGGTCATTGTCCTCTATCTTTACAAGCAAAGAGGAAATCTCCAATGATCATTAATGAAAAAAACATTTTAGAAATTGAAAATCTTGCCATTGGCTTTAAAGGTGAACTTTTAAACAATATTAATGCATCCGTAATGCCTGGTACTTTAACTGCGCTAATGGGCGTAAATGGTGTCGGGAAAAGTTGTTTGTTAAAAACTATCAGCAGATTAAATGACATAAAAAATGGCTCAATTAAATTAAATGGAATTGAGATTAAAAAATACTCACCATTAGAATTTGCTCAGTCTGTAGCTGTTGTTTTGACAGAAAAATTTAATGTTGATTTTCTTCGTGTTGACGAACTTATAGAACTTGGAAGATCTCCTTACACTGGCTGGAGAGGTGAGTTGAGCGAGGCAGATAAAAAAATTGTTGCAACCATCATTTCTCAAATAGGTCTTGGATCTTTAAAAGAAAAATTTTTCTCGCAATTAAGTGATGGGCAAAAACAAAAAGTTCTTATTGCTCGCGCTTTAGCGCAAAACCCCAAACTCCTCATCCTAGACGAACCGACTACCTATTTAGATATCCCTTCTAAAATTGAACTCATCAAACTATTGAAAGTTATAGCGTCTCAAAATCACGTGGCCATAGTCATGAGTACTCATGATTTAGAATTAATAAGAGATGTCGTCGA
Organism: Bacteriovoracaceae bacterium; assembly: GCA_947446575.1. Taxonomy (GTDB): domain Bacteria; phylum Bdellovibrionota; class Bacteriovoracia; order Bacteriovoracales; family Bacteriovoracaceae; genus Bacteriovorax. The sequence continues at coordinate 4,660 of CANFHC010000050.1, read as the reverse complement.
TGCTATTTGGTTAATCGGGTTAGATGGAAGTTTTGTTAAGGGAAGCCCAGCAGAAATAAATTCTGCCGGACTATTTAAAAAACATTTTCACGTTGAGAAGTATTAGATTTGAACTAAAGTAAGGCTTGCTGTTTTTTCTTTGTTTTCTCGTAAGTATTTTACTTTCACTGTCTCGCCGATTTTATATTTATCGATCACTGAAAAAAGATCGTCATAACTTTTAATCGGAAAAGAATCGATTGCAGTAATAATATCACCAACAAAATATTCACCAAAATTATTGCGAGTAATTCCACGAAGACCTGCTTTGGCCGAAGGACCTTTAGGGTCTACGTATTTAACCATGACTCCTTCTCGCAATCCAAAACGGGCAGCATAATAGTCTTCTAAAATTGCTACTCCCAAACCAGGGCGGATCACTTTTCCATATTTTATTAATTGAGGAACTATTGCTTTTACAATGTCGACCGGAATGGCAAAGCCTAATCCCGCACTGGCACTTGCTCCTGCTCCATTAAAGATCATTGTGTTAATTCCAATTAATTTTCCTTGGGAATCAAGAAGAGCACCTCCAGAGTTTCCTGGATTAATTGATGCATCTGTTTGAATCATTCCATTAATTGAAACTCCGCCGTAACCTTTAATACTTCGCTCAAGCGCTGAAATTGAACCAGTTGTAAGTGAATGATCAAAGCCAAGTGGGTTTCCAATGGCCAGGGCCTTTTGACCAACCTGTAATGATTTAGAATCTCCAGGAATTATAGGCCGTAGATCTTTTGGATTTTCTACTAATTTTAAAACCGCAATATCTTTTTTAGGATCGGCACCGACCAGTTTGGCACGGAATTGTTTTTTATTATCTTTAAAAGCGATAACGAATGAATCCCCACCATCAACAACGTGAAAATTAGTAACGATATATCCAGTTTTATCCCAAACGAAACCTGAGCCCATGCCCGATTCCACTTCGGTTGCATCCATATCAAAAGCGGATCTAGCTTTTCTCATATTGGATACGTTGACGACTGAGTCAGCTACATTTTGAAAAATGCTAATTGAATTGCGTTCATTTTCCAGCAGCATTCCTAACTCAGCTTTATTTGCAGGTGCAGAAATTGCACTGTTACAAACGAAACTAACCAAAAAAACAATGAGACTTACTCGGCCCATCGAACTCCTCCTTGCTACTAATACTCACTATAGATATAATCCTGTTACAAAATTTGATCAAGAGGAAGAGTTCATGGATATTCAATTTTATAATCGTATAACCCAGGCTGTTGAAAAAGAAAAAGTTTACGGTGATAAAATGGTGGAGTGGTTATACCAGAGTGAATCTGGCAAAATTTTATCAAACCTTGTATGCAAAGCTCCAATCAGTAAACTTTACGGAGTATTACAAGACACTGCTTTTAGCCAAAAAAAGATTGCGCCATTCATCAGCAACTTTAATATTCCGATGGAAGATTATTTGCCCGAAGACGGAAGAAATACTCAATCACCTTACTCAAGTTTTAATAAGTTTTTTATCCGCAGATTTAAGGAAGGCAAACGCTCATTTATTGAAAATCAGAATGAAATGGCAGCTTTTAGTGAAGCTCGCTATTTCGGATACGAATGTGTCCATGATGATGAAAGAGTTCCAGTAAAAGGTTTTTACTTGAAGCCTAAAGCACTTGTGGCAAATCCAAAATGGGAAGCTACTTTTCAAGACGGACCACTTCTTTTAGCTCGCCTCTGTCCGGTTGATTATCACCGCTTTCATTATCCAGATGACGGAATTGTGCTCGATGATTACCGCGTGAGTGGAATGTTGCACTCAGTGAATCCTTTGGCCCTAAAAGCTAAAGGAGACATTCTTATTACCAATGAAAGACATGTCACAATTTTAGAAACTAAAAATTTTGGCAAACTTGCCTATATTGAAGTTGGTGCAGTTTGTGTAGGAAAAATTGTTCAATCAAAACCACTATTCAAGGGGCAAAGTTTTAAGCGCGGAGAGGAAAAAGGTTATTTTCTTTTTGGCGGATCAACTGTCATTGTGGTCGGAGAAAAAGGAAAATGGACTCCTTCAAAAGATATGATCGAATACACTAAGAAAGGATTAGAAACTTACGTTCATCTTGGAATGAGTGTCGCTAGTAAGGGATAGTGATCTGAAGGGAAAATATTTTCAAAAGATTTTTTTTCCAAATGAATATCTTCAACAGCAAATGCTTCAGGCACTAAAATCCAATCAATTCTATCTCCAGAAGTTAATTCACCTTTAAAAGAGTGATGGGATGTTTCTTCTGGAAGTCCTAATTCAATCCATGGATCTTTAAGATGCAACCTCTCTGTTATTATTTTTCGTACAGAGCTTGTTGGTGAATCATTAAAATCCCCCATCAAAATAACGGGTAATTTTCTTATATTAAGTTGTGCGATTTCATTTGTTAAAACATTTATTTGCTGAGTTCTAGTTGATTCATGAACGTGATCGAGATGGGTGTTCACTACAAAATAATCTTGATTATTCACGAGGTGAGTAACATGAATCCAGGTGCACAATCGAGGAAAAGTACTATTGAAAGATTTGGATCCACTAAGCATCGGTGTTTCCGACAACCAAATATCGCCACTGTCGTGTAACTTGATTTGTTCTTCGTTGATAAACAAACAAGGATACATTCTATCTTCAATCCACTGTCGATGATTTTCAGTCAGCTTTAACGAAAGTGAATCCGCCAAACTTTTAATTTGCAACTCTCTACCTTCTTGAGTTCCTAAAATATCAGGAAGAAAACCATTAATGATTTTAGAAAGAATAGGTTTACGATTTTCCCATGAATGCAGACCATCCTGAGGATTATCGAAACGAATATTGGCCGAGATGATTTTTAATTGCATAAGTACTCATTCTAAAACACTTTATTCTTGATTGAGAACATCAATATTACTAAAGATCGCCAAAAGTCACTTAATTCTAGCGACTTATTCCCGAATTTTTTTGGCACGAGAGATGCTTTAAGGAGCTTGAAAGAATCAAAATCGATAGGAGGGATTAGTGGAATTACAAAAAATCATCATGGGTCAGTATATGTTGTTAAATGGGAATCCAACATTAAAAAAAATTTCAGCAGATACAGGTATTCAGTTAACTAGAGTTTTTAGACTATTTAACGGCAGCACAATGAAACTCTCAGAATTTCAAATTTTTCAACAAAAAGTTAAAGAGCAAATGGGATTAACGGACACTTTAGAAGCAATCGCTTTTGAGTGCTCAATGAAGCTTAATCCACAAGCCATCAAAGAAATCGAAATCTACTTAAATAGAAAAATGGCCCTCTGGAATTTAAAACAAGTAACAACTGAAAAAAGTAAAACAGCTAACGAATCAGCAGCATAAAAAAGGAAAAAAATATGAACGACGGACTCCTCATTATTGAAAGAATTATTATTGAATCACTTTCAAAAAAAGAAAGAAATATTGAAGAAATTATTCTCGATACAAACCTAGAGCATTCACTTCTTTTAAATGTTCTTCCCAATCTTTTAATGAAAAATATGATTAGGTATACGAGAGGAATTTACTCTATCGAAAAAGATAATTGTTTTCAGTGGCTAAATGAAATTAATAAAAATGACCATGTAAAAGAGGAGGCGAAAGAACTTTTTATTTCTTTGGTGAACCAATACTTTACAAAAAATGAAACCAATAAAAAAGCTATCACAGCGCCACAATTAAAAATTCAAAAGGTATGGTTAACGAGAGAAGAGGAGATACTTTTGCGCTCTCATATGGCCACTTTAGAAGGCTTTTTCATTGGAATAAAGGCCTCGCGTAAGATGAAACCACAGCGAGAAAAAACATTCGAACAACGGGTAGTTTTTTGGGGATTATCCCAGTATTCAGATTTGATTGATGGAGTTCTTGAGGCCGTCTAAGAATTCACTTTTTTTACGCCTTGGGTGACTGTGCGCATTAATGCATTTTTTTTTATGGAAGTTGTTGACTTAAATATCCGATACGTAGTAAAAAATTATAGCTCATTCATTGTGCGCGTAAACTGTCATCTTAACGTAATTTAAGGAGAATAAAGATGAAAACATTATTAGCTCTAGTTCTTATCGTGTCTGCTGTGTCTTTCGGTTGTTCAAAAAAAGAAGAAGCAACTACTGAAGCTGCTCCTGCTGCTGCTGCTACAACTGAAGCTGCTCCTGCTGCTCCAGCTGCTGAAGCTGCTCCTGCTGCACCTGCTGCTGGAACTGAAGCTGCTCCTGCTGCTGCAAACACTGAAGCTGCTCCTGCTGCTCCAGCTCCTGCTGCACACTAATTATTATAATCTCGCTTTTAGCGTATTAGATAATATAAAGAAGGCCTCGAAAGAGGCCTTTTTTATTTCTGCTTCCCAAGAAACAACTCATCTTCGTCGTCTCTCCTCATTCAACCTCAGTCACATACTCTCGTATGCTCCTTCGGTTTCAATCGTCGATCCTAGAATCTGAATTATTTCTTGAAAAGCAAAGACTAACCAACGTAGCCGTATTGATCGAGCATCTCTTTGATTAGATCAATAAAGTCGCGTGAGATGTCTTTGTTCTCGGGAGAATCTTCACAGCATTGGAGATAGCCGAGCATTTTGGGAAAGGGAGTTTGGCGATTGTTTTCATCGAGCCA
>CANFHC010000049.1 GCA_947446575.1 Bacteriovoracaceae bacterium | reverse complement strand
GGACTATAGGAACAATTAGAACACTATTTAACAAAAATTTAAATACTGAATTCCCCCCCTCTTGAGAAAAAGGAACGCCTTCGGCGGCTTATATGAATTTTTTTTGGTAATTTTTAACGGATATCGCTTACAATGAATGGAGCTTACTTATTTAAGCAATCTCTTCGATGTATCAAAAAATATGTCTGACAACTACAGATTTGAAAATTTTACACTTTTCTCCGGCCATACCGAGCTTAGGAGTTTCGTCGCATTAATTTTTTGTTCTGGACACTAGGAAATGATTTAACTTACACGCTCCCAAGCAGATGGAAGATCAGTTGCAATTTGTAATCGCAATAAACCCAGCAGCACCACTTGTTCCGCTTGCAAAAGTATAACTACCGGTGTCTCCTCCAATTCCCGCGCTTGGGTTGTTTCCTACATATGTACTATCAGTATTATTCCCCGCTGCTTTTGTTGTCGCTGCTGTAGTAGTACCTCCTGAAGGTGCAACGCCAGTTCCACCGTTACCGCCGTATCCGGCCAAATTTTGTCCAGCGCCTGTCCCGCCTGTGCCACCAGCTACGCCTCCACCGCCACCGCCTCCGCCAGCATAAGTCGCGGAATTAGCACCAAGAGATCCACCAGCTCCACCTGCCATTCCAGACCCAGCACTTCCGGCACCTGTTGCGCCCGAGCCAGTGCCGGAACCAGCAGTGGTACCTCCGCCGCCGCCGCCAGTTGATGAGTTACCATTTGTCCCTCCTGCACCTCCACCGCCTCCGGCCACTAAAACATAACTACCGCCATAGTTAATGGCTGAATAACCACCACCTGCACCACCTCCACCATAGCCATAACCAAGGCCCCCAGCTCCGCCCTGACCATAGCTTCCTGCTGTTCCACCTGGCATATTATTGCTATTACCATTAGCTATATAACCTATCCCAGCGTTACCACCCGAACCAACAGTCAAAGTCACCGTCTGGCCTGCTGTAACACTTATTGTACCTGTCGAGTACCCCCCACCTGCACCACCTGAGCCCGCGGTTGCATTATTCCAAGTTCCTGAACCGCCACCGCCTCCGCCCCAGGCTTTAACAGTTAAGTGGCTGCAATTTGTAGGAATAGTCCAATTAAAAGAACCAGCTTGTGCATAAGGTTTTGGAAGATTTATCACTTTTGTCGCAGAGCAACCAACAATAGATAAGTATCCAGCTGTTCCGCTAGTTCCAATGCTGGTAGAGCCCGCACCACCTGCGCCATGAGAAGTATTAACGCTAGATGTTCCATAAAATGAAGCTCCTCCAGAACCTCCACCTGCATTTGATCCGTTTGGTCCTCCACCAGTACCCCCAAGGCCTCCAACAGCACCGCCGCCGCCACCGCCGCCACCTGCCCCATTCGTATATTGTGTACTTGCAGAGCCCCCACTCCCCCCAATTGTCCCAGCAGGAAAACTCCCGTTAAGTCCGTTATAGCTTATACTTGTTGTATTAATACCACCGACACCTGCAGGGGCATTTCCTCCTCGACCTACTGTGTTAGAACTTATATTTTGAACACCGCCACCGCCACCGCCACCGCCGGCAGAAAACATCAAATCTGTTCCACTATAACTAACACTTGTGGCCGCGCCACCACCACCACCACCGCCACCAGTATTACCAAGTCCCACACCGCCTACCGATCCAGCACCTGAGCCAACTGTCGTGCCAGCAGATCCACCACTAGCGCTACTGTAAACCCCACCTCCACCAGCACCTGAACCAATATTAATATTAATAGTACTTGCTGGAGTGACCCCGATATTGGCAACCACATAATCGCCATTGCCTCCAGCGGCGCCGGCAGCTGTTCCGCCGCCACCGCCGCCACCGCCACCTCCGCCGCCCCCCCAAGCATTTATCACCAAGCTATTACAGCTTGCAGGGACTACATAGGTACCCGAGCTTGAAAAGTTTTGAATAGTGAAAGAACCGCTCACTGCAGTTTGAAAAAATGCAAAGGGAAGTAGTTGTGCAGATAAATTTGCTGACCATAAAAAAGAGATAATAAAACAACTGAATAGGGATCTTGTTAATTTTATGCTTCTGTTCCAAGTGTAAGTAGATCGCATAAAATTTATTCTCCATTGTAATGATTTTTCTAGATCAAATGACCATTATACTAAAATTAAAATATTTATCAAGTTTACCTTAACTACTTGCAAGTTAGTGTACTAGTTAGTCCAGCATACAAAAGGCCTTCCAAAGGAGACTATAAGACAGATTAGTCCCCTATTTCTAAAACTAATTCGATTCGGGGACGGCCTTTGCAAAATTAAATTTACTTATAAATATTCTGGAAACTGATCAAAACCTTCAAACTCTGGCGGTGCTCTTGGTGAGGTGACGCTGATTTCATCTGACGACATCCCCAGATGATTTAAAATTTTTTGGCAGACGTGTTTTGAAGTGATTGTCGCAATTAATTCAAGTTTTCCTCCGCAAGAATCGCAGTAGCTCACTTCATATTTAAACACATGTTTTAAAAGTTCACTCCAAGGTGTGCGATAATTTTTCTTTTTTATTTTTATCTTTTTAGGCTGTGCCATCGAAGTAATAGCCGATCGTTTTTTGTGCCTGGCCCCAAAAACTCCAACATACCGAATAAGATTTTGTCTGGGCGGTGGGATGAGTGCAATAATTCTTTTGATAAATTGATCAGGAGAAAACTGTAAATGAGTTGTGCCATTTGTATAAGGAGTTTTTAATTTTAATTGAACTTTGCCGTTGATATAACTGATTCTATCTTTGGCGAGTGGTCCTCGTAAAACATATCGGCATAGCCTTTCAAGCCCATCGCGCTGATGGGATAAAATCTTCACATTTGCATGCAAACTAAATCCATCATCATAACAGCAACGCTTTCCTTTAAATTCTTGAAAAGGGGGATCACACACTTTTCCAAGAGGAATCGGAAGTTGATTTTTTTCGTCTCTGTTTTGTACACTTTGAGCGTGCATTTGATTTAGTGAAAAATCCTCCGTATTAATATTGTTCATTTTAGTTTGCAATCTCGTTAATCGTTTTTTTAGTTGTGCCGTTACCTTTAGAATTTCTTTGTGAGTTGGAATAAATTCATGGAAGACTTCATCTCCTTGATAATTTTCATGAAAAACTCCGTCCATATACAGTGTATGAAAATGTACATTAAGATTTAATGCTCCACCAAAGCGTTGAACAACTGTGATCGCACCTACTTTGGGATTTGTTAATTTTTTTAGTTTTGCTTTTTTTTGATAGTGCCGGTTAATTGTTCTATGAAAAATGGCCAGAGCTGAACGTAAAAATTCTGGTCGGGTTGCCAGTAGAAATCGATAGGTATAAGGCATACTTAATACCCATTGTCTCACTGGTACCTCTGGTATAACCTCTTCTAATAAATGCTTTGCTGTATCCGCAGTTCGTCTCCCAGTGCAACTTGGACAAATCGTTCTTCCTTTGCAGCTAAAAGATACAAACTTATCTTTTTTACAACATGAACATTGAAAGCGGGCCATACCTTCGGAATAAATTCCACAATTAAGATATTTTCTAAATTCCCGCTCAAGATGAAATGGTAAATTAGTTCCATACAATTCTTTATCATGAAAAACCTGGCGGTAATTTTTGCGAATTATTTGGTGTAAATCATTTTTATCGGGAGTGCGAGCATTATACATCTAGTAAATAGATGCAAATTTTAAAAAAAAATTAGAAGTATAACCTATTTGTACTCTGGGATTTTATTAATTAATTTTTAATAATTATGCAATTTTTGAATCAAAATCTACAAGCATTAGCCCATAACACATGTTTTTTTGAAATACCCAGCTACCTCAAAAACTCAAACAACTTCAACCGTCGATAACTATTCCCATAATCCGAGGTTGTTATTTTTGATATTTCAGTTGCAGACATAATCTTGTTCTCAATACAAATCAATGTCTCCGCTTGATTGGCTGAAAGTCCCATCATGCGATATTTAATTTCTTTCACTGACTCAAAAATTCTCTTCTTTGAATTGAGATAATTATGTTCCTGATCAAACTGAAACTTGGGAAGCTTAATCTTTGCTCTCCCCCACGCTTGATTATTTTCAAAACGGCTTGGAAAATGAAAAACTTCCCGATCAATTGCTTTCTTATGACAAAGCTTAATGACCGCTTGAAACCCATTCCCTTTGTTTCTATTAACTAAGTCAATATCAGAATACTCTTGAATAAAATAAATGATCCCCAGTAAAGCCTGGGGATCATAAGACATCTTTTTTGTTTTAATAAGCTTCTGAAGTTTGGATGGCGATATGAGGTGACCAAATTCTTTTAACCAAAAGGCTAGTGTCATATAGAGTCTTGAATCAAAGTGAAAAAAAACATCACTTGCTTCTAGAATAAAAATCTCAAGATCAATAAAAGGAGTTAAGGATACCTCATCCACAATACTTTGCTTATAAGTATTCTTTCCCCCTAGCCGATTTAATTTGTACGCAAAGCTTTCTATTTCTTTCATAGCTAAATTTTTTCCAAGTCTTCTTTAATTAATTCCACTTCACGCAGAAACTCTTTTTTAAATATGTCTGGTAAATTTTTGGAATAAGTCTCCTTTAAAAAGACCATCCCCTCTTCAATTAATTTCTTATGAGGCTTAATACTTTTTAAATCCTCGTAGTCTTTAAATTCACCGTTAGCACTTCGATTGTAATAAGCAACGACTTTAAGTTTTACGATGTCTTCAAGTGATAACATTTTTACTTCAATGTTTTTGAGATCAAGTCCAGCATCAACTAAGCGAGCCTGGTAATTTTCGGGAATGCTGATGCTATTGATTGGCCCCAAAATAGCCAACAATAGGTCAAAAAAAGACTAAAACGGACAACACTGGATAATAGACCTGAATTTAACTTAAGTTGTTAGAATAATGGATAAAAATGAATGATTTGAGTGAGTTAATTCAGATGTGAAAAATGGGCCTAAGTCACTCTCGTCTCGGGCACCATTTTTTCTCTTATCTTTTATTATCCATAGATATTATTTTTTATCAAAACTATTCTTAGTTATAAAAAACTAGTGAAGGTTTTAAATGTTTTTGCAGCATAAATCCTATAATATAGAGCTGCTATCGCTGATTTCGAAATGAAAGCAAGAATAAATAAAACTAAGAGTTGAAGAATGAATAAAGATATCTACAAAGATGAATTTGGGCAATATCACGAAGTAGACGAAGAAGTGGAAACTCCACTTGATGGGTTTGAAGATGATGAAAAAGACCCAACTGAAGACGATGATGATTTAGATGATCCATTTGATTCAATTGAAGATGATAGTGAATATGATGAAGATGAAGAATATGCTAATGAGCGCCGTAATGAATACGATTCTGACGAAGATTAAGTAATAAAAATGCTTTTAAACTTTTCAAGTTTTTATTAATTTCTTTAATTTCTAATTTCACAAAATACTTTTAGGTCAATTTCCCATTAAGTGAATTAACCATTTTTTAAATTAATTTATCTTTTAGTAGTACAGATGTACGTTTCAAAATGAATTTAGGACAAATTAGTGCTGCTGCATGCCTGACCAAACTACTCAGTCGAGCCCTCTTAATTAAAATAAAGTATAGCCCCTCTTATACCGTTTAGTAATCACAATAGGCACTAACCGGGACTTCGAGATGAAGCGTTCAACTATTTTGTTAACTTTAGGCTTAAGTTTTTTATTTTCAAATAATTCATTTGCTCTTGGAGCAAAAAGACCGGTTGTAGCCAAGCCAGCTCCATCAACACCCACACTTCCTAGGAATGAAGCATTCAATAATCCGTGGAATAGTAACAATTCAACCATCGTCATTGATGCCTACGAAGGCAATTCAATCGACTGGGATAAAATGGCGACAGACAAAAAAGTTGGTGCTGTAATTCATAGAGCAAGTTCAGGATTAATTATTGATTCGCAATACTCTGCTCGAAAAAAAACGGCACTCGAAAGAGGTTATCTATGGGGTGCCTATCACTTAGGAAAAAAGGGAAACACATTGGCCCAAGCCAAACTATTTCTCTCATTAGTCAATAATGAACCCAACACACTCATGATACTCGACCTTGAAGATACATCCGCTGGAAATTTTATGACAATTGATGAAGCTGTCATTTTTATGAACTATGTCTATGAACAAACTGGACGAACTCCTGTAGTATACGCAAATCAAACAACTACTGTGCAGCTAAATTCAAAAGTTAAAATGAATCCCCAATTTCAAAACTCAAAACTTTGGTATGCTCGATTTAAATCCAACGTAACAGATTTTCCTGTCGGAATCTGGTCTGGATATTTCTTATGGCAATTCTCTAGCGAGATTAACTGCAGTTCAACTGGCTCATGTTTATACAATGTTCCAGGGACAGAATCTGATATGGACGTAAATGTATTTTACGGACCAGCTCGTGAACTAGCATCACAATGGCATAATGACTAGAATCATGCAGGAGTTTTTATTAAAACTAAATTTTAAGTTGCAACTTAAAAATCTGCAAGTTGAAGACCATATTTTTTCATAGTAACTTTCATATCCAATATGTATTGGAATAGATGTCTTGCAAAAGTTATTCTTCTAAAAAGATTTCTACTCTCAAGGAATTAACGATGAAGATTGATCATTTAGATACTGAATTAAAAACAGTTCAGCCAGCAGTCATTGCCTTCTTCAATGACGTGAATGTTTTAGAAAATGTATTAGATGACTTAAAATTAAAAAATTTTAAGAACGAAGATATTTCTATTCTAACAATTAATCGAAAAGATATCAGTAAAAGTATTTTTGATGGTGTGGTAAAAGGAGCAATGACAGGACTAGCAGAAGGTGGAATTTTTTGTTGGTTAATAAGCCTTGGCGTCATCACAATTCCAGGAGCAGGTATTTTTATTGCAGCTGGACCTTTTATTAGCGCCATAGCTGGCGTTGCCTTGGGGGCCAATGTGGGAAGTATAGCAGGAGCTTTAATAGGTTTTGGAGTCGGAGAATTAGAGTCAAAAACTCTGGAAAAATATGTTTTAGACAAAGGAGTAATAGTAGCTGTGCATGTTGATTTTCCCAAAGAACAATTATTAGCAAAAAGAATACTTAAATCTCATGGTGCCATTAAACTTTTTGATCCTCTCGAAATGCATACTCGCCAAAATACAACTCAGAAAAAGCAATATGACTCAGAATTACCTGAAACTTAAGCAGCCACCCAAAAGGTACTTCTTTCTTTACAAATAAATTAAAATTTTCATCAATTGAAATATTTAGAGGAAAAATAAATCTATTTCGCTGATGCAGGATTATTAATAGGATTTGTATTTTTACTGGTGTTGAAGTTGCTACATTCAATTGAACCGATGTGACTATTACACCATGTAACTGCATTAGGACCGCAAAGTGTTCCTTCCGCTTTCATTGTCACGCAATCGGCAGATACTGTGCTCGATTGCTCAATTCCAACTGAGTCTTTTATTATTGAAGTTATTGGTGAGGCAACTCCTGGAGCAGTCGTATTCTTAAAGTTAGGATCTGAATTATTAAAGTTTGGGCTTGAGTTCATATTAGTATTTGGATTTGTGTTCAAATTTGTATTTGATTTAGGAGTAGGAATTCCAGGCGCTGTTTGACCAGCGTTATTTACCGTTTGCCCGTAGAGATTTGTAATTGCTATAAAAATTAAAAATATTTTTTTCATTAGAAACTCCCTTGAATTTAATTCTTCAAACTTGTACTAAGGTCAGTGGATCCATCAAGTTTTCCATACTTCCCTCACATTCCTTCCTTTAGGCACCTATAGAGTATTTTGCTTTTAACATTTAAAAAAATATGACTTTTGCAAATACCAAATAGGAAAAAATTATTTTTTTAATAGTATACCAAATGTGTCAGTCCCTACCTGGAAGATTTTCTGGCATGCATGGTGCGTTTTAATTAATGGGTCTTAAGTCGGACATGCTTATCTTTTCACTAATTAGATCATCTAAAAATAAATATAAACGGCCGTACTATTGCAAATCCTCATACATTACTATTCCAGAGGAGTTATTGATGAAAAAAGTCAGAAGCATTATGACCATGAACCCTGCATGTTGCACTATTGAAACTAAGTTGGCGGAAGTCGCCCAAATAATGATGGATAATAGTTGTGGAGAAATTCCCGTAGTTAATAATCATGAAGAAAAAAAATTAGTGGGAGTTATCTCTGATCGAGATATCTGTTATAGAGCGGTAGCTCGAAGTCTAAACCCTGCTGCCATGAATGCTAAAGACTGTATGACTGCTCCACCTATAACTGTTGGAACTGATTCAAGCTTAGATGAATCTTTCGATATAATGGAAAAATATCGTATACAAAGAATACCTGTAATTGATGATCGAGGATGTTGTTGTGGAATGCTTTCTTTAGCCGATATCGTTAAGCTAAGAAATGAATCTGTTATGAAAAGTCCTCCCATCAATATAACAGGTGGACTAAATTATATAGAATCTTAGCTACTACTTATAAATATTAGTAATTTGATATTTATAATTAAAGCAGACAAAAAAAGTAAACTTTGCCTATCTTTACTAAAAACAAAGGTAAGAAAACTAATGAATAGAAGCATATTGACGATAGAGCTACATGAAAAAGAATCATCGTCATTTGTTTTTTTTACTTTTAATTTTGCAACTATCTTCTTGCAGTAGTACTACTCCCTCAACTTATAAAATTGAATATCAGCGTGGCCCCGCAACGTTTCAATCTTGTCTAATGACAATGAATAATATAATTAGTTACAAAGTTCATACTGGAGCTGCATCAGTAGCTCATAAAACAGCTAAATCTCTTGATGAACTCGAGGCCAGTTATGGAGGAGAATCGTTGATTGATATTCAAAGATTTTTAAGTAACGAAGAAATTAAAACGAACAATCTCAATTTAAAAAAGTTACTTGCCGCTGATTTTGAATTAACGGCCATTCCAGACAAAAAAAATTTCGTTACACGCGCAGAAGCCGATGTCATTTACAAAGCGATGCAAGATTCTCGTGTTCATAAAAATCATGACTGCTATGACACAAAAGGAACCATTGGTTTTTGTTTTGGCAGAGCTACAATTGCACATATGGAGGCTATAGTTAGAAACGTGCATCCCGAAGCTATTCGAAAAATCTGGATTGCCGGAGATATGGAAAAATGGGGGCATCATGTTGCGACTATGGTAAAAAGTGAAAATGGTTGGTTAGTTCTTGATACCAATGTCGGACGCGCCATTACCACAGATGAATGGATAGCCATGTACATGCCCTTTAAGGCCAAAGGTGCTGATGAAATAATGGTATTTGTGACTCAGGCAGGACGTTTTGGTCCCTACAATACCTCAAGCTACAACGCTCTCGACTTATTTAATACAAACGGTCTAAACTTTAACAAGGCCCAAGACTATTATCGTGGCTATTTTCATGATTATTTTGAAGACTTAGACAACGTTTCAAATAGTCCTCCTCAATTTATAAAACCGTAAAAAAATTCAATTAAATAGAAAGGCGGAGTTCATTATCAAAGTACATCACGATCTTACAAATTTATGTGAAAACGTCTGTGCTGAATTCCTTGCTTTAGAAATCACAAAAGACATTGATCCAAGAACACTAAAGGAAAGTTATAATATAATAAAACAACCTGGAGGCCAATGGTTTAAAAGCACTAAGACGAGCTTGCACGACTCTCCTCAATTAACACCACTTGATTTCGAAAAAATGCCAAAACTTAAAAAATTAACTGACCTTATAGATGAGATTGATTCTGACTTTAAAAAGATTGGTGGTCGAATCTTTATAACTCACACACTTGTTACAAAAATTAAAACAGGTGCAGAGTCTCCTATTGTCACGAGCGGAAATATAAGAGTTCCCAATGGATTGTATCAAAAGCTTTGCGAAGAATTAATTCATCACGGAATTGTTAAAGATCGGTATCGAGTAGAAGAGACTTATCTGCTAACGAAAGCTGCAAATGGCGAATGGTCAGTGAGTTCAGGAGATGATAACCACAGCACGGTTAAAAGAAATCTCCCTCTGTCCCAAATGACTGAATTAAAAAAAATATCAACTCAAATAAATAAAGTCGATCCACAATTTCAAACCAATGGTGGAAGAATATTTATTACACCGACGCGGATTTATCGTTTAAAAAATAAAATGGAAGTCGATTTTAAATTGGTGAATAAGTCACGCGATAAATAACTCCACTTTCATCATCCGAAATAAGTAGTGAGCCATCACTCATTACCGCTAAATCCACTGGACGCCCCCACTTGTTCCCCTCTTTAGTAAGCCATCCTTCTATAAATATTTTGTATTTGTATGAATGTCCACCATCTTCTGTCCACGCCATTGAAACTCTATACCCTTGGGGAACTGATCTATTCCATGAGCCATGTTCTGCAATTAAAATTTGATTTTTGTATTCCGCTGGAAACATCGAGCCTGTATAAAACTTTACTCCCAATGGAGCAACGTGTGCACCGAGATTAAGAATTGGTTTCGTGAATTCTTCGCAAGACTTTTTTCCCGCTATTTTTTCAGAAAAAATAGGATCTTTAATATTGTCCGAATGGCAAAAGGGAAATCCATAATGCAATGGATTTGATTCTTGCCAATTTTTTGCTGGTATTTTATTAATCTCACATGGTGGAATATTATCACCCAACATATCACGTCCATTATCCGAAAAAATCATATCTCCATTTTTTGGATTAAAATCAAATCCCACAGTGTTTCTTACTCCTTTGGCAACTGTTGAAATCTTTTTTCCGTCAGAAGAAATTTTAAAAATGCTCGCATGATTGTTATCAACTTCGCACGCATTACAAGGAGCTCCTTGAGGAACGATGAGTGATCCATCTGGGGCAAATCTAATATATTTCCAACCGTGATGCGAGTCCTTTGGAAGACCAGAGTAAAAAACTTCTGCTTTTGCGTGCGCTAAATTTTTTTCTATATTTCGATAGCGCAAAATCCGAGAAAGCTCCGCCACGTAGAGATCACCGTCTTTGAACGCCACGCCATTTGGAACATTTAGTCCATCAGCAATTATCTTCACATCATCTGCGACTCCATCCTGATTCAAATCTCGGATTGCATAAACACGATTGTATGCTCCCCCTAAGCCGCCTGTACCAACAAATAATGTCCCATCTAAACTTAAGGCCATTGAACGTGCTCCAGGAGCAAGGGCATAAACTTTTACTTTAAATCCTTTATTGAAATGGAGCTTTTTGAGGTTATCCTCTACATCGCTTAAACTAGAAGATGAAGTTATTATTTTATTTTTAAATTGAGAAATTACCAATGAAGTTATCTGCTTTGTAACTTCTACCACCTCATTTGTATGGCCTATGATCGAAAACAGGGAAAATAAAAATAAGATTGATAATTTAAACATATGCCTCAATTTGTACTATTGCTAGAATTCACTCTCTTAAGATACCATAAGGACATATGATTTCGAGGAGCATTATGACAATTTTAAATGCATTTCTAGATAAGACTATTATTTTTTCTTTTGATAAATCTGGCTTTATTAGACATAAAAAATATTTCCAAGAAGATTTAATGCAAAAAAATATAACAGGTAAAGTGGCCTTAGTAACTGGTGGCACGTCAGGAATTGGCGAAGAAGCGGCACATACTCTGTCTCAACTTGGTGCTAAAGTTTTTGTCACTGGTCGAAATGAATCTAAGGGAAAACTTTTTGAAGAAAATAATTCTCATTCTAAATTTGTTTCTCTTGATATGGCGAAATGGAGTGAGTTGAATAAATTTTGTGAGCAATGTGAAAATTTAGATTATATCGTGCTCAATGCTGGTAGCATGCCTGATCAAATTGTCCTTAATGAGTTTGGAGTAGAGTCTCAATGTGCTTCGCAATTATTAGGACATTATTTTCTTATTTTAAAATTAAAAGAATTAGGAAAATTAAATCCACAAGCAAGAATAGTTTGGGTCAGCTCTGGAGGGATGTATTTAAAGTCCTTGGACCTTGACGCTTTGTTTCGCAATGTCAATTATGATAAAGTTGCCACATATGCCAACGTCAAGCGTGCTCAAGTTACTTTAGTTGAAGAACTTGCACATGAAAAAGAATGGGACGAATATAAAATTTTCTGTATGCATCCTGGCTGGGTAGGAACGGCCGGATTATTGGATGCCCTTCCTGTGTTTTCCAAACTAATGAAAAATAAACTTCGAAACACTTACCAAGGAGCAGATACTATTTTATGGCTTTTACTGACCAATGAAAATGCCGATACTATTGAGTCGGGAGGGTTTTACTTTGACCGAAAAAAAGTATCTCCTTACTTGTCTACCCGTTATATTCCAAGCATGGAAATTAGAAAGTCATTGTTAACTGAAATAAATAAATATAGACTAAAGTTCTAAATACAATTTACCTATAGAGAAATTTATGTTTGGAAACCTTTTTTCGACAGATGGATTCATGCCTCATGGGCATTGTTATCTTTGGAAACCTTCTTTAATAATGACTCATGTTATTTCTGATTCATTGATCGGTCTTGCCTATGTTTCCATCTCAATAATCCTTTTTATATTAATAAGAAAAATAAAAATTCAATTCAATTTTGTCGTTTTATGTTTTGGTCTTTTTATCGGTGCTTGTGGGCTCACCCATTTTTTAGAAGTTTGGAATCTTTGGCACTTTGAATATTGGATTAGTGGAGGGGTTAAAGCTATTACTGCATTAGCTTCTGTGGGTACTGGAGTTTATCTCTACCGGCTTCGCAATACTATTGTCAATGTAGCACTGGCCACAAAAAACGCAGAGGAAAGTCGATTAAAACTTGAAGAGCGCGTGCAAGAGAGTGAAGATCTTTTTAGAACTATGGCAGATTCAATTCCTCAACTCGCATGGATTGCTGATCCAAATGGACTTATTTTTTGGTATAATAAACGCTGGTATGAATATACCGGTTCATCCCTTCCCAAGATGAAAGAGTTAAGTGCAAATAATTTTTTAAAAAAGGAAGAATTTTCTCAATTTAGAGAAAGTTGGAAACAATTTATAGCTTTTGGAAATTCATTTCAAATGGAATTTCAAATTAAAAATGCAAAGGGAGAATTCCGATGGTTTCTAACTTTAGTGGAGCCCGTTAAAAATTCAAGCGGTGAAATAATAAAATGGTTTGGAACTAATACTGATATTGATGAACAAAAACGACTAAACCAAAGACTGCAAAGCTCTTTGGCCGAGCGAGATGAATTTATCTCCATCGCTTCACATGAAATGAAAACTCCTTTAACCTCCATGAAATTGCAATGTGACATAGCAAGCATGGCCTTTAAAAATAACGAATTTATCAATTTAGAACCTAAACGACTTGAAAAGATGATTGAAGTTAATAAAAGGCAAATAGATCGTTTGACAAGATTAATTGATGATATGCTCGATGCTTCGCGAGCTTCAATTGGAAAACTCCACATACAAAAAGAATCTACAGATCTTAATGAACTATTTGATGTCATTATTGATCGTTTGTCCCAACAGTTTGAACGTTCTGGAAACATTGTTAACATACATGCAGAAGAATCCATTGTCGGGAATTGGGATAAATTTCGTCTCGAGCAAGTTTTTGTAAATATTTTGTTAAATAGCATTAAGTATTCTGCTGGTACTAAAATTGATGTTACCTTACTTAAAATAAAAAATAATGCCGAAATCCATATTCAAGATTATGGTATGGGGATCTCTAAAGAGCACCAATTCATTATTTTTAATCGCTTCGAAAGAGCTGTCTCGGCAATTAACATAAGTGGGCTTGGGCTTGGACTCTATATTTCCAAAGAAATCATTTCTCGCCATCAAGGAACCATCGAAGTTGAAAGCGACTTAGGGGCCGGAGCTAAATTTATTATTCAGATTCCTCTCTAATTTCCGACCTAAATAGTTCCATATTCTTTTAATGTATTTTGAATCATTCTAAAATGTTAAGAATTGTTAAGTTAAGACCGATTAATAGTTGATTGATCTTGGATAAAATATACATTGTCCGATAATTAATGAATCATGTAAGAAGTTTTACTTGAGGCGAATTTTATGAAAAATATTTTAGTCGTTGATGATGAAAAAAACATTCGAGAAATTTTGGAAGATTATATTTCCCAAAATATGGAAGGGTGTAAAATAGATTTCTCTGAAGATGGTATAGATGCATTTTTTAAATGCTCATTCCAAAAATTTGATGCAATTATACTTGATCATCAAATGCCTCGCATGAATGGATTAGATCTTCTTGTATCACTAAGAAATAATTTGAGTCTTAATCATTTAACACCGATTTTTATCATCTCTGGAATTTTGCCAAAAATTGATGAAAAATTAACAGTATTCAAAAATACTTATTTTCTTCAAAAACCTTTTAACTTCGACGAACTAAAAGAGCATCTAGAAAGCTCAATGTCTTAATCTTTTAATTGTGAGCAGGAAACTGATGCTCAATTAATATCAATTATTGAACTTACTCAGTATAATTTTGAGATATTTGTCACAAGCTACAAACTAAAATCCAATAGCTATATTCATCTTTTAGCTTATCTCATTGATAGATTTCTTTCTCATGATCGCTAAATCTGACTTAATCACTAAAGCCCCACCTTTTTGCCCAAATATTCGGTGCAGGCATCATCAATTTGGAACATTAGGTTTTGCCAAAAAAAACGGCTTAACAAAAACAGCAAAGGCTCCTTTTGTTAATCAGCGC
>CANFHC010000048.1 GCA_947446575.1 Bacteriovoracaceae bacterium | reverse complement strand
GAGCGAATAGTTCGATTTCTTAGTGGACAAAGCAACTCAAACAACTTAATATCCAGTTATTCATATCGCGGGATGGAGCAGTCTGGTAGCTCGTCGGGCTCATAACCCGAAGGTCGTAGGTTCAAATCCTGCTCCCGCAACCAATTTTTTACCAATAAATTCAGAAAGATAACTGCTGAGCCCAATTGAATTCAAGGGTTTTTTTAGTCGAATCTTTGCGTGCTGTCTCAGTTATAAAAACCTTACCTTTTTTACAAATTAAATAACCTAAATTATTTTCTATGATATTTATTTTTTAAATTTGCAGAAGTTTTTATAAAATTTAGTGCGGTTTTGTGTGTCTTTTTTTGTCATCTCGCTTTGCCCAAGCCGGTGTGATTGTTAAAAAAATACGAAGTCAGCTCGTTATATCTCCAGTAAGCAAAAAAGATAAAAATCAAATTTTAAAATCAACTAAGGCGGTCCTTGAACGGGCCCATGTTAACCTCGAGCAGTCTCGGTGATGAATTGATTGAATTTGATGGTTTGAAAACTCAAGACTATTTGAAAATGAGGTCTCCACACGTAACAGGATCAACAATAGATTCGATGCTTTCTGAAGTGATAAGTGATGAGGTCATTCCAGAGACAAAAGAAGAAGTTATCAATTCAAGTCAATCGAAGTTGATTGAAAAATATTAAGTAATTTTTTAATAATTGTTTCTATCGCCGTTTTTTATTAGAACGAATCTTTCCGTGATCAGGATTCCCTTTTCCATTGTAACCAGAGCCGGAAAATACATTATCTTCTTGAGATTTTTCCATTTTTTTAACTCGAGTATTAATCATTCGCTCCGAGCTTTTATTCTTTTCTTTTGCTGATGTTCGCTGGGGAGTATTTTTTCTTGGTAATTTGGGATCTTGAATTTTTGCGGGCTGATTTTGTGTTGGTGGTTTTTGGTAAGAAGCAATGAACAACTTAAGATCGTTAAACGCATTCTCGAATTTAGTAAGCAGAAATGTTTTCATTAATCCTCCAAATGAATAGGAAACGTCATTTAGAAGGAAGAGCACAATTAGTGCCAAATTTTATGGAGAATAATTTCTACAACTTAAAGAATGAATTTTAAAAAGTGGGGCATTATTACGCCACACTCTTTCTGGTAATTTTTTGGAAGTCTGTTTTAGCAATGCGTTCAGCTTTGGCGATCTCAACTGTAAAAATCCTAACTAGATTCTTCATCTCTTCTTTGTTGTAGACGGCAGTAAAAATCTTTTCAATATTATCCACACACTCCATCATCATACGAAGTGCTTTTTTCTGGCCGACTTCGTTATTGCATTGAGAACTCATATAAGAAATAGCTTTCATCGCTTGCAAGTATTTACCAATTTCGATGAATCCCATGGTCGTAGCTGTTCCATAAATTCGATCTATGAATTGTCCAAATTTTTCAAACAAGACCTTGTCCATTTTAGGAGTCTTTAACTGAGTATTGACGATTAACTTAAGTTCAATATGGATTGATTTAATTTCTGCTACAAAATCATCCACTAATTCATCTTGTAAAATCATCTTTTGCTCCAGCAAGTTACACAGTACTACTTACCTTCTCGACTTTATGTGTGAAAAGTTAATATTAATTTTTTAGATTGTTTTACAAAAATTCAAAAAATATTATGCCTTTTTTTGAAAATTTTTTTATTTATTGTATGGATGATTGGCTTTAATGGTTTGTGCCCGATAGATCTGTTCAACCAATAGGAGTCGAGCCAACTTATGAGGGTAGGTTAATTCCGACAAAGAAAGTCGAAAGTTGGCTTTCTCGATAATTTCTTGTCCATGTCCAGAGGCTCCACCAATAACAAAAACAATTCTCTGAGTTTCATTGAGATTGTTCATCCATTTAGAAAAATTTACGCTGGTAAATTGTTTTCCATTTTCAGTGAGTAAAACGATAAAGGGATTTTCATTTATTGAGAGCTCGTGAAGTTTAGTGGCCACTTCTTTGGCTTCTTTATCTAACAATTCTGAATGAGCTTTGACTTCATGAATGGTGAGTTTTGGAGAGGTTAATCGTTTAAAATAATCCCTCTCCAATGTTTCAATATTTGTGTCGTTAAGTTTCCCAACAACAATGAGATGCAGGTCTTTCATTTCTTATTTACTAATCTAGAAGTAATTTCTTCCGTCATCGTTTCCGCCTCTTCTGTCTGATTCAGGAGTAGAGAAGTAATATGATTCTGGAATTTCAATTGAAATTGCATTCTTATAAAGTAAATCTAGATCGTAAACTAAACGAGCTGGCTCATGGAAAACGTGAATAATAACATCGCCGTAATCAAGAAGAATCCAGTCAGTACTATGCTTTAATCCTTCTCTTGAAATAGCTTCAATTCCCAAGTTTCTCATTTGGAAAGAAATCTCTTCTGCCATAGCTGCAGCTTGAGTTGGGTTACTTGCTGAACCTAAAACAAAAAGATCTGCAATCCCAGATTTGTCTTTCATATCTAAAACTTTAAGGTTGATCCCCTTAAAGTTACCCATGATCCAAGCTGATGCCATCGCCAAATTTAGTGGCTCTGGAAAATTTGAATCTTTAAAAATTGCTTGAACTTCTTTTGTTACGTACTCACGGCTCATATTACTTTCCTCTTACTATTAATTACTCGATTATTTTTCTAGCGCCCGGTTGTGGGTTGGCTTTTTGGTCTTCTTTTTCAGCATCTACACATTTAATCATGAGTGCTTTTAGGGCATCTATATTTCTTCCTGAGACACCAGATATCGGTAGAACTTTTCTATCGATTTGCGCCTCAAAGAATTTTTGAAATTTTTCAATCTCTTCTTCGGTCATAGCATCAATTTTTGTTAAACAAACGAGTTCACGTTTGTTAGCCAAATTCTCGCTGTATTTGGTGATTTCATTTCTTACGACAACATATTGCTCGTAAGCTTCGTACTCATCTAAACACCAAGAAACATCTACTAAATGAACAAGTGCTGAAGTTCGCTCAATATGTTTTAAAAATTTTATTCCTAAACCTTTTCCTTCACTAGCGTCCTCAATTAATCCAGGAATGTCGGCCACGACGAACGAGCGCTCGCCTAAAGTAACAACCCCAAGGTTTGGTTGAAGAGTCGTAAAAGGGTAGTCTGCAATTTTTGGACGTGCTGCTGAAATCGCAGAAATCAGAGTTGATTTACCAGCGTTAGGTAAACCAATAAGCGCTAAGTCTGCAATGAGCTTAAGTTCGAGATCCAAAACCATTTCTTCGCCTGGTAAACCCGGCTGAGCGATACGTGGAGCTTGATTAGTTGATGATTTGAAATTGATATTTCCACGACCGCCGTTACCGCCTTCAGCGATAATAATTTTTTGGTCGTGCATATTTAGATCTGCAATCACGGCACCCGTGTCGGCATTTCTGATAATTGTTCCTACTGGAACTCTAAGAATATAGTCTTCACCAGTTTTTCCGTTAAGCTGTCTCCCCATGCCTGGTTCACCATCTTCTGCTTGGAAAACTTTTTTCCCGCGGAAACTAATGAGGGTATTGATCCCTTCGTCTGCTATGGCGATAACAGATCCACCGCCGCCGCCGTCACCACCATCGGGACCTCCGAAGGGAATAGATTTCTCTCTACGGAACGTGATAGCACCTGGGCCACCATGACCTGAAACTACAGTAATTCTAACTTCATCAATAAAACGCATATTAACCTAATTTGTGGCCCAAAAATACAAAGGGAATCCAATTGGATTCCCTTATAACACTTTTTGTTATGATGACTAGAAAAAACTAAGCTGGAACTACAGAAACAAGCTTTTTGCTCTTAGTGTAGTGAGTGAATTTCACAACTCCATCTACTGTTGCGTAGATAGTGAAATCACGGCCCATTCCTACTCCAGTTCCTGGAAATAGTTTAGTTCCTTTTTGTCTTACGATGATGTTCCCAGAGATAACCTGTTCTCCACCGTATTTCTTTGTTCCACGCATTTTTGGATTTGAATCTCTACCGTTTGATGTGGACCCGGCGGCTTTTTTGTGTGCCATATAAGTAACTCCTAAAAAATTCTAATTAATTATTTTAAATACTTTGTAGCATTTTTTGATGCTTTATCGATCTTAACAGTGTTTCCGTTACCGTCGTTGATCTCAGTGATCAATAGGGCTGTGAAATGTTGTCTGTGACCGTTTCTTCTTTTGTATCCACCTGGTTTTCTCTTGAAAACGATTAGTTTTCTTGAGCGATCGTGCATAAGAACTTTTGCAGTTACTTTTGCTCCACCGATTACTGGTGCTCCAACTAAAGGCTTGTCTCCACCAATGAAAAGAACTTGGTCAAGTTCGATCATCGATCCAGCGTCTTTTGTTAACTTCTCAACGTCAATTACGTCACCTGCTTGAACTTTGTACTGGTGACCAGCGATTTCTACTACTCCGTACATGAAAACTCCTAGTAAATAGGCAAATCCAGGGGTCTAGATCCAGAACTTTTCAGTCGGATATAAAACTTGTTGGCCCTAACTTTAACCACTATTTATGAACCTTGGATTTTTATGCAAATACCGCCTTAATGTCAAGGGAATAGTCTGCCGAAGAGAGATTAGAGACTAGTCAAAAACCATAGAGAGATCACATGAGTAAAAAAACATATTTTCAATATCAGAAGGAACTTAATCTTCCCATCTATCTTTCGGCGGATTTAGCTACGTTTGATTCCAGCTTTGGGGATTTTCTTGCGAAGCAGAAATTTGTGAAGCTTGGTGAGAAAGAAGAACTAGAGGCAGTGAGTCAGTTGAAAAAGAATAATCATGCTCGCGTGCTGCATGTCAGTGAAGCTTCGCCTATAGTCGCGAAGCAAATTCAAAAAACAACCGAGAGCGATCGTTATGGAGCAGAAAGTATAATTCCCAAAGATGGCTACCGCGTTTACCGCTATAAAGATTTAGGATTCATGGTTTATTCATTTACTGCAAAAGAATGGGAGTTGGGTTGTTACAAAGATTTTGGATCCAATACGCATTTGATTGCTTCGCGAATTATTCTCAATCGATTTTTAAGTTGGGCGCTTGCCCCACATGGGATTCTTGGGCTCTGGGGAGTTACAGTGGATGATGGAATGGTCGCGCAAAGACCAAACGACTCTAGAGGCGAGGTTGTATTTATTGATATCAAAGGCCAGCGAATGATTTCACAAGACGGAGCAAAAAAATTGCGTCCGCATTTTAAAATATTAAGACTTGATCCAACTTTAAAGGGTAGAAATATAAAAATGACGAGCGAAGAATTGTTAAGTTTTCTTTCGGCTCATTGTTCATATTTAGATTCGTCGGGATTGTCTGTACCCGTGAGACAAATGGTGCAGTCATTATCAAAATTGACAGAAGGCTTGATTCACCCACAAGAAAGTTTTAGACCGCGAACTGATTTGTCGTTATAATCTTTTTAAATTCATTTTTATAAAGAGATAACAAATGGCCTCAAATTACGTTCATAATTTAAATCCTGTTTTATTAGACTTGGGGAAAGTGCAAATTCGTTGGTACGGATTAATGTACGTCATAGGTTTTTTGATTGCAGGATACTTACTGAAAATTTTAGTGCGCAATAAATTTTTCAAAATCGCTGAAGAAAAAATCGATTCGTTAATTACCACGATGATCATCTGTATGTTTGTCGGAGCGCGAACAGCGTACGTGTTTATTTATAATTGGGATTATTATTCACAAAATTTAATGGATCTAATGGCCGTTTGGAAAGGTGGACTTAGTTTTCACGGGGCACTCGTTGGATTAATTGTTGGCGGAGTTATTTTTGCCAGACAAAATAAAATGTCATGGATGGAAGTCATGGATTCAGTGGCATTAGCAGGAACACCGGGACTATTTTTTGGTCGCATTGGAAATTTTATTAACGGTGAGCTTTACGGAAGAATTACAAACTCAGCTTTGGGAATTATTTTTCCACAAGGCGGACCCTTTCCTCGTCATGCTTCTCAGTTGTATGAAGCTTTCCTAGAAGGAATTTGTCTTCTCATTATTCTCTGGATTGTTAAATCTAAAGTAAAAATTTACGGTATTATCGGTGGATGCTTTGTTGGTCTCTACGGGATGTTTAGATTTATCGTCGAATTTTTTCGCGAGCCAGATTCTCAATTAGGTTACTATTTCGGTTTTATCACGATGGGACAAATTCTTTGTTTTTTAATGGTCATGGCGGGAGTGGGGCTTATTCTTTACGCTCGAAAAAAGAATATTACCATTTAGGTAGGGCCTCATTTAATTTTTGATACATCGGAGTGACTGTTTTGTCGTCCTTGACGATTTCGATGAAAACCGGAAAGCAAGTGATGGAGCAACTGCCGTGATAAATTATATTATTATTGTCACGATTAAACCAAACGTAGACGGCACTGCGATCGTGTCTGACGTACTTGTCTTGCTTTTTCCATTTCGCTTGCAAGTCTTTTAAAAAAATATCATGTAAAAAAAACTGCGGGAGTCGGACAAAAACATCGGTGATAGTGTCCTTTTTTACCTGAGTATAAACGTCCAATATATAATTTGTTCGCTTTAATTTAAATCGCAAAATTTTCTGATCGCCGTTGTCGGCAAAGAGATCAAATTTAGGATTCTCTTTTTTCACCGCCTCAATATTTTTTCCAGGCGTAAAGTTATCAATGCTTTTCAAAGTGAAATCATAATTTGGTGGAGTAATTTCGGCGTGTATTCGAAAAATCAGCGGAAGAAAATGAACGAGTATGAGTGGCATAAATTGATGATAGTTCAAGCTTTTCTAAGATACTAGAGAGGAAAAAACTTTTTTTTAGTGCGAAATTTTGTTACACTTTTCAAAGAGCCAAGGGCACTTGGGCCACTAGTCCAACAGGATTCGTTGGATTACTCATTATAAGGATTATTATTCATGGTTAAAACTACCCACAAACTTTTCTTTATCTCGATGCTAGGGGCACTAGCGTCTTGTGCATCTACTACTTCAAATACCGTAGATGGTTCTGCAAAAGAGCATAAAGTAGCTGATGGATTTGCTTCAGAAAGTGTTCGTGAAGCTTATCTTCGTCTGAAGAAGCAAGACTATAATGAACAAGACCGCAAAAAAGATGAAGCAGAAAGCGCGAAAGTTGCTAAGACTCTTTCGAAATCAATGATCAATGGTGCAGCCACTATTGATGGGGCTGGACAATACAAAGGGAAAACATATTTTCTTCAAGGAGCTGAGGAGCTTAATTTAGAAAATAATTATTTTGATATTCCTGTTGTCTATAATGACCAGGTAAAAAAATGGATGGATTATTTTCTTAACCGCGGTCGTGGATTCTTCGAGCGCTACACGGAAAGAGCTGGTAGGTATGCTCCCATTTTAGGAGCGATTTTAGAAGAACACGGACTGCCTCGCGATCTCATTTTCTTAGCAATGGCAGAGTCGGGATTTAATACTTCGGCAAAGTCATGGGCAGCAGCAGTTGGACCTTGGCAGTTCATGCCAGCGACAGGAAGAACTTATGGTCTGGATCAAGACTGGTATAAAGACGAAAGGCGCGATCCAATTAAAGCGACCGTTGCAGCAGCTCGCTACTTAACAAAACTCTATGGCGATTTTGGTTCTTGGGAAGTGGCTGCAGCAGCTTACAATGCTGGTGAAGGTAAGCTTGGTAAGGCGATTAAAAAATATAAGTCTGAAGATTTTTGGGATATTTCCAAAGGAAAATACTTAAAAGCTGAAACAAAAGATTATGTTCCTAAAATTATGGCCTTGGCGATTATTGGAAAAAATTTAAAATCTTTTGGATTTGATGATGTTGAATTCCATGAGCCACTAGACTTTGATGAAGTCACAGTAAAGCCTGCGACAGATCTAGTTAAACTTTCTGAAGTTTTAGGGGTTGAATTTGAAGAAATTCAACGTTTAAACCCAGAAGTGCTAAGATGGTTTACTCCTCCGAATGCTGATAGTTATAGACTGCGTATTCCACCAAATACTGCTGAGAAATTTGCTCAGTGTTGTTCAAAGTTAGATTTAATCGCAAAAGATTACCAACAATACGTTATGACAAAAAGTATGAGTTTGGCTGAAATTTCGAAAAAGTTTAAAATCAGAAAAGCTTATGTTCTGGGTAGCTTAAATAATGTTTCTGAGCATGCGACATTTGCAAAAGGCGAAAGTATTAAACTTCCATTTAGAGTTGGAGAAATGGTGAGTCCTTCCAACAACCTATATGCCGATTTATATGAAAAACCAAGAAAGGAAGTACTTCGAAAGAGCAATCGCCACCGTATAGCGAGGTCTGCATTTAGAAAAAAGGACGTTCGCTATTATACCGTAAAAAAAGGAGAGTCTCTTTTCACCGTCGCTCAAAAGCACGGGATAAGCGTCAAGCGGTTAATAGCGTCGAATAATGAAATTAGAAAATCTCGCAAAGTTAATGCGGGAGATAAGCTGGTTATTAAGTAAATTATTAGAAAAAAAACAAAATTTAGAGAATCTCATATGAAAAGGCTCCCAATGGGGCCTTTTTTTCGTTTTAGGACTTAAATCTTTGAAGTACACTTTGCACTCAAAAAGTTTACTAAAGGATAAATTCAAATGGCTTTCAAAGACCTTCATAAATTAAAAAAAGTTGTCGTTGTAGAAAAAGAATTCATCGAAGTTCCTCACCTTGTTGTTGGGAAAGATATTTTCGCACTTTCTATCTATAAATCTCTGCAAGAAAAATACGGAAAAGAAAATGTACGCCTTCTTTCTGAAGATGCGATTTTAAAATCAGATCTACTGCCTAAAGGGCCAAGTACAATCCGCGGTGAAACCAACCAAAAGGTCGTTCAACAAATATGCCCAGAAGCTGTGAGCGCTGTTGGATCAGAAGTGGCAATGTTCTATAAAGATATGGCCTGGAAGAGTTTTGGTGGCAGAAGTAAGCCGGAAGCCTTGAAATTCAACGAAGAATTCTATACGAGTTCTCGCTTTGATGTTGATGCTGAAAAAATATTCCCTGAGTTAGCTTATGCGGATGAATTTTTAGCTCTAGTAAATGAAGAAGCTTATCAGGTGAGATTGAAGTCTATAAAAAGAGCTGGAGATGGCTTTTTTATAGAGTGCTTAAATGGGACTGAATTTAAATGCGAGAAGCTTTATTTTGGTCAGTCGCCTTATCAGTACCTACAGTTTTATTCTAATAAAAATGAACTCTCTGATACGTTTATTGAGTTCTGTGAGAGTACGAAAACTCCTTCAGCTTTGTTTGTTAAATTTGTGTTCGAAAAACCAATTACAGATACTTTGGAAACACTCTTTATCCCTTTGAGCTATACGCATGAGTGGGGCCACTTTGTGGGAGAGTTTAATACGACATCTAAAGATACTGAAGGCCCCCAATTTATCGAATTCATCCATTTTATTGATGAAGATCAGTCGTCTGAAGAAGAAATTTCTAAGGTTATTCGCCTTTTAAAGAAGAATATGGAGAAAATTTTCGAAAAATTTTCAAAAATAAATGCCCGTGAATACATCGTTTTGGAGCAAGAAATAGGGTGTCTAAAAATTGACAACGATCTTTTTAACAAAGCGATTGAAAGTGGAAAAAGCAGTAAAGAAGATACAAAAAACCTTTTTCTCTTAGGGATCAATGCCCCTATTGTTGATACTCACTGCGAAGACATCAGCTTCGAATATTCAAAAAACGATGTCGATGTCCTTGCTCGTGCACTCCTTGTTCACTCACTCCTTCAAAAAAAAATCTAAGCTTGGTGTGTTGACAAATACACCGACTGAACTGAACATTTAATCTAAGACATGATTTTTTATGACAAGTATTTTAATACTTTGTTTAACTTCAAGGAGAAGATTGAATGAAAAAGACATTAGTAATTGCAGGACTTGCAGTTCTATCAACAAGTGCTTTCGCATCGAAAGCAAGAATGGAAGCTTTAGGACAAGGGTCATACTCTTATTACCTAAATGATTCAAGATCAGTATTTTTGAATCCAGCTGCTCTTAATGACATGAAAAACTACGTAGTGACTGAATGGGGAGTTGGACAAGTTGCAGACTCTTCTACTGCTCCAAGAGCTGAAGGTGGATTTTTCCGTGAAATGGGATCATTTGCTTACGGTTTATACCTAGGAAACAATGGTGATACTAGAACTACAACTGGTGCTGCTGCAACTTTCTTAGACCACCAAAATGCAATGGATCTTATGCTGGCTGGCGATATGGGAGTTAAGTGGGGAGCAAGAGTTCACTATGCTAACTCTAAAGATGAAGCCACTAACACAATTACAAGAAAAAACTCTGCTTTTGGTCTAAGCCTTGGTGTTACAAGTGGTGACTTAGAAGGTTACGCAAACCTAGCTCTTTCTGACAAGTCAGAAGGTGCTAAAGTTGCTGGTGATATGTGGGAAAGAAAACCAGGTATGCAAATTGGTGGATCATACAAGATGTCAGGAATGACTTTCTTTGCTGATTACTCTTCAACTAATGAAGAAGTTACTGCAGCAACTGGTTCAACTCTTGCTACAGCTGCTGGTGGTACTTTTACACCTGGTACAGCTGGAAAAATCACTCACAAAACTTCAGACATGACTTTTGGAGCTGCAAGAGTTCACGAAGTTAACCCAGGTGCAAGAATTATCACTGACGCTCAATTAGTTTTAAGCTCTGATGAAGTAAGTGGTTCAGTAACTACTACTCAAAATGGAAAAGTAAAATCAACGACTCTTCCAGTAACTTTAGGAATGGAAGCTGATGCAACTTCTTGGTTAGTGGTTCGTGGTAATGTTCACCAAAACGTAATCTTAGGTTCATCTAAGTCAATCGCTGGTAAAACAACTACAATCGCAAACTCTACAACTGTAGATGCTGGTGCAACTCTTAACTTCGGTAAATTAAAAGTTGATGGTATGGTTGGAACAACTGGTACAGCTACTACTACTAATGCTGGTGTAACTACAAACAATGGTAAAGCAGGTGTACTTTCTACAAGCAACCTACTTACTAGAGTTGGTGTAACTTACAGCTTTTAATTCTTAACAGAATATTACAGGCCCTCCTTTGGAGGGCTTTTTTTTACCAAATTTTTTAAGCGACTAGAATACTACGGAGATAAATGAATGAAAAACTTAATGATGATCGGAAGTGCCCTGCTTGTGCTTTCTTCTTCGGTTTTCGCTACAGAAGCAAGATTGCTTGCTCTAGGAATGAAAGAAACAGATAACGACGGAATGTACTACATTCAAGATTCAAGAAATATTTTCCTGAATGTTGCAAATGTTAATAATTATGCTGACCAACTGGTAACTGAATACGGAGCTGCTGGTAAAACTTTTATTAAGGCATCATTGGATACGCCAGAGCTTCCAAAGGCTCAAGGTGGGGTCTTTAAAAAGTATGGCTCAACAGTTTATGGGGTCTATTATGGAAATGAATCAAATACATCATCTCTATTAAGAATAGCAGCTTCAAACGATGTTACTGGGGCAAAAACTCTACAAACAGCTGATAATCAAATTGATCTATTTGTAGCTGGGGAAGCTGCAGTTAAGTGGGGAGCAAACCTGCTTTATTCTTCTGGAAAAGATGAAACAATTGGTTCAAAAGATAATGCTCTCGCAACTCGCTTTGGAGTTATTGGATCTAACTGGGATGCTCATGCAAATATTTCTCTTGCGAGTAAATCAGAGCGTACAGATACTCCTATGGAATTCAAGGGAAAGCTTGGACTACATGTTGGAGGATCTTATAACGTTGCTTCTGGAAAAGTTTTTGGGTATTTTAAAACTTTCGGATGGGATCAGAGATTATCAACAACTGCTTCAATGATTAAAGGTGACTTTACAAGTTATTACTTAGGTTATGGCCAAGAAATGGCAGTAAATGGAAGTGATAAATTATTTGTTTCAATTGCTGCCAGAAAGACTGATATTAATATCGCTTTTACAGCTAAGGCAGAAGTAAGACAACTTCTTATCCCAGTTACGCTTGGATACGAAGCTAAAGCAAATGAATGGCTTACTCTACGTGGTTCAGTAGTTCAAAATCTTTATGGAACTAAAGATAATAAGAACATTACAACTGGTGTAGACAAGCTGAATCCATATGCAACTGCGCTTGTGACTGCAATTTATGGAGGTACTGGAAAGTCTACTGTTTCAAACTCTACTGAGGTTAATGCTGGAGCTACAATGACTTTTGGTCAATTGGCTATCGATGGTCTGATAGGGACAACTGGAACATCGACAACAACTGCAGGAACTCAAACTACAGACAATGGAAAATCCGGAATACTTTCTGCTTCAAACCTTCAAACTAAAGTTGGTCTTACTTACAAATTCTAATTTTCATTCACTGATTGATTTTTTAGATAGAAGGCCAGGAGTAATCCTGGCCTTTTTTTACTGATGAGCGTGTCTTATTTATAGTTGTTGATAGCCGCAAGAACTAAAACAGAAGTTGCCATTATCCCACCAAGGCGGAGAGTGAGTTTGTTTTCGAAATTGGTAAATCTTATATCTATTTCTTTTTTGTAATCCTGCAAATCTTTTCTTAAATCTTTAATCTCCATCTTTACATCATTCATTTCAGTTTGAAGCTCAGTTTTTAAATCTTTCATTTCAGTCTGAAGCTCAGTTTTTAAATCTTTCATGTCAGTCTGAAGCTCAGTTTTTAAATCTTTCATTTCTGCTTGAAGATCGACTTTAAGAGTTCTCATTTCATTTTGAACATCTCTCAAGTCAGTTTTAGTCATGAAATAATGTTCTTTGAAATCTGACTTAGTTGCAAAATTTTGATCCATAAGATCCATCCATACTTGTACAGACTTTTTAGCCTGTTCGGTAGTAAATCCTACCTTTTCTAATTCCTCAGTATATCTCAAAGCTTGAATCATTTCATTACCTCCAACAAACAAAACGTTTATTCAAGGAGCTAAGCAATTTAGATCCTTCAGTACTGAGCTTTAAGTGACTTATAATATTGGCTACTGATTATTCACAGTATTCATATTTTCTGGTCGGAGTCAGGAATTTTTGACACTTCCTGAGAGTAAATGTCATTTTTTTATCAAAATGTTTTGGTTTGCAAATGTAAATGTTCATCATACGATTAGTGCACAAATTTGCTAATCCAAGGATGGTACAAATGAAATTAATAACTTTAGTGTTTTCTCTAGCTCTTGCAACTTCTGCTTACGCAATTCCCAAAGCTCCATTTGACGCTCTAAAAGCAACACGAGCAATCGACTTTAATTCTGATAATACTAATTATGATTTTGAGGGAATAGTTAAACTTTCAAATTGTTCTGGATCATTGGTTAAATTCGCAGGACAGCCAATGTCCGCTAAAGCATACGTTCTAACAAATGGTCACTGTTATTCGTCTGGACCATTCGGTGGAATGCTTAAGCCAGGTGAAATTGTTACTAGTAAAGCAGTTTCAAGATCAATGAAAATTTTTGATAAACAAATGAAACTTTTTCCAATCACTACAACTAAAGTTGTCTACGCAGCGATGACTGATACAGACATCACTCTTTATGAATTAACTCAATCATATGATGAAATTTCTAAGAAATTTAAAATTCAACCATTCGATCTTGATACAGTAAGACCTACTCTTGGAGTAGATATTGATATCGTATCTGGATATTGGGATCGTGGTTATTCTTGTTCAATCGATGCTTTCATCTTCAATTTAAAAGAAGGGGATTGGTTATTCAAAGATTCGATTCGCTACACTGATGGATGCAATACAATCGGTGGAACTTCTGGATCGCCAATCATTTCAAGAGGAACAAGAAGTGTTATTGCTATCAACAACACAGCTAATGAAGATGGAGCTCGCTGCACAGTGAACAATCCATGTGAAGTCACTCAAGATGGAACAGTCACAGTTTTAAAAAACAAAAAATATGGTCAACAAACATATAACTTGTACTCGTGTTTAACACCGGCATTCACGATTGATTTATCGATGAAGGGATGTTTACTTCCAAAGCCTGCTAAAAACTAATTAATTTTTAATCGTTCTTAATATGAGGGCCGCTTTTATAGCGGCCTTTTTTATTTCAATTTGCTTTCCCTGAATTAAGGGGAAAGTATGAATTGGAGTTACTATAGTATGTTTTTGGATGAGGTTATCGATCTTACCGAAGAGTGTTTTGAAAAAATTAAGAAATCGCATCCAGAAGTTATATTAGATTTAATGAATGAGTTTGAAGCTACAATTGTTACTCCAGACTTTGTGATAATAAAACCGAATCAATACAAATTAGTAAAAAAAATTATGTATAAAGAAAAAAGTAAGTGGTTGGCAGTGATAGTTATTTGGGATAAATCAATAAATAGTTATTGGATTGTGACTGCTTATATTTCGCGGTTACCAATAAAAGGTGAGATAATTTATGGTTAAAAATAAAATGCAATTTTCTCTTGATAGTGACGCTGATATTTTATCCATTTCTAAAGTTGATTCTTATATTGGGCAAGAGAGTGAAGAAATTTCTGATGGAGTTATTGTTAGGATCAATCCCAATAATCAAAAAATAGAGATGATTGAAATTCTCAACTTTTCAAAACGTTTCTCAGCTAACTCCGTTTTTGACTTGCCCATAGTTGCGGAGTTCTTTTTAGCGAGCTAATTTTTATCACTTTTTGTTTCAAGATTAGTAAGTCCATCGGCTTAA
Organism: Bacteriovoracaceae bacterium; assembly: GCA_947446575.1. Classification (GTDB taxonomy): domain Bacteria; phylum Bdellovibrionota; class Bacteriovoracia; order Bacteriovoracales; family Bacteriovoracaceae; genus Bacteriovorax. The sequence continues at coordinate 117 of CANFHC010000048.1, read as the reverse complement.
GCAAAATCAATTTGGCGTAAGGCTTCGTAGGCCGCCGCTGTAGCAGCGTTGGATAAATTAAGTGATCTAATATGCTCTGAGTACATCGGAAGGCACACAAGCTCTTGTGAGTATTCT
>CANFHC010000047.1 GCA_947446575.1 Bacteriovoracaceae bacterium | reverse complement strand
TTTAATATCTTTCGTATTCCTTGATTTTTTTAAAGAAATTTAAATTTCTTCACGATAAATCCGTCTCCAGGAAAGCATTCGAACCTGTTTGAAGAAGTAAAATCGACTGCATCGAGAATGGTCTCAATAAGAGTGTTTCTACATTCACCGAAAGTCCGGCAAGACTAGATTCATAATTATTATATATTGTTTATTTTTCTTTAATTGTTTTAGATTTATTTTAGATGTGCTTGGAATTTCTATTTCTTTATTTTGATTTAGTTCTGTATCGAGGAGGTCTTTAATGGAAAATCAAACAAATTCACCTAGTAGGATCGGATTTCGCTCAGTTTTTTCTGGGATCATAATATCATGTTCCGTTATGCTTTTATTACAGTCGCTAAGTCAGGGATTAGGCGTAAGAAATCCATATTTTGCCCCGCCAGGCAGCGCTGCTCTATCTTGGGTTGTGAATTCTGTTACCTGGGCAATAGCTTTATATGCGGGTGGTTTTATCGCTGCATGGGGATCGCGTTCTAAGAAAATATCAGAAGGTATAGTAAATGCTATTGCTGTATGCTCTGGAAGTTTTCTTGTTATGAGATTAAATTTCTTTTTATCATCGCCGGGATTCTTTAGAAGCTTAACCTATGCTGATTCTCTAACGATGTTAAAAATCTTTTTAAATAATTTATTTGCTTTTGGAATAGGAATTTGTGGTGGAATCATTGGCGTTCACGTTGAACAACATACTAAAAAAGAATTTAAAGGAGAATTTAAAGAAGAATTTAAAGAACATAAGAAAGTAAAACAAATGCCTTCAATTCAACCGAGCCTAAAAGAGCAAGATGAGTTAACTCAATAAAATTGAGCGCACTTACCCCAAATCATCTTCTATTCAAATTTTATGATCATGAAGTTGAACATTTCCAACAAAAGAATTGAGACTAAATGTTTATCATATTGGGTAAATTGAAGATTTGCAGAAAAAATTTTCCGACTTGTACCGAATTTGTTTCAGTGAAATAATTATTAATATGAAAAGATTTTATATTTTATCAATTATCTCAATCCAACTGTTTTGCTCTTATTCTAGTGCATTTGCTGAGAATCAAATGATTATTATTGGAGGTGGTGGTGACCCCGCTGGAAGTACAACTATTTTTGATAGTCCTATTTCCGTTTTAGGCAATAGCTTGCAAAATGCTCCATCGTGGAAATATGCCGTTTCTTTTGATGGTGGTCATGCCACAACTGAAGAAATCTTAAAAAGTAAATTTCCAAAGGCGAGTAATACATCTTTTACAGCTGATAGCTACAAAAAATTAATTGAAAACTATAAAGCTAAAATTAATTCGGGCGAATTAAAGTCCGGTGACCAACTTATAATTATTTTGGATACCCATGGTGCAATAAACGAAGGGCAACAAATTAGTCACATGGTCGCATCCTCTGATGGCAGAGGGGCCAGTGACCTAAATAATCTAAAAGATGCTGCTCTCGTTAATGTTGATGATTTGCAGTCACTTGTAAATCTTGCAAGTGCTAAAGGAATTAAATTAGGTTTGGTTGATTTAAGTTGCCACTCTGGAAGTACACAAAACCTTAAAGTTCCCAACGTTTGTATTATTTCAGCAACGGGACCTGTTCATTATAGTTATATAGGAGAAGGGACATTTGGAAATTATTTTCTAGAAAATTTAACTTCAGGAACAAGTTTAGAAGAGGCTTTTTTAAAAGCGCGGCTTGCTTCAACTGACAGTGGTTTTCCTATGATCAGTACCCCGCAAAGTGATCAAGTCATCTCGCAAATTTACAAGGATATTACTCCCTTTCTGTACTCCAATAATCCAAAAACCGATAAACTAACCGATTATTTGATTAAAGCTTCTACTAATGTGGGTTCATGTCAAAAAGAATTGATGTTTAGTGATCTCATTTCTAAAATTGATCGCTTGCAAGCAGCGACCGGCAACGCCGCCATTCAAACTCAAAAAATCAAAGCCCTTCTGAATGAATATAAGGTAAATCAGGATAAAATAAGTGCAGGAATGAAAGCGTTAGGTGCCGGAGAGATTTTCGAGAGTGAAACGTTTGAAGATCATATGACTTTTGGAAAGACTGTTGAAGACTTTAGTATGACTGTTACGAAGCGACAACTTTTGTACTATAGGCCTGACGATACAATTGGGGGGTTGATGGAGCAACAAAAATCTGCAAAATCGCAGATTGATAAGATGAAAGCTCAACTAGGAATTAATGTTTGGAATAAAATTAAAGTTAGACAAGCTGAGGTTGTTGCAAAATATCCTAATCTCGGTAATTTCGAAACGGATGCCGCTAATCTTGTTCATCAAATTAAAGAAACCGGCACTATCGCTAATCAAATTGCTCTAGAAGAAAAAAAATTATATCAATTCTTGTATCAGTCTCAACCTAGTCAAGCAAATGATCCTTGCCGACAAATAAAATTTTAAGGACCTCTTGATTTATGCAAAAAATATTTTTTATTACATGTTTCTTGGGTGCTTTTTTTAATTATATTGCCGCTGCTAATGATGAAGTGGTTTTTACTGGCCTTGTCTCGTGTGGCGAATATCTTGTTGCCGGAGTTGTCAGGGCCCCCAAAGAGGGTATACGAGTTGTCGTGAATGAAAAAACTAAATCAGAATACAATATTTCCCTTTCGATCTTGGATCAAGCACGCATCGCAGGTTTGGTTAATTACACTGTAACCGTTAATTTACTTTTAGATAAAAAGTTTGATGGGACAAAGGGAGTGGCAAGTCTCATTACCAAGCAAGCTGAAATGCGAGTCCCTGATCCACTAAACCCTGCAAGAGATACTGGATTTAAACTTCTTAAAGCTTCAGAATGCAAAAAAGAATAAAGTCACTCATTAGTCTACGTATTTTAAATTATATTAAGTTTTCTAGAATTTGATTCTCTAAAAATTTCCTCAGATTCTTTTTGAACTTGTTCAGAAGTTTTAACTTCTTTCCAGCTTGAATCATCATTAGCAGGATTTGTCATTTCGATTATATCGCTTTCTTTTGCCACCTGAGTTGCCTTAAATAATGACTTAAAGAAATTAATCCTTGAAATTGCATCCATGAGATCTCTTCGGAAGAATTTGAAAATTACTTGAGTTTTTTACTTGCAATCTTTGCAATTTCCAGAGGATGAGTTTTATTGGGATTATGTCCTGCCCCAGGGATAACAGTACTCGCTTGAAAGTATTGTGCAAATTCTTGATACTTTTTATCTTCACTACCATAAATGTAAAATATTGGAAAAGTACATTTCTTTATCAGCTTTATATTTTCATTTAATAGAGGAAAAAATCCTTGAGATAAATATTTTTGGGATTCTCTCCATTGAAGTAATGGGTGCAGAGACTTTTTTTGAATCTCACGATTGAAAGATTCATGCCTTCGGTAAATATCAAATAATGAATTTTGATACCATTGCTTTAAAAAAGTTGAGGCAATAGTGTGACTAGAAAATAAGTTTAAATCTTGTGAGTATCTCTCTTTTTTTTCTTCAGTTGATTTTAGCCCCAGTCCCGTAGATTCAAGTATGAGAGACTTTGGCACTATATAGTGAAAGGCCAACTGTAATGCAATTCTTCCCCCCATAGAATAACCATAAAAATGAGGAGTGTTTACAAATAATCTAATAAAAAATTCTAGTTTTTTAAATATGTCTAAAAGTGAATAAAAATTTTCAATTTTTGTTTCACCATGACCTGGAAGACTTATAAAAAGAAAAGAGAAGTCACCTGTTATGTTTTGAGCAATTTTTTTAAAATCTTCCTTATCGCCAAGAAAACCATGAAAAAAGACAATGGTTTCAGAGTTTTCTTTTTTCTCGTAATCGAAAGAGAAAATTGATTTCAAATACAATTCATGAGCTAAAATTTTTAACTGACTTCTTCTTGGTTTTAGCTGGCCTTCAAAATTAAGTAAAGTTTGAAAAAAAAATTTTGGAACGAGGTGAGGGTGCAATTGCGTTTTTAAGTACTCTTTAAGCTCGTTTGAACTTATATTATTTCCTTGATAAAGCATTATACCGAGTTCGCCCCATTTTTCATCGGTAATGCTCAATAAATAAGCATCAGTGATGGCAGGATGTTTTCTCGCAATCTCTTCTACCATTAGTGGGTTAATATTTTCTCCACCACTAATAAATATTAGATCGGCCCTATTTTTAAAACAATAGAGTCCATTAGATAATTTAATTCCTTGGTCATTAGTTTTAAACCAATCAGGGCCGTGAGCTTTAAAATTTTGATTTTGATAATATCCCAAACTTAATATTTTTCCTTTGATTAAGAAAAATCCATCTGCATCTAAAGTCACTTCGCGGTAAGGGAGAATTTCACCATTAATAGTAACGAGGGAAGTGCTCTCGCTCATACCGTAAGTTTCAAATAGGTTTAGTCCTGCGAGTTGTGCACTTTGTTTTAATTCTATAAAAAGTGGTGCCCCACCGATTAAGATGACGCGACAACTTTTTAAATAGTCTAACTTTGTTGGATTTTCGATCCACCGTTTTAATTGCAAAGGTACTAGTGAAATAAAATCAAAATGAATAGAATCTTCGGTAACAAGTCTGCCGCCAGAAAAAAAACATCGCCACAAACTCATGAGACCACCCACATGATTATGAGGTAAGTTCATTAAAGTTGTTTCAGTTTCTTTTTGCTTAAAAAATTCAATAAATCCTAATGCTGAAAAATAAAGATTATTAAAGCTTAGCACTACGCCTTTGGAGGTATTCGTAGTGCCTGAGCTAAAAACGATTACGGCTTCTTCGTCTGGAGATAGCGGAGAAAAAGAAAAAGGGATAATTGAGATATTCAGCGAATCGAAATATTGATCGTTAATAATTGTTTTGAAATCAATTTGTTCTTTAAGTCGCTCAAGAGATGAATTCGTTTCTAATGGAGAAATTAAAATGGCAGTTTTTTTTTGGTTTATTAAACCTAAAAGCGCCACCATTAAATAATAAGTAGAATTTAATTGAAGCGCTATATGAGTTTCAATAAAGGGTATTTGAGAAAATGCAGCGACATCTTTTAATAAATCAGCATAAGTTTTTTCGTTGAAAAAAAGATTTTGTGATACTGTTTTGAAATGCTGGTTTAAATCAAAAGGCTTCATAAATATTAAATTTTTTATCCACAAAAAGGCAGCAAGCTCAATTGCACCGGATTAAACTCTTCTTGTGTTATAAATCTTACTCCAAGCCCGATTAAGCGTACAGCATTACCTTTTTTTTGTAGGCAATGAGATAAAAGTGGGTAGAAGCGCTCAGGTGATAAATGTCCCTTCCAGTCGTCATGATCGTATAATCGCAGAGTTTCTTCACAGGTTGTTTTAGAAAAATCATTAAATTTAACTTTTACAAAAAACTTTTTTAATTTTTTATCACCTTCGTCATCAAAATGCGCCTCAAGGCGAGAGAGCATTTCTTCGTAGAGGTCATTCATTTCAAGTTGCAGAATATTTTCTTCTTTGATGTCCTTTGAAAAAGTCGTTTCTACACTCAGAGATTTTCTCTCCCACTCATTAATAACATCTCTTTCATCTATGCCATCAGCATACAGTTTTAAATCATAGCTAAATTTACCAAAAAATTGATTTAAGACTTCATGGGGAACAACTTTTAAGTCGGCACAAGTTTTTATATTAAGAGATTCCAAAATTTCATGGCCTCTTTTTCCCACACCGGGAATAAGTTTAACAGGAAGAGCATTCACAAAACTTTGAACTTGCGAGGGAGGGATAACAAAAAGGCCATCGGGTTTTTTCCAATCACTGGCTATTTTAGCTAAAAATTTATTAGGGGCCACACCCACAGAGGCCGTGAGTCCAGTGCGAGCAAAAATTTCTTTTTTTATTTCGAGGGCCAATGCTGTGGCATTTTCAACATCACTCACATCTAAATAAGCTTCATCCATCGAGACGGACTCAACAATTGTTGAATAACGATTAAAGACTGAATGAATAATTTCAGAAGCGGCAGAGTATTTTTTAAAGTTCGGAATAAGAACAACGAGATTAGGACAAAGTTTCATTGCATAATCGGTGGGCATCGCTGATTTTACACCAAATTTTCGAGCGATATAGTTGCTTGTGCATAAAACGCTACGGGTTCCAGGAAGTCCACCGATAGCGAGTGGAACATTTTTCAAAGAGGGATTATCTCGCATCTCCACTTGGGCATAGAAACAATCCATATCAACATGGATTATTTTTTTCATGCGTATGAGCGCAATAGCCCCACGAGTGTTCCAACTATTTTAAAGTCAGAAACATTTTCATCTATAACGATGGGCGAGTAGTTTTTATTGGAAGGCAATAACTCCAGTCTTTTTTTATTTTGTAATGATAGCGTTTTTACAGTGGCTTCACCTTCAATGACGGCGACAACAATTTGTCCACTGCGAGCTTCTTTCGTAGATCTGCAGACAATAACATCCCCTTCAAGAATTCCGGCCTCAATCATCGAATCACCCTTAACTGTAAGTGCAAAATAACGGAATCCGCCTTTTAAAAAATGGCGAGGAACTGCAATCGTGTTTGTTGGGTTTTCAATGGCCTCGATAGGATTTCCGGCAGCAACTAATCCTAATAAAGGAATTGTTTCAGAATCGCTTTCATTGACCGTGCTTTGAGGAGTTTTTACTTCTACTCCACGGCGTTGATTCCAATGATTTTCAAGCAGTCCTTCATTATTTAAATACTGTAAGTATTTTTGAACAGAGCCTAAGGACTTCAATCCAAAATGATCTTTAATTTCATTTTGTGTTGGAGGGTGGCCGTGGTGTTCTTGGTAGGCCAATAGGTAGTCGTAAACTTCTTTTTGTTTTTTAGTTAGTGCCATACTTAAACGGTAAGCGTAGTAAATGCGTAAGTCAAGCGTTTATTTTTGAGTGAGCGCCCGAGCAAAATGCTCAGAATAAATGGCCAGTTCTTGCATATAGGGATTGATATCACTTTGCAATTCTAGAGGTAGGAACTTGTACTCAATGATATGCTCTTTTGGTACATAACGAAAGGTAAAATTAATTCTTCTCGTTTCAAAATTTTCTACGTTTAAATCAAAAGATTTTTTAAGTTTATTTTCTACTCTCTGCACGCGATGAAATGCCCGGTCTTTATAAAGATCTCCACCAAAAATTTGGAGTGAAGAATCATCGAGCCATTGCTCATATAAAATATTATTTTTTAAATCTTTTTTCCCCATGACGAATTGGAAGAAGGCACGTTCGCCAAAAGAGATAGAAGCTACGGGGCCTAATTCAAAATCCTTATGATCACCGACCCTTGCTGTATCGGTTTTTTTGCCAGTCACGGGGTCTACCGATGAACCATAAAAATTGATAAGACACGTATTGAGAGTCCAATCTTTAGGAACATCTTGTCTTTTGAATTGAGTTTTTGTTATGCCTTCAATTGTTTTTAATAATTTTTTTAATACAGAAGGATAATCTTCACCACGCACGCAACGGTTATGAATACCTTTAGGAGGGTGATAGTAATTTAGACAAGCAAACTGCCAATTTCCCAGCCAATAGACAGGTCTTAAGAGTTGTCTTTGCTCGTCACCTTCGGGAGGTGGGTTGTGTTGGGAATAGCGCATCTCCCATATAGGGCGCAGAGTTTTAAGCCATTCTATGATTTCTTCACGTTCGCTTTTTTTGACAAAAGTCGGATGGTAAAAGAGCCCGTCTTTTCGTAAGATTTCTTTTTTTATTTTGCGATGATAATTCATAAGTGATGATTTTAAATATACCAAGGCCTCTTTAAAATCACTATGTAATAATTACTGATATTAGTTAAACATTATAGTTTTGTGCTACAAGCATCCTTAACGAATAATTTCTGGGGGACACCGTATGAAAATGCAAAACGTAACTAAATTGACACTTGCAGCACTCATTGCAGTTCAAATATTCAATGGGGAAGTGGCACATGCAAAATTGCCAAAAAAATTCTCGCAAGTTCTTTTGACTCAGAATATTGAGGCCCTGCAAGATCCTTACTATCAAATTAAATCTTTTAAAATAAAAGAATTAACGAGCGAAGAGGCGATGGAATTTATCAACTCTTCAACTAACAATCAGATTTCCAATAAAGGTTTTGCTGGGCCAAACATTCCGAATATTCCTCCAGTTCCTCCCGTTACTCCAATAGGAGCTATAGCTCCTTCTGCCGGAGGAGTTCAAGGTGGAGTTCAACCAACAGGCGCGCTTGATAGTGTCATCATGGTTATCGATAAATTAATCGCGATTGGACAAAAAATCATTCCTACGATTAAAGCCGGACAAGCAGTAGTTACAAATAATCCAATGACTGCAATTTCGGTTCTTCCTAGAACTGATGCAAAAGATCCTGTTGTTCACGATATGGGCGGATGGTCTATCCCAGTAGCAAAACATTATAAAATTGCTTTCACTAATGGTTTTGGTTCTGAAGTCGTAACATTCGTTTATAGTATTACTTACCAATACAATGGAAATGCTGACGGAAAAGGAAAATACTTAGCTGGAATCAGAGCTTCTGCTCGCAATATTTCAATTTCTTGGGGATTTGATTTAGATGCTACTTCTCAACTTTTACAAATCTCAAACGTTGGAACTCAAAAAGACGTAATTGCAGGGGCAACTATTGAGATGACTTACACTGTGAAGAACTGGACTAAAACGATGACAACGTCGGAGCAATTCTTTATTAGTGGTGATGGAAAACTTTTTAAACAAGATTAATTTTAGAGAGCTTTTTTTGTGTGTTGAAGGCCAGCTTTTTAGCTGGCCTTTTTTATTTTAAAGGCCAAATCGTTGGAAGAATTTAATCATCAGGGCCGTTGCATCTGGGCCTTTAGGATCATTGTATTTAAATCCAGCGAGTCCACCACTCCAATCGTGGCCTAAATTATCAATCATATAACGCTCAATTAAAACTTCGTTATCTTGATTTGTGATTTGATAAAGATTGTAGCCATAAGTTGATGAAGCAGGAACATTGATTGTTTCCTTAGATTTAAAATAAGAATTATCTTTGTTTCCGTTATCTAAGTAATCGTTAAAATCCTTCATCTCATCTTCAATTTGGAAAGCGTGAACGGGACTCATCAATGGGCTGTTCATGCCGTGAAAAATAATAATCGGCATTTTATTTGGTTTATTGGAGATCATGCTTGAGCATGCATAACCAGTTTTAGCGGCAATGGCCGGAGTTACAGAAGCTCCGCTTAAAACGACTGTTGCGTAATCAAGACCCGTAGCTGTTGCATAATATTGAGTACCATCGTGGGAAGCGAGTGCTTTAAAGCGTTCTGGGAAACAGTTTCCTAGGATACTGACCATGGATGCGCCTGCGCTCATTCCACCGGCGAATACTGCTTGTGAATCTACATTATATTTTTCAGTCACTTCATCAACCATTGTTACGATGGCCTGTGATTCACCAAAGCGAGAGTTGTAAGATGGTAAATACCAATTCCAACATTTAAATCCGTTGTAGAGGGTATTTTGTTCTGGAAATAAAGCGATAAATTTTTCTTTATCGGCCCATTGTTCAATATGAGAGCCTGTTGCGAATTCTGCAGCTGATTGATCGCATCCATGAAGCATAACAATCAATGAAGGTTTATGATTTTTTGGTAATCCCGATGGAATATAAACGCGGTAATTTCTTATACCGTTAAGTCCCGAGCTCATTTCTGTTTTCCATGTACCAGCACTGACTGTAAAAGAGCAAACACCGAGGAGGATTGTCGAAGTAGCACAGATTAAACATTTACTAAGATTCATGCGGATATGCTCCAGAGAGTTTTCAATTTTTTGCATACTAGAGTAAGACAATTGGAGAGTCGAGGGACTTTGGTCATCTCCGTGTGAATGTTAGGAAAAGTAAGGTTTGTCCAGTTAGAATTATTTAGCTTAAAAACTAACCAATGGCCCTCATGTCCTTGACAGTATGCTGATTTTGGCCGAATTTCTGACACAAAATTGATTTTAAGAAGGTAGTAATGCAAGTGCAATCCATAGCGCGAGATTTCGGTAAACTAGCTTTTTACAAAACAGGATCGGGTCCAGTACTTTTAGGCCTGTCTGGTTTTGGATGTACTCATTATAATTATCTCGATTTAATTCCCGAGCTCACAAAAAATTTTACAGTTGTTATGATTGATAATCGTGGAATGGGTGAGAGTTCTAAAACTATGAGTGATTATTCTCTTAGCGATGTTGCAGCAGACGCACTTTCGGTGATGGATCATTTAAATATTTCTCAATTTGGATTAATGGGAATTAGTATGGGCGGCTTTATCGCTCAAGAGTTGTACGCTCTTGCTCCACAAAGAATTTCTGGATTAGCATTTATGTGTACACTTTCAAGTGGCCAGGATTTTATTCATCCAGTGAGTATAACTGAAGAGGGCCTTCGTCAGTTCAATACTTTTGACGTTTTGATGCAAGCAGAATACTCGACGATGGCAACAGTTCATCCAAGTTTGAAAGAAAAAAATCTGGCCCAGTATCAGCGCATTGTTGATTTTAGAATTCAATTTATTGCTGATTTAGAAGAAACGATAAGACAAAACAAAGCAGCCGTTGCTTTTTTAGCAAAACCATTTGATCTCTCGATTGTAAAATGCCCGACTTTGGCGATGGCCGGAGAAAATGACCGATTTGTAAATCCAGACAATACAAAAGCATTTCAAAAAAATATCGAAAAATGCCGAACGACTCTAGTGCCTGAATGTGACCATTTCTTTTTCTTAGAAAAGCCAAATGAAGTCGCACTTAATTTAACTCAATTTTTTAAGGAAATATTATTATGAGTTCAATTGTTTTAAAAAAAGCTGCCGTATGGTTGCCAGAAGGTTTTGAAGATTCAAATTATATTGCAGCCCAAACAGGTGTACCAGAAAAAGTCGTGCGTGAAAAAATGGGAATCGTTAGAAAGTGTCGCGCGAGCAGTGATATGCACCCTGGCGAGATGGCCGTTCGAGCAGCAAGGAAAGTATTAAAAGGCATTGATCCTCTTTCAGTTGATATGGTGATTTGGACTGGTTCTGAATACAAAGATTATATCGTGTGGACTGCTGGAATTTATGTTCAAAAAGAATTAGGATTAAGAAACGCACACGCTTTTGATATCTCAGCTCGTTGTGGAAATAAAATTTTAGGTCTGCATTTGGCCAAATCATTAATGCTTACGAACCCAAATTTGAAGCGTGTTTTATTATGTGGTGGACATAGAACAGGTGATCTTGTGAATTATAAAGATCCAGGTGCACGCTTTTTAAATAATCTCTCTGATGGAGGCTCTGCTGTTTTGCTAGAGCGCGGAGAAAATAATCCGTTATTAGAATCTTCAATTATTACAGATGGAGATTTCACTCACGATGTAATCGTGCCAGCGGGAGGAACAAAAAATCCAACTCGCAATAATCCAGATGCTAGTCTTACATATTTGCAAGTGCCAGACATTGAAGGAATGCGCGTTCGTCTTGAAGCGCGATCGATTCAAAATTTTTTAAAAGTTATTAGAGAAGCTTCATCAAAATCAATGACCAAACCAATTGATTATTTGGCCCTTCTTCATATGAAAAAATCAGCTCACGATGCGATTTTATCTCCACTAGAGCTTGCTCAAAATCAATCAATTTACCTCGATCATTATGGACACTTTGGAGCTCCCGATCAGGTTCTCTCTTTAGGACTTGCAGAAAAAAGAGGTCTCTTAAAAAAAGGAGATCACGTCACTTTTGCTTCGGCGGGAATTGGTTATATGTGGTCGGCAATGTCGATGCGTTGGGATGAAAATACATTTGATGTAAATGAACTAGAAGATTTAGGTTAATTTTTTTATATAGGAGAATTTTATGAAAGGTCTAACAAACAAAAGAGTTTTTATTACGGGTGCAGCTTCAGGAATTGGGAGAGCAACTGCGGAGAGATTTTACGCTGAAGGGTCTGAACTTGTTTTAATCGATATGCCAACATTAGAAGCAGCAGAACTATCTGCTCTTTTTCCTAATAAAATGACTTATATTCAAGGTGACGTCACAACTCTTGATACACAAGCTAAAATCAAAGCTGAAATGGATAAAGGAATTGATGTTATCGTTAACAACGCTGGTATCACACGCGACGCTACTCTTTTAAAAATGACTGATGAGCAATGGGACGCAGTTATCGCCGTTAACTTAACAGCTATTTTTAAACTTACTCGCATGGCCGCTGGAGTTATGAAAACTCAAGGTCATGGTGGAGTAATCTTGAACGCAGCTTCTGTTGTTGCTCACTATGGAAATTTTGGTCAAGCAAACTATTCAGCTACTAAAGCTGGAGTTATTGCTATGACAAAAACACTTTCAAAAGAATTAGGAAAAGATCAAATCAGAGTTAATTCAGTAGCTCCAGGATTTATTGCAACTCCAATGGTCGCTAAAATGCCAGAAAAAGTTCTACAAATGATGGAAGAGAAATCTCCTCTTAGAAGACTGGGGAAACCAGAAGAGATCGCTGCGGCTTACGCGTTCTTAGCATCTGATGATGCTAAATACATTACAGGGACAACTCTGAATGTTGATGGTGGTACAATATTAGGTTAGAACTAAACTATCTTATTGAAGGCACTAAAAAGTTAACGAGCGATCCAACGATTGTTTTAGTCAATGGATTATTTGCTGATTTAACATCATTTGATGGTGCTGCTTTCTATTTGAAAAATAAATTTCAAGTCTTGCGTTATGATTGCAGAGGCCAGGGAAATTCTCCGAAACCAAACTCAATTTATACGTTGGAGGATCATGTTTTTGATCTGCAAGATTTATTAATTAAGTTAAAAATAGAAAACCCCATAGTGGTGGGCTTAAGTAATGGTGGAAGAGTTGTTTTAGAATATGCACGAAAGTTTAAAAATGTGCGAGCGGTTGTTGCATGCGACACTTATGACAAACCTTCGCCGCTCCTAAAAGCAAAACTTCGCAGTTGGTTAGCTGCGCATGAAGAAAGTGGGCCTCTTCATCGATTCGATATCGCGACTCCATGGATTTGGGGTGAAGAAACGTTTAGGGATAAAGAAGATTTAATTTTAAGTTATAGAGATAGAGCGGGATTAACACTTGATCATGTGGTGAAGAATTTAATTTTAGGCGCACTTGAAACTGATATTGAAATAAATGAAATTGAATGCCCTGTTCTCTTGGTTGCTGGTACAGAAGATTTATTAACACCAGTTTCTTATCATGAAGAGATGCTCTCTAAATTAAAAAAAGGAGAGTTGATAACTGTTAAATCAGGTCACGCTTCTCTTCTTGAAAAACCCATGATTATGGAAAAAACAATTTTGCCGTGGATTGAAAAAATAAACTTATGACAAATCAAAATTGGATTCATTTTTTAGAAAAAAACGCTGTCGATTTCAAAGATAAAATAGCCGTAATCGACCAGGGGACAAATAGACAATTAACTTATTGTGAGCTTAACAATGAAGTCAATGCCTGGGCCCATGTCTTGGCCAATCTTGGTATTAAGCCAGGCGAAGCGATTGCCTTTCATGCTGGGGCTAATTGTCTTTACCATTTAACGTTGATGCTTGCTTGCTCAAAAATTAAAGCAATGTTTGTTCCTCTTAATTTTCGCCTCTCAATTCCAGAAATTGAAAATGTCGTAGAAAAACTTGCTCCCAAATTATACTTAGGTGTAGGGGAAAAACTCCTCAAAACAAATTCTCCATATCTCGATGTAAAATCGATTGATCTCTCAAAAAATTCAGCCAATGATTCTGAATTTTATAACTCGTCCGCCGGATTATCAGACACTATCCTGATGCTTTTTACATCTGGCTCAACCGGTGTTCCTAAAGGAGTTATGTTTCATGGGGAAATGCTTTTATCCAATCAAGTCGAAACGATAAATGGCTGGGGATTAAAACCTTCTGATGTCACATTAGTTGAAACTCCTTTTTTCCACACGGGTGGATATAATGTTTTATTATTGCCGCTGCTCTATTTAGGTGGAACCGTTATTTTGGCCGAGAGTTTTAATGCTGATAATGTTTTTAATTGCATAGAAAAAGAAAAAGTTTCTGTTTATTTTGGTGTTCCAACCATGTTCCAAATGCTTTTAGAAAAACCTCGTTTTTTTGAATGCAATTTTTCATCGATTCGCTTTTTTATCTCTGGAGGAGCTGCATGCTCAATTCCAATGATTGAGGAGTATCAGAAAAAAGAACTCATGTTCAAACAAGGATTTGGACTTACTGAAGTTGGCCCCAATTGTTTTTTATTAGATGAAAAATTCGCTGTTATAAAGGCCGGATCGATTGGCAAAGCAATGCCTCACTCGAAAGTGCGCGTTGTGAATAAAGAAGGAAAGGACGTTGGTCCTAATGAGCCGGGAGAACTTTTATTAGCAGGCCCGCATGTTTGCCATGGTTATTATAATAATCCAACCGCTTTTGGTGAAACTTTTAAAGACGGATATTTCTATACGGGCGATCTTGTTAAAAGAGATGAAGATGGTTTTTTCTACGTTGTTGGTAGAATTAAAGACATGTATATTTCTGGTGGTGAAAATGTTTATCCAGGTGAAGTTGAAAAACAAATTACTAGTTTTGAACATGTTGCTGAAGCTGTTGTGGTAGCTGTTCCCTCGGTCAAGTGGGGAGAAGTGGGATTCGCATTTTTAAAGACTGAACAAGAAGTGAGCGTTGAAGAATTGCGTGAGTTTTTAAATCCGCTTTTGTCTCGCTACAAACATCCACATTTTGTTAAATGTTTAAAAGATTTCCCCTTACTACCAAATGGCAAAGTCGATAGAAAAGAAATGAAAAAAGAAGCGCTGAAACTTATTTCCGAGCTTTAACTTTTACTCGAACGCGAGATTTTTCAAGATCCGTTCGCATAACGAAAATCATCAAAGTTATTGCCGATCCAAGTGCGAGTACTGCTAAATCTAATATGTTCATATAATTCCTTTTTGAAGGTCCCAACAACCTTATCGGCTAAAAACTTAAACTCTTTACTTGAGGAAAACACTTTTAAGGAGGGAAGAAAGTCCCAAGGTGTTTCCTTATGATGTTTCAATCTATATTATAATAATATCATAATTTTAGAGTAGGAGCGCGACAATGGGACTAGGGCAAAGACAAAAGGCCTTGGAGATTAATTTAAACCCCAATATCTACGGAACATTCGCCGAGATTGGTGCTGGTCAAGAAGTGGCCCGCCATTTTTTTAGAGCTGGCGGGGCCGCTGGAACAATTGCTAAAAGTATTTCTGCATACGATATGACAATGAGTGATGCTATTTATGGCAAAGAAGCTTCTGGTCGATATGTATGTGAAGAGCGTTTGCAAAAAATGCTAGATATTGAATTTGATACTTTAATCGAAAGACTCACCGATGCCCGCCATAAAGAAACTACTTTTTTTGCTTTTGCTGATACAGTTGCCGCTAAATCTTATAAAGGCACTGGTGAAAATCACGGTTGGATTGGAATTAAGTTTCAGCACAAACCTCGCTCAAAACCTTCGCAAGTCATAATTCACTTAAGTATGTTAGATGCAGAAAATATCCAACAACAAGAGGCCATTGGTCTCTTAGGTGTAAATTTGGTTTTTGCTGTTTACCATGACGTTCAAGACCGAGAAAACTTTATAAAAGGTTTAATGGATGGGCTAACAACTTCCAGAGTTCAAATCGACATGATACGAGT
>CANFHC010000046.1 GCA_947446575.1 Bacteriovoracaceae bacterium | reverse complement strand
GAAATTCTAGTGAAAAGAGATCATCTAACTGATAAATTTTTACTTTATTTTGCAGGAGAACTTTGGAAACATTAATTAAGTGATTAATTTCGAACTTAACACTTAGCCAACAGTTGATATCTGATTCTCTGCATATTTCTTGTTCAAAGTTAAAGCGACACTCTTCAATATTTTTTTTCTTTCTTTTAAAAACAAAGGCTAAAAATAGTGTTAACGATAGTCCTCCAAACAATAATATTGGCCATTGCTTTTTAGATACAATGGGCTTAGGAGTCGTCAGCTTGACTTGAGACTTAACGCTCACTTGGGAAATAAAAGGGGGAGCTTTCACACCCGATTGTTTGAAATGATTTTCGGCTTTTTCAAAAGCTGCTAAAAAAGATGACACTTTTTTAGGATTTAAATTTTTCGTTTCAACAAAATTCTTCAAATCATTTAATTGTGTAACGGTAGTAGCATTATTATGGTTTTTATCAAAATCACTAATTATCATTTCTACTTTATTGCAAACAGTCTGCCATTTATTATTAAAAGCAACAGCATAGATTTCGCCTAAATCTTCTTTTAACATGAGTACATAGGCTGATTTTTTATTTGTTTCACTCGTGTGTGCAATCGGTGTATAAATCAGAAAAAAAATCAGCATTGTTTTAAAGAACATTTTCTAGAACTCCGGAAATAGTTTCTGCTGTCACTTCGAAAGTCTCTGCTGTCGAAAATAATTCGAGTCGATTTAAAGTTAAGATAAGCGATAAATGTTTTTTATTTTTAATTAAATCATTCGTTTCTTGAAAAATGCAATTTCCCCCGTAAGGAGACAATAATGAATTTATCTTAGGATACAAATTGCTGACAAATTCCTTAATATTACGATTGGGGACGTTATCAACGAGCTCAAATGAGAGCTTCAATAAAAAATCTTTCACATTGCAGTCAATAAGTAATCTACTGTTGGTACTTTTAAAAATTGAATGTGAATCGAGATTCCCTATCATTTTTAAAGCACCAAAAATAAAATCGACTGACATTGGACTCTGACAAAGAATTTCTGCATCATCTATTAAGTTGTAATCAAATTTTCGATTAAGCAAATTTGAAATTTCAGAAACAAGCAGGTCCTGCTTTGAGATAATTTCTTCCATCGGAAGTGATGGGGGTAAGTCTTCTTTTTTAGCATACGCTTTAATTTGACTTATAAGAACAGAAGCATCTAGAGATTCAACGACTAAATTGATCCTCTTTTCCCCTTTTAAAAATTTCTTCTGAAGATAACTTGTGGACATAAAGCCTCCAGCATAAAATTATACTGCAATATGCCCTTAAAAAATGCGTGGAAATTAATTCCCAAATTTATAGGTATAGAAAAGTGCACCGCCTGAGGTATTCCCTGTGAATTCACCACTTATCTGAGTGTTAAATAAGCTCAAAACAATGCCATGGGAGCCAATAATTTGCGATTTGTAATAAAAAGAAGTGCGATTTGTTTGAATGACTTTTTCAACACTTGATTTTTGAATCAAAGAATTGGAAATATCTGCCCCAAAAGACATCTCTTTGTCTTTCCATTCAAAAGTGTAATCTAGACCTAATTTTAAATATAAAATATCATTTTGAATGACCTTGAAACCTTCACCAGCAGTGGGGAGATTAACAAACGGTAATGAGGAATACTCTAAACCTGTGATAATCCTAAGACCGCCCAAAATTTTTAAAAAAAAATTTCCTTCGAGAGATCGTGCTACCGATAGTTGATAATTGTCTTTTTTAATTGGAATGCCTGCCTTCATTAAAAACTTATATCCATAGGGAAATTTAGTTTGGTATTCAATTTTATAATTGGCCCCTAGATTTAAGTATCGAAGATTGGTTTTAACACTTAATAAGCCTTTAGTTTCGATGTTCTCCAGACTTATTCCTGAGAGAAACTTAAACTCTTCTTCTTTGGGAGTGGCGGAGCCATCGGGAATGGGGTCAATGCCCAAAGAATTATTTGAAGCAGCTTCAATATGTTCGTCACCATCTTCTTTTTTTTCTGTTATTTTTTTTTTTGAAAGCCCATTAGATTCTGTATCTGCTTTTGCTTCTTTAGCAATTTCTATATTGGGGGCGTTGATTGATTTTACGTCTTTGTCCACTGTCCCCTTTGGCTTTTCAGTGCTATTTGCTTCCTCGGGTTTTGCTTTTGTTTCTTTCTTTGATTCTTTTTTCTTTTCTTCTCTTTTTAACTTTTCTGGCTTCTCTTCATTTTTTTTAGGTTTTTTCTCATTTTCTAATATTTTTTTTTTTGCAGCTGCTTTCTTCAGCATTTTTTTCTGATCTTCAACCATTTTACTGACAGCTTGAATGCGTTCAAAGTTTTTCTTTTCCAGAGCGTCTTTATTCTCTCGAACAAATGTTTCTCCGAAAAAAAGCTCATAAAGAGCAAAACGAAGTTCGTTCAAAACATTATACTTACTAATTCTTTTCGATATTTTTTTGTCAAATTTTGAAGTCAGCCAGTTATAATAAAAAATTTTTAACAAAAAAATATTTGGTTCGTTTTCCACTGGTATAATAGCTACATCTAGGCCATAAAAATCTTTATAACTTTTAGTGTAACCTTCTTCTTTTTTTTGAGCATAAACGACGGTATGTTTTCCCGAAATAATGATAACATCCGTAGCGTTTTGAACTATTTGATCATCTATCACTTTAAGTTCATTGGGAATATGAATAGGGTCCAATTGGATAAACTTGCTTGATTTAAATTCCTCTGCACTATCATTGATCTCTTTTGTTTCAATAGCATAAATATGGAAGCAAAAAAGAAGCAAAAAAAATGTGATTAATACTTTTTTCATCTATTTTGTGAGTATCTCTGATTCATCAAAATAACTATCTATGCCAAGGTTTTTGATTTTCGAGCTCTTTAGTGGTTTTAAGATCTTCACAACGACTCTTCTATTAAGCATTCTATTTTCAGGAATTGGATTGCCATGTTTATCTTCATTATCGGCAACTGGTCGCGTATCACCATAGCCAACTGAAACTAATTGCTTTCCTTTAAAGCCGTAAAACTCAAATCTTTCGACAACGGCCGCTGCTCGTGATGAAGAGACTTCCCAGTTAGAGCGGAAGTCTTCTTTGTTTGTTAGAGGTGAATTATCGGTATGCCCTTCAATAATAACTCTATAATCTGGATTCTTACTTTTTATCAGACCAATCATTGCATCGACATTTTTAATAAAGGCCGGTTTAAGATCTACAGCACCTTGATCAAACATAATGGAAGAAGAAAATACAATTTGTAACTGACTGTCTTTAACCATTACTTGGGCCACACCTTTGAGATTAGGTAAGCCCGCAATTTCCATTCCTAGCCCTTCCATTTGCTTTTTCTCTGCATCTTCTTTACCAGGCACAAAATGTTCAGCAACTTGGGCACTTTTTTTAGCCACAACAACAGGATCAAAGCTAGCAAAAGAAGTCATAATAACGAAAAAGCAAAAAAGCAAAGTCATCATATCGGCATAAGAGACAATCCAAGGCCCTTCGCCTTCATGTGCTTCTTCGTGACTAGCGTGCTTTTTTTGTTTTTTTACTCTTACTGGATGAGCAAGAATTGGGAATTCACCGTGGGCCATATTATGCTGCCTTTTTTGCTGCGACTTCTTTCCAGTCAAGTCGTTCGCTTGGTAGTAAAAAAGAGTTCAATCTTTCAGCCACAATAACAGGGTTAGTTTTTTCACTGATTAATCTAAGACCTTCAATGATGATTTTGTTTTTCAAGTTAATTTCTTTGGCGTTGTCTGCTAAACTGTCACCAATAGGTAAAATAAAAACGTTTGCTGTAACAATACCAAAAAAAGTAGCAACTAGACATGTTCCCATCGCAGGCCCAATCATCTTCATTGCATCGGCCCCCCCTAAGTTCGATAGAAGTGCAACCATTCCCAGAACTGTTCCCATTAAACCAAAGGCCGGTGGATATTTCCCAAGGTTCTTAAAACGATTGGCTTCTTCCGAATAGTGGTGAAACATATTTTCTACGCGTTCTTCTAATAAATCGAATAACTCTTCACCTTTAATAATATTATCTTCCATCATCTGAAACCCTTCTTTAATGAAGGCATCTTTTGTTTTTTCTTTTAAAGTTGAAATGGAAGTTCCTCCGCGGTACTCTTCAGCAAGCTCCATCATTTCTTTGATAATATTCTTGTAATAAATTCTCTTTCCAGTAAGAAGTCTTATAAAAAATGCCTTTAAAAGCAATCCCAGACGATTGATCTGAACAGTAATTGCGGCTGCTCCTAAGGTTCCACCGATCACAAGGAATATGGCCGGTAGATCAGCAAACATGTGGTATTCTTTAGGTGTGATAGTCGTCACGATTCCGCCGGCGACAACAACTAAAATAAAAATAAAACTTACTACCGAAAAAATATTCATATATACCTAAACTTTAAGCTGACAATTTTTGGTTAGATTCTTCATTACTTATTTGACTAAACCAACTCTCAATTTGATCAATAACTTCTCTTTGAATTTCTAAGTTGGTTGAAACCAGCTGTCTTGTATATGAGACAAATTCTTGTTCCAGTTTACTTCTTTTATCATTTTGAAGTCTTTTAAGTGCTACTTCATTTTTTAGAATCGTTACGAGCTCAACATCAATCATCTCTCTACTCTTAGATCCTTTAGCAGCATACTTATTTAGCATTTGGTCTCTGGTAGCATTTTCCATCGATGCAAAATATTGAACCTGAACATCCATAGGCATAAGTGCCACAGCTTGCTTAAAGACTTCCTCTGATATTTCTGGAACAAGAGTTTTAGGAAAAATCTTAAGAGCTGTTATCTTTACTTCATCAGCAGAAAAATGTTTTAAAAGAGTCGAATAAAGCTTGGTTTCTATTTCTGAGTTTGCAGATGGAAGTAATTCAAAAATTCTCTTTAAAAAAGGTGGCTTCTCGCGTTTTAACTTAACTTGTTCAAGCTTTGCTTTTAATGCTGGCAGCAATTCATTTAAGGTATCAGGATTGAATGTAGCACTTCTATCTATCAAATCTACTAATAGATCCTGAGAGATTATCTTGAACATTTCACTGATAACATTGGAAGAAAGAACGTTAGTGAAAACAACTGCCAACTCTAAATCCTCTTCACAGAATTTAGCTGCATCTTCAGAAGACATTCCCAAAAGTAAATCGCAGGTTTCATAATCATTAATCAGCGAAGGCACCATCATCATCTCAGTTATTTTATTACTAATATAACCAAAAGAATTAGCCACTTCTTCTTTTGTTAGTTCACTATGAAGGACCGCTTTCCACGTAGTTCTTTCATCATTAGTCATAGTCTTAAATGTACTGGCCAACTCATCGTCAGAATACATCATAACAATCGAGCTCAAGGCATTTACATCATCAACTGACTTATTTTTAATCCATCCTTTCATCATAAGAATCGTGTCATCATGATGATTAGCAGTAGCTTTTCTTAGTCGCTCTAGCCCTTCTACTATCTTAACAGTCACAGGATCAGTTTTTGTTAGATCAAATTTCATTTCGTCCTCTTCATCTATAACTTCATCAATATTATGTTCAGGATCTAGCATTTCTTCTGCCTTAACTTCATCCTCTTTTGGCTCTTCTTTTTCTGCAGCTGCCTTCAACTCATTTTTGGAAATTAAGTACAAGGCCAGACCAATTATGGCCGCAGCAAGAATCAGACCGATCATCACATCTAGATTTTTAAAAAATTCATAAAATTTAGGTGGTTCTTTTTTTTCGTTCTGCGATTTTAGTATTCCATCTAACTTACTTGATCCTGGTGCTCCTGTTGCTGCAGCAGATCCGCCCATGGCCAACTCTTCTTTAGATTTAATCTGGTTGGCTTTAAGATCCAGAAACTGAGTGTTTATTTGGGGAACAACTTCATTGATATTAAAACTTAGACCCTGCACTACCTTTCTAATTACATCTTTAGTTTTGTTAGAAAGTCCCGTATCAAAAGTCAGGTTAATATCAATTGTTTTAAGATATTTAAAAAGATTGTAGCGATCGTTCATTTCGATAAAGGCTTTTTGTGATAATTCAGCATCAGATGTCTGAATTTCAACAGGCTCATCGCCATAAACGGGAGCTTCGAGCCCAAGTTTACTAAAGACGATATAATCTTCCCCGTCTTTTTGCATTTCTGCTGTCGTAAATTTAACTTTTGTTGCCTGTTTGGTTCTAGTGATGTTCTTGCTCGTAGGACTTTCTACGGCATCTTTATCAACTCCAATTTTTACTTCGATGATATAATCATCTTCTTTTATGACAGGTTTAAGAGACTTAATAATTTTCTTTTCAATATTTTCTTGAAGCTTAACAATTTGCCATTCAATTGGAGAAATTCCCTCATAGGAATTTGCACTATAGGCAAATGTCACAGTTGAAGCTGCGAAAAAAGCAATCATGAAAATTATAAATAATTTACTTACCTTTATCATTATCAGTCCCAATTGATTTTTCAAGATATGCTTTCATCATAAAAGCATCTTTGTTTTCAGGATTTACTCTATAGGCTTTTTTGTACCATGCTAGTGCGCTCTTCATTTCTTTTTTTAGATAATATGTGCTGGCAATCATTTCTGGAACAATGGATAAACTTTTCTCATCGTTTTCAATTTTTTTCAATTTTTCAATCGCATCATCATATTGGTTTGCTCGTATTAGTCTTTGTGCTTCAAAGAGTTCATTAATGGAGCGGTCAATTTTTTTGTATTTCATAAAATCTTGAATGGGTTCAAGATTCACATTAATTCCCAAATCACTTTTCAAAAGATCTGACAAAACTATTGATTGTGAAAGATATCCAGCTTTCTCAATCACCAGCATAAAAAATCCAGTCTTTGAATAACTAGCTGCAAGCTCTTGAATATTTCCAACAAATGGAGTTTTTCCAATTTTATTATTGATTGTTCCACCAAAATCTCTGATATAAAGATTTGCATCCACAGGATCGGAATTTAATTTTAATTCATCTGCATGAGCTGACACATGAAAGAATGTGCAACTCAAAGCGATGATTAAATTTATTTTCAAAGCACTAAGCATAAGAACTCCTCTCAACAATATATCGGTGATTTTTTTAGATTCTTAAAATTTTTTATTGATTCAACGATAGAAAATTTAGAAATTAATAATTTAAATTATAAGTTGTGCCCAGTAGGATTTTCATTGTCATAGATGACAATAATGCTCCAATACCTCTGCTCATATTGACTTCGCCACGCAACCCCCACTTGGGATTAACCGAGTAGATTACTCCTGCTTGAGCACCTAATTCTAGAATTATATCATTTTTCACTTCAGACTTAGTGCTATAGACGAGATAGCCTGCGCCAATAAGTGGACCGGCATAATAGCGAAACTTCGGCGCAATTTTTATCTCAATTCTTTGATCGGAAACATAGGTAGGAGAACCAATAGAAGAAAAATAAAAATTTGCACCTGTAGAAAAATAAAAAAATCTATCCGGCGTAGACGCCATCACGGGACCACCGCCCCGAATAAAATAAGAACGCTTGAGAGTGGGGAAATATTCAAATTCAGCATCTAAAGGCATTGAGGCTGCCGTACCGGAATAAGGAGTAGTTTTGGTCGATGTAGTGCCATCGGTTGCTTTTATCTGCGATTCAGACTCAGTGTAGCTTGTAGATATTGAGCCTATGGAAAAAGACAACTGTCCTGGAATATGTCCATCAGCAAATGCAAAATTTGCAAAACAATAATTGGCCATCACTATTAAGAGAAAACTTATTTTTTTCATTTGGTTATATTAATAATAGGCTAATTTAAAAATTGATGTGATATTAAGTATATTTTCTATCCTTTTAGAAGAATCTGCAAAAGAAAAATTTTTTGATATATTTTCCTATGCAATAGACTTAGATATCTCAACCAAAGTAATCAACAATTTTTTAGCCATCTTCTTAGTTAAATTGCGAATCAAATTTGTCATCTTAATATAAAAAAGCCTCAGCAATGTATCACTTTTATATATTTTTTTATAAGCCTAAAATAATTTTAAATGACTCCTGTACGTTATCACATCAAGGAGGCCAGATGAAATTCCTTAGAAACAAAATTATTCTACCGCTAGTGCTCATGGCAGTGTCAGCGACAGCTTATTGCTCTTTAAAATCAGAGCAAGATACATTGCCGTTATCGCTCAAAATAAAAGTTCAAAGCTTCAAGGCAAACCTCGAGGCAAATGGATTCGAAGTCCTCCGTGGGAACTGGAATCTTTTTACGATTGATGATTGCAAATACGCCATGGCAAAATTTGGTAACTGTTTTGGAAATAACCCGACGGCACCCTATATTGTTCCAACTGTTCCTTTGTGGCCGGATGAGTTCGTAGATAATTTCTTGAAGGACTCGCTAGGGCCCACGCAAGGAAATACGTGGTGGACACATCGTTTAGACGAACGAGAAGCCATTGTCATTTTGGGAACTCTCCCACCTACCGGCGGATATTTCGGCATGGAATCTTACGTATTCACTCGTCAAGGAAAGATCAACACGAACGATGAGATTTACAAAACAATAACAGATCCCTTCATGAAGAGTATTCTCTTTGCCAATTCACCGAACCTGTCGCGCGTGATGGCATTTGCTAGTATTGGAGATAGCCACAACAACGTTAGTATTCAACGTCAGTCCGGATCTTCTTGGGATCAAGAACGATATTTCATTATCACTCCGGATGCGGCGATGGAGAAAAAAATGAGCGAGGCACTTCTAGAGGCCGGCGTTCACGAGCGCGATCAGATTTTTACGGAAAAAGTATCAAAAGACATCGCAAGGCTGGGACTCGGCTCATCAGCGGATGATTTTATAACACTCATAAGATACTCAATGCCCTTTGATGAAGTCTTAGGTGAGCGCTGGCGCAGAAGCCTTCCGCTTCAAGTATTTCGAGTGAGAGAGAAAATTCCCACACACACGGCCGAGCCATACCCAGCGCCAGTTCGCGAACCGAGAGCTGCTCGAACTGACTTAAAACTTCAGGGAGATCTTAACAATCTCGTCAAGGAAGTAAAAATCCGTTGGGGACAAGTTGATGCAAGTGACGCTAGTTTCCAGAGCCTACTTCTTTGGGTAGATCTTCTCGGCGAGCACTGCTTGAAGCGTCCAATGAATTGCCTTGGAGATACAGCTGATGCTGACTATCAGATAAGCAAAACGGTAAGCCTCGACAAAGGCGAAGTGATCGCAGCAGCAGGAGTCCTCGGCACTGCTACTGGCAACGCAAGTTATGTGAGCCTCTCGGTAAACTGGCTCCCGCCGCTTGTAGGAGTTCTTAATCGCACTCACAATGATCTAGCAGGAAGTGCCGACGACTATTCTGCAACGGTCGCCAACACTGACAAGCTCTACCTACAATATTTTGCCCGTGACTGTTCGGGCGTTCCTAATTGTACAGCGATCAGTGAAAAATCAGTTCCAAAAGGAGAATTTATCAAGATCATTCAGAGGAACTACGTCGTGCCGGGATCGTTGCGTGGTGGGGACCCTACAAAGCTTGTGAATCCGTCCATCATTGTCCTTAATCCGAAAAATTTTAGTCGAAAATAAAAGTTAAACACAGGAGAAACGATGAAATCCTTAATGCTCGCTTTGATAATTATGATTATGCACATGATGACCATGGCGAATGCAGGCACTCATGTGCCAGAGGATTTCGTCGTTTGTACTGGATGGCACGCCCTTTGTAGCGCTTCGCTTGATTGTAAAATGAATGGCGAAAAAGCGAGCTGTGACTGCGCAAGAGTGAATGAGACTCATATTGTTGCAACAAGTGAAATCCAGGATCTTGTAGCTAAACGTTTAACACTTCTAAGATGCACTACTAAGCATCCTTGCGCTGTGGACGAGGCTCCTGTGTGTAAGACCATCAATAGTGGTCGCTATGAAGTGGATCATGTTAAATACAAATTCGTCTCCACTTATTCTTATCGCGGATGGTGCGAAATTCTGAAACAAAAGTTTATTAAATGTGATCCACAAACGCCGGGATATAACGGAGATCAATATTGGACCATTTGCGATGCCGCTCCCTGCAGGGAAAAGACAAATTCAACAAATCCAAATAAGCCCTTAAGCTGTCAGTGTCGTGTGAATAGTGAAGCGTTTGTCGGCTTTGGCAGTTGCTCTGGTGTGGATGGCGGGATCATGTCCAGCTTTCCGTTGTGGGCATGGGATTTTCAAAAGAACACCTACCCATTTCATATGCCTGGTTATGAATTCGTAGAGGGCACATGTGCTCCGTTTAAGTCTGATCCATTTCCATTGAGTAAAAAATAATTCCAGTGTCTAGTGTGTGCTGGCTCAAGCTATTTTAGGCGAAACGCTAAGGATTGTTACATACATCTTTCAAAAGCTAACAAGTTGTAACCGTTTAGCTAGGTTCATTTTTTAGATTGGTGATTGGCTCACTTTTCTCTATCATTTCCAATATAAATAATCATAAAATAAAACATGAGCGACTCACTCTCCATACTAAATTCAATTTTTAATTTTGATCAATTTCGATGGAATCAAGAAAAAATTGTTAACTCCATTATTGCGGGTGAAAATGCCCTCATTCTCATGCCAACTGGTGGGGGAAAATCACTCTGTTATCAAATTCCTGCACTCGCCATGAATGGAACCGCCATCATTATTTCTCCCCTGATTGCTCTTATGAAGGATCAAGTGGATGCGCTCCTTAAAAAAAACGTGAAAGCCGCATTCCTCAATTCTTCCCTCTCAAAGTCTGAACAAAAATCAATTGAAAAAGAGCTCGAAAGCGGAAGTTTGAAAATACTTTATGTTTCACCTGAGCGAATGATGAATTCAATACTCCAGAATATTTTAGACAAAATTACAATTTCTTTATTCGCCATCGATGAAGCTCATTGCGTTTCTCAATGGGGCCACGACTTTAGACCTGAGTATATGGAACTTTCCATGCTTTCAAAGCGCTTCCCAAATACTCCACGAATCGCACTCACGGCAACTGCCGGGGCCGCTACCAAAAAAGAAATTATCAGTTGTCTGTCTCTTGAAAATGCTCCCATTTATATCAGCTCATTTGATCGACCTAATATTCGCTATAGTGTTTCAAAGAAGAGTTCAAAAACTGAAAATAAAGAAAAGCTTTTAAACTTTATTAAGTCTGAACATCTATTGGACTCCGGCATTGTTTATTGTCTATCGAGAAAAAGTACTGAAGAAGTGGCGCTCTTTCTTAGCGAAGCAGGACTCAAGGCCTTGCCTTATCACGCGGGACTGACCCAAGAATATCGAAATAGTGTTCAAGAAAAATTTATTAGCGAAGAATCTATTATAGTAGTTGCCACCATAGCCTTTGGAATGGGGATCGATAAACCTGACGTGCGTTTTGTGGCCCATATGGATCTTCCTAAATGCTTAGAGTCCTATTATCAAGAAACGGGGCGAGCTGGACGAGACGGCTTGCCTTCGCACGCCTGGATGCTGTATGGACTGGCCGATCTAGTCCTCTTAAAACGTATTACAAATAAGGGAATAAAAACTGCCGCCAGAAGACGCGTGAGTGATGAAAAGCTCGATGCGATACTAGGTTTTTGTGAAACCACAAAGTGCAGGCGTGAGGTCCTATTAGGCTATTTTGATGATCCCTATAGAGGGCCTTGTGAAAACTGTGATACATGCCTTGCACCCTCTGCCAAACAAATCAATGCCACTGCCTTGGCCATTACTGCTCTTACTAATGTTTATGAAACAAAACAAAAATACAACGTTCAATACATGGTTAATCGCCATGAGGGTGATCAAGCACTCTGGTTTTCAGTCTATCGACAGCTGATTGCTCAGGGCCATTTAAAAATGTTAATGGATGGCAAATCGGAATTAAAACTCACATTTAGAGCAATTAAAGTCTTAGAAGGTAAAGAGGAAGTTTTCCTTAGGGCCGATTATAAAAAAACCTTAGAGAAAATCTCTCCCCTGACAAAAAAGAAAGTTGGTAAAAAGAAAACGAAAAAAAGATCACCGGCCACAATCTCCAAAGAATATAAAAATGCCGATGGAACTGAGCTTACACTATTTGAAAATCTCAAAATTTTCCGGACTAATCTGGCAAAAACGAAACGGACTAAAAGTTATAAGATTTTTCCTGATAAAACTCTTTTAGAGATGGCACAAATAAAACCAAAAGATTTAAGTGAACTTGAAAGTCTTTTTGGAGTAGGGCCAAAGAAGCTTAAGAAATTTGGTAAAATATTTATTGAGGCGATTTTGGAATTTGATTTATAAATAGGTCAAGTTCATACTTTTAAATATTTTCCAGCTTCTGGTTTTTTTCCAAAAGTTAATAAATCTACAGAGACCTTTCCTGGCCTTTACGATGAACAACTGACATGAGATATTCCAGCGACTTCAAAGAAGTGAGAGGGCTTTTTCCTATAGTATTTCTCCTCCATCTCATAAGAGAGCTCAGCGTATGGATTTGTCATAACTTCTTGCAACTCCCCAATAAGAGCATAGTCTCCGTTCGTTGCTTTTTGATAGGCGGGTACTAGAAACCACTCTCGCAGAGTGTATTTTGGGTTAACACGTTTCATGTGCTCTGAAAGCTTTTCGCGCGACTCGGGCGAAGTTGCATTGATCAGTAATTTCCATTTATCTAGCCACTGCGACCAGCTTTTCAGGATTTTTTCATCATAGAGTGACTCACTGTAAAAGCTTTTTATGAGCGGAGAAATATCTTCAGGTATTGAAGAGAGTTCACGAAAAAAGATTGTGTAATCAACATGAGTTTGCATCATAAGCATGACAAGTTCTTTGAAAAGTGATGCTTCAAATGTACTAAGGCCTAGTTTAGTGGCCCACATTTTTTCCATTTTTTCTTGCATCAATAAAGTAAAGCCATTTTCAATCTCATCTAACTGACTTAGTAAATTTTCATTTGACTCTATTAAAGGTTTTACTGCCTTACAAAACATATGAAAATTGCGTTCGGCCGCCTGAGGCTGATTAAAATAGGAGAAGTGATCTCCCCCACCTGTCCACGGCTGATATTTTGGGTCAAACATATCCATAAACCCAAACGGTCCATAGTCAAGTGTGAAGCCTCCTGCCGCACAGTTGTCACTATTGAAGTTTCCTTGGCAAAAGCCAACGCGAATCCAATTTGTCACAAGAGATGTAAGGCGACTTCGAAATTCGGTTGCAAGCAAAATCACTTTTTTTTCAATAGGTAAAGACTCATCAATCACGTCTTTATATTCACGATCAATCAAGTGCAGCACAATCGCTCTCAACTCTTCTAAAGCCCGAGGATGCTCTTTTTTTCTGGCACGACGGCCGAAAAGCTCAAGCTGGCCCACTCGAAGAAACGAATGCGCAACCCGCGTAGTTATAGCGACAGATTCGTCTATCATTACTTCAGGATCTCTAGAGTGCGACCCTTCTGTAAACCAAGGCCGCTTAACTTTTTCCGTCTTAGAAGTGATTAAACTTAATGAGCGAGAAGTAGTTATTCCCAGAGAGTGCATATGTTCTTGAGCTAAAAATTCGCGAACACTTGAACGCAAGACTGCACGGCCATCGGCCCCACGGCAGTAGGGTGTTCTGCCTCCCCCTTTAAGCTGCATTTCCCAGCGCTGTCCGAAGATGATTGCCTCGAGGATGGAAATGGCACGACCATCGCCGTATCCATTACCCGTTTTGAAGGGACACTGTTGGTAGTATTCGCTCCCGTAGATAGAAAGTGCATATCCCGTTGCCCAACCAACATGCCGCAAGGGGTGAGGCACATCCGATAAGTCGCCAGAAAACATTCTGATAAAATCCTCGGTTTGCGCCAAGCTATCATCAAGGCCCAGTTCGCTAAAGAAATTCTTACTGTGAGCTATATATTGTGGGTCTTTGATGGGGGTAGGATTCACTGGGACATAGTGCCCAGAGAAGACTTGTCGTGGCAAGTGGTCGACTCCGTTTGCTTTCGCTTCAGGATCTGGAGTGAGCGTGTTCATCAGTGAATAATCTGCCAATGGCGCAAGATCGTTGAGTGTTTTCACAAGAGCAGAAGGTTTATTTATCGCATTCAAATGTAATCCTTAATAGAATTCTTTTTAATTTAGACGAATTATATATTAATTGAGCTTCCAACACACCTTTCTTGTTTCGATGTGCAGAGAAAAGCTCAATCTCTCAGGATCGTTGTCGCCTTTTGCCTTTTGTCACCCATAATTTTTTTGAATAATTTTTTTGAGTGTGCTTATGATATTTTTTCTGCAATAGCGATTAACGAGACTTCAAAAGGAGAACTCATGCAAAACTTTTTCAAAATTCTCACATGTTTTACATTATTGACCTCATTTGTTAGTTGCTCATCTTCAGGTTCAAAAAAGAATGAGACTGCTGGGCAGTATGTAGATGATTCAGTTATCACCACAAAAGTAAAAACCGCCTTTGTTAAAGATCCCGATCTCAAAGCAATGCAAATCAATGTTAAGACTTACCAAGGTATTGTTCAGTTAAGTGGTTTTGTAGATTCAGCAACTGAAGTTTCGAAAGCTGAAGAAATTGCAAAGAATGTTGATAATGTTAAGTCGGT
This sequence comes from Bacteriovoracaceae bacterium, assembly GCA_947446575.1. Taxonomy (GTDB): domain Bacteria; phylum Bdellovibrionota; class Bacteriovoracia; order Bacteriovoracales; family Bacteriovoracaceae; genus Bacteriovorax. The sequence goes on along the minus strand of CANFHC010000046.1, from coordinate 3,040 downwards.
TCAAAACGATATTATTGTGAAGTGAGATAGGTTTGCTACATCTATTGGTGGAGGTATGAAAGGCCTTATGACTCAATCTTTTTTCGGCGAAACGCTACGGATTGTTACGGCCTTTTTAAGGAAGTCATAAATTCATCAAAAACATCAAGATGTTTCTCTCCAGAACACCAATTTTTTATTTTAGCCAAATCCACAGGGTGCTTCTTTGCTACTAAAAGAGCTTGATCAAAATTATCGCGCGATTTGAAATACATGTATCCAGCTAAACGGTCTTTCACGCAGTCAGTTGGTGATAAAATTTTAATCTTAGTTCCTTCTACTAAAACTTCATCTGGAGTAATTTGATTGTCTTCACCTATCTCTAGAAATGTACGGCTACATATTTCCAAAGATCTTCTTCAGTGCATTCTTTAAAATCAATATTCATTTTTCCTTCTTAATAACAGGCTTACCTTTTCTTCTTGGCCTTCGCCTTTCGTGAAACATTTCTTCACGTTGTGCAAGTGGAATAGAATCATAAAACACTTGAATTAATTCTCTAATTTTTTTAGTCACGCCAAGTTTTGGATTAAAAGAATAAATTCTTACTGTCCCCATTTTCTTACTTACCAAAATTCCAGCGGCCTCAAATTTATCAAGTTGTTTTTGAACCTGACTTAAAGTGATTTCCATATCGCGAGCAAGACCATTCGCGTATGCCTCTCCATAATGGAAAAGGTAAAGCATAACTTGTGCGGCTGTTTTATTTCCAAAAATTGCTTCAATCATAAATTTATTGTACTAGAAAATGGTAGGTTGATCAACCTACTTAATAGGTTGAGTTATTTCCTCCCTATATTTTCTCTTGGTTTCAATTGGTTATAGTGTTTTACGACAAATGGTGGAGGTGGCTCCCCCTATTGCAAACAATAGAAATTAAAAGATATATTGTTCAGAGAACACTAAGCTATACACCGATCAATTGAAGCCATGGAGACTTCGACCTAATTATTCTTATATTTTTCATTAGAAAGAATATAACGAATTTTATCACCGAATAATATACTATCCCCTATTTTGGGAAGTACCTCTTTTATTTTTTCTATTAACTCATTATCGACTTTTGACGATGTTAAAATGGCTAACAAATATGCGCCTGTTTCAGGGAGAGGTTTATATGAGTTAATTATGCTCTGAAGGTTATAAATCAATTGCATCTTGGTCATTCTTTTAGACTCTATGATTTGTTTAAATAAGTTATTAGCTCGTGGTAGATTCTTATAACTCTCAATGATAAAGTCAGATAATGCCCTCAGAGCACTTTCATTAGTTTTAGATGAATCTATCAAATGTTCTAAAAGTTTTTCATCATACTTGATGCTGGAACTTGAACCTATCAATGTCTTGATATACATTTCCGTATCATATTCCGACAATATTTTTGCAAATAAAACCTTCTCAATTAACATTGGATCATTTAATGAAATTGAAACGATTAATCCTTCGAAAATCTCATCCAGAATTTGCTTGTTCAAATTTGATGAATCCAGTAGCGAGTATATTTTTGCGCTCTTCAATTTATTAACTAACATTTTTTTCAATCTTGAATCTATTTTATCAGAAGCAAAGAGTGATTCATAGATCAGGTTGCTGAACTCATAACTATTGCTTGAAATTATATTTATTATTTTATTGCTTGCCTCTTTAGTTATTTGAGGATCATTGATAATTTGATCCATCCTCATTTCCCCCTTAGGGTTTAAATTTTTCTGAATGACCATAACTTCTTTGACTAATTCATTTTGCTCGTTGTAAAAATTCTTTTTAATTTTAAATAGTTTCTCATCATCCTTAAAAGGTTTTTCAAAATCATCCATCATGAAATCGAGAATTTCTAGACGCCTTCCAACTTCATCCACAGCGACGAAGTAATAATGATTACTATTAAACACTCCCGAAAGTCCAATATGCTTATAGTAATATTTATGTGTTAATTTTAATTTATCTCCCGGACGAATAACATCACACCCGTGGGGCTTCTCACATCTATTAAAAGTCTTTACGCTATAAGGGGCAAAGAAATTGTCAGTAGAATTAGTATCTCGATGTCTCGACTGAAAATCAGATTCTTCCAATGACAACATTTGCTTAGCTACAATTATCGATTCATTAATATCACTAGATTCATCTATTATAATTGGTTCATAACTATTGTCATGAACCGCCCAAGCTTTATTTCCCGGCAAAAGAACCTGAATTGGAAAAACACAACTATTAATAAATGAACTAAAAAGTAAAGCCCCGCAAACATATATCCCAAGCTTAATAAAAGTTTTCGAACTAATTGCTTTTGGTGAGATTAGCAATACGATGCAAACTAATGTCATAGCGAAAGGAATGATTCCACTTATCATTAACGACCAGAAAGTTAATTTACCTAAAGATGATTCATTTTCTTTAATTTCCCCAATATATTTCATACAAACATTTATAATAATTACTGAGAATATTGTTTGAAAAAAGAGTATCGTGAATGGGTTATTATTAAAAAACATGCTTGAAATTGCTGCCGGAATAAAATAGAAGAATAAGAATTTTAAAAAAAATTGTTTTTTATCATTAGCCTCTTGAGTCTCGAGTATCTTTCCCATGAATTTGTTCATTTTTAAAGTTTATATGTATTCAAAAATAAATCAAAACAATAATTCTTGATAAGTTGAATGTGAAGCATTCGCTAGGCTTTCAATTCATGTCAAACTGATTCAGATTCAAGGATATAAAAAAAGCTTCTTTCGAAGCTTCGTTTATTTTTTCTGCCATGGTGGAGATATGAAAGGCCTTATGGCTCAATCTTTTTTCGGAGAAACGCTACGGATTGTTACGATGGATCGTTCAACTGGTTACAAATTGTAACCGTTTGCCTCATCCGTTAAATATAATAGACTGTACCTTTTCCTACTCCCTCTTTTTGAATTTGTTTTACTTCAATAAGTTTAAAAAGATGCGACTTCACTGTGTTTCTATTAGCACCAACCAGTTTTACAATTTCAGACAAAGATAG
>CANFHC010000045.1 GCA_947446575.1 Bacteriovoracaceae bacterium | reverse complement strand
TACCTAGAGTAAATTGTAGTTTTTAAGGGCAGTCATGGCAACAGATTATTGAGCAATGACAAGAATTGCCGTGATGTTGTCTTGACCACCATTATCATTTGCTTGATTGATGAGGGTCTGAATGACAAGATCAGCCTGTGCTTGAGTTGCCACTGTTGGATCGGGAATATGTTTATTGATTAAATAAAGCATGTCTTCGTCGCTTACTTTTCCGTGTAATCCGTCAGAGCAGCAAAAGAAAATATCATTCTTATTGACCTTGTAAACAAAGACGTCAACTTCTACATCATCTTCAAAGCCGACAGTGCGAACAAGTACGTTTTTTTGAGGATCAAGGGCCGCTTGTTCACGGTTGTAGACACCGTAATTGAGCTTTTCTTGCACAAGTGAATGATCGCGTGAGAGTTGGAATATTTTTTTATGATTAACGAGGTAGGCTCGAGAGTCTCCGACGTTTCCGATGTAAATATTTTGCCCTTTAAAATAAAAAGATACGATTGTTGTTCCCATTCCAACAAGCTCAGGATGAGTTTCTCCGAAATGCTTAATTGATCGATTTGATTCCTTGATAGAACCCGTCAAAAGAAGAACTGGTTCCATTTCAATGTTCTTGACTAGATATTCGGGTAGCACCTTAACTGCCATCTGCGAAGCGATGTCTCCACCGTTGTGCCCACCCATTCCATCGGCAACTATGAAAATTTTATGCTCCATATCCAGGTGATAAGAATCTTGATTGGTTTTTCTTTTTCGTCCAATGTCGGTATTGCCTGAGGCAATTAGTCCCATATTTCGCCTGCTCAAAAGTGTGAGGATGAATGATATCTACCATTGTCAAGGCCAGCTTAATTTTTGTCAACTAAGAGTTTCATTACATTGATTCTTTGAAGTGGTTTAGTCAGGTTTTAAATTTTAGGAAATTTATTTTTTCTATGTCATAATTAAAAATGAAAACAGTCTTACAAAAGTTTTAGGGGGAGCAATGTCAAAGTTAGATATTAACAAATTCATGGATGACAATTATAAGATTTCAGATTTTTCTCATCTTCATTGGACGGGTACATTCCAACAATACCTAGATTTGGTTACAGAAAATCCTCGTATAACTAGAAACGCATTTCAACGTGTGCACGACATGATCATGACATACGGAAATACTAATTATACGGAATATAAAAAGGAAGTTACTCGCTACCACTTTTTTGACGATCCTATTCAAAACGGGAAAGATGCAGTTTTTGGAATTGATGTCCACCTAATGAAATTAGTTAATTTTTTCAAATCTGCTGCAGCTGGATACGGAACAGAAAAACGTGTACTTCTTCTTCACGGTCCTGTTGGGTCAGCAAAATCTTCTATATCAAGAATGATTAAAAAAGGCCTTGAACACTACTCGCGTACAGATCTTGGTGCTCTTTATACATTTGAGTGGTTTGATGAGTCTGAATCTGAAATTTTAGGTGGATCAAAAATTTTCCCATCTCCAATGCATGAAGAACCACTAAAACTTCTTCCAATGGAAGTCAGAAAACAATTTTTAGAAGAAATTAATAAAGGTAGAAAAGATGGATACAAAATCAATATTAAAGCTGAAGTTTGTCCGGCCGATAGATACATCCTTGATGGATATTTAAAAAAATACAACGGTGATTGGAAAAAAGTTTTAAGTCACGTGCGTGTAAAAAGATTACTGCTTTCGGAAAAAGACAGAATAGGGATTGGTACATTCCAACCAAAAGATGAGAAAAACCAAGATTCAACTGAATTAACTGGGGACATCAACTATAGAAAAATCGCTCAATACGGATCAGACTCTGATCCACGCGCGTTTAACTTTGACGGAGAATTCAACATCGCTAACCGCGGTATCGTCGAGTTTATCGAGATGTTAAAACTAGACGTTGCTTTCTTGTACGATCTTCTTGGTGCTTCTCAAGAGCAATCAATTAAACCAAAAAAATTCGCACAAACTGATATTGATGAAGTTATTCTAGGCCACACGAACGAACCAGAATTTAGAAAACTTCAATCTAATGAGTTCATGGAAGCTCTAAGAGATAGAACGGTTAAAATCGACGTTCCATACATCACTCGGTTAGATCAAGAAGTAAAAATCTATCAAAAAGATTTTAACTCTGAGCGGATTCCTCACGTGCATATCGCTCCTCACACAATTGAGATGGCGGCGACTTGGTCAATTCTTACTCGTTTAGAAGAACCAAAAAAATCTGACCTTACTAAGCTTCAAAAATTAAAACTTTATAACGGAAAAACTCTTCCTGGTTATAATGAAGACAACGTTAAAGAACTTAGGAAAGAAGCAATCAGAGAAGGACTAGAAGGGATTTCTCCTCGTTATATTCAAGATAAACTTTCCAACTCTCTTGTTAAACACGGTCATGTGGGTTGTTTAAATCCATTCATGGTGTTTAATGAATTAGAATCTGGTTTAAAACACCATGGTTTAATTAATTCACCAGAGCAGCTAGATCACTACAAAGAAATGCTCGCGATTGCTCGTCAAGAGTATGAAGATATTGTCAAAAATGACGTGCAAAAAGCTATTTCAGTAGATGAATCAGCAATTCAAACACTTTGTGCGAACTATATCGACAACGTTAAGGCCTACACACAAAAAGAAAAAATTAGAAATAAATATTCTAATAAATTAGAAGATGCTGATGAAAGATTCATGAGATCTATCGAAGAGAAAATCGATATTCCAGAATCAAGAAAAGATGATTTTAGAAGAGAAATAATGAACTATATCGGAGCTCTTGCTATCGAAGGAAAAGTTTTCGATTACAAAATGAATGAGCGTTTACACCGAGCACTTGAATTGAAACTTTTTGAAGATCAAAAAGATTCAATCAAACTTACAACAATCATTTCCAAAGTTGTCGATAAAGAAACTCAAGAGAAGATTGATGTCGTTAAATCGCGTTTAATTAAAAATCACGGTTACTGTGAGATTTGTGCAACTGATGCGCTAAATTTCGTAGCCTCGATTTTTGCTAAAGGTGATTCAGCTAAGTCTTAGGGTAATAAATTAGGGATTATTGAATGGATCATCCAATAAAAAGAGACCACGCTCGTTTTAGAAAAATCGTAAAAGGTCGCATCAGAGATAATCTTCGCAAATACGTTTCAAAAGGTGAAATGCCATCTCCTAAGGGTGATGGCACCTTTAAAATTCCAATGCCATCTATAGACACTCCTAGATTTAAATTTGGTGACCGCAATCAAGGCGGAATGGGACAAGGTAATGGAGAAGCCGGCGATCCAGTTGACGGACAAGAAGGCGAAGGCCCAGGTCAAGGTGGAGAAGTTGGAAATTCGGCTGGAAATAAAGAATTAGAAGTTGATCTCACTCTCGAAGAGCTCGCAAGTATTTTAGGGGAAGAGCTTGCTCTTCCGCGTATCGAGCCCAAAGGAAAAAAGGCGATGCCATCGGTGACTAATAAGTACACCTCGATTGGTATGACTGGACCAAATTCATTAAAACATTTTAAAAGAACATATAGAGAAGCGATGAAGCGCCAAATCGCTTCGGGAACTTATGACTTTCTAGATCCAAGAGTTATTCCAGTCAAGCGCGATTTTAGATACCGCGCAAGTGACGCTAAAGTTGAGTTTGAAAATTCAGCCGTGGTTATTTATATGATGGACGTATCTGGATCGATGGGTGATGAACAAAAAGAAATCGTAAGAACGGAAAGTTTTTGGATTAATCTTTGGCTTAAAAGCCAATATAAAGACATTGAAGTTCGCTATATCATCCACGATGCAACGGCTAAAGAAGTGGATGAAGAAACATTTTTCAAAACTCGCGAGTCTGGGGGAACACTTATTTCAAGTGCTCTTAAACTATGCCGAGAAATTATTCAATCTGATTACGATCCTTCAGAGTGGAATATTTATCCTTTCCATTTCTCAGATGGAGATAACTGGTCAGCTGATGATACAAAATTGTGTTTAGAAATTCTTGATCAGGATCTTCTTCCGGCTTCAAACGTATTTTGTTACGGGCAAGTTGAAAGTCGCTATGGATCGGGGCAATTTTATAAAGACCTCGTCTCTCGCTATGGTGAAGACGATGAAAAAGTCATTCTCTCTAAGATTAAAAACAAAGATGCAATCCTTGATTCAATCAAAGATTTCTTAGGGAAAGGAAAATAAAATAATGGCAGCGAGAACGAGACCACTAGAAGGCGAACTCTTACGCATCAGAGATGAAATTCACGGATACGCCCAGGAATTCGGTTTGGATTTTCATCCAGTCAGATTTGAAGTTTGCGATTACGATACGATCAATATCCTTGCGGCCCAAGGAGGATTTCCTAGTAGATACCCACACTGGCGTTTTGGGATGGACTACGATCAACTTTCAAAAGGATATGCATACGGTCTTCAAAAAATTTACGAGATGGTTATAAACACTAATCCTTGTTATGCCTATTTGTTAAATGCCAATCATATCGTCGATCAAAAAATTGTAATGGCCCACGTTTATGGGCATGCTGATTTTTTTAAAAACAACGCTTGGTTTGCTAACACTGATAGAAATATGATGGCCGTTATGGCCAACCATGGAACGAAAATCAGACGCTATATGGAGCGCTACGGACAAAATAAAGTTGAGGAGTTTATTGATCGTGTGCTCTCAATTGAAAACCTTATTGATGTCGGAATGCTTTTTGAAACGCAAGAACTCAATCGCCAAAGAGAAGAGCGTTTAGTGACAGCAAAAGAAGAAATTGCTAGTGCAGAAGATGATAGATCGACTGCTCTTAAGTCTTTCATGCGCGCTAAAGAGAAAATCGGTAAAATGAATGAAGTTAAAGAGGAAGTCAGTGATCTTCGCGAAAAGAAGATTAATGCTCCAAGAGATGTCATGTTTTATCTATTAGATAATGCTCCTCTTGAAGAATGGGAATCAGATATTTTAGGGATTCTTCGTGATGAAGCTTATTATTTTCTACCGCAACGTCTAACAAAAATTATGAACGAAGGCTGGGCCAGTTACTGGCATTCACACATTATGACCAACAGAGCGCTTAAGGCCTCTGAGATCATCGATTATGCCGATCACCACGCAGGTGTTATGGCGATGAGTAAGCAAAATATCAATCCATATAAAATTGGAATTGAGCTCTACCGCGATATAGAGTACCGCTGGAATACTGGTCGTTTTGGCAAAGAGTACAACGACTGTGAAGACATGCATGAAAAGCACAAATGGGATAAAAATCTGGGACTAGGTCGTCAGAAAATTTTCGACGTAAGAAAAACTCATAATGACGTAAGTTTTATCGATGAATTTTTCACTCCTGAGTTCTGCGAGCGCCAACAGCTCTTTACTTATAAGTATAATCCGCGCACTGGTCGCAGTGAAATTGAAACGCGCGACTTTCTGGAAATTAAAAACAAGCTACTTACTCAACTTTCTAATTTCGGCTCTCCCGTTATTGAAGTTGAAAGTGGCAATTATCAAAACCGCGGAGAACTGCTGCTTCGTCATGTGCACCGTGGAGTCGACTTAGATTTTAGTTATGCCTCTGATACGCTAAGAAATTTGTTTGCTCTTTGGAAACGCCCAGTGAATATTACCAGCCGCCAGGAAGAGGCAAGTGTGACTCTTAGTTATGACGGAAAGGAATTTAAACAAACTAAATAATTCTAGGGCCTTTCTTTCATTCTCAGAGTAGAATAAATAAAAAACTACCATTAGAGTTTTTTCATGAAAGGATGTCATGAGATCATTAAAATTTGTTCTTCTTTTAAATTTTATTTTACCTTCACATGTCTTTGCATCAACACGAGTTTTACCGATTGCTGAAATTGTAAAACTTCGCGGAGAAGCTTCTCAATTATCACCTGGAGCTCGTTTAGCAAGAGCAGTTTCTCTCGGTGATAAACTTATTGAAGACACTTCAATTTTAACAGGCCCAAAAAGTTTTATCAAAATTAAATTCATCGACGACTCTGAAGTTAACTTAGGACCTGAAAGTAAAATCGTCATTACTGAAATGAAAAAAAATTCGGTGGGGATTATCTCTCTCCTGAAAGGGCGTATTCGAACTGAAGTTAAAAAAGATACGTCCAAAAATAGCAATAAATTTTTTATCAAAACCAGAACTGCTGCCATGGGTGTTCGTGGAACAGATTTCCAAACAATTTATAATCCAGATAATAAAATGACTTCGCTTTTAACTTTTACTGGCGAAGTGGCAATGGCCAAGGTTGATGAAAAAACTTATAAAAAATTAGAAGATGCTCCCGAGCAAGTGGTCGAGAGAAACGAAGTCACAAAAGTTCCAGAGATCAAGGAAATCCCCGCTAAAAAATTAGATGAAGTTCAAGAATTAAATAAGATCCTAAAAAGCTCTACGACAGTCCTTGTTCCCCCTGGGCAAAGTTCTTTTTCTTCTGAGTCTCTAAAAAAGACCAGCCTTCCAGTTAAAATTTCTCCTATCCAACTAGAGGCCTTATACAAAAACCACGACCTCCAAGAAAAAACAGCAGTTAATGTTAATTTACAACAAGCTGCTGATTCAATGAATTTCAAACCAACTCTTAAAACAGCGAATCAAGTAGCTCCGGCCGAAGGTCTCTATAACGCTAAGACTGGTGACTTCGCTCCCAAGTCTGGTGGATTTATCGACATCAACACAGGTCTCTACGTTGCACCGGATAGCGAAGCAAAACTCGATGAAAAGACTGGAACATACGCCACAAAAAAAATTGGTGATATCGACGCAGACACTGGACAGTATGTTGCACCTAAAGGATTAATCCTCGACGCTAAAAAAGGATTTATCTTAGAAGGTGAGAATGAGAAAAAACCTGAACTCTTAGCTCTTAAAGAAGACATGAACAAAATGATCGCCAAAGACATAGTTGTTGGAGAGCCTACTGTCATTGTCGATTCTTTTAACATTAACGAAAAATTTATTCGCGACAGGATTATTCTTTCTATTTGGGGAACGAATCAAAACTTAACATCAAACGAAAATTCGACAACCAATCCATATCTTGAACTTAAAGCACCTGGTGCCGTTCAATTGGGATTTGAATGGAATATGGCCACTAATAATCGCTTTTCTCCAATCGTGGGATTTGATTACAGCTTAATTAATTTTAATGATTTAGGTATAAAAGGTGTCACTCAAACTTCTGAAAAGCTTCTTGCTCTATCTTTTGGATCTCAATACGCACTTTCAAAATCGGTAAATCTTTTCGGCAAAATCAGCCTCGTGCAAAATCATTTTATTGATCAAAAGGGAATATTTTCCTACTCCCTTCAAAAAATTGTTCTCACTCGCCTAACTTTTGGAGTGAACTCAGAATTTATCCGCCATGGGTATTGGTCGGTCGATGGAGTAATCGCTGGGTTTATTACGTTTAGAAAACGACTCAATAGTGTGGTCGTTGAAAACGGATCTGGCATTAATCTAGAACTCCTTCCCAAATACTTGATTGGGGAGCGCAAATGGTTGGGGCTTGGTTTGAAAGTAGAAAACCAATCTCAAGACATTTATGGATCTAATGGAGTGAATCTAACGAAAAGAAAGTCGAATGGATTGGAATTGAAGTATATTGCGGATTTTTAGAGTTTACTTTGAAACCCTCTTCATCAACTGAATCCCTTCGCCATCAAGTTCTTCAATATCTTTTTGATCGACGATGATTGTCTCTTTAATCGGAATTAAAACTTTTTTCTCTTTTAGAGAATCTATTGTCATTTCTTTATCTGTAAAAATAGCTTCGTCGCGCTTGATCGTTTTTCCAAGATTTTCCCATTCAATAAACTGCAGCGATATCCAACAACTGATTCCGTCGAACGACCGGCACGCTGTCTCTGCACTTTCTTCAACTTTTCGTTTATCATATTTTTTCTCGCCTTCACCTTTTATAAGTGAAACATAACTATCCATGATATTAACTTCGAATGGTGGTACTTGTTGGAAATCTATTTTTAAGAGGGCCAACTCTTTTTCTGCTTCAGCGAATCGCTTTTCGCGAATAAGGAAAGCAACTCGTATGGCACGCTTATTCCTGGGATCAAGAGTTTTGTTGGTGTTGCTATCTAACATCGCAAGGCCATCTTTCCATTGATTTAAAAGCCAAGACAATGGGATGGCACGCTCAAGGGAGTTGGTGGAGTCTTGCTTTTTTTGAAGAGCTAAACGGAAATGACCGAACGCCAATTCATATTCTTTATTTTGTAGATTGATATTACCTTTGATGTTTTCAGCGTTGGCGCTATCGATATCATCAACGAAGGCCAGCGCCTTTTGTTTGTCGGCAGCACTTCCAGAGCGCAGGTACATGAAGGCCACGATTTCGCGCAGTCTTTTTGATTGATAAGAACCCTCTGGCAACATTGAGATGAGAGTAAGCATATCTTTTTCGTTGTTTAAATATAATCCTGTTTTAAGCCAGAGTTTCGACATTTCATCATCAGAAAAAACGGAATCAATATCCGTCATCATATTTTTTTTCACGCCTCGAGCATCTTTTAATTTGAGTTTTACCATTGTATCTAGCCAGTACTGATCGTTTTTAGAAAATTTTCCCGTATAGTACATGCAACTTTTTTTCTCCCTTTGAAGTGAATCAGCATTATTAAGGGCCATAAAATTAATGAGTCTTAAAAGGCAGACGTGAGGATAAATAGATATTTCGAAAAATTTTTTATCGCTTATAAAATCCAAGGATTCTTTGAAATGACCTTCCATAAAAGCAATTGTCGATTGATAACGTTTTTTGATAGCAAAGAGTTTACTAGTCTTATCATCAATTCGATTGAGATAAAACTTAGCAAGTTTTAGATCCCCATTGATGAGTTTAAATTTTGCATGTAAGAGGCTATCGATATCGCTTCCGCGGGAAAAAGATTCATTTCGTATCGCTGATTCAATACTCGCGCTATCATCAAAATCTTCGTTATCGAAACTAATCTCTTTTAAAGCTACAGTGGTTAAGACTTCATCATCAGCAGAAGTTTTATTATAAGTGAGCGATATACTCAGGAATAAAAGTAGCACCATTCGTTTCATATTCAATATTTCGGAAAAAGCCCCGATAACTTGAATATGTTTTACAAGATGAAGCTACTGTTATTAATCGTGCTCACTTTTTTAATGAGCAACTCAAAAGTTTGGGCGCTTGCTCCCATTGAGAGTTTAGTGCTCGGAAATTTTTCTGAGAATTACTCGGAAAACGAATCTGATCCACTTAATTATGTTTTCTCTCGAGACAAGAGCATGCAAAACACTAGCAGTTCTTATAAAAAAGAGCTGGCGTTGTACCGTGGTTTTTATGAAGAGGGAAAAAACACGGTCAATTATTGTAAACAAAACCGCGCCATCCATTACGCAACAGAATGGGAAAAAGTTCAAGTCATGCGCTCGCTTTTATCCGAAATCCAGTATATCGGTTTAGACTTAACTTCAAGGGCCCTTCCTCAATATGCGAAGGCCCTCGAATTTACCAAAGAAGAGTACACCAACTTAGTTGAAGGATTGGTAGGAAATTATTGTTCAGCTAATTTATCTGTCATTAGTAAAAAAGAATTGCGCAATAATTTATTGGTAAAGTTTGATCACGAAAATTCTTTCAAACTACCAAGTGTAGCCGGCAATCCTTATTTTCCAGATAATATGGATTCTTATTTACCTGCTAAATCAGCACTGGAACAAGAATTCAAATACACTGTAAAATTATTTCAATCCATTTGCTCTTGGGGGGGCAATCCCACAAACGCGGGACTGATGGTTCCTATTTTAAAAAATCCTGCACTCATGTCTTTTTTCTTTCGTCAGATGAATAATCAAGTGATTGATTGGAAAGAAATAAATAATACAGTTTTCTTAAAAGAAGATAAAAGCACCGTGCAAGTCTGGTGTGACAATCTGATTTGCCGAAAAACTTTTAGAGAAAATTTTTATAATAAACTCTACTACTCAGTTGGAGGAACTAATTTCGCTGAAGACCTTCGCCGCCTTTATTGTGAGGAATGGAGACTGATAGATTACAAACCAGCTGAAAACGATGAGCGCATAGCTCACATGATGAATACTATTTCTTTTGATGAAGAAAATTTTATCAACTCACAATTTATTGCTCTCATTACAGGTGTGCCGGATTTTCTCTTGAGAGGGGAAAAATTCTCTCAAGCAGTGGATGTGTTGCGCTCGAGTGTCGATTATACTTGGACCAAGTGGGCGCGGGCGCAGACTGATGTTCTTAATCGTGATCTTTTTTTTGAAGAGCCTCTTTCGCTAGAAATGATTGACCGCTCATTGTATTTCAATCCGCATAGTGGAATACCTAAAGTGGCCTTCGATGTGAATCTTGGAGAATTTGATCGCGTCTCGGAGCGCTTAGGAAAAGTGCGAGTGAGTTTTAATATCAAAATTCAAAGAAGCTTTTTGCATTACTATCGCGATACTCTAAAAAATATGGACCCAAGAAATAAAACTGAAAAAGAACGCCTTTTAAAACGATTTAAAATGCAGCTCACAAAAGATGTATTTGATGCCCGAGAAAAATTTATCATTCCACCTTGGAAAGGAGACTTAGAAGGACTTATCGCGCAAGAGCTCTCCGAACAAATTGTCATGATCTCCGATCGGGATTTTAAAATAAAAGAATCTGGGTTAGAGCCCATATCTATAGAGCTAAATTATGGGATCTTCGCTTTAAAATATATCAATCATCAAAAAACCGTTAAGAATAGTCAAATAAGAGATCTAGAAAATGCACCAGCCAAATGACAAAGGATTTGATGTAGTTTAGAATTCCAGCATGCCAAAAAAGACCACTACCGTTAAGAAAGAAATTAAAAATGCCGAAGTCATTTTACCTGCAATAATTGCAGATAAAATTCATCATGACTTAGCAGTAGTAGAGAAAATTCTAAACTCAGACACAAGTCCTGCTACCAATGCTCAAGATCCACTTTCACAATATGTAAAAGAAATTGGCCGCTACAAACTCTTAACCATCGAAGAAGAAGAGGCCCTCATTAATGAACTCCAATCAACTGGAGATATCGAAGTGGCAAAAAAATTAGTGCTCGCTAATTTGCGCTTGGTTGTAAAAATTGCTCTAGAGTATCGCTCTGCTTGGCAAAATGTTATGGATCTTATTCAAGAAGGAAATATCGGCTTGATGAAGGCCGTCTCAAAATACGATGCTACAAAGGGCGCAAAACTTTCTTATTACGCCAGCTGGTGGATTCGCTCTTATATTTTAAAATATATTTTGGATAATTTTCGATTAGTAAAAATTGGAACAACTAATGAGCAGAAAAAATTATTTTTTAATCTCTTAAAAGAAAAAGAGCGCTTAATTGGAATGGGAATCAACCCCGACAATAAACTTATCGGACAAAACTTAGGTGTCTCAGAAAAATCTGTGGCAATCATGGACCGCCGCTTAGGCTCAGGAAGTGGAGAGCTCTCGATTGAAGCTCGCCTTGATAATGATGGGCCCAGTCTTGGCGATATTTTAACCAACCAAGATGAAATCCCCGTGGACGAGCGCTTAAGTCAATTGCAAGGCATTGAGATTTTAAAGGATCACTTAAAGGTATTCCTTGATGATTTAAAAGAAAGAGATCGTGAAATCTTTGAAAAACGGCTCTTATCCGAAGTTCCTGCATCGCTTCAAAGTATCGCTGATCAATACGGCGTTTCTAGAGAGAGAATCCGTCAAATTGAGGAGAGACTGATAAACAATTTAAAGGTTTACATGTCCGAATTTATCCGCTAAAACACTAAAACTATTATTAAACACCTTTATTTCGGTAAAAATTAAGTGATTTTTACTAAGATTTTGGCGAGGAGATTTTTATGATTACATTAGCAGAATCGACAAAAATCACTTCTGAATTCGGAAAAGAATTCGGATCAAGTGAAAAAGACTCAGGATGCACGGCAGTTCAAGTTGCACTTATTACAGCACGTATCAACAACCTTGCACCACATTTCGCAAAACACAAACATGACTACTCTGGAAACAGAGGACTTTTAAAACTTATCGGTCAAAGAAAGAGACTTCTTTCTTATATTTCGAGAACTGATGAGAAAAAATACCAAGCGCTAATTAAGAAGCTGGGACTAAGAAAATAAAAATCTCACCTAAAAAGGGAACCTTCGGGTTCCCTTTTTGTTTTAAACGGTTAAACTATTAAACAATCGGAAAGCCTTCTTTTTTAGGTATGGAATTGAGGGATATTTGAAGAGTGTGCTAGTAAGCTTTAGGCCTTATCACTTTCTTGAACTATCTTTTAAATCCAACTAAAAAACAAAAGTCTTTCCATCAATACTTTCGATGGAGATCAAATGAACGAAAACAAAAAAGAGTACAAAGTAAATTACGGCGGAAAAGAAGTAACTATCGAAACGGGAAGATTGGCAAAACAATCTGACGGATCAGTTTTAGTTAGCTGTAACGGAACACAAGTTCTAGTAGCTGTGTGTTCAGCAAGAGAATTAAAAGACGGACAAGATTTCTTTCCACTTTTAGTTGAGTATCAAGAAAAATTCTACGGTGCGGGGAAATTTTTAGGTGGGTTTATGAAGCGTGAAAACCGCCCTTCAACTGCTGAAATTTTAACTTGTAGAATTATTGACCGCGGTCTTCGTCCAATGTTCCCAAGTGACTACATGTTCGACACAGTTGTAACGTGTTCAGTTCTTTCTTATAACGAAGCAGGAGATCCAGAAGTTCTAGCGGGCCTTGGAGCTTCAGCTGCTATCGCTATTTCAGACATTCCTTTTTCAGCCGCTCTTGGAACTTGTAAAGTAGGTCGCATTGATGGCGTTCTTACTATCAACCCAAATCAAGCTGATTGGGCAAATTCAGACTTAGAAATCGCCATCACTGCTTCAAAAGATGCAATCTTAATGGTTGAAGGTGAAGCGAAAATCGTTCCAGAAAAAGAAGTCCTTGCTGCTATCAATTTTGGTCACGAACAAATTAAAACTTTTTGCGCAGTTGTTGATCAAATGCAAAAAGAAGTTGGAAAGAAAAAACGTACGTACACATCTGCTGAAGCAAACACTACTCTTAGTACAAAAGTAGCTGCTGATTTTACGACAATTGCTAGATCAGCTCTAGGAATCAACGATAAAATGCAACGTCAAGATGCTGTAAGAGCACTTAACAAATCTGTTGCAGAAGCGATTAAACTTGATCCGAGCAGCTTTGGATTAAAAGACGATAAAGGAGCTTCTAAAGAAGCTTATAAAGCTGTAGATGGTTTATTATACGATATGATGAGAAATGATATTCTCTCAGAAGGAAAAAGAATTGCAGGTAGAAAATTAGATGAAGTAAGAAAAATCGAAACCGAAGTTTCTATTTTAGCTGCTCCACATGGATCTTCTTTATTTACTCGTGGTGAAACTCAAGTCATGGCAACAGTTACTGTTGGTGGATCTCTTGGAGATCAAATGAGTGACCGTATCACAGGGCTCTCATACTCTAAATTCTACCTTCACTATAACTTCCCAGGATTCTCTGTTGGTGAAGCAAAAGGATCTCGTGGGGCCGGAAGACGTGAATTAGGTCACGGAAATTTAGCAGAACGCGCTCTTAAAGCAGTTATGCCTCCTCAAGAAAAATTCGCCTACACAACAAGAATTGTGTGCGAAGTTTTAGAATCTAACGGATCATCTTCAATGGGTTCAGTTTGTTCTGGATCAATGGCACTTATGGATGCAGGTGTTCCTATCATTAATCCAGTTGCAGGTATTGCAATGGGATTAATCACTGATGGAGCAAGATATAAAATCCTTACAGATATTTTAGGGGATGAAGATCATTTGGGAGATTTGGACTTTAAAGTTGCTGGAACAAAAGATGGTGTAACAGCAATTCAAATGGACATCAAAATCACAGGTCTGACCCCACAAATTATCGAAGATGCTATCGGACAAGCATACACGGGAAGAATGCACATCCTTGCTGAAATGGCGAAAACAATTGCTTCTTCAAGAGATGGATTCAAGCCAGGTGTTCCGACTATCATGACTGTAAATATTCCGACTGATAAAATCGGAGCATTAATCGGTCCTGGTGGAAAAAATATCAAGAAGCTTCAAGAAGAATACAAAGTAACTATCGAAATCACTGAAGAAGGAATGGTTAAGGTTTTAGGATCTGACACTGATATTCTTAACAAGTGTATTACAGCTATCGATCTTCAAATTAATGGCCCTGCTATTGGATCAATTTTCACGGCTCGTGTTGACTCGATTAAAGAATACGGAGCGTTCGTTGAGTTCGCTGGAATTTCTGGTCTTGTTCACGTTTCAGAATTATCTGATGATAGAGTTCAAAACGTTGGTGACTATCTTAACGAAGGTCAAATGATCCAAGTTAAAGTAATGGAAATTGATAAAATGGGTCGTATTAAATTGTCTGCAAAGGCAGTTGAAGCGATCAAAAAGAAAGCATAAGCATAGGAATCAAACCCATATGATTACAGTAAAAGTTAAAAAGCTCTCTCATTATGATGAGAGCTTTCCACTTCCAAGTTATGAAACAACTGGTGCCGCTGGAGCAGACGTTCGCGCGAGCCTTGGCACTGGTGAAAGCATGCTACTGAAGCCAGGGGAGCGAGTACTCGTTCCCACTGGTCTTTCCATGGAAATCCCGCAGGGATATGAAGTTCAAGTTCGTCCCCGTTCAGGGCTTTCTTTCAAGACTGGACTGATGGTTTTAAATTCACCAGGGACAATTGATTCTGATTACCGTGGTGAAGTGAAAATCATTCTTGGAAACTTAGGATCTAAAGAAGAAATTATCAATCACGGCGACAGGGTAGCTCAATTAGTATTAGCTCCTGTCACTCAAGCTCATTATGTTGTGACAACAGAAGAGTTGAGCGATACAGCTCGTGGAGCTGGTGGTTTTGGATCAACTGGAAAAAACTAAGGGGAAACTATGAGTGTTAAGATTGATTATACAACCAGCACTAGTGCCCAAGAAGCTTATGACAAAGTAAAAAGTGCCATTACTCCTGAGTACGCTCAAAAGTTTCAAGTAAAAGCAGATGTCGTATACGACGACGAGAATAAAATTATTAAATCAACAGGCCCAGGCTTTACGCTGACTTTAAGTTTTCACGGAAATCACTGTAATGCGAATCTGGATCTCTCAATTATTCTTCGCGCTCTAAAGTCAAAAATCATGGCAAAAGTCGAAGAGCAAGTTAGAAAAAATATATAAGGTAATGAGTAAATGAGTGATCAAAAACGACCACATTTTAAAGTGACATTAAAGCCTTCGGGTGAAGTGGTAGAAGTTGAAGAAGGAAAAAACTTACTCGCGTGTTTGCGTGAGCAAAATATTTATATTAAATCGAGCTGTGGCGGACACGCGACTTGCTCGGATTGTATTATTAAAGTTGAATCAGGTGAAGACTACGTAACACCTCCTCCATTTAATGAGCTTAAACTGTTGGGTAATGTTTTTCACATCACAAAAGAGCGCCTGGCATGCCAGACATGTGTGACCGGTGGAAATATCACAATTGATATTACTAAACACGATAAGGCCCGCGATGAAGAAAAATTAAAGGGGAAGACCAATAATTTTGCTAAAAAAAAACTAGCAAAACCCTTAGTTCGAAAAGAAACGGACATCGCTAATATTCGCGCTGATAAAGAATCAGAGCGAGCTGAATTTGACCGTCTTCAAAAAGAAAAAAGTGAAACTTGGAAAAATCATTGGGATAAAGATAAAGACTCTGCTCCTAAGAAACTTGCTGGTGGAAAACGCCCTAAGTTTTTTGATACAGATAAAGTCGATTATGAAAATAATGATTACACAAGACCACTAAGTCCAGAAAAACAAAAACTTCGCGACGAGCGTATCGCTCGAGAAAAAGAAGAGAATAAGCATTTCGCTAAAAAAACGTCAAAGCCTGAAGAGCCGAAAACTCAATCAGAATCAGATAAGGATTTTAAAAAATTTAGAAACTAGGAGGGGAAGTATGAAAGTATTTGGTCTTATTGGATTATTTCTTTACTCATCACTATTTTCACAAAATCTCTTTGCTCTAAGCGAGAAAAATTATCCAGCTGAATATGCCGAAAAAATAGTTCCTCTCATTAAAAAAATGAACGAAGGAACGTTTAATGGCGTTAATAACGTCTCTATTCATTACAGAACTTACCTGCAGCCACAAGCACGCAATTGCCTCGTCATTCTCCCAGGTCGAACTGAGCCGGTAGAGAAATACGCAGAAGTCATCTATGACCTCACCCAAACACCAACAGGTAAAAATCTCGATTTTTATTTGATGGACCACAGAGGTCAAGGGCAATCCGCGCGCATGACAAAAGTGGGCGATATGGGGTATGTGGATCATTTTGCCAATTACGTAACTGATATTGAAACGTTTGTTCGTCTTCAAGAATTAGATATTAGATGCGAGCATAAATTTTTGCTGGCGCATTCAATGGGGGCAGGAATAGCGACCGCTTTAATTATTAAGAACCCAAATATTTTTGAGCGCGTGGCCTTAAGTTCTCCGATGCTTAAAATTATGACAAGGCCATACTCGTATGGAGTTGCTCGCACAATTGTTGAAGCTCAAACACTAGTTGGTCGTGGGGCAAAATTTGCGATCGGGCAAACTGGATTTAATCCAGACGCAAAATTCGAAGAAAATTCTTTTACATCTAGTCCTGAACGATTTGTAATGGCGATGTCGATGTTTGATACATTTCCATTAGCAAAGCTTGGTGGCGTGGCCAATCGCTGGGTTCTAGAAATTATGAAAGGCACCAACCCGATTCGTTCTCGCTTTCATGAGATTAGTGTTCCGCTGATGCTTTTTCACGCAGGTCTTGAAGCTTATTCTGAACCAAGTGAGATGATTAAACTTTGTGATGAAGCTGCTAATTGCAAAAGAGTTTATCTTGAAACATCAAAACATGAAGTCATGATGGATCGTGATGTAAATAGAAATGTAGTGATTAAAAATTTAGTTAACTTTTTTTACTAAATCAATATTTACTAAGCAGATCTTTTATTTTCAGAAGGTCTGCTTTTCTTGAATGCCTATCAATTAACAAACTAATCCCATCACTATTTAATGCATGCAATTCAAAATAACCCTTGTTTTCAAATGCTTTGAGTTCAGCCTTATTATAAATTTTTGCCATATTAGGAGAGTCCATATAGTGATCCACAGAAAAAGAATCATATGATTTTAATTGCATTTTTTTGAAGAACACAGGGATGAAAAAAAGTTTAAAAACTAATTTTAAATCCTTATCTGATTTGTGAATTTGTTTTTCATAGAAAAAAAACGCCAAAAGAACAATTGGAGTAAGCACTAATGTGTATTGAACTAGCAGCCCCAAAGCATGCAAACCTGGATCTTCATAATTGAGTAGTTTAGTTAGAGTCGCTCTTGAGGCAAGCCACATGCTTCCTAAAACAATCAAACCTGCCGCAAGATATCCCCAAAAAATCATGGGTAGCCCATAAGATTTTAAAATAATGGTTGATGAATTGGTCTTAGCGTTTGATATGATTTCTGTGCGATCAACTTCATCAGTGCCAACAGGGAATATATACATGAGTCCCATAGTCAATTTTCCTTCAATTTACAAGAATCCAATAGGCGTTTATCATAGAATCTAGTGTTTAGAAAATAAAGGTCAAATCGCTACGGAGAGTGATTATGTTAATGTGTAGAAGAACTTTACTATTTCTTTTTTGCTTGTTCTTATATTCCTTCG
>CANFHC010000044.1 GCA_947446575.1 Bacteriovoracaceae bacterium | reverse complement strand
TTTTCATTGGGAAATTTAGACAATTTATGACCTCTTAGGTAGAGTCATCTCATTATAATTTTTAAGGATTGGTAATATGTTGGGAAAGACCTCTAAATCAAAAGCAGCGCCCGCTAAAGCAAATGGAAATGATAAATTAGCTTTAGCTAAAAAATACAATCTTGGTAAAAAAGAAATGCTCGAAATGCTCGAGAATATTTATACATCAAGAAAAGTCGACGACGCTGAAATTTCGATGAAGAAACAATCAAAAGCCTTTTTTCAAATTTCTGGTGCCGGCCATGAAGGAATTTTAACAGCAGCTGCAAAAGTATTAAAACCAAAACACGATTGGTTTTTAGGTTACTACCGCGACCGCGCTTTATGCTTAGGTCTTGGAGTCACTCCATACGAAATGCTTTGTCAGGCCAATGGAAATTTAGGCGACACTGCTTCTTATGGAAGAATGATGCCTGCTCACTGGGGAAATAAACCGCTTAACATCGTTAATAAATCGTCTTGTACGGGAACTCAATTTCTTCAAGCGTGTGGGTTAGCTGAAGCAGGGCTATGGTATAAAAAATTAAATAAAGAACACCCAGGGGCATATAAGTCGGATACAAAAGGATTGTACTACGACGATGAAATTATTTACGTCTCAACAGGTGACGGGACAATTGCTCAAGGTGAATTCTGGGAAGGACTCACTACTGCATGTGTAAACTCACTTCCAGTTTTATTCATGGTTGAAGACAATGGTTTTGCCATTTCAACTCCAACGACTGTTCAATACCCAGAAGGATCAATTTCAAAAACTCTGGCAAATTTTCCAGGATTAAAAATTTTCAACTGCGATGGATGTTGTCCAATCGATTCATATGCAACGATGACTGAAGCGGCAAACTTCATGAGAAAAGAGCGCAAGCCTGCTCTTGTTCACGCAACTGTAACAAGACCATACTCGCACTCATTATCTGACGATCATGGAATGTACAGAACGAAAGCAGAGTTAACGGAAGAAGGCTTAAGAGATGTATTTCATTCTTATCCAAAATTTTTAGTTGAAGCTAAAGTTATCACTGAACAAGAAAGAGAAGATCTGCTTAAAAAAGTTACTGCCAATGTAAAGGCAGCAATGGATAAAGCTATTACAACTGAGTGGCCAGCTGCAGATTCAGTCGAAAAACATTTATACTCTGAAGACGTCGATATGACGGGATCTGCTTTTGATAAACCTGCCAACTTCACCGGTAAAGATGATGTACCGATGGCCGCTTCAATCAATAAAGTTCTTCGCACTGAATTTGCAAAAAATCCACTGCTTAGAATGTGGGGAGAAGATGTTGCAGATTTTTTTGAAAAAGAAAGATTAAATAATCCAGAACTAAAAGGTAAGGGCGGAGTTTTCAAACTTACAGCAAACGTTCAACGTGAATCTCGCGATGGACAAGTATTCAATTCACCACTAGCTGAAGCTAACATCATTGGTCGCGCTATTGGTATGTCTATTCGTGGAATTAAGCCAGTCGTTGAAATTCAGTTCTTCGATTATATCTGGACTGCTTATATGCAACTTAAAAATGAAATGGCGACACTTCGCTATCGTTCAGGTGGAGACTTCAAGTGTCCAATGGTCGTGCGTGTTCCAATCGGTGGTTACCTAAAAGGGGGAGCGATTTATCACTCTCAATCAGGTGAATCACTATTTACTCACGTACCAGGTATCAGAGTGGCCTATCCTTCAAACTCAGCAGACGCCGCGGGACTTTTACGAACAGCTATTCACGGTGATGATCCAGTTATGTTCTTAGAGCACAAACATTTGTACTACCAAGGATACAACCGCGCTCAAGACGTGGGTGAAGAATACATGATCCCGTTTGGGAAAGCTCGTATTGCAAGAGAAGGAGCAGACGCAACGATTGTTGCTTGGGGAGCTCTTGTTCAAAAATCAATTGAAGCTGCTAAAAAATGTGAAGCAGCGACAGGAAAGACGGTTGAAGTTATCGATCTAAGAACTTTAGCGCCATATGATTTTGAAGCGATTAGAAAATCAATTAAAAAAACGTCGCGATTAATGATCGCACACGAAGAACATAAAACTTCTGGATTTGCTGGAGAAATCACCGCGCGCGTGAATGAAGAGTGTTTTGAGCTTTTAGATGCACCGATTTTAAGAGTAGGGGCACTTGATGTTCACTGTGCTTATAATCCAGCTTTAGAAGATTTAATCTTGCCTCAGGTTAGTCACGTGGAAGAAGTTTTAATGAAGCTACTTAATTATTAAATTTGAGAAGCCCCTTACTGTTGCGAGTAAGGGGCTTTATAAGTGGATAATGAGATCTTTTAAATTTTGAATTTCGAAAGTGGGAGTTATCTTAGTCGTATTTGGATTTTTATCAGGATTAAACCAACAAGAGTCAATTCCAATTCTGTTCGCACCTAAAATATCTGTCTCCAGCTTGTCACCGATCATAAGAATTTTATTTTTTTCGTGAGAAATTTTTAAAGAGTTAAAAGTGTGTTGGAAAATGCGAACGTCAGGTTTGCTGTAGCCACATTCTTCAGAAACAATCATTAGGTCAATAAAGGGTTTTAATCCTGAATTATGCAACCTTTGATGCTGAACAACTCCGATACCATTGGTGACAATAATTAATGGAATTTTTTTATGCAGGCTAGTTAAAAGATCTAGTGTTCCTTCAATGAGAAAAACTTGATCGGGAAGAGTATTGAGGTAGTCATCACACATCATAACAGGATCAGCAGAGAGAGAATTAACTTCCAGAAACTTTCTAAATCTTTCTATTTTTAAAAAATCTTTTGAAACGATCCCTAGTGCATGCTGGGCCCAAAGTAAATTGTTGATGGTTTTATAGCTTTCAATTAATGAATTATAATCACCAGTAATTCTATTTTTTTTTAATACAATTTGAAATGAAATATCTTCAGATTTTTTAAAATCTAAAAGTGTATCGTCGGCGTCGAATAAAAGAAAATCGTATTTCATTAGAGTTTAAAGTTCCTACAAGGATTTTTCTCATTGGGATAATTATCACGCTGAGCTTTTTTATAAAGTGCAGAATAAAGCTTGCGTTCTTGGACGGCAATCTTATTTGCGGTAAAATAATTAGAAGTGATCGATTTTTTAATATCCGCTTCGCTGTTCATGGCCGTTATTAAATCAGGATTGTTTTTTAGGACTTCTTCTTTTTTGGCTTTTGCTTTTGTATAGAGATCAATGCTTCCCATGTATGAGACTTTCTTTAAGGGGTCAGTCTCAGTAGCTAGTCTTTCATTAGTTTGCTGTAATAATTTATCATAATCAGAGTTCATAAGGTCTGACCAAGTAAGGTCTCGGGTATATTTAACTTCATATTTACTAGTGCTTGCTTTAACTGGTATTGATTCGACTTTTTGAAGTCGATCTAAATCAAGGCTGCTTAATTTTTGAGTCACTAGCTCCATGGATTTTTTGTAATCCTTGAGAAGAGATTTTAATTCTGATAGATCTAATCCTTGAGTTTTTGTTGTAAAAAATAAAATTTTTTTGGTAGTCACACTTAGTGCTTCAATTCGATTTATTGTTCTCATTAACGAAGCAAAGTTATTGTTTGCAATACACTGAGCAACTTGTGAGGTATTTGATTTTAAATAAGGCATTAGTTTATCGTTAGTGTCATCGAAGTGATAAAGAAAAGGAGTGATCTTTTTATAAAGTGTATAATTAACATCTCCACCAGCAGTTGTCGAAATCATTGGAAGGTTAGGAGTATAATCATCTTCTCTCGCTTGTAAAAAAGCTTCTTCCAACGTTTTTCCTGGAGTCATTGCTTTATTGAGGCTTGTTACAAACGGGCCATAGCCGTAATGCTTGGGACCTGTCGCACTGATTACGCATGTATTATCATCGGCCAGTGCTAATGTATTTCCTGAATGACAACTTCCATCGATGATGGCCATCTTTACTCCTTTCGCGCGAGCAAGATCTCTTAGGACTTCGAGTTGATCAAGGTCAACAAGTTGAGCGCCTTCTAAAGTATTGAGGTTTGCCATACCCGATGTGGCAGAAGTAGCAATCGAATGTGTTTTAAACTCATCTTGTTTTTCAGCACCATGGCTATCAACATAAATCATGAATTGATCACCGGGCTTCATTTCTCCACTTTCTAGTTTTGCTTTGTATTTTGCAATTAAGCGACGATAGTCAGTGGCTAAAAAATCTGACTTGCCAACATTGGCCGGAAATTCACTTTGCATTAGAGCAGTAGTAACAGAGTGACCTCCATTAAAAGCAATATCAGCAACCATATCTGGATTTCGTTTTACAAATTCACCAAGACCTTTAATTCCGTCATCAAAAATTGTATCGGTTTTTGTTGGCTCTTCACCACCAGCACCGATGGCCATAAGAAAATCTTTACTAAGTGCTAGAGGTGAAACAGAAAGACTTAAGAATAATAATGGAATTAAATGCTTTTTCATTTTTTGCACTCACTCTTTTTCACAAAACTCAAACCGGTATCAAGCGGATTGATTGGATTGGGAATTCGTTCTTTGATTTTTTTTACAATTCCATTTCCTTTTGAACCATTCATTGGTTTTGTAATTTCTAAATCAGCGTCAATCGCTCTATTAACGTAAGGAGAAAGCATTGGCTCGTTGTCTATTGGAAGTTTGAATTGAATTTCTGATTTCGATTTTTCATTGAGCACTATGACTTGGGTATTTTCTATCGTACGCACCACACCTCTTACTTGATAGTGCCCGCAGCCTTGAAAACCAGTCCAATCAGCGGCCATTAGGAAGGAAATGCTGAAGCATAAACACAGAAACAAGCCAATAGAGCGCATGAAATCTCCCAAGGTAAACGTCATCTCTCATTGTCCCATCGAAGGAAATAATTTTCAATTAAAGATATTGAGTGCCTAGGCTCCCTTCGCTAAGTTGGCTAAAATATGAACATCTGAAGCCTGGGAGGTGGAAAATGTAACTGACCAATATGTATGGCAATTTTACCCAGTGATAAAGACGAATCCTTTAGAGCATGCTACTAATGGCCTATGAAAGAATTAAATACCGACATTCCACTGGCAGCTAAGGTTAGAAAACAAATCACTCGCGCGCTCAATGACTACCATATGATTGCAGAAAATGATCATATTATGGTTGCTGTGTCTGGTGGAAAAGATTCGACTGTTCTGACTTTATTATTGAAAGAAATTCAAAAAAGAGCACCCATAAATTTTACTTTTGAAGCTGTGATGCTTGATCAAAAACAACCAGGTTTTGATGCTCGTGCGTTTCAAGCTTTCATGGCCGATCAACAAATTAAACTGACGATCCTCGAAGAAAATACCTACGCAATCGTTAAAGAAAAAACGGAAGAGGGGGGAACATACTGCTCACTTTGTTCTCGACTTCGCCGAGGAATTTTATACAGCTACGCTCATCAGAATAACTTTACTAAAATTGCTTTAGGTCACCATCGCGATGATATGATCGAAACGTTTTTGTTGAATATTTTTTATTCTGGAAAGTTGGGTAGCATGCCTCCAAAACTCTATTCTAAAGATCATCGCAATATTGTTATTCGCCCCCTAACGTTCGTTGCTGAAAGTGATATTATTGAACTGGCGACTGCTTGGGATTTTCCTATTATTCCTTGTAATCTATGCGGTTCACAAGAAGGCTTAAAGCGCGATAAAATGAAAACTCTCTTGAACGCATTGGAAAAAGATATTCCCGACCTGAGAAGATCTATGGCAAATGCCTTGGGGAATATTGAATTATCCCATATGTTGGATAAAACACTTTTTGATTTCAGTAAGGATAAACGAGAACCGTAAGGCTTACCTATCAACAGACACTTTTTGCTCTTTAGAATATGATCCTGAAAAAAAACAGACAGGTGGGATAGCCATTCCCGCATGAAGAAAAAGTAAAATGATCATATAGCGTTTCTTCTTTTTCAAAAGAATCATCCAAATAAAAAGTATTATTGGAAGTGAAGAACTTAGCGACGTGCCTATCGTAAGTTTTGCAGCTCCATGAATGGCCAAAATGAATACTCTTATAACGGGTTCAATATAATTGAATTTCATCCACTGAAAGCTTGTAAAATATAAAAATCCTATAGGCATTAACATTGTAAAAAAAGAAAGGAAGGGCAAGTTTAGCAAAAGCGCCAATGGAGAAATATCCGTTTGATTGAATAATCCAATTAATAAGTGGGAGGACATTAGTCCTAAAAGGATAATAAATTTTGATTGGTCTCGAAGTGCAATAAAAGTTCCGATAAAAAGAAAACTTAATGTAAATCCTAGGGGGGATTGTTTTAAGTGGCCAAGAATCAAAGCGATAACAAAGGTGAACAGGAATATTTGTTCAATGGAAAACTTTACTTTCAAACGCTGACTAATCAAAATAAATAATCGCATTAGGATTATTCTTTTTACCGCCAGAGTGGGAAGGAAAAGCAGTGTTGTTGTTATTGATAATTTTAATAAAAATGGAATTTTTCTCTTTAGGATTTTTTTCAAAAGGAAAAAAGCAATGAGAACTATTCCTGAAATATGTATTCCAGAAGGTGAAAAAAGAAAACCTAATTCTAACTTCTGGAAGTCTTGCTGAGTTGTAGGAGAGATCTGTTTTTTCTCACCAGTCAAAAAGGTCCAAAGAACGTTGGCATTTTCAGGCTTTTGGAAAGTTGACTTGAAAGACCCATAAAGATGGTGGACTAAGGACGTAGAATTCAACTTTTTCGTAGTGGTTTTTGCCCCAAAGGGATGGGCAAATTGGAGTAGGATGCTGCTTACAATGGTAATAAAAAGGAAAAATTTCATACTTTTGACTATGAAATGCCTATGAAGAGCATAAAAAACTTAACTCTTTGAGACTAAGGGGCTAAAAAGGGGCTTCAATAGTTTTTTGCCTAGTCATCAGTCAGAGGTCATAGAAAATGAGTCTTTTAGAAAAGGGTTTGGAAGCGGATTTAGAGCGTTTTTTCGAAGAAGATGATCTTCAAGGCAATGCATTTTATTTGCGGGAATTGCCTCAATCGGATGTTCTTTGCCAGCTTAAAATAAAAAGTGATCTTCTTTTAAGCGGTCTTCCCTATTTTGTCGCAGCCTTCAATTATTTGGGAGCGAATTTAAACTATGAAGACTTTAAAATTCACGAAGGAAAAAATTTCACTCGCGGTGAAGTTATTACTTTTAACTTACCCTTTGCCATTGCCTTAACAGGTGAACGAGTTGCTTTAAATTTATTACAGCGAGCAAGTGCCGTCTCTACTTTCACACAACAGTTTACGAATTTAGCTTTTCCATACAATGTAAGAATTCTCGATACGAGAAAAACCACTCCGGGACTTCGCTCTTTGGAAAAATATGCAGTAAGAGTTGGCGGAGCTTATAATCACCGCTTTTCTCAAGCAGATGTTTGGATGATTAAAGACAATCATAAAACTTTTTTTGGTGGCTTAAAGCCAGCTTGGGATTTTTTCCAGAACATGCAAACTCACTATCAAAGTGTTGTCGTTGAAATTCATTCATTAGACGAATTAAAAATGGCATTAGAGTTAGGTGTTAAACATGTGATGCTAGATAATTTTTCTCTAGAAGATATTAAAAATGCGATTGCTCTTAAAGGGGCTGGAATGACCATCGAAATTTCTGGTGGAGTGAACTTAAAGAATTGTGAGCAGTATTTTATTAAGGGAGTAGATGCTATTAGTATCGGAGCTCTCACTCACAGTGCTCCTCATGTCGATCTTTCAATGAAAATAAAACAGGTGGGCGCTAAGTGAATTTTGAATATGATGTTTTAATTATTGGTACAGGAATTGCGGGGCTTTCTGCAGCAGCGGGGCTAGCAGAAAAAGGTTTAAAAGTCGCAAT
This sequence comes from Bacteriovoracaceae bacterium, assembly GCA_947446575.1. GTDB lineage: Bacteria > Bdellovibrionota > Bacteriovoracia > Bacteriovoracales > Bacteriovoracaceae > Bacteriovorax. The sequence goes on along the minus strand of CANFHC010000044.1, from coordinate 10,012 downwards.
CATCACAAGAGAAAAAGACCCTACCCAGACGAATACCGTTTGGGCCCAAGGGGGAATTATATACGCTAAAGGTTCTGAAGAATCTTTAGTGGAAGACATCATGAAGGCGAGTTCAGGAACTTCTTCTGAAGCTGCTGCGAAACTTGTAGCCTATGAGTCAAGTTCAATTTTAGAAGATCTGCTTATTCATAAAGCCAATTCAAATTTCGAGCGAGATGAAAGTGGAGAATTGCTTTTTACAAAAGAAGCGGCCCACTCGACTCCACGAATTCTTTATCGTGGAGACTATACGGGGAAAGATATTCAGATCACATTGCTTAATTACTTAAGAGATAACTTTAAAAATGTAACATTTTTTACTTCACATACAGCGATTGATCTTTTAACAGCTCTTCATCATGGTGTGAAAATTCAACAGCGCTATGAAGAAAATAAAGTTCTAGGCGCTTATGTTTTTAATCAAGAGACTAAAGCTGTTTTAAAAATTTTGGCAAAGTTTACAGTTTTAGCAACTGGAGGAATTGGAGCACTCTATTTGCACCATACTAATTCTGAAGGAGCTCGTGGCGACGGTCATGCAATGGCCAAACGTGCGGGAGCAGTTTTAACAGATTTAGAATTTATTCAATTTCATCCAACAAGTTTTTATGGCGGAGCGACTCATCGTCGTTTTTTAGTCAGCGAAGCGGTTCGTGGAGAGGGAGGATTTTTAATCAACTCAGAAGGCGTGCGGTTTATGAACAAGTATCACACTGACATGGAGCTAGCGCCTCGTGATATCGTAGCTCGAGCAATTGCAGAAGAAATTATCGAAACTCAAAGTGACTGCGTTTATCTAGATATTACTCATAAAGATCCTGAGTGGATCAAAAATCGTTTTCCTACTATCTATAAGCATTGTCTTGAACATGGAATAGATATGTGCAAAGAACCGATTCCAGTGGTGCCTGCCGCCCACTACACTTGCGGTGGTGTGAAAACAGATTTAAAAGGACGCACGACTCTTAAAAATCTTTATGCCGTTGGTGAAGTCGCTTGTACTGGACTTCACGGAGCTAACCGACTCGCTTCAACTTCTTTATTAGAGGGAATGACGTTTGGACATTTTGCCGCTTTAGATATTTTAGAAAATGTGGATAAAGAGAAAATATATTCTAGCAGTTTGATAAAAAATTGGGTTGATGGAACTGAAGAAGTTGATACGGCCCTCATTCATCAAGATTGGCTTACCTTAAAACAGACGATGTGGAATTATGTTGGACTAACTCGCTCTAAAGATCGTCTTTCAAGAGCTGAGGCAATGTTTAATGAACTAAGCGATGAGATCAATCGTTTTTATAAAGATGCAACTCTGGTTGATAGTTTAATTGGTTTAAGAAATGCCGTTGAAGTAGGTCAACTCGTGCTGATTGCTTCGAGAAGAAATACGCAATCGATTGGTTGTTTTTATCGCAAGAGTTAAAAGATGGTATTCATGGTCCTTAAAAAAATAAAGACCATGAATGTCGGTAGGAGAGTGGCGCTTTGAAAAATTCATCCTTAAAAGCGTTTCAAAGAAAAGACGTGTCCCTCAGCAAATGTGAATAATATCTTTTTTCCGTGAGGGGGAATGGTGTTGCTTGCGAAAAATATTTAAGCTGTTAAATCTAAAAAATCATTTAGCGAAAGAGTCTGGGTTTGAGCACAGGGGCCGCTTGATTCGAAGGAGTAATTATTCCGCCCTTCAGACTGGATAATTTCTGAGTCTTTTAGAGCAGTTAATCCCCACATGCAATTTTCCCACGTTGTCAGTTCAAAATTGCAATCTGAAAATCTAGAAAATTGAAACTTGCAATTAATAAACAGGCAGTTGATAAATAAGCAATTTTCCATGTTCGAACCAAAAAAAGTGCAATTCTCGAATAGGACATCTTCAAAAACTACATCTTTAATCAGGCACCCCGAGACAGATAACTCACTGTAATTTCTATTTGCAATTGTCGTTCTTTCGATTATTTGGTACTCAGAAGACCCAAGCTCAAGGGCATATAAGTGGTCGATAAATAAAGTTAAAGTTTCCATTTCGTGCTCCCTTTGAGTTCCATTTCCTGAACCCAGAATAGCAAGATAGACTCATTGCGTCAAGTAATAAAATTGCATTAAGAAATTTTTTTGCAATCCGATAATGGTTTAGACCACTTAGTCAAAAAAGGTTCCAGGAACCTTTTCGAAGGGAGGAAGTTGTGGCGGAGTTTAAGAAAGAGAAGATTGAAATGTTTCTTGGGGTTACAAGAAAATATATGCAAGTGCGTGGAGCAATGTCGCAAAAAGACTTAGCTGAACAAACCGATGTTGGTGTTTCTACGATGAGCCGCTTTCTCTCGCAGAAATCAACCGAACTAAATCCACAACTAATCGCTAAGATCACAGCGAAACTCAATATTCCTCTCCATGAAATGATTGATTTTGTCGAAGAGGACTTTGCAGATCGTTTTATAAGACTAGTGAAATTTTATAAAGACGAATTAAAAGATGGTGAGTTTGATCCGAATGATTTAGGTGGAGCAGCTTCACCGATTGCAGGTAGTGAAAAAGAAGTCCCTAAAGTTGCTACTGCTGAAGAAATAGATACTCGCACACCAAATCAGCGTAAAGAAGATAAAGTGAAATCTAATGCAGAGATGAGCATTAGGGAAAAACTTGAAAGCTTAACTCCTCGTCAACGAGCCTTTATGACAGAGTTTTTAAATTTAAAATTAGAAGAGAGAGATTTGATTGTTGATCTTGGTAATAACCTTTTTCAGTATTTTAAAATGAAAGGAATGGATATATGAAAGCACTGACTGCTCTAATTCTACTATTTTCTTTTCAAGCGAAGGCCACTCCTCAAAAAATTGAAATGATTTTTTTATCACCTGCTAAAGTGACTGAACTCATGCGAGCGTTGGATAAAAATGATTCGTCTAAATCTTTAGCCTTAATATCGCAAAGTGATCAGACCTATTTAGAAAATTGTGTGCCTATGGGAGATGGATGTTTTCATCCTCAGTATGGCTATTTAAATAGGAAAGCAGTGAGTGGGCCACAAGTTCCAATTCCTAAAATGGTTGAACCGCAATTAGGAGTAGCTCAGACCCCAGAAGCAAAAGATCCAGAATTGCAATTGAAAACGTTTAATGCATTAGAGACTAGTCTCGTTAATTGTGATAAAGGAAATTATTTTGATATTTTTTGTGGCAAACAAAAAGCTCAAGGGAAATATCCGGAAGTGGAAATCTGGTTTGATGTTTCTTCTTCATTTCGCGCAATAGATTACAACAAAGATCCCAATTTTTGCAATCGCAGAAGTTTTCTCACAAAAGTAATGGAAGGTTGTAAAGATAAAGTGAATGCTTATATATACAATACTTCAATAAAAGAATTAGGTGAACTCTCGAGTGCTTGCCTTTCTTACGGCAGCAATGATGAATCAAAGCTATTACAGTGGATTAAAGATTCACAAGCTAAAACACTTTTGATTGTTACAGATATAGATGAGATGTCTAAAGAGATGCGAGATTTTATGGATTCTCATGGCGCAAAGTATAAAGGTGATGTGCACGCTTTCACCACGACAGATTTGGTTGACTATGCTAAAGATTTTGTTAAAGCTTGTAAAAAGTAAAAAAATCTAGTGTAGAATAAATGTCGTATAAACAATTTTCTCAATTAATTCATTGGTCAAAAGATCAATACTCACATCTTCCTTGGAGAAATGAGAGAACGCTTTATCGCACATTGGTTTCAGAAATAATGTTGCAACAAACAACTGTTGGAACTGTTCTCAATCATTTTGAAGTTTTTTTAAATGAATACCCAACGATAGAAAAACTTGCAGCTGCTTCTGAAGAAGAAGTTTGCGTTTCATGGAAAGGTCTTGGTTATTATCGCCGTGCTCGCAATCTTCGAAATTTGGCCATTCAAATCGTTGAGCGCTTTGATGGTGCTATTCCTATTGATCTCGACTCACTTCTTGGATTAAAAGGAATTGGACCTTATACGGCCAATGCGATTGTGGCTATTGGTGCAGATAAACGAGGACTAGCTGTTGATGCCAACTTAGAAAGAGTGCTTTCGCGTTTTTATGGGATACAAATAGCAAAGGGACCTAAACTCCAACAAAAACTTTTTAAGGATTTTGCTGAGAATAAAATTGTGCCTGAAATTGGAAAATTATCAGCCCGCAATTTAAACGAAGCTTTTATGGATTTGGGACGAATTCTTTGTCAGGCAAGGAAAGCGTCTTGTACACTTTGTCCGCTTAAAGAAAACTGCGTAGCATTTAAAACAGGGACTCCTTTGTTGTTTCCATTAGAAGGGGACAAAAAAGAGGGAAGTGATTTATATATAAAACTTTTGCGAGTCATTGTAAAAGAGAAAAATAAAATTCTCTTTTACCAAAAAAGTGAAAAAGAATGGCTTGCTGGTCAATGGGAGTTGCCAACATTTATGTTGGATACAAATGACGAAAAATTAAAGCAATACCCAAAAATTAAAACAAAGAAATCTTACGAAACATTAACTTCATTTAAAACAGGCATTACGAAGTATAAAATTGAAAATTTTGTTTTAGAAATGTCGCTTGCTGAATTTGAAAAAATGTCTATGAAAATTGAAACTCTTTATGAATTTAAAAATTTCCATAAAGATTTTAATGCTTCAACGACTTCGATTAAAGCTCTGAAACATCTATAATCCTTACTTCCAAAAAATAGCAGGAACATCTTGGCAGAAAAGAAGAATGCCATCGCGTTGAAGTGGAAATGCTTTTGTATCCAGATTATGAGCAAGACCTAAAGTTTTTCTTTGAAGTGAAATAAATTTTTTAACAGTGTTTATTGGATCGGGGAGTTCTAAATTTCTTGCCTTTTCTCTATGCTTATCAGTCTGTAACAGTGTTCGAGCAATGGATTCTAAAATATGTCGGGTCATGCATAATTGATTGGGAAATGATTCGAGTTCATAGAGATCGCTTGCGACGTCATCGTAAGCTTTTTTTAAATCATTAATTTGCAGAGACGCTTTTAATTTGGAGTTTATTAATTTCGAATTATATCTATGAAAAATAGTTGGGCGTAAATTTTCTGGCAATGAGTTTTGAAAGTCAGGAAGATCTTTCATGTCAGCTAATTCATCACATAAAAGAGCAATTCCTTTTTCTTGATACATGCGAGATTCATGCTCAATGCCTTTTACAGCTAATATTGAAAGTCTTTCATAAAAGACGAGAGTCATACTTAATGAATGTGAACGACCTTCAGATAATTCGTTATAGATGGAATCGACCTTGAGATTGTGGGCAATGGCTTGGGTGATATGTTTTTCAATGGCCTTATAACAATGCCCTAGACCTTCAGCTTGTGATGAAAATGAAGCAAAGATAAATAGAGCAAGGACTAGCAATTTCATAGGAGAAATTATAGCAGAGCTGGTAAAAAATCATGAAAGGCATGTAGAAAATACACTAGAAAAACCGAGAGAAGGGATAAGCCGGATCCTGTTTTCAACCATCATTCATCTAGGCCCACAATTGCTTGTGGGCTCAAGCACTCTACCCGCAAATTTCGTTGGTGGCCCCAACTAGTCTAGATTGCTCTAGACGGTTTGCCTATTTGAGCTTGCACCACGTAGAGTTTACCTGGTTTCACTACAGCATTACCTGTACATACTTTCTGTTGCACTTGTCCTCACCTCGCGATGGACGGGCGTTACCCGCTACGTTGCCATATGGTGTCCGGACTTTCCTCCCGCAGATCTATTGCTAGAGCCGCCAGCGATGATTCCCTTTTCTCGGTAGGAGACTTATCGGCTTTTGGGAGAATAACGTCAATAAATTTTAGCAGTTTCTGGGATAAGTAAGCGACCGCAATTGGGGCAGGTTTCAAAAGCGCGACCTTCTTCGACAGCAGCTTTAAATTGGGAATCAACCATCATATGGCAAAAGGAGCATTTTTTTTCGATCAGATAGGCTACGGGTCTTTTAGGCTTAAATTTCTTCTCTAAATCGTAATAAAAGCTTCTGAGGGCAATGTCTAATTGTTCTTCTAGGGAGTGAACGCGAACATTGCGTCCCTCAATAACGAGTTGAATTTTTTTTATTTCTAGACTTACATCTTTTTCAATTTCACTTAAGGTTTTTTCTGATCCTTCTAAAAAAACTTTGTTCTCTTTAATCTCTTCTTCGATAGCTTCTGTTCGCTCAAGGCTTGTAAAATAAATTTCTTCTAATGAATCAAGTTCTGCTTGAACGGTCTTGAGTTGATTCTCCAGAGCGTGTTGCTCTTTTTCACTGGTTACTAAATCCATTTGGGATTTCATTTTTTGACATTTTTGTTGCAGACTTTCGATTGTTAATTGTTTGTTAGAGAGATGGAGATTGCGATTTTCTTCTTCTAGCAATTTTATTTGTTGGGATTTCTTTTCGCGCAGAGCCCCCAGGTCGGATATTCGTTTGTTTTCATTGGAGATGGTGGCTTCATCATTCTGATTTTGCGTCTTCAGGGCCTCAATTTCGATTAAATGCCTAAAGCTAGCAAGAAACATGACCGACTCTTCCTTGTAATTACCCAATGGACTTGAGTATAATGGTCATCATATGCGTGGAAATAGCTTTGGTAAAATGTTTTCTCTGACTAGCTTTGGTGAATCACACGGCGAGGCCATGGGAGTTGTGATTGACGGAGTTCCGGCAAATTTAATTTTTAATCTCAAAGATTTACAAGCAGAACTCGATAGACGTGCTCCAGGTAAAATAGCTGGCACAACCGCTCGTGCTGAAAGTGATGTGGCCGAAGTTCTCTCTGGTATTTTCGAAGACAAAACTTTGGGCACTCCTATAACTGTGCTTATCCGCAACACAAATCAAAAAAGTGCAGACTACGATAAAATTAAAAACGAGCACAGACCAGGACATGCAGATAAAACAACAGAATTGAAATATGGAATACGCGATCACAGAGGTGGCGGGCGGTCTTCGGGAAGAGAAACTGTCGCAAGAGTTATCGCAGGATATTTTGCGGGTCTCGTGTTACCAAATGTAGACGTAAAAGCTTTTGTTTCAAAGATGGGTCCTTTTGAATTTAAAAGCATTCCTGAAGATATAAATAAAAATTTTGCTCCTTATTCTTTTCCTCAAACTGAAAAGAACGAAGAAATAAAAAAATACCTAGAAGATCTAAAATCTAATGGAGAATCCATTGGTGGACGTGTTCGAATTGTGGTAGATAACTGCCCAGTGGGATTAGGTGAGCCGGCTTTTGATAAGTTAAAAGCTGATTTTGCCAAAGCACTTCTTTCTATTGGAGCAGTCGTTTCATTTTCTTATGGTCTGGGTGAAGAGATGGCCAATATGACTGGATCGGAAGTTTCAAAACATTCAGCTTCATTTGGTGGAATGGAAGGTGGGATTTCTAATGGTGATCGTATGTTAATGGCAATTACTTTTAAGCCAACATCGACTGTTGGAGAAAAAGCGAAAGAGGGAAGACATGATCCATGCATTATCCCTAGGGCCATTCCTGTCGTTGAGGCCATGGTGAAAATAGTTTTAGCTGATCATTACTTAAGACAAAACGCATATACACTAAAATAATTATATTGGATAAATAAAGATGAAAACGCTCATTAAAAATATGTCTTCACTAGACAGTATCATGGATGAAATAAATAAGTTGGACACTGATACTGTTCTCTTAGTTGTCGATCATCAAATCTGGAGTCATTACTCGAAAGAGTTAGTGTTGGAAAAAATTGAAAATAAAAAAGTCATTTTTTGGAAATCACCAGATGGTGAAAAAGTTAAGAATATAAATGATTTTCAAAATGCAGTGGAGTTTTTCTTAGAAAAGGGAATTCACCGCAATGCTCATTTAGTCGCCATTGGTGGTGGAGCAGTTTCGGATTTTGCAGGATTTATCGCTGCGACTATTTTAAGAGGAATTCACTGGAGTATTGTCCCAACTTCACTTTTGTCGATGGTAGATGCAAGTATCGGTGGAAAAGTCGCGATTAATTCAAAGTCGGGGAAAAATTTAATCGGTGCTTATCACATGCCAACAAATGTTTGGATATGCTCGAAATTTTTAGAGACTTTGCCACCTGTTGAAAAAGATAGCGGTATGGGAGAAGTTTTAAAATACTGCTTCCTCGATTTTTCGATATACGATCTCGCAATTAAAAAAGCGCCACTTGAAGATATCATTGATGCTTGTGCAAACTTTAAGCAAAAATTAACAAACGAAGATTTTAAAGAAACTGGAATTAGAAAAACATTAAATTTAGGACACTCGTTTGGTCACGCCCTAGAGTTTATTTATAATATCCCACACGGTGAAGCCGTCTTGTGGGGAATGGTTCTCGTCTTTAAAATTTTTGGAAATGAAAAAAATATCAACGATATAATCGCTCTTAAAAATGCTTTGAATATCCCAGGCAAAAATCCACCTTGGTATAACAAAGAATTTCCAACTGAAAAAATTATGACTTATTTATCTAAAGATAAAAAAATAAGTGCTCTTAGTTCAATCGACTTAGTTTTAGTTCAAGATATAGGGAATGCCCAAATTGAAGTTAAAACGTTTGAAGAAATTCAAACGGTGCTGGAAGAAAGTAAAGATGAACTTAAAAAATTCACTTTATAAAGTAAGTCCCACGCCATTTCTCAAAGAAATTCTACTTCCCACAAGTAAGTCTCACTCTAATCGTGCGCTGATTATAGGGGCCACTCGTGGTAATGGTTTTCGTGTTGACAACCTTGCCACTTCAACAGACGTGAATACAATGTTGTCTTGCTTAGAAGCTGTTGGAATAAAACTAATTCGAAATCAGGACTCAGTCACTTTTTTAAATTCATTTCCTGCTTGTGAAGTTGAAACGAGTAAAGATGTCATCGATTTAAAGACTGGAGACGGCGGAACTACAAATCGTTTTTTGTTGGCTTTACTTTCAAGAGGTCAAAAAACATACAGATTTTTTCCAAGTGAAAAAATGAGTGAACGCCCCATTGATGATCTGCTATATCCCTTAAAAGAATTAAACGTAAAAATAGAAAATAATAAAAATGAAGCTTGGGTAGAACTAACTGGTCCTGCTCAAATGGATCATACAAAAAAAATCGTCATTGATTGCAAAGTGAGTACTCAATTTGCAAGTGCGATGTTGCTTTCTTTTTCAAATCACGAATTCGAAATTGAGTTAAAAAATATTCGTGCCTCAGAAACTTATATAACTATGACTAAAGCTATTTTAACAATGACTAAAAATGCGAATTCTTTTCTAGTTCCTGTCGATTTTAGTTGTTTAAGTTATCCCGTAGCATTTGCTCTTTTGAATGGATCGGTGCTGATTAAAAATTGCTTGAGTTTAGATCCACTACAAGCCGATGGTGCGTTTATCGAACTCATGCAAAACGCAGGGGGAGATATTGAGTGGACCCCAAATGGGTTGCGGGCTTCTTCTAAAAATACATTATCATCCTTCAGTGTCGATGGGGCTCAGTTTCCTGATCTAATTCCTACTTTAGCCTTTATGGCAGCTCATATTGAAGGAGAAAGCGTTCTTAGTAATCTTTCTGTTCTTCGCCATAAAGAAAGTGATCGAATTGAAGAAATCTTATCAATACTAAAAAATTTAGGAATTGATTTTCAATTTATTCCAAATCGTGATGAAATTAGAATTCAGGGGAAAATTGAAAGAAACCCTGAAGTGACTTTGGTTACTGCCCGTGATCACCGTATGGTAATGACTGGTTATTTGTTTCTTAGAAAAAATAGTGGAGGATGGCTTGCACACAGTGATTGTGTTGAAAAATCTTTTCCAGATTTTTTTAAATTAATGGAGTGAATATTATGAAGAATTTTATATTTCTGTTTCTTTTACTTCTACAATTTCAAAGCCTAGCTTGTGCAAACGAAAGGATCGATTGGGCAGAAATGGAATTAAATAATGAATATACACTCAATAAAGAAATAAGTTTTCCGGGTGTCTTTAATATTCC
>CANFHC010000043.1 GCA_947446575.1 Bacteriovoracaceae bacterium | reverse complement strand
TTCCCGTTGTTTCCATTGTTCCCGTTGTTTCCATTGTTCCCGTTGTTTCCATTGTTCCCGTTGTTTCCATTGTTCCCGTTGTTTCCATTGTTCCCGTTGTTTCCATTGTTCCCGTTGTTTCCTATCGAACCGTTAGCTCCATTGTTCCCGTTGTTTCCATTATTCCCGTTATTTCCATTATTCCCGTTATTCCCGTTATTTCCGTTATTTCCGTTATTTCCTATCGAACCGTTTGCTCCATTGTTTCCATTATTTCCATTATTTCCTATCGAACCGTTAGCTCCATTATTCCCGTTATTTCCTATCGAACCGTTAGCTCCATTGTTCCCGTTATTTCCTATCGAACCGTTAGCTCCATTGTTCCCGTTATTCCCGTTATTTCCTATCGAACCGTTAGTTCCATTGTTCCCGTTAGCCCCATTCGAACCATTCGCTCCACTGCTTCCATTGGCACCAATTGATCCGTTCGATCCGTTTGATCCGTTAGCTCCATTCGAACCATTCGCTCCACTGCTTCCATTGGCCCCAATTGATCCGTTCGATCCATTTGATCCATTACTTCCATTGACCGCATTTACTTTTATTTTAAATTTTTCAGTTTGGAGATTGGGTTTCGAGATCAAATTTGGATTCGGATTAGATTTTTTTGCAGTCTCAATTGCAGCATAAGTACTTTGGGCGCCAAAGACGAATACTACACTGAGAGCAAGGGACTTGATGTTTGACATAAATTTCTCCTTAAATTTTGTTCAGTTTAGTTATTTAAATCATCAGAAAATAAAAATTATTTTTTATTTCTTAACCGCTTAATAAATGCTCGTTTACTTAAAAAATAACAAATATATAAAAACGCAATTATTCATAGAATTTGGGTATGAGCTTGTTGATCAGCCGATGCGAAGCTGCATCTGAATGATCAAACACAATGAATTTAAAACGATATAATCGTTGGTGAGTGATTAGTTTTATTGAATAATTAAAAAAGAATTAAGATATTAGAAAAACCTTATAGATGTTCTAGTTGGCGTTCTACATAATCCAATAAAACTTCAACGGCTTTTAATACAGACAGTTCAGGAATTTTTTTTAAAATTCTCAACTCTTGCTTCTAACTCTTCAGTAAGTGTGTTAGTTGAAAGATAAATAGCTGAGTCAGATTTAATCTTTAGCAATTCTTGTTTTCGCTCTACAAGCTTCATCTCATCCGTCATCATCCTTCCTCCATCCTGGGTGGATAATGCTGCATTTATAGTTAAATAACTAATATATAAAAAATAAGACATCGATAGGATTAAGCTATAAGAAGAGATTTTATTTAATTAATTTTATTACAAGTAATATCTTTTGAAGTGCCAAGACTGTTTGAAAGAATAATTTCATCGTTCATTTCAGCAAAGTAAAATGTCACTTTTTCATTTCTATTTGCACAGTTTAAAACTCTCAAATCTAATTCTGTCCCAGGAAAATTAACAAGCCCCTTTTTGCAGTTAAAAGATTTGAAATTATTTTTAAGAGTGATGACTTCGTTGTCATTTATAGTCAATAAATAATTGGGTCCCAGAAATTCACATTCATAAGTTGAGGCAGCAAAAAGATTGAAGCTTGTAGTGACAAATAAGAATGCTAATAAAAACTTCATTTAAACTCTCTTGATGGGGATTTTTATGCTTCTACCCTAAAACAAAAACCTTTACTCTGCAATAAGAAAAGCCGCCTAGAATTCCAGCGGCATTATAATTTTATTGATTTAATTTCTCAGAAAGTTTCATCGCTAAATTTGGCGAAGCATACTTTAAAAAAGTTATTGGATTGATGATTTTATCAAAATGCTTAGAGGATTTCGAAAAGAAATAAGCTGAAACATCAGAATCTTTTAAAAAGATTGTATGTCCCTTGCTAGAAAATTTTCTTGAGACATATTCTGAATCAAGGAAACAAACTTCTCGAATCATAAAGTTTTTTGCGACATAAATAATGACACAATAATCAGAAAGATCGACCAGCGTCTTTTTAATTTTTACACCCTTCGGAGAAGAGACATCACTCCACTCAACTTGAATCTCTACTCTTTTCCCATCGCCCATGACAAAGTCGAATCCACGTTGAGAAGTCGACTTCAGTTGCTTTAATCCAAAAATGCATTTTGCGTACCACTCACCCAATTGAGTTGGAAGGTTTTTTCCATTCAAAAGAATTTGTTCGTGTGAGAGTACTTCGTAGGATTTGTTCACAAGTCCAATTTGATCGAGGATCAATTTATTATTGGGAACATAGACGATAGAAATTTTTCTTGAATCACGACGAAGAAGTTTTTTTGCAAACTGCTTTTCATACCAATGTTGAAAATTTTCATTGTTAGAAAGATCCAGTGAATCGTACACAAACCCAATTTTTAATAATGAATTGATGTCTTTAAATTCTGGAACACGTTTTTGAATATATTTCAGCGGAGCGAAGTCAGTTCGACTTTCACTCATGACAAAGTATTCATCTTTGTCATAGTCACTGCTACCATGTGTGCTAGACGAAAAGAGCTTAATCTCTTCGTTCAATTTATCAATTTCCATTTTTAGCTCAGTTTAAATAAGTAATAATCCCTTACAGTGTATCACCTTTTAAACTAAACTTTCAATGAAGATAGGTCGTCACTAAATCCTAAGATTGATTGTGACAATCCTACGTTTTTAACTAGTTGTTGCTGAACGAAGAACCTAAAGTCGATCATTTTGCTCTGGTAATAATCTTTTTCGTCTGGATTCGTGGCCGTCGCCATCGCTTTTTGTGCTTCACATGCAGATTCTAGTAAAAGCCATGATGCAACTAAGTTTCCACTAAAAGCTAAAAACGACGTTGCATGAAATAAAATGGCATCAGACTTTTGAGCTTTAGCGTCTTTGCCAAATTTTTCTAAAATGGCCTGTGCCTTCTCTAGATTTTTTCCAATAAATTGCACTTCATCTTTAAACTCTGAAGCTTCTGATCTCGACATAGACTTTTGTATTTTAGCTCCAATACTCATAAAGGTTTTAGCATTATCGCGTAAAACTTTTCTCATGGTGAAATCGATCGCTTGAATTCCATTTGTTCCTTCATAGATCGTGGCAATTTTCATATCGCGAGCAAATTGCTCAATTCCGTATTCCGAACAAAATCCATATCCACCGTGAGTTTGAATAGCATCGATAGCCACCTGAAAACCTTCATCTGAACAATAGGCCTTGCAAATTGGAGTCATGAAAGCAATTTCATCTTGCAGCGATTGGTCTCCGGCATGGAGTTTATCAAAAAGATCTGCTGTGTATAAAACGAGTGCTCGCATCGAGCGGCCCATTGAGCGCATTTTTATTAATGTTCTTTTTACATCTGGGTGATTGATTATTTCTTTTCCAAATTGTGATCTTTCACGCGCATATTGTTCAGTTAACATATACGCTAAATTTCCTTGCGCTTCTGCTTGAACTCCACAAAGCAGACGAGCTTCGTTCATCATGATGAACATATTTGTCATCCCATCAAATTCTTTTCCAATCAAGACACCGTTGCACCCGCCACTAGATCCAAATGTGATTTCACAAGTAGCTTGTCCGTGAATCCCCATTTTTTCTTCAACTTTTGTACAACGAACATCATTAAGTGATCCATCCTTATTGAATTTAGGAACGATAAATAATGATAGTCCTTTTGTTCCAGCTGGAGCACCAGGAGTTCTCGCTAAAACTAAGTGAATGATATTTTCATAAAGATCGTTATCTCCTGAAGAAATAAATATTTTTATTCCTTTCATTTTAAAAGTTCCATCACCATTAGGAGTTGCCGTTGTGATTGCTGCACCAACATCACTTCCTGCCCCCGGCTCAGTCAAACACATTGTTCCGCCCCACTCACCTGTCATCATTTTGGGAACGATCATATCCATTTGTTCTTGTGAACCAACTTTTAAAATTACATCCATCGCTCCACGAGTAAGGCCCGGATACATGGCAAATGAGACGTTTGCTCCATTCATGATCGACTGACAAACAAGGGAGACGGCATGAGGAGCTGGCATTCCACCAATTTCTTCAGCGTAACCAATTCCGTACCAACCATTTTCATAATATTTTTTCATTGGTGCTTTAAAAGCTTCGGGCACAGTAACCTTTCCATCTTTTAACTGCACTCCTTGGTGGTCACCGATAGTTCTGCTCGGATAAATTTCTTTCTCGATAAATTTATTGCATTCGTTGATGACATCTTTCATGTCGTTTTCAGCATAGCCAGTATGATCTTGGATTTTTAAAACGTTAAATAAGTTAAAATAAATATCGCGAAGATCTGTTTTGAATTGAGCCATGAGATACCGTCCTTGATTTGTAGAAAAAATAATAACGAATTCTTCATTATTATAAATCAAAGCGGATAAAAAAAAAGAGCGAATATTGCCTAATAACAAAAAGGCTGGCGATGGGGGGACATCGCCGGCCAGTAAGTATTTTTGTCTAGTAAGTTGTGTATTGAGAGTATCCTGAGAATGAGTAGTCAAAATAAACTAATCCAGCACTTGTTCTTTTTACAACGGGGTTAGCAGACATTGGAACTCTAAAGTCGATCGTGTAAACATCACCGTTAGCTGCCTGAACATAAAGTTGAAGTTTATCTGAACTATTAGAGTATGCGTATGCTTGAGCAATAATATTGATCAATTCAGTTTTCTTTGCAGCTAGATTTTCTGAAGAGTGAACCACGTTTACAGTTGAATAAGTTCCTCCTGAAGAAGATGAACCTGTACATACTGTTAAGAAACCCCATTTTACAGTACAACCATTCCCTGAAGAAGATGAAGTATAAAATCTGTAAATTTCATTATCAGCAACTGCAGCGTTGAAGCCATTGTTGTTGATGTTAGAGATATAAGTTGAAAGCGGAACTCTTCCAGATTGATCAATACCTGAAGTTGATAAACCAGATGTACCAACTGCGCTTGTACTTGAACCAACAGAGTTATTTTTTCCACAAGAAGCTAGAGATGCTAATACTAATAAAGCTAATAATAATTTTTTCATAACGACCTCCTAAAGGCGTGTGCGTGACTAAGCTGTTTGCTAATATATAAAGCAACGAGTGTGCCAAGATGAAGTCTCAATAAAAAGTTGTGAAAGTGAGGAGTTAGGTATGAAGGCTTTGAGAGTGTCTGATTATCCTACAGACACCTGTATAAACATTAGACGAATTTGAATGATTTTTTAACAGAATATAAGAGGGCTGCCTTATATAAAGAAGCCCTCTTTTTAACATTCAATTACATACTTTTAACACAGTTAAGTCGGTAGAAATCTTGATTACTTGATTGAATACATGATCTGATGACATCTGAGCTGATTCTTTTATCAGCAGCAACTTGTACACATTGTTGAGCGTAGATGGACGTCGTGATTCCAGTACATGCTTCAACCTGGCGAGCTGAAATTTGGTTAGCCCCAATCGACTTCACACAATTAAGTGAATAAAAACCTTGATCGATGCGTGAACACGCTTCAATCACATCTGCTTGAATGGAGTTATTTTTTGCCTCTTGAGCACATTGTTGAGCATAGATGGCTGTAGTTATTTTGCCACAAGCTCTTATAGAAGAACCTAAATCAAAACGCCCACCACGGTCTGGGTGTGCTTCAATTTCTAAACGAGCATTATCAACTTTAAGTCTTTCAACTTGATCAATTAAAAATTGGTTTCTTGAAATGAGATCAACATTTTCGCGAGACAACTGATCGATTCTCTCTCTACTTCCACGATCATCTCGACAATTAAGTAATCTGTCAGTTAACAGTCTATTATCTCTTTTTAATAAGTCATTATCCATTAAACATTCTCTTAATTCACGATCTCCTCTCACTGGTCCCGGATATCCCCCACGTCCTCTTCCCATATCTTGAGCGTAAGCTGAAGCCAGAGTTGAACAAAGTACGATTAGAGATAAAAGTGGTTTTTTCATGAGGTGTCTCCTTAAAAATGCATGTGTGCTTTCGGGTATTCTAGGTGAAATCAAAAAAAATTATATTCAAATGCTGGCAGAGAGTATTTCTTTCAAGGAGTGCCTAAACTTTAAACAATGATTGGCGTAAATGTTTTTACACTCGACAGGATCTTAACCTTGAAAGGGTTGCTAAATTTGTTATGAAGAAGCACAACTACAAATACAACGACAATTTACTTACATGTATTTTAAGTAAATGAGATTTCAAAGGGCGGATTCTTATCCGCCCCTTTTTTTAAATAATAATATTTTTAAACCTGCTTCAACATCTATTTCCATTTCAGCAAAAGCCGAAGGAATAATTTCCAGAAATTCAAAGCCAGAGGCATGTTCACTGAAAAGTTGTGCTAAAAAATCAGATTTTAAATAAGGAGAATTCAGACAAGCTAAGACAATTGCATTCTCAGAAGTCATTTCACTAAGTCGTTTTACTATCTTATAATAATCGCGTTCAACTTTAAAACTATCTCCCTGATTTGTTGGTGGATCAATGATGATAATATCGTAAGGTCCGGGCTTTGTGACTTTACTCCATGATTTCATAATATCAAAAGGCATGAACTTTACTTTCTTTTGATCGATATCATTTAAGCGGTGATTTTTTTGCCCAACACTAAGTGCAGCTTTGCTCATATCAAAATTATAAACTTCATATGCTCCGCCCTTTAAAGCTGCCACAGAAAGAGAGCAGGTGTATGAAAAAAGATTAAGTACTCTTTTGTCTTTTGAATTTTTAAGAAGCCACTCTCTGCCACGGGCCATATCGAGGAAAAAACCAATATTTTGAAAAGTACCCAGGGCCAATTCAAATTTCATTCCTCCTTCTTGTGCGATTGAAGAATTTGGAAGTGCTCCTTTTAAGACAATCCACTCAGGTCTAGGGAGATATCTTTTTTGCACAAGAATATTTTCTGCTGGAAATGATAAAACTTCTTGCAGAAATTCTTCAGTATTGGGTTTGTCTTTATAAAGAGTAATTAAAAGGACAGGTGGATAAAAATCAACAACGATATGTTCGTAATCAAGATATCTATTTCCTCTTCCGTGAAACAGTCGAGAGCAAGAATTATCCGAGGATGTATTCTTAGAAATGATTGAAAAAAGATTTTCCATTCATAAGTTTTAGCTTATAAAAAATAAAAAGCCCAGATTTCTCTGGGCCCCACACAACAACACAGAAAATCACAGATCATCACAATGCTCACCCGAAATTACTAAATGTTCATAAGAACATTTCATAGTGAGCGCATCACCTGGGTTTATTTTCAAAATTCCTTGAACATCCTTTTTTAAAGTTTTTACTTTTACAGTGCGATCAAAGCTGGCATTGAATCCTTGCCAGCAACCATCATCGTAAGGCTCTTTAACTAAATTTCTATCAATGACGTTTGTAAAGACCATCGCTTCATCCCCTCTTACTTTATCGTCACCAGAGCCCTCACTGCCCGGAAGAAACACTTCTTGATAATCATCCAATCCTTCAATGTCGGAAGTAATAATAGAATGGTACCCTTCCCAATAGTCTCTTTTATAGAGATTGATTTCGCCTTTACTCGAATCAAAAGCGCAAGTCTCTTGAAAATAGTTGTGCATCGAAAATGCAGGAAAAGAGCAGGTGCAGATTATGAGGAATAAGAATGTTTTCATAAATTTTCCTTGTTAGGGTCCTAGGGTTCAAAACGATTTAAACCTCAGGAGCACCAAGAAAAACAAATACAGAATAAAAAAGAATTAAATGAATTTAGTTATGAGTTCCGTGAATGGATTATTGTTTGAGATTTACCCAAGTCACTTCATGTTTATTACATGATAAATGAATAATTCGAGAGCCAGGAATAGCTTTTAGTTTAAACATTGTTTCAAAATCAGTGGGGGCTTGAAATTTAATTGTACAAGCAAAATTATCAACCAAGCCTGAATCACGCCAACGAGTGACAAGTTCATAAAGCTTATCGGGATAGCAGATAATATCTGAAAAAAACCAATCTAATTTTCCAATATGCTGAGGTCTTAATCCAAAAGCGCTTTCTTGTCTGAAATCAATTCTGGGAAGAGCGGCAATTCTTGGATCTAATGGAGCTTTATCGATGCTTACCACTTCACAGCCAACCGTTTGCAAAACCCATGTCCACCCACCAGGACAACTTCCTACATCGATCACGCGCTGACCTTCTGTCGGTTTAATATTATACAGAGTGAATAATTCCCATAATTTTAAATAAGCTCTTGAAGGAGGATTAATTTTGTCTTCATTAAAATTAATTTCGCCAAATGGAAGTGGACAAGCAGTGCGAGGAGAAACAAGCATTACTGTTTCCGAAAGAAGCGTAAAAACGCCAATAGGTGTTTGGGGAATTGGATCGAGGAAATTATAACGTTTTACTTTAACAGAAGGAACTTTTTCTAAAATAAGCTCGGCTCTTCGATGATTGTTTAGCGAATAATGACTCCATCTTCCAGCTCTTGCTCGCAGTGCTTCTGCAGCATTTGAAATAGAGGTGTATTCGACTCTTTCCACATCATGCCAAGTGTCTTGAGCAAAGACCACATCTTGGGCCTCTCCCACGCATAAAACCAAGCGACCGTGTGTTTCAAGTACAGTTATACCCAGCAGAGATAACTCGACTAATAAATCCGATTCGAAATCAGGAGGAGCTAAATAGCCCGTACATTTGTTTTGACCCATACTTATTAAAATTGATACCATGGATGGCATTATGAGTAAAAAGTTTAATAAAGAAACTGAAACAAAAATCTATGGAGAGAACGCTTGCCTGACTCTCTTTAAAAAACGTCCTGAAGACATCATTCAAGTATTTTTGACTAAAGAAAAATTGAAGTCTTTCGCTCAAATCACTAAGTACTGTGTTCAAAATAAAAAAGCCTATCATATCGTCACAAGAGCTGAGCTCGATCAAATGACTCGCGCCACTCACCATGAAGATATTTGTATGCTGGTCAGAAAAAGTACGGAGCGCTCACTTGAAGAGTATCTGCATGGCAAACCGACACAATCGTTATTAATCGCGCTTGAAAATGTATCGAACCCGCATAATATCGGTGCAATTTTAAGAAGTGCGGCGCACTTTGGAGCTAATGGACTCATTCTTCCAGAGAAAAAAGCTGCGAGCGCTGCTTCTGCGGTTCGAACTTCTGAAGGTGGGGCTGAATTTGTAGAAGTGTATGAAGCAAGTGATTTTAAAAAAGCCATGGCACTGTTAAAGAAAAATGGTTATCAAATACTCACGACATCATCACATGCTAAAAAAAGTCTGTATGATTTGAAGTGGGAAAAAAAAGTTGTGATTCTTTTTGGTGAAGAAGCCGATGGTCTTTCCAAAGAAGCACTCTCTTACGGTGAAACAATAAAAATTCCAGGCACAGATAAAATAGAAAGTTTGAATGTCTCAGTAGCCGCTGCAGTTATTCTTTCTGATTATTATCAAAAGGTGAAGCATCATGAAGTCACTCCACGCTTTAAATAAAAGAGTTTTACTCGTTATCTTAGATGGTTTTGGAATTAATCCCAAGGACAATAAGAACGCAATTCTGCATGCTAAAAAACCTAATATTGATTTTTTATTTCAGCACTATCCGATGACTACGATCGAAGCTGGTGGATTAGTCGTAGGTCTTCCAAAGGGTGTAGCTGGAAATTCAGAAGTGGGCCACATGAATCTGGGTGCTGGAAAATCTGTGCGCCAAGATCTTGTTCGCATTAACGAGGCCATTGAAAATAAAACGCTCGCGCAAATGAATGAGTTAAAAAAGCTTATTACTTATGCAAAAGCTCATTCGAATCGCATTCACTTAATGGGTCTGCTCTCTGACGGTGGAGTTCACTCTCACTTAGCGCACCTTAAAGAATTAGTAAAAATATTGTCTGCGGAAAATATAGAATTGATTTTGCATGCATTTATGGATGGTCGAGATACTGCTCGAGATGTTGGACATAAATACGTTGAAGAAATAGCAAAAATTCCTGCTTTAAAATTTGGATCAATGCAAGGCCGCTCGATTGGAATGGATCGCGATCGCAGATGGAATAAAATAAAAGCGTGTTATGAATGTTTTATTGGTGTGGGAAAAACTACAGAGCTCTCTGCGCTTGACTATATTAAAGCGGAATATGCAGCTTCGAGATTTGATGAGTTCATTGATCCTGTTTTGTTTGATAAAAATTTAGCAATGAAAGCTGATGATGCAGTGATGTTTTTTAATTTTAGACCTGATCGCGCAATTCAAATTACTCTTACTCTTGCCGATCCAAATTTTTCGGAGTTCCCTGTTCCAGTTCGCCCAGGATATTTTCTGTGCATGACTCCGTATGTGACAGACTTTGTAGCACTTCCAGTTTTATTTGATAAAGAAAAATTAAAAGGGACTCTTGCAGAATATTTGTCTGAGAAAAAATTAAAACAATTTAAAATCGCTGAAACAGAAAAGTATGCTCACGTTACTTATTTTTTTAACGGTGGAGAAAAAACTCCTTTTCCTGGTGAAGAACAAGTTCTTATTCCTTCAAATCGTGAGATCGCAACTTACGACCAAAAGCCAGAAATGAGCGCGTATTTAGTACTAGAACGATTAGAAAAAGCATTAAGCGATCACACTATTTCTTTTTACGCTGTTAATTTTGCCAACTCAGACATGGTTGGTCACACGGGAAATTTTGCTGCCGCAGTAAAGGCCATTGAAGTTCTTGATGATTGTGTTGGGCAGTTGATGAAATCATGTCAGGCGGAAGGTGTTACGATGCTGGTGACCGCTGATCATGGAAACTCTGATCAGATGGCTTATGATAATGGTGATGTTCACACATCGCATACAGAAGCACCTGTTCCATTTTGTGTTTTTGATCCACGACTAAAAGACGTCAAATTAAATATGACTACAACTGAGAATGTCGGTTTAAAAGATGTGGCTCCAACTGTTTTAAATATTATGGGTATTGAAGAAGCACCAAATTTTGAGGGTGCGAGTATTTTTTTATAGGAATTTTATGAGTGAAGTAAAACGTATTGCTGTTTTATGTAGTGGTGGTGATAGTCCGGGAATGAATTGCGCAATCAGAGCAGTCGTTCGTACGGGTATTGGCGCAGGCCTTGAAGTTTTCGGTATTCAAAAAGGCTACGCAGGACTTTTAGAAGGAAATATAAGAGCACTGGATGTTTCTTCGGTGGGAAATATTCTTCAGCATGGTGGAACGATTTTGCAAACGTCTCGTTGTCCAGAATTTATGACGGCAGAAGGCAGAAAAGAAGCCGCCAATTTACTTAAGAGAAAAAAAATTGATGCTTTAATTGTTATCGGTGGTGATGGATCGTTTAATGGTGCAATGGCGCTTTATAACGAACATCAAATTCCAGTTGTAGGAATTCCTGGAACGATTGATAACGATATAGATGGAACAGATTATACAATAGGTTTTGATACCGCTGTTCAAAATGCCGTAGAAGCCGTAGATAAAATCCGTGATACAGCCAACTCTCACGCACGCACTTTCATTGTAGAAGTTATGGGAAGAAAATCACCAGCGATCGCCCTTAAAGTTGGAATATGTACTGGTGCTGAAAACGTTATTCTTCCAACAGCAACAATTGATTATGGAAAAATTGTTGGAGATATTGACCGTGGTATCAAGCGTGGAAAAACATCTTCAATTCTCATTGCTGCTGAAGGGGAAGTTGAAGGAGTCGGCCATACGATTCAAAAAGAATTAAAAGAGAAATTCAATCTGCAAGCTCACGTTTGTATTTTAGGCCATATTCAACGTGGAGGAAATCCTACTCCAACGGACCGTCTCATCGCCTCTCAGATGGGCCATCAGGCAGTAAAAGCGCTTGTGAGTGGTGAGTTCGCCAGTGCAACTGTTTTTAGAAATGGCAAAGTTGTGATAGCAAATCTTAAAGATTGTCTTAGAAAGAAAAATGAATTTGATGTGAGTGATGTAGAACTCTTAACGTTGCTTTCGATTTAATTTTTATACCAGCAAGCCGCTCTCTTAGACGGGTTTCTAAAATTTTCGTAACGGCATTGCAGTGACGGATACTTATTAACCAACGTTTCAGAGACGGCCGGCATTGTCGCTCTCGTTTTACTCACTGTTTTATCGATTGAATTCGTATCAATGTTTTTAAAAGTGTTCATCATATCAAAGCCCGCGTTGTTAACTCTTAAAGGAATGTCTTTAGGGGTAACTGCAAGCGATTTAAAATAGCGTGGCAAGCATACTGAAGCCGCAAAAAAATCCGCTTGTCCCTCAGAAGAAGACCACTCAGCGCCTGTTATTGTTTGTCTTGGTTCACCCGCCACAATATGCCCAATTTCGTGGCAAACGACAGCAGCGTAAGCATCTTCCGTCATTTCAAGCAAGCGAGTAGTTCCGCCTAAAATCATTAAGTGAAAAGCATTTTCATAAAGAGAGACACCTGCTCCAAAGTAAGGGCTCTCCCACTTTGCATCTAGCTGAACAGGGTAACCAGCATCTGAAATTTCTTGATAAAAAAGACCAATGATTTTTACAGGAATTAAATAAAAGTTTGTTCCATTCATTACGTTGTTTTGATTTTGTTCAACAGGAAGACAGAAATAACCTGGATTATTTTGAGAACAGATATCGGCGGCATTAAGGGTTGCCGAAATAAACAAGGCGAGAATAAGGAGAAGGGATTTCATTGGGAGATTTTAGCATCCTCGCTGGTATATACTTGCGAGGATGTAAAAATTACTTAATCACAAAGTGGGAGGCAATCTAGTGTCGGATACATAGAGCTTTTACAGAAAGTTAAACACGTACTAAAAGCTTCGCTTATACAAACGCCATTGACTTGTTTAAAGGCTGGCCACAATTGATTGATACAAGCTTCAACATCACCATTTTGGCTCGACTTACAATAATCAAATTTTAGTTTTAAATTTTGAACTGGAAGTTTACAGATTGAATTTTCTCCACCGCAAGTTACAGTTGTTGTGCTGTTGGCTTGAAGTGTGATTGAGTCGCCGATATTTAAATTGATTGTTGAGGCGTGAGCAAAACTTGTTAGAAAGAAAATGATAAATAGTACTTTTTGCATACGTTCTCCAATTAAAAAATCTACTTCGAGCTTATCAACGACTCCATCAATCCTTCAACTGGTAAATGATAATAATCTTCGAAAACTTTCGTTTGATTGGGAGCAATGACTTTAAGGGATTGATCTTCAGATAACTTAAATATATCCGATAAGCCAATCTGCTCATTTTCCGTCAGATCCAGGGCTGTCACAATTCCTTCAACCGAAATTTTCCCTGCTGCAAAACAATCTTCTAATTGCGAAAGGGGAAGATGCCCGGTGAGACTCCAGAGCATCATGAGCAGAGGCAATTCAAGATAGCGGTATTCTTCGTCTTTAAACTTTTTTCCTTCAAGTTCTCCTTCAACACAAAGAACAAATCTTTTAAGGGGAAATTTTAATTTTTTCTCCCGCGAGAGATAAATAAATTTCTCTTTCATGGATCTGCCGTATTTGCCCACTCCCACAATCTCAATTCCCGGTATGCCATTGGACGCATAACCAAAAATATCGACGGGACAATACTGGCCAGCGTAAGGATAAAGACTCTTCGTTCGCATGTTCATAGGAACCTCCACCCTCTTGTGCAAAACTTTAGAATATATTAACTCGCTTAAAGCAATCAAAAGTAAAAAGTACTTGCCCGCCCGATTGCAATTTCTGACAATAGGATATTCATTTTTTGAGAATCGTTTGGGGAATATATGAGCACTGACAATAAGCAGTTTAGAATTGAGCACGACCTTTTAGGAGAAAAACAAATTCCAATTAATGCTTATTACGGAATTCATACCCTGCGAGCGATGGAAAATTTTCAAATTTCCCATTCAAAAATTAGTCATAATACATTGATGGTCAAGGCCTTAGCTAAAACCAAAAAAGCATGTGCTCTTGCCAATGGTGAGTTGGGAACGATTGATAAAGCGATTGCTGCCGTCATTGTTCGCGCATGCGATGAAATTATTATCAATAACAGATGTCTTGATCAATTTCCTACTGATATTTATCAAGGAGGCGCTGGAACTTCTGTGAACATGAATACCAATGAAGTTATCGCCAACCTTGCCCTAGAACTTTTAGGAAAAGAAAAAGGAAGCTACCATATAGTTCACCCGAACGATCATGTTAATAAATGCCAATCAACTAACGACGCTTACCCAACTGCGTTTCGCGTGGCGCTGATCGAACACGTTATTGAAATTGTCATTGTCCTTGAAAATTTAAAAGCAGCATTTGAAAAAAAAGCTGTTGAGTTTAAAGGCATTTTAAAAATGGGTCGCACTCAGTTGCAAGATGCAGTTCCTATGTCACTGGGAAGAGAGTTTCAAGCGTTTGCAACCCTTTTAAAAGAAGATATTAAAATTTTATCCAGTGTGAAAAATATTTTACTTGAAGTGAATTTGGGAGCAACAGCTATTGGTACTGGGATCAATGCTCCAGCAGGATTTGGCGAACTCGCTGTTAAAAAATTAAGTGAAGTCACGGGTTATGAATATGTATGTTCAGAAGATTTAATTGAAGCTACTTCAGATTGTGGCGCGTATGTTATGATTTCAGGAGCACTAAAAAGAACAGCAGTGAAAGTTTCAAAAATTTGCAACGACCTTCGTCTGCTTTCATCAGGCCCTCGTGCTGGTTTAAAAGAAATCAATCTTCCAGAGTTGCAAGCAGGCTCAAGCATCATGCCAGCAAAAGTAAATCCAGTTATCCCTGAAGTCGTCAATCAAGTTTGCTTTAAAGTTATTGGCAACGACCTTACTGTCACAATGGCCTCAGAGGCAGGACAACTTCAATTAAATGTAATGGAGCCAGTAATCGCTTCTTCATTATTTGAGTCAGTAAATCTTCTAAAGAATGCTTGCTCTGCTCTGAGAGAAAAATGTGTTGAGGGTATCACAGCTAATCCAGAAATCTGTTTGGCAAATGTTATGAACTCAATTGCAATCGTCACCTTTCTTGACCCATTATTAGGTCACGAAGCTTGTGATCAAATCGGAAAAGTATGTGCTCAAACTGGAAAGAGCGTAACTGCTGTTGCCCTCGAAAAAGGCTTAGTCACCCAAGAGCAACTTAACGAGGTTTTTTCAATTGAGAACATGTTGCACCCTAAGTACATGGGGAAGCTTTACATTTAAGTAATATTTGCCATTTATCCTAATGAGAGTAAGTGCAACTAAAACCTCGCCAAACCTTAGATTGCACCATTGATAAATTCAATGAGCAGAGAGGTCGACTTCATTCACATTGTGAGCTCTCCTCTCCGCAATTGCCTTCACAACTATTGAAGCTAGTTCGAGATCTGAAAAAGGATTTTGACCAGTGATAAGTTCTCGGTCTTGAATAACAAGTGGATTCCAAGCTGGAGCGTTCTCAAGAATTGCTCCAGCTCTCTCAAGAGCATCAGCGCAATAAAATGGTAGCTCTCCTAATAGATCAAGTTCAGCAATCTTTTCTTCTTCATTTGAAAAAATAGTCATTCGGTATCCACTATATTGCCAGCCCTTTGCCAACTCAGAGGCTAACTCGACTTTCCCTTCTATTAATGCTTTTTTAAATTGTTTAGCTTTGGGGATTGCGGCCAGAGCAGCAATTGGACCATGACAGAGAAACGCAGTGATTTTATTTTTGCTGTGAAAGTCGCGCAGAATTTTTCCTAAATCAGGATCTTCCATCAAATCTGTGATTGGCGCATGTCCCCCAGGAACATACATTGCGACATAGTCTTTTGTATGAGCGGCAACATCTTTAAGTGTTTCAGGTTTTTGCATACTCGGATGAGTGACAACAAATTTTACAGCAGCACTATGCAAGGCCTTGTCTCCTTTAAAATAACTGAGGCTGTTGGACTTATCATCCATTACAGGTTTTTTTCCATTTGGCGTGGCAATCACAACTGAATATCCTGAATGAATGAAATGCAAAGCCGGAACGGCCAGTTCGTCTAAGTAATAACCAGTAGGAGCTGATTTATTATTTTTTAGTGCGAGTGTATCTGCACTTGAGCAAACGATAAGAATTTTTTTCATAAAGACTCCGAGTTATTGAACATCTAGATCAAAGCAGTTGAATTCAACACCAATTCGTTTCCAATGAAAAATTGATATAAGATATATATTAAAAAATTATTCTAAAATACTAGGCTGGCGCCGTTGTTAATGGTGTCTTTTAAAAGAGTTTTAGGCCCTGACGTGATTTTGGCTTTCATGAATTTATGAATAACAGAGTGCTTTAAAAAAATAAAGCACTCTGTTCAAATTATTTAATTAGAACTGAATTCCCATATCTTTAAATACTGCATTAGACATATCAATCATTGATTTGGTGGCAAGAGTTGCTTTTAAATTTCTCTTCGGTGCAAGCGTAATGTCTTCATCTTTTTTAACATCAACTTCACCTTTATCTGTTTTAGTATTTACGACACCTTCACATACACAAAGATAAGAATTCTTTTTTGATTCATCAATGAAGAAGCGTGTTCCACGAACTGCAAATGAAGCTCTTGATGTTTTGACTGTGAAAGTTTCATTTTGTGAAAGAGGTTTAATCGCAGAATAGATTTTTCCTTTGATTAAATTAAAAAGCGTTGTCTTAGGATTTAGGTTTTCTACTTTTACAGTTGCACCTAAAAAGCGAACAAGATGGCCATTTTGAAATTTTACTTCTACAAAATCACCTGCTTTGGGCATAGTGATTGTCATTCCTTCAGCGACTTCTGCTCCCACTTTTATTTTTTCTTTATTGATAAATGCAGATCCATGGATTTTGGAGATGTTGGCCACTGCCATAAATTCTGCGTGGGCAGTTATGCTTAAAGCTAGAAAAAGTGAAGTAATTAACATTTTAAATTTCATTGAGACTCTCCCCTATTGGTTTAGAAAAATAACAGTTTAAATTTTTTTCAAGCATTGAGTAATGAGCTGTCTCTAATCTGTTGGCATAGATTTTTCGAAGTAACTCGCACCCTTTTTTGGGTATGAAACAATACTTCAAATCCCGTGCATCACAACTCACACTCAACATCACACTATCGCTCATCTCGCAGATAACTTTCTTTTTTTCTTGATCGACATAACCTCTCGTCAAAGTCTTATCCACCGGAAACTTTTTTAAGCAAAAATCAATTAACGGATAACTCTTGTTTAAACACTCCAGCTCACTTAAAGATTTTGGACTAATTAATATCGCATTTTTCGAGCCCATCGTTTCGCATACATCAGAATACTCAAATTCTTTGTAACGCGGTAGAGACACTTCATGCTTAAGTAGTGAAGCTGATGCAATTTGGATGAAAAACATAAGGACAACAAAAGAGAAATTCATATGAGAAAAAGTATAACCATAAATATATCGATTTAGGACTCTTAATTGTAAATAAAAAAAGCCACCCGAAGGTGGCTTTCATTTATCTAAGATGGCCAAAGACCTCTTAATTTCATTGCTTTTTCTAGTCTGCGAATAGCTGCTACAAGTGCGGCACTCTTCATATTACAGTTAAACTCTTTTGAAGTGACGTAAACGTTTTCAAAAGATGCTTTCATGATCGAGTGGAGTTTGCTGTTTACTTCATCTAGATCCCAGAAGAATGATTGAAGACCTTGTACCCATTCAAAGTAAGATACGATTACCCCACCAGCATTGCAAAGAATGTCTGGAATAAGGAAGGCACCTTTAGCTGTGACGATATCAATTGCTTCTTTCGTTAAAGGACCGTTGGCTCCTTCAGCGATAATTTTAGCTTTTACAACGTGAGCGTTTTCTTTTGTGATAACACCGTCGATAGCAGCTGGAATAAGAACATCAACGTTAAGAGCAAATAGCTCATCGTTAGTGATGTGTTTCGTTCCTGGCATTCCTTTTAGAACTTTAT
The DNA here is from genome assembly GCA_947446575.1 of Bacteriovoracaceae bacterium. Lineage (GTDB taxonomy): Bacteria > Bdellovibrionota > Bacteriovoracia > Bacteriovoracales > Bacteriovoracaceae > Bacteriovorax. Next base: position 983 of record CANFHC010000043.1, on the reverse strand, counting down.
TTTCTTTTACCCAGGCTTCACATTTATCAATGTCTAATCCGTTAGCATCGTAAACACCACCAGAGACATCTGATACAGCAACGATTTTTGCACCTTGAGCACGAAGATCATTAGCAGCTGGAATCGCAACTTTACCGAACCCGTGAATAGCAACAGTTGTGTTTTGATTAATTGCCATACCGATTTTTTCAGCTGCGAAGTTTACACAAAATGCTACTCCTTTACCTGTCGATTCCGCTCGTCCTAAAGATCCACCTAAATCGATTGGCTTACCTGTAACAACAGCACCATCTGTGTAACCTTTAATTTGTGAATATGTATCCATGAACCACGCCATTGTCTGTCCATCAGTTCCAATATCTGGAGCTGGGATATCAACATGAGGACCGATGATCATGTTGATCTCAGTCGCGTATCTTCTTGTTAAGGCCTGAAGTTCTTGACGAGATAATTGAGTTGGATCAACACAGATCCCACCCTTTGCTCCACCGTAAGGAAGACCAACTAGCGCACATTTAAAAGTCATTAGCATCGCAAGACCTGCAGTCTCAGAAAGATCTACACCGGGATGGTAGCGAATCCCTCCTTTTCCTGGGCCAAGAGATAAATTGTGCTGAACTCTGTATCCGATAAAAGTTTTAACTGTTCCATCGTCAAGACGAATAGGCACAGAAACTTGCAGGGCGCGTTTTGGGTATTTCAATCGCTCAGCTACGTTAGGGTCAAGACCCATAATCTTACTAGCATCTTCTAATTGCTTAATAGCATCTTGAAATAATGCTCCTTCGAACATACTCATTAAAAACCTCCGATTCTCATAGAAATAATTGGTCTAAAGAGTACTCTGAATTTTTTGTGAAATCTAGATTAAAGATTAAATGGGAAGCTAGCTGTCATCTCCAATCTTTTGTCTGCGTCATTACCGTTTGGCTGAGATGTCGATGATATTCGTGCCTTAATATTTTTAGTGATTTCTTGGTCTA
>CANFHC010000042.1 GCA_947446575.1 Bacteriovoracaceae bacterium | reverse complement strand
TTGGAAGGCGTTTGCAGTTTGCGTGTTTTTATTCTTTTTCATCAGCCCCATCGGTGTCACACTAACCTATCACCGTTTGCTCAGTCATCGCGCTTTTAAAGTTCCGCAATGGCTTGAATATGTACTCGCTACTTTTGGGGCCCTCTCTGGTCAAGGACCAGTTTTATTATGGGTGGCCGAACATCGATTGCATCACAGATTTTCAGATACCAGAAATGATCCACATAGTGCTCGTCATGGTGGTTTCTGGTGGTCGCATATGACTCATCTATTTTATCATAAAGAATTCGAAGACAATGAAAAGTTATGGGGCCGCTATATCCCAGACTTAACTTGCCACAGTTATTATCATTTTTTGAGCAAGTATAATTTTGTTGTCGCTCTCTCTATTGCGCCACTTCTATTTTGGATGGGAGGCTTGCCTTTTGTTATGTGGGGTCTCTTCATGCGAGTGGCCTTCATGCTTCACGTGACTTGGTTTGTAAATTCTGCAACTCATCGATGGGGATACCGCAATTTTGAAACTAAAGATGATTCTGGCAATGTTTGGTGGGTAGCTCTTTTAGCCGCTGGCGAGGGATGGCATAACAATCATCATGCACAATCTAATTGTGCAGCTCATGGCCGAATGTGGTGGGAATTTGATTTAACATGGCAATTGATTAGAGCACTTGAGTTCGTAGGCCTAGCAACAGATGTAAAGCGACCGATCTCTGTTAAACAGGTCAAGAATATTGAAATTGATAATTGTGTTGAAGTGACAACAGATCAATTTGGAAATCAGTTTATCGATAATTATAAAGAAGAATTAATCGCTGTGGTTATTTGAATTTGCAAAAAAGACTTTGCAGTGAATCTAATTAGGTCGATGAGTGAAGTAACGTTCAAGCATGTTTCTATATTATTTACAAATTGCTTTCTTTTTAGGCGATAATAAACACCATAAAATTAAAACACTATCACATCCAAATTAGAGACTATTTAAATCTTCAAAAAATTCAGTAAGTCCATGTGCTTTGAGAATGCCAAAGTGGAGATCCAGAACAGTGGAATTTTCAGGAAATGCATTTGAAGGTAATGGGGCAAATTTAAAACGACTGTCTATTAAATATTTTAAAGCAGGAAAAGACAATGAGTTGAGCTTTGAATCAATATTAGAGATCGCAATATTTTTAAGACAATCCTGATTCGCTTGAATAATATTATTATCAGGAATTAGACTCATTTTTTCAATTTTTTGCTTTAAACTTAAACTCAATGCTTCCGCAGTGGCTTTTTTTCCAGAAACATAAGAATCAAAAAATAAAAATGGACTTCCCTCCCTTAATTTTTTGAGCGCAAAATCTTCAATGTTAATCGTCTGGCCATAAGTTGCATCAAAAAGAGCAACACCTTTAACAGGTATTTTAATATTTTCTTCAAGCTTAGGATGCCCTAGTAAGGTATTTAACACTCTGTAAGCTCCACTATGTCCAGAAAGAGTAAGCGACTTAACTTCCAGAGGTGCAAAAAGATTTTTGCTAGACTTAATAAACTCAAATGAATCTTCACTAGCTTTAAAAAACTTATCATAAGTGGCACAATTGCCTTTGCTCTCCGGAATAACTAAAACAGAATTGCTGTTGCCCTTGGATAAAAAATCTCCATAGTCTCCATGTTTTTTATCAAAGTGATCATAGCCGGCAAGATTGTGACCATGAAAATGAATATTAAGATTGATAGGCTTTTTGCGATCTAATTTTTTAGGAATATAAACATGAACAGGTTCTGGATAAGTGGAAACTTTACTTAAGCAATGAGTATAGTCTTCATTTTCACTTATAACTTTGAGACAGCCTCCGAGGCCGTCATCTGCATGAAGCTTTATTGAGACGATCATTAAAAATGATAGGATGATATTCAACATTAAATAAAAATAGCATATTTTATCAATAGATAAAAGAGGGAACAGAGATCCTTGAAAATAAGATAAATTAGACTATTAAATTAAAAAATCTAATCAATACTTTGGGACCGCGAAACGCGGCAGACTGAACTGTATTAGGGTTTTATCAGGATTGATTCAACTCTAGCAGCGAGTGCTTCCCCCCATTGATGAGCTCGCTCAATGGATTCTGAGTCTTTTGATCCTGGCCAGTGGTAGTGTATTCCATCACCATTCGTTGGATACTGTGAAATTTCACGGCTATCTATAAATACACACGCTTTATTGGTTTCTTTTTCAGTAAGTTCAAGTGCGGCTTTTATAAGCGAAACCTTATACTCAACACCCCCCTCATCAAAGCCTGGCGATCTTCTCATATTGGGTGGACCAATCCAGATACACTCATCACTATTAGCGAGAGCTACTTTCATCAACTTTTTAGTCGCTCGTAATTGCTCCTGATATATTTCAGGTTTTATTCCAAAATTTGTTCCTTGGACTATGAGAGTAATCTTTCGATGAGAAAGTGGAGACATTTTGTGATTTGCCCAAAGGGATTCCAAGGTAGGAGTGTGTAAAACATTACAAGTTCGAGGATCAGGAGCAATCTCCAGAGAACTCTCTTTTAATCCACAAGGCGTCTTGTAGGCATCATTGAGCCACTGAAGTGGAGCTGATCCACCGCTGGCAAAAAATTCAAACTGAGTTTCTTTTCGAGACCTTAGCCAATTTGAAAGTGACGCTCCAAATTCTCCTACCCCATGAGAGTCGGTGACAACGACAAATTCATCAGAGCCAAAAGCTCTAAAAGCGAGTAAAAGCAATGGGAGAAGAATAAAACGATTCATTAACTAGGTATATATACTGATTCTTCAAAAGAAGAAACAGTCTCGGATTGAGTATGAAGAAAAAACATATTAAAGCAAAAGGCCGTTGAGAGTTTCTCGTTTTGCCTTATTATCTACATGCCAATTCTAATAAGTGCACAAAAATATATTGATTCAATTAACGAATAGACAATACTTCTTCTCATAAACAAAGTTTCGACACAATTGACGTTAACGGGGAAGAATTGCATCATACATTTATGGACCAGATTGAAATTTCTCTTTTTCCTATTCCCGGCAGCGTTTCACTTCCCTTTAGTGTTGTGCCACTGCATATTTTCGAACCGCGCTACCGAAAGATGATTAAGGATTCGGTTGAAGGAAAAAGACGAATTGGGGTGAGTCATACTAAGCGTATTGTCTCGCTTGGAAAAGTAAACCCAAATGCAACTCTAGAAGAGCAATTAAATAGTAATCAAGAAACTTATGAAGCTTATCCTATTTTTTCCGCTGGCTTTGCTGAAATTTTGGAGACACTTCCAGATGGGCGCATGGTGGTTCAAATCAATATGGACTCTCGATATAAAATTATAGATGAGCTCCAACAAATCCCTTATAAAGTCGTTCGTTGCAATCCTTTCCTTGATATGAATCAAATAGACGGATTAGCAGCGCAAGAGAAAATGCGTCGTCATCTCGATCAACTCTTTATTGACCTGGCCGCCAATCACGCCAATAAAGACGAGATGGAAAGTTATGTAAAAAGTGAAGAGTGGCAGCGCCAATCAATGGAAGTTTATAGCTTTGCTATTTATTCTCTGGTCTTATTTGAACCTGATGTTTTACAAAGAGTACTCGAGCTTCAATCGATTAGTGCTCGAATTAGTTTTATGATAGACACTTTATCTGAAAAATTTTTGCAATAAAACTCATACTAAAATAATTATGCCCATTATCTTAAATGGCACGATAACAAGACCAGTGGAGACCTGCCCCCAATTGAGAAAGGTATTGTTATGGAAAATATCGAAAGAAAAAAGAAAGTCTTTTTAAGTCGTTTATTAGAGCTAAAATCCTGAGATGGTTAGTTCTGAGGATAGCATCGGGGCACCAAGGAATTTTGGTACTTTTAATTGCCCAGATTGTAAAATTGCAAGAACATGCCGACCTCCTGGAATGTTTTGTCTTGCTGTTAAAACAACTTCACCTCCTCTTGATAATACCTCTTGTGCTAAATCATCTAAAACATCATCATCCAAATGATTTTTTTGATCTGTATGAAGTGTTAAAAATCCAGAACTTCGATTTAATATTCCAAAAATATTAATATCATCCGCTACAAATAATTTCCTAACATTGTCTTCAATTGCCGCCCTACATATTTGAAAGATATTATTATTTGTTAAATTCATTTCTTCAGCAATTTGCATTTCTTTAAGATTTTTTTCATTCATTACTTGAACTTCATTTCTTAAAATATCTTTAATCTTGAAAAACACCTAGGTCAAGCAGTAACATGAAGAGAACAAAAAGTGTAAAGCCTATATAAAGTTCCCAATACTCATTGAATGGAAAAAAAATCATAACTCATTCCTTTATTAAAGTTGAGTCATTATCGTATAAAACATTTCTTCACTCAAATCTATAAATATGAATTATAGATTTGCTTAAAGCGAATCAAGTTTGTTGTTATTGTTTTTAGCGCTAGGGGGTTATAGGTGAGGGCCATGTTTTTAGTAACACTCTGACCCTCAATGACTTAAAAATTACTTTGTAAGGGCTTCACCCATTCTATTATCTTTTTTTTTGATTTTTGAACAAGAAGATGTCGATGTGAAAGATGGTCATTCTTAATTAAAAAAAACTTAAAATAAATATACGATATCTCATTGCAAAAGGTTACTTCAATGAATTTTTTCGGTCACCCCATGATTCAAAATATGTTAAACTCACAAAAAGGATTAAAAACTCAATATGCCAACTAAACTTACCAGTCCAAAAGTTTCAAATCGAATGAAACAATTTGTTGATAACGCTCTTCCGGCCCTCCCCTTTTGGGATGTATGTTGTGATCATGGCTATATTGGTATCGCAGCCTTAAAATCATTAAAATTTGAAGAAGTACATTTTGTTGATCAAGTTCCACATATTATGGAACGACTTGATAAACTAATTCACCAGTCCCCGCATCTTAATCCTGCCTATAACTTTTTTCTTCATATCAGTTCTGGTGAAAATTTAGATATGGATATTTATGGCACAATACTAATAGCAGGTGTTGGTGGGACAACCATTATAAAAATACTGGATTCTCTTTTTGAACGCCAATACCTAAAAGCAAATAGGCTCCTCTTATCGCCCCATTTAGATGAACATATTTTAATTCCCTATCTAGAAAGCAATCCAATTTCTAAGTTATATACACTTACTGAAAAAATATTAATGAGTGAAAGACGAAGAATCAGGCCGCTGTATATTTATGATAAAATATAAGCATTTTATTAAGACTCATTCCTTATACAACAATCTTGTTGCCAACAAAGACATCACATTAAATAAATTTATTTTTTCATATATTCAAAGGCATTAGTATTTTATGAAATTAATTACGAGTATTACCATCATCGACATCAAACTCGATTTTAAAAAAATCATTTCTCGCATCTTGTACAAAATCCATCGTGTAGAAGTTTATTGTATTAGTACTTTCTTCATAAAACCAAATACCTCCGCTTTCTTTGCGGCCTGGTGGTAGAAGCTTATTTTTATAATAAACTTTTATTGTATCTGCAATAGGCCGTTGCTTTAAGAGTAAGCTAGGTAAGCCAACCAAAGACGCAATGTCTTTACCAATCTTTGCCAACTCAGTTCCAAAATCAGGAATACATGCTGATATATTAAAGCCTCTAGTAAGTTTGATAATCGCTTCGTGTTGACTGCCGGCATAGGGTTCATCATCCCCTGGTAAATTACATCCCGGTAAATCCTTGCGGCTTAAAGCACCATAAAAACGTAAAATTTTATTTCCAGCTATATAACTTGAGAGATTTTTGGCGAAGACAGGAGCATCATAACTAGGGCCAAAGTCTAACATACTTTGCTCTTTTTCATCAGAAATCATAATAACAACCAGATGAGAATTTTGTCTTAAAAAAGATGGGTGTCCAGGAGAGCGACCATCAAAGAGATCAAGCACACGCTTAACATTATAAAAAATATATTCAGAACCACTACCATTAGTTCCTAGCTTAGAAACAGCATTTTGAAACTGCTCTACTGTTTTATCAAGTGAAGTTGGATCGCGATAATCTATTAAAGAATAATCAAATGGCGTATCAAATCCAATATAAGGAGCATCCGCTTTATCTGTTGAGATAAGTCCCATCTTCCAATTTATATAAGGTTGCTTGGCAAATTGTTCTAAGAAAATTTTTGAATTTTTAATAACGTTTTGTTGAATATTATTCATACTTCCGGAGTTATCAATAACAAACAATACATCAATATTCTTGTCACTTTCAACAAGACTTAAAGGATAGATACGCTTATCTACTTCTTGAGCTGGAATATCTTGGTAATATCCATATTTAGTAGAGTTACCACAAGAAAATGTTAAAAGCAGAAGAACAAAAAAAATTAAGTATTTCATCGACTGATACCTTTTGTTTGACCACTAATGCACTTATTAACAACTGAAGCGCTCATGTGAAAAAGTTCATCACCCCATAATGCTCTATCGCGAGGAAAACTCATTTCATTTTTATTTTTTCTAACAGTCGCAGCATTTTGTCTAGAAACTTCGTCTCTGCCTGCTATCTGCATATTCATTTCCACAGCACGCATCCTAGAAATTAATTCAATCTTTACAAATTTCATTTTATAAAGAGCAGTTTCAAGGATAACTTTTCGATTACTCCACTGATTTCTAATCTCAGAGGAAATAGCATTATCAATGGCTAAAACCTCTTCAGTCAGAGGCTTTGAATATGAGTCACTAAGCTTGTGACTTTCAAGCGTAAACTTTTCTTTAATAAGACTTGCTTTTGCTTTTTCTAAATTAGTTAGGAAAAAATTTACTTCAACTGGTTTTGCCTTTGGATCTTTTAGATTTTTATCAATTTCTTTTGCCCATTTGCGGTTAACATCAATAAATCTATTAATAGCAGCCCGAGATTCATTAAATTCACACATCATAACATTGGCCATCGCACTTACGACATAAGCTTCTGGATAAAACTTATCATTGAAGATACTCAGCTCCAAAGAAGCAAGCTCGCCTTTTGTTCGTGAGTAATCTTTATCTCGCAAATAGGCCCAAAGAGATTCTGTTCTAGCTTTCAAAAAATAGCTCGAACTCTCTGGTATGAGGTCATAATATTTTTTTGATTCAAGAAGTGCTCCTGCTTGATACAACAAGCGGCCGAGTGTCATAAAATAAAGTGAAAGCTCTTCTTCGTTGTTTGATTTTTTTAAAATAGGCCCAATGACATCTTTTAAGATTTTCCCCGATGCTCCTAATTTACCTTCTTTGGCAAAATGAAGAATCGCCGTTTGTGCTAATGGCATACGCAATGGATCTGATTCATCTAATTTTCCAATCCAAGACATCGCATTTTCTCTTGTACGCAATGCTTTTAGAGCTTGAAGAGAATAATTAATTTTAGAAGGCAGAGATTCAATCTTAGAAAGTTTCATATTTTTATCTGTACTTAGATAAAATCCATTTTCAATAATTAATCGCGTACTATTTGTGCCAACAATTTGATCGAGTGCTATTCCTAATTCAGTTTGAAGAAAATTTGTACTACTTGCCACATCAATCCATTTATTAAAAAACGATTGCACATATCCTGCTTGATAAAGCAAATAGAGTTCAGAGGCCTGTTTTAATTTAGCGAGTTTAGGGTCTGATATAGTTGGAAGTATGCTTTGGGCTTGTGCGAATTGTTTATCTAAAATGAGCTCTATCCACTGATTGCTACTCATTTCTACTGGACCTAATGCTTTCCATGAAGAAAAGAGTTGAATTACAAATGGATTATCCAAATTAAGCTGCTTTTGTGTTCTTATCTGAGAGGTAAAATCAATATCACTCCCTTCAAGTTTTTCAAGCTTTTGAAGGTCATTAGATTCGGCCAATAGGCCAAAGCTTGAGATGAGGATTAAGCTGGCAACAATTTTTTTCATCCACGATCTCCGCTGCCAAAAAGATATCCAAATTCTATATAGCCAATTCCGTTATGAATATTGCGCGGGCCGCTTAATTGAGTTTGTTTATAAAATTCATTTTTAAAACCAACTCTTGCACTTCCATGATTACCTAACCAAAAAGAAAGTCCCAAATCAGCAAAAACTAAATTTTTATCTCCTGAAGCAAGTTGAACTTTTCCACCACCAAGAGCAATGTACTGATCAAAATAAACTACTGTGTCTGCAGTCCAACGAAGTTTTCCATAAATGGTATTAAAGTTCACAAACAATTCTTTGCCATTTTTTGCGTAATCAGTATCCGGCACCACTTTTTTATCGTTAAAGAGTAACTGCCCAGCATCAGTTAATTTATTACTATAACGAGTGTAGCGGGCACCTAAAGCCCAAGAGCTATTGATATGATATCTATAAGACAGAGCTATTTGTTGAGTAGAAAGATGACTATCGGCCGTAAAATTATTAGCACCTAAAACAGTTACTTCGTGGCGATTGACTAGGCTCGAATAACGAGTATTGACAATATAGAGCTTGTCTTCACTTATAACAGAAGTAACCTTATCATCGGGAATATTAAGTGCATCAAGTTTCTTCTCTAACTCACTTGAGTCTTGTGCAAAAAGTGCGAAAGAAGAAAGTAGTGTCGCTAAAAGAATTAAATATTTTGTCATCATCATTTCCGCCTAAAATTTACCGTTAATCATAGTATTAAACCAAAGAACTGGAATTTGCTCATCGCCTGCGGAAACTAAAAGATCGGCCCATTCTGTTCCAAGCAGAGAAATTCTTCCCCCATTTTCACGATTACAAACAACACCAATCACATAAGGATTAGTTCCGTTTAATGAAAGACCTAAAACACCTTTACAAACTTTTTGTGGTTCATAAAGCCCACCATTAAAAAGCATTGGATCTCTTGATTCTGAAGAAGCACTTCGCTTTAAAAAAATTGGGTTTTTCGAATCACCAAATTGGCTAGTTTTAGCAAATTGCATTTGCTCAATTGGTGGAAGATTTGGCAACTGGCTATAGCGACCGATGGTCACTAGTCCATAATCATTTCGAAGTTTCTCTAAAAACTTTTCTGGTAATTGATCAATTAATGGTGAAGCAACAACGACATTTTTAATTTTATCAATTGCTTTCATAACCATCGGCTGAGTATCTGAATCCATCAGCGAGCTAGTTCCAATGACTAACGTGTCTCTTCCAGAAAGATTACGAGCATTCACCTCTTGAATTGCCGGGTTCATGATATCTACATTCTTAAAAGTCTTTTTATAAAACAAAACTTCAGGGTCTCTAGTTGAATCAGCAAAGAAAAGAATTTTATTTCGATCTTTTGGAAAAACTTCTACTAAAAAACTTTCCATAGATGAAACGTTATAATCTGAAGTAGCTTTTAAGTTAAATTGAAAAATACCTGGCTCTGTAAAATTCAATCGAAGGTTATCCCCTGCCCAAGAAACATATTTTCGCATTTCTTCAGGGAAAATTTCAACTTTAGGCTTTAGATTTGAATCTTCAGCATCTCTAACCATAATTTTTTTATTTACTGTATCAGCAAAATTCAAATAAATGATCTCTCCTGCAGGCCACTCAGAACGTGCGATTAGTGGAGACTTGCGGTCTCTTACAACAATTTTCACTTTAGTTGTTGCTTCTTTACAATTATCAATAGAATTATAATTGCCTAGAACACATGATTTAAATGTTAAACTAAATTCTTCACCATTATGAGTTGGTGGGATATCTGTCCATGAAACATTTAAAACAGTAGAGCTACTCTCTTCATTTTTTATCTCTTGAAATGAAAACTTTCCAAAGTTTGGTTTTGTAGAAACCAAAGAGACGATCGGTGACATTTCTTTATTTAAATCGTAACCCACAACCTGAAAACTTACATCTAAACCTTGAATTAGATTTGGAGGAGCAACAAGTTTTGATTCAAGTCGTTTATCATTAACAGTTATATCTAGATCTTTGCTCATTGATTGATTCGCAGGATTAGCTACAATGATTTGCCCATGATAAGTTTTTGATGGCCCATCAATTCTGCGATTTACGTGAAAAAAGTCCGGTGTAAATTCTAACTTATAGGTATTTTCATCAACTTTAATTAAATTTGTATTTGCGGGAAATCCTGTCGTTACAATTCTAAATGGACCTTGTGGATAATCAGCATTTGCAATTTTAAATGTATTACTAAATTTTTGTCCTTCATCAACTGTAGTCTTACTAGAAGGAGTTATATCAATATTTTGAGGAGTATCAAATACTACGAGGTTAATTGTTCTTCTCAAAGCTCTTACAGGATCTAGAGAATTTCTAAGCCAAATAGTAATGGGATAAATACGACTTTTAATTGTGGGATCAGTAGGATCATTTCCATCAAAATAACCAGGACGCCATTTTAAAATATTGGTCTGAACATCGAATTCTACCCCTGCTGGCAAATTATCTATATTAACAATTGCATTACCAGGCTCTTTAACTGAAACACGAATTAAATATTCGCGATAGCGACCTTCTCTATACTCAATTACATCTTCAACTGAAATAGCTAAAGGTGGTTCAACAGTACGTTGTTCAGGTCTTTGAGTAACAGTCACTTCACCAGTTGAGGGGTAAGGATTTTGTTTACAAGAAACTAAACTTGCAACAAATATCAAAACAAGAATTTTACATAAATTATTTATTTTAATCATTTAAACACCTACCGGTCTTAACATGAATGGATATTTAACTGGGACGTTAACTCCACCTTTGGGTTGAGGAAATTGCCAATCCATCATCTTTGTACTGATGCAAGATTCAACAACAGGGCTATTTAAAGTTGATTTATTAACTTTAGAATAATTTAATTTTCCAGTAGCATTTATTTCGAAACTCATTTCAACAAGACCTTGAAGATCTGGATGATTTTTAAGCTCAGATTCATAGCAACGACGAACTTGGTTTAAGTATTTGGCAATCGTAGCATTGATAGCATATTTACTAATACCACCTTCTAAAACCATATCACTATTTGAAACAGCGATAGCAGAAATTCCTTTACCGCCACCTTCACCAGAAGCAACTAAAGTATTTCCATAACCACCAAGGCCTCCGCCAGCTCCACCTTTAGTACCAATGCCACCGAGACCTTGAACGCCAGTATTCCCAACAGTTGTTCTTCTCAATCCTTTTCCAAGACCTGTAAGTGTTTCTCCGCCAGATCCTCCTGTTCCTCCAGGACCTGCTCCCGCAGTTGCAACTTTAAGATGTTGAGGAACTCCACCAATGGCATTAGTAATTTCTTTAGAACCAACCATTCCTAAAAATCCCAAATTTCGTTGTACAGCTCTTCTAGATACGGCCGCTTTGCCAATCAGATTTGGTGTTAAGCTTGGATTAAATGTTTGCTCTATTTTAACTGTATGAACTTCTTTAGGGACTTGAACTGTTATTGGCTCAATAATTTCTTCTGGCTTATTGCCATCTACGACCTCTAAAGGTTTTTGTTGAAGAAATAGTACAACTGGAATAACTAAAAAAATTAATCCTAAAACAGTAACTAGTGCATTATTTAACCACTTACTACTATCGGTATGTTCTTCAAGCAATGGAGAAATTTTGCTGTTAATTGCATTAGTAATATTAAATACACCCATTGGTGTTTTTAACTCCCAACCTGATGATGATTCCAAAACTTCACAATCTGCTAGAGCGGAAATCTTGAATGTTGAAGAATTAGAATTCTCTTCATTTTTAATTTCAAAAGAGCACAGCCATTCATCTTTAGTGTAATCATAAAATTGACGTTTGCGAGTTTCTACTCTTTGATTGGCTTGATCTTTACTAATAATTCCAAACGAGCGATGAAAACCAAACTCTCCATCCATTACGTTCTTTAAAATCTTAACTAGTTCACCATTTTCCGATTGTATTGCAATCATTCGACGACCTCTCCAAAATCATTGGCCATCATATCGCCAAAATCTTTTCTCATAACCATAAGTCCGTTGTCTTTTTCACCAATATTTCCGGTAACAACCGAAAGTTCCGGTTTTTTCCTCTCTCCTTCAATCAGTAGAGATTCGAAGTCGATTCGACCTGCTTCTTTGTATTTAACTTTAATCGATTTAGCTGGTTCAAGCTTGGCTTCAATCGATGTGTCAGATTCAATCGCAAAAGCAAAATTAGAAAACAAAAATGCTGAAAAGATAATCATGTGCATCATGCTCATTCTACCTGTTTTAAATTATCAACTCGACCAGCATAATAAGCCGCCAATCGTGAGTTGTTATTTTTTGTATAAAATTCTTTAAGTTCTAATAAGGTTTTTTTATCTTCGGGTTCTGTTAAAAGTTTTTGTCTTAAAACATTGGCAGGATTCTGATCAATCGTTGTCAGAGCTCTTTTAGATACTTTTTCACTATCGTTAAGCTCAATAAAGTTTGCATAATTGACCACATCGCCATTAATATTTTTAGTCACTCGAAGACGTTGATTGACATCAGCAATGGCAGCTAGCTGCTCACCTAAGAGTTTATCGTAATCTTCATTAACGCGATCGAAGGGGTCAGCCATACTAGAAATTTTAGCGGTAACTTGAGATAATGTTTTTTCGTCTAAACCATCAGGAATCGGCGTGTTGAGAATTTCGGCTGCAATATTTTTATAAGTAAATTTTAACATATGTAAAATATAGACACGAGTTTCTAGTTCTGCGCTATCGAGAAGAGGCTTGGCCATTTTAGAAAACTTATCTATACTCGCAGTTCTTTGTTTAAAAAGTTTCTGACTTTGAGATCCATAAAACTTTATTTTGTTGGTTTTTATAAATACTTCTTCTAGATTTGCCAAAACGACCTTGGCCCAAACCGCACCACTTCCTTCAGATTCAGACATTAAAACATTCTTTGTTAACTGACTTGGTTTTTCAAGTTCTAAACGACTGGCAATTTTAATCTTCAACTTAGAAGACCAAGGCATTCCCAATGCTTTTTCATCGATAAGATTAGCTTCATCAAGTGAGGTATAGGCCATTTTTTCAAATTCAATCGGAATATTTTTTTCTAGTTTAAAAGCTTCGACCATCTGATTTAAAACTCGATCTCTTTCAGCGTTTTTTTGATCTAACTCATACAAGAATGCAATTTTTAAAAAAGCTTCTATATTTGGTTTTCCGCTGAGTTCAAATTTTTCTCTAACAGCGGCTGCATCACTAAATCGCCCCATCAATTCAAGCTCTATGCCCAGAGAGTTCTGATCACCCATTTTTTCTAGAATCTTTACTAATCGCGCTTGATCTTTATATTTTATAGAAAGAACTTTTGCATTTGGACAAGATTTTTCCGGGTATTGGTCGCTAAGACAGAAATTGCTGAATGCCTCAAGAGCACTTTTGGATTCTTTCATTAAAAAAGCTTTTTCAAATTGCGCTTGAACCAAAATCTGATCCATGGATTTATTTTCTTTAATAATTTCTTCTGATTTTTGATCAAGGGTAATTTCTTTCCATGCACCTACTTGAGCTACTATGCCATCATAATTTTTTTTGGTATTAAATATATCAAGAATTAGGTTCTGCGATAAAATGGCCCATTTACTTATTTCATGTGTACTTTTAGCTGATGCAACTAGTTTTTGAAAATGCGTAAGCGCTAAATCGTAATTTTTTTCAGCATACATCTCTCGGGCGGCTACATACAAAAATTCATCCGCTTCTTTTGTACCTTGCAAAATATCAGAAATGGCCAAAGAATCTTCTATGATAATCTTTGGAAGTTTTTGAGTTTGAGCTAGGGCCAATCTAGTTTGTCTGAGCTTTCTTGTTTCCAAAGGATCAATTTTCAGTGCAGAATCTTCTCTTATCCACATTGATAATTTAGCCAATTTCTCATTTTTATCTTCTACAACCGCCAGCCAACCCGATTGCATTTTTGATCTTAGTTCATCTTTTGGATAAAGTGTTAAATAGGTATCGATTGATCGCTTAAGTACACTTTTCAAATCACCGATAACTTGCATTTCAGCATCAACTTGAACAATAAATCTTCTAAGAATTGTTAAGACCTCTTTGGCCTCTTCAGGCTTATTAGGAAGATCTGTTATTTTTCTTTTCTCAATAATAGATAAATAGGTTTGAACTTTATCCCATTTTCTAAAACCATAAAATTCCTCTAGCAGTCGAACTTCATAATAGAGATTTGGGTCTTCTTTATTAAGCTCAGCTAAAAGATTGGATCCAGTAAAACGATTTCCAGCTACATAAAACGCTTCAACCAATTGCCTACTCAGCTCTGGTCTTTTTGCTTTTGATGCAATTTTTTTAATCATTTCTAATTCTTTTATTCCATCTGTTTTTTCTTTATTGGAAATAAAAAGTAAAAGATCTGTCAGGGAACTTTCGCGAATAATACCCTCGTCACTCCAAAGAGATTTCTCCATCGTTGCAATGGCCTCGTCTAGCTTTGTATCTTTATAATAAAGCCAGCCCAAACGGTAATTACCATAGTTGCAAGAGTTTCGATCTGTGCAATTAGTTATTGCACGATCGTAATATTTTTTAGCATCAAGAAAATGAGCTTCTTCCTCATGCCACTCGGCCAATGCAAGGGCCGATTGTTCCATCATTTTTTTCGGAGCTTCATTATTTGCTAATATTTCTAAGTAATAAGGCTCGGCCATCTTTCCTTCGTTCAATCGAGAGAGTAGACGGGCCATTTGAAATTGAATTTTAATTCTGTTTAAACCAGAAGCCTTCTTTAAATTATCAGTACCTTCAAGTGATCTTTTATATAAATCGAGCGCCTTGAGACGATTTTTTTTTAGTGACTCAATGTCTTCGCCTTTTCCCTCTTGAATTGAAACATCAAAATAAAGATCAGCTAAACGAAGGGTCAAATCAATCCTGGCCTGATCATCTAACTTTAATGAATCGCGAAGTGATTCCATTTCTTTTATCAGGTATTGTGAATCATTCGCTCGAGTTTGAGTGGAGAAGGAAAATGCAAAAAAAAGAGCTATTACTATCTTCATTTACCGCCTACAACCGCCAATTGAATGGATTGAAATTGCGAGCTAGTTAAAATAGCCATAACCATTGAAACACTCGTGCTATCAACTTCTCTATCTGCTTGAAGATTTATATCTCCCGTGAAGGCTACCGTATGTGAATTAACCCAACCCTTTTTAATAATATTGAGTTTGTTCAAAAGTTCATCAGGTTTTTTAGCGATATCGCTAGTTTTTCCGACGAGCTTTTGATCTAAATAGAGATACCCATCTCTTGCGATTGCTAAGACAGGAGCTTCTCTAACTATAGCTGCGGTAGTGGCATTTGGAAGTGTCATTCCTTTTAATATTGCAATTTCAGGGGAATTTGAAAAAGTTTGTAGTAAGAAAATAACTAACATTGAAAACATATCAACCATCGAAGTAAGCATTAAGGTAAATTGAGGTGACCTCATACCTTTACCTTTTTTTCTTCTGCGATTTATCAAGTGCTTCTCAAATGGATTAGCAGCTACGATACTTTGGTTAAGTCTCATTACTTACCTCATTGTCCCTTGGCAGTAAGAACGCCAATATTCACGATTTGATTTTTTCTAAGTACATCTAAAGCAGAAACTAATTGCCCATAATTCACTCCAATTTTGGGAGTGACAGTTGCTACAGCAATTTGAATCTTTTTAGTTGAATTGTTTTTATTTAAAACTTGATTAGCAATAGTCTCATTGAGTTTGGTAAGCATAGCTTCGTTAGTTTCAGCTTTAACATCAATCCCTTTTATAATCTTTCCATTTTTTTTAACATTAATGAGAAGTTCGCTTGGATTTTTATAAACTAAATCTAAGTCTAGAGATTCTTTGCTTGTTGCTGCTGCTTCAGTGCCGTGGCTTTGCTTAATTTCTACAGTTCCCATCTGAACCCAAACTGCTGAAATTAACAAAAAACACGTACACGTAGACAACAGATCAATCATTGAAGTCAAATTGAGTTCAAAATCTAATGATTTTTTTGGTCCGCTATGACCAATACCTCCACCACTCATTAGTTTCTCTTCATAGCTGGTGCTTTTTCAGTTGGGTATCCCATACCAATAACTTCTCCATCAACTTCACTCTTGTGATTTTCAGTATAAAATAAAAAATCATGGTAAATTTCAGAAGCATCCTCAGTTAATGTGCCCACAATTTGCTCTGTTCTGTTTTGATAAATAGCATAAGCAACAAGCGCCGGAATAGCTGCCACTAAACCAAAAGCTGTAGCGTTTAGAGCTTCAGAAATACCGTTTGATAAAAGAGTCGCTCTTTCAACTGGAGTAGCAGCACCAGCTCCAGCAAATGATGAAATCATCCCTGTTACAGTTCCAAGAAGACCAAACAGTGTTGATACGTTACCAAACATTGCTAAGAACCCAGTGCGTTTATCATAAGATGAGATTTCTCTTGAAAGTTGTTCATCCATACGCGCTTGAAGAGCTTCGTCGCCAGCCCCTGCACTTCTTAATTTACAAGCGACAGTTGTAATTTTTCCGATACTAGTGTCTTTAGCACTCATATCAATATAAGTGTGTGCAGCTTTAAAATCACCTTTGGCGATAAAACCTAAGATTGTTTTTCTGAAATCAATTGGTGCTACTTTGTGTTTTACATAAAGAGATATGTATCGTTCCACAATAAAGGCGACGATCAGTAAACTGAAGGCCAAAATGGGATACATGAAAATTCCACCTTTATGAAAAAACGCAAATACGTGACTCATTTAAAATCTCCCTGATATAACGATGATTATTTATTTATAAAAATTATGTATATATGTTGCATAAAATTTAAGTAGATAAAAATAGGTCTGTCAATTAAGTAATATGCGAAAGGTTGGGTATAGTTTTAGCAAAAAAACAAAGCAAAACGCTCAAGTATTGTCCAACTGGAGATTTTAATAAAATTTAAAAATAAGCGAAAAATTAAAATTAAATCCATAACCTCTTTTTTCGCTACGGACATTTTCAAGTTAATACAAACTTCAATCCATAAGTCCCTCAGAGTGACTCAAAACAATACGAGTTGGAAAATTTTGTATTATGATTTATTATTAAAAGATAATTTAATTGTTTTGGAGAATTGATGAAAACTAAATGCACTTTAGCCTTTTTAATCCTGATGACTTTTAATTTAATGGCGGCTGAAAAGTTTAAGCCAGAAATATGCTTTTCATCGGGTGAATGCCAAGAAAAGCATTCTTTGGATTATTCAAATATTTGCTACAAAGTTATCACCGGGCTCGATGCTAACGGCAATGCCACTTGCACTCATCAATGTGTAACAATGCCATTTGGCTACACTTGTGAAAAATTCAAAGAAGCAAGCATTGGTATTTGCAAGCATGAACAAATTCCTCAATACAATAGCGATACGAGCAATTGTTACGGTGCACTTGATCCGAGTGAAGCACCTTAAAATTCATTAAAGTTTAAATTAAAAGTACTAGTCATTATTTCTAGTATAACTCTTCTTGGATCATACTTTTTCATTCATCACAAAAAGAATAATTTTTTTTTGTAATTGATGTACTTCTTATGATCAAAAATTATTGCTCAAAGATAATCACGACAAAAATTTATGGAGATTTTGTTTAACCAATACTAGCTTGTGAAAAACGGTTCTTCTCTGTTAGAGGGAAATTTTAACAATAATTTGTCATATTTAACAGAAGCAAGACTTTTTTTATTAGTTCTCAGTGTATAATACTCTATACCTGATTTTCCTTATTATAATTCCGGAGTCTTTTTTGAAAAATAAATCACTGAAAATTCAAATACTATTACTTTCGAGTTTTATTATAGCGATGCTTGGAATTTCTTCTATTATTTTATTTCAGAAAATGGTTCAAACTGCAAAGCAAGGATTAATCGAAGATTTTAAATCAAATACAAATAGAATTGAAGCTTCTGTTGCTGCCCAGTTTTACGAAAGATATGGAGATGTTCAAGCTTTTGCTATAAATCCAGTCATTGCAGGAATGGATAAAACCAATATTATTAATTTTTTAAATCAGTACTCTGTTATGTATGGGATTTACGATTTGATTTTAATTACTGACCTTAAGGGGAATTTAGTTGCCGTAAACGATATCTCTCCTGATAAAAAGCCGATAGAAATAAAAACCTTATACACCAAAAATTATTCAAATGAACCTTGGTTTAAAGCAGTTATTTCTGAAAAATATACAGAAGACAAATCCAGAGGACTTACTGGAACTTATGTTGAAGATCCTGGCTTTGACAAAATTGTAGCAGCTTCTTATGGCGAAGCAAGATTCGGATCGAGCTTTAGTACGGCGATTAAAGATGCCGCCGGTAAAACAATTGGTGTTATAACTAATAGAGCAGGAGCAAGATGGTTTGAGCTTGAAATTCAAAAAACCTATCTATCTTTAAAAGAAAAAGGTTTAAAGGATGCAGAAATTACTCTTTTAGATAAAGAGGGAAATGTTTTTGTTGATTATGATCCAGCATATAACAACTCAAATAAATTAGATGTGGTTCATGATCCGAATGTTCTCGGAAAATTAAATCTTGCTCAAAAAGGTTTGAAGCCGGCTCAAGATTTAGTTCAAGGAAAATCGGGGAGCGGCTTTTTTACACATGCAAGAAAGAAAATTATTCAATTGGCAGCTTATTCACCTATTCATGATAATAAAATTGTTCCGTCTCTTGGTTGGGGGGTTTTAATCAGAACGACTGAAGATGTATTATTTCAAGAAATTTACAACTCACAAAAATGGTTTTATTCATTGTTTGCCCTCGCCGTTATTACTTCTTTAATTATTTCTTATAAAATATCAAATTCTGTTTCACTTAAACTTGAAAAAATTATTGAGAACTTATCAAAGTCGAGTAATGAAGTTGCCTATGAATCTAATAAAATTGCAACGTCATCAGGTCAATTGTCATTGGCCATTAATCAACAAGCTGCTTCACTTCAAGAAACTTCAGCCACAATTGAAGAAATTAGTTCTATTGTAAACAAAAACTCAGACCAAGCTAAAGATGCGAATCTTATCTCTTCAAAAAGTTTAAAGTCGGC
>CANFHC010000041.1 GCA_947446575.1 Bacteriovoracaceae bacterium | reverse complement strand
TCCAGCAGGAATTGCAGGAGCAGCCGGTGCTACAGGAGCAAAGGGTGATAAAGGAGAAACAGGTTTAGCTGGGGCCGCAGGAGAAAAAGGTGATAAAGGAGATGCAGGTTTAGCAGGGGCCGCTGGAGCAAAAGGAGATAAAGGCGATACAGGTTTAACTGGAGCTCAAGGCTTAACGGGTCCAGCAGGAATTGCAGGAGCAAAAGGTGATAAGGGTGATCCAGGTTTAGTGAGCCTCACAGCTGGAACAGGAATTTTAGGAACAACAATTTCAGGAAACGGCGGAGTGATCAATGTTAATACTGGATTAAGTGCCGGACAAATTCCAGTGATCGAAGCGTCGGGAAGATTACCAGCATCAATCATTCCAGATAGTGCTCAAAAAGTTGTGTACTTAAAAGATGTGAAGGCAAATGGAGTCAACGGTGGAACGTGTGACGCTACAAAAAATTGGGAACAGATTCGCGATTTAAATACAGTTAATGGAGATACTTCGTTTGTCACTCTAGCGAGCAATCAATTTACTCTTGCTGCTGGAACTTATGCAATTGATGGTGGAGCACCAGCTTATTTAGATGGATTTCATAAAGCGGTATTAGTAAATGCAGGTACTGGTGAAATGGTGCTTGTAGGATCAAATGCAAGAAGCCATAACGTTGCTGGTGGAATGGAGCTCTCAACTATTATGGGACAAATTACACTTACTGCACCAATAACATTTGTAATTAAGCACCGTTGTGCGACGACGATGTCTTCAAGTGGATTCGGTGTTGCGATTGGATTTGGAGTAGAAGAAGTTTATACTCAATTAAAAATTACTAAATTAAAATAGACTGCTTTTGTTTTTATTAAAATGGGTTAACATTTAATCATGCGATTAGTGTTAACCCTTTTTTTATTCTCCCTGTCTTCTTTTGCAGTTCTTGCAACTGACGTGGGAGATGGATCCGATGGCGCATGCACGGCCGCTAGTTTTCTAGTAGGTAAAAGATCTTATCAATGCACAACTTTAATTCTCAATGCACCGGTAAACGTTTTTAAAGGCGCTGGTGGCGCTGGCGTTGTAATTAAAGTTCAAGGCTTCGTTAATATCAATGGCGGAGGCTCGATCGATGTCAGTGGCAATAACGGAGCAGATGGAAGCATCGGTGCAATCGCCGCAGGTGGAACTGGAGGCCCTGGTGGATTTAGCGGTGGTAGTTCTACTGTAACCAATGGGGCAAATGGAAGTGGAGCAGGTGCAGGGATTGGTGGTAATTTTTCTGCTTTAGGTGGTGGTGCAATTTCAGTTGGAGCTGGTGGCGGTGGTGGAACATACAAAGTTGTTTCAGCGGTAACGGCCCTTGATGGTGATAGTAATGGTTCCTCAACAACAGCTGGAGCTAATGGTGCTACTTATGGAGCTGAAGCAAATTTCGATACAAGTTTTTTAGGTGGCTCAGGCGGAGGCGCTGGTGGAACTGGAATAGATGGCGCAACTCCTGATACTTGGTTTGGCAGCGGCGGCGGCGGCGGCGGTGGAACTCTTCGAATAGTTTCTGGTGGAGATATCACAATCGATGGATCACTTATTTCCAACGGAGGAAATGGCGGAGGAGCTGGAACTGAAATCAGTAGTGGTGGAGGCGGAGGAGCTTCTGGTGGGGCCATCTGGTTGCAGTCTCAAAGTATCTTAACAGTCAACGGAACAATCAACGCGATTGGTGGAACTAAGGGAACTAATGTTCAAGGATTTGTTGGTGTTGGCGGCGGAGATATCGATGCTCATGGTCGAATTCGTTTAGATGATGCCGATGGAGTGATTAGTGGAACGGGAATAGTGACGCCAGCACCTTATAGTACAACTTTTACTCCAACATCAATTACAAGTGGAACAAGTGCGGTGTCTAGACAATATGCGAGCTCGATAACGTGTGCAAGAGTTGTGATGGATGAGAATCAGTTGAAAAATTTCGTTGGGAATTTTTGTGTAGGGATTCTGCTAGTGAGTTTTGGTGTTATTGTTTTTGCACGAGCAAATCGAATATAAATAGAATTATTTTTTTATATTTAATAAAAGGCTAGAAAAAGAGTAGCCTTTTTTCGTCTTTTATCATTTATTCTGTTTCAGTTCATTGCAAGCTCACAGGAGAATTTATGAAATATAATTTATTAGGACAAACTGGTCTTTATGTTTCTGAACTTTGTTTAGGAACCATGACTTTTGGAGGAATTGGTTTTTGGGAAAATATTGGAAAACTCCAACAAGATGATGCAACTGCTTTAGTTAAAACAGCATTTGATGCTGGAATTAATTTCATTGATACAGCCAATGTTTATTCTTTTGGTGAATCGGAAAAATTGACTGGTGCTGCTCTAAAGAAATTAGGGCTTCCCCGAGATGAATTAGTGATTGCAACAAAAGCCACAGGAATTATGAACGAACTTCCCAATGGTCGTGGGCACTCTCGCTATCATTTAATGAACGAGCTGGATGCCAGTTTAAAACGTTTGCAAATTGATCACATCGATCTTTATCAACTTCATGGTTTTGATCCACTCACACCTCTTGAAGAAACGATGTCTACTTTAAACGACATGGTTCGTTCCGGAAAAGTGCGATATATCGGTCTATGCAATATGTCAGCTTGGCAAATCATGAAAGGCTTAGCGATCTCTGAAAAAAGGGGATGGTCACGTTTTGAAAGTGTGCAATCTTATTACACAATCGCTGGGCGAGATATTGAAAGAGAAATTATTCCATTGGTTCAAGACCAAAAATTAGGAACTATGATTTGGAGTCCACTTGCTGGTGGACTTTTAAGTGGAAAGTACACTGCAGATGGAAAAGGACCTGAAGGGGCACGCCGGATTAAATTTGATTTTCCTGTAGTAGATAAAGAACGCGCTTTTAAATGTATTGATGTGATGAGACCAATTGCAGAGGTTCATGGAGTTTCTGTTGCTCAAATTGCTCTTGCATGGCTTCTCCATCAATCTGCAGTGAGTACAGTTATAGTCGGAGCTAAAACAGTTGCACAACTCCACGATAATATCGCTTCAACGAAAGTGACATTAACAGATTTAGAGCTATCCACTTTAAATAACGTAAGTCTTCTACCTGAAGAATACCCCGGATGGATGCTCAGTCGCCAAGGTGAATATCGTGCAAAGGCTCCATTTAAGGAATAAGGCATTGCTCAGGCCCCATATCCATTCACTTAAAGCGAACGACTTTATAATTTCTCTTGATGATAATCGGTTGAATTGAAAAATTTTAAGACTTCATTTCCATTAGAATTTATGAGCCATTTTGAAAGAGGACCGTATTTAACGGTGAGCTGATTGAGTGCTTCTGGCGCTATTGGGCAACTGAATCCCAAATCGTTAATTCTTTTGGTGAATTTAGTTAATGCATTTTTACTAAAGAATTTGGAACAATTAATTCCCTCATCCCAGGCGTCATCAATATATTTTTTAAAGTCTACCATTTTTTTTCGGTGCCAATGATTTTCTTGGCAAACGACATAAGGCCCTTCATTATATTGACTTCCAAGAGCATCATCATTTTTTTGAAGAATATGATTCCAAAATCTCATACCGTTAAAGTTAGCTGTAAGATCCCCGTAACTAAAAACTCCCGTGATTAAAGGCAGGCCACCAAGAATTGTCTTTTCTCCCCAGATCCCCATTTTAATCGCGCTTAATGCTCCTTTTTTATCTTTATAGTTTCTAATAAAATAGCTAAAGCCTTCACCAAACATATGCTCAAACTTATCGGTTCCAATCGCCACATTACCAATCTGAATTAAAGGAGAGATCGCAACTCCCGATTGAGTCAAGATAGGAAGACTGAGAATGGCCCCATCAAAAACGCTCCAGTCCTGATAAACAGAGTCGCGGATCTTAATTTTTCTTTTTGGGAAACTATTACTTCTCAGAACATCTCGAATAAAAATACCTGAAACATGATTAGCAAAATATCTTTGCAGTCGTTGGTAAAGTGCATCTTCATCACAACCATTATGGCCTCGATTTAATATGGCAATGCTTGCATCAATATCCTGATTAGCCAATAAGTTAAGATGTGCACTCGAATCTTCAAGCTCTTCATTTCTTCTTGTAAAATGATCGACCTCCGCTGCCTTCGCCGTAAGAAGTAAATGGGAGAAGAGAATCAATAAAATCATTATTTTTTTATTCATACCGAAGGTAGTAGCAAGGGATTTTATTCTTGACCAATATTTTTTTCTAAGAGGATCTATAGTTTTTTAATTAGAAGGACTCTATTTCATAGGCTAAAATTGGTTAATAAAATCCCAATAAACTTACCTCCAAAGAACTTTCAAATTTCTTTAGAAGTAAGCAATAGTGAACTCATTTTACCAACCGATTTAAATTAATGACTGCTGATTGAACTTCTTCAGAGTTCGTTGAAATGTCCGTAACAATTTTCGATACATTTTGGCATTTCAAACGATTCTCATCTATAGAGAGATGAAATTCAGCTGTTGCTTTTGAAATTTCGTTAAGTGCGAGTGCTTGCTCTTTTATTGCAACTTCGGTCTCGCTGATTTTAGATTTTATTTCTTCGGAAATTTTATTCATTCCTTTTAATTGCAACACACATTTACTTGAGAGCTGTTTTCCATTTTCAAGCTTTATTGAGCTATCACTTATTAGGGCATTAATTTTTTGAGAATTATCTTTTAAGTGAGCTTCAAATTTTTCAATTCCACCAGAGAGCATATCATTTATTTCGTGGGAAGCCATTCCGCTTGAAGCTGCTAATTTTCCAACTTCTTCAGCTACAACAGCAAATCCTTTTCCCTGTTCACCTGCCCTGGCCGCTTCTACTGAAGCATTAAAGGAGAGAAGTTTTGTTTGAAAAACGATGTCATCTATCAGTTTTGTTTTATTTTTTATTTCATTTATAAATGTTAAAATATTACTAAGCTGAACTTCATTACTTTCAACTTGTTTTAAAATTAATTTCTCACTATTTTCGATGGAAGCGATAGCATCAGCTAACTTGGTGATGTTATCTGCTGATGAATGAGATGTTTCGATGCTGTCTTTTGAAATATCCATAAGAAAACGAATAGTCTCTTTAGATTTCTCTGCCATCGCACTTATCTCTTCAACAGAAGCGGCCACTTGATAAGTCATTGCTGATTGCTGCTCGGTCGAGGAGACGATTGCTTGGGAAGCACTTTTTAACTCTTTTGCCATTTCGTTTTGGTTACCACTTGATCCTTGGAGGGAATGAATCACATCCGAGATAGTAAAATTTTTTTGAAAGTTGCTTAAAGTAAGCCTTAAAAGAGAAAGTATAATAAGGAAGGCAATAATGACTTCAATTATAAAATGATCGAGAGCATTTTTATAATTTATAGTTTGATAGAATTCTGAATCAGGAATAGCAATCCACAAATGCCATGAGGATTTGTCATTAGTTTTTAAGTTTAACACTTTAGAATAAATAAGATTGGGATTATTTTTTCCTTCTTCAAAAAACTTCATAGAATCTAGCCAATCTTTTGAAGGGTTGCGGATGATTTGATTTCTAGCTTCTTTATTGATTAACCCATAACTTTTTTCTGGAATAAGTGCTTTGATAACATTTGTTCTTAGTACTGCGGAAATGGCTCCATTTAACTTTCCACTTGGGCTGTATTTAGGTACTGTAAATACTATTCCTTTTCTTCCATTGTCATTTTTCTTAGCCAAGTCTTCTTTGCTAAATTCTGCATTGTCGCAAGTGATAACCTCTGGTCCAGAAACCATCGGCACCTCAAGTTTCTCAAAGCTCGAATTGGTTGGGTATTTTTCAGCGAGGTATTTTAATTGCTCTTTGTGAAGTGCGTATTCAAATTCTTCAACCTCTTCCAATTTATTTTTATCTTCTGTTTTCACTTCCTCTTTTTTAACTTCACTGTTTCCAGTTATCAGCTCATCAAAAACAGCAAGTGGCTCTTGGGGTTTTTTAGTTTTCGGATTAATTTTCATGAAATCAAAATCTTTTGGTAAGACATAAATTTCGGAAACACGTATGTTAACAAAAATATTGTTATACATTTGTTGAATTGCAGATTTTACATCTGGTGAGAGTTCAGTTCCAGGCTCTTCAATTGCTCTTACTCCTGGCAGTAAGCTTATAGTTCTTAAAGTCTCATAGCTCATTTTCAATTTTTCTTCTAAGTTTGATGATAAATCTATAACTTTTGCATCTTGCTCTGTTCGATAGAGAGCTTTAACTTGTGAGAGCTCTTGTTGGAAAAGAAAAAATCTTATTACGAAGAGGCCTATCGCAAAAATTAAGACAATGACGAAAGACTTGCTTTTTAAGTAGTGAGAGACAAAAGAAAAATTAAACATTTTTTAATTCCCAAGAACAGTATTAAGCATAAAGGATAACTGCTATTCGGATTTTTATAGTCATTTGTTTAGAAAATAAGCTAGGCGTAGCTTAAGAGAATAATAATTTAAGATAAAACAGAGCTGCCTAGCAATGAGTGCAAATGGAATCTATTTACCAGCGTCAACCTGGATTTCACCCAAGTTCTCCTGTTTCTATCTAAACAGGGGGGGATTTCGATATTTTCATTTTCAGGGAATAGTGTTCTAATTTTGTCTATAGTCAGAAATTAACATTTAAAGGAGAGGTAATTTATGAAAACGTCGTTACTTTTATTACTTTTGGTATCGAGTTTTTCACCTAAGATTTGGGCCAGCGAATATCCTTCACAGTTCGACGAAAGTTGTCGCTTTATCTATCGCAATGCTTATTTAGAACTTTCAAATGACGTAGATGGTTTTAATAAAAAAATATTATCTAATTATGAAATGAGTTCAAGGCTTGCTTCTTTGTATTTAGAAATTACATCATCGCAAAAAAATTGTGATCACATGAATGCAGATGTCGATGCAAAGTGCACTGTTGAGTATCAAGGTCTCTATTCATCACTAAGAAACAAACTTAATATTGGTTTAATTATTTCGGGAAAACAGACTAATGTGGACCGAGGTCCTCTTGGCTCTGATAAAACAAAAGAAAAAATTCACCTGGGTATTATAGATTTGAAATGTAAACAATAGAGACTAATAAGCTAGGTGCCGTTCTATGTCAGCAATCAGAATTCTCACGCAAACAACACCACCAGTTGGGATAAATGCATTGTCGAATTTAGAGCCTCCATTATTGATAAAATAAAAAGAGATAAAAAACAAAGGCCTCTATATAGGAGGCCTTATGACTAAGAATCTTTTCTAACAACAGAGCATTTTAAGTAGATAGATCCATGCCCATCAACTTTACATGAAATGTCATGGCCATCGACAGGGTCATCTAATAAACGAATCCCTTTCACTTTTGTTCCAGACTTAAGTGTTTCGCCGCCGACTTTTAAATCTTTGATGGTTCTTACAGTATCGCCAGATTGAAGTTGAACTCCATTAGAGTCTAAAAATTTTGGACCTGCGATAACTTCTACGGCAGCTTCAGTCTTCTCCAACGTCCACTCATGAGCGCACTCCGGACATATCCATAAATTTCCATCTGGATAACCATAAGGTGAATTGCATTTCGGGCAGACTTGACTTTCATCTGACATATAAAAAACCTCGTATAAAATTAGTATGGAGGCAGTTTAGTTCTTATTTAGCCTTTCTTTAAGTGTCAGTGCGTCAGGGGAGGTTTTATTTTCTAACAAAATTTAAAATTCCATCTCTAAGTGTATTTGCGACTTGTTTAAGTCGATTTGAATAAGGATAAGTATGCCCATTAATCGCCATTGTATCTGTCAGGTTAAGAATTCGATAAAATTCTTTAGGTTCATTGTAGAAAAGACACTCGATATAGGCAACAGCAGATGGGGAAAGCCGACTTGGAACATAGAGATTTCGGCTGAAAATTCCAGGCTCAACCTCTATGCTCTCCGGCCCTGCAGAACTCGCTAACTTCACACCTAATTTATTTTTTATTTCTGTAATCAAGTATCGACTTAGATCAAGGGAGGTTTGCCAAGAATACGAATCAAGTAAATGTCTTATAAAAAACTTTCGTTGATTTCGACTGGAAAACTCATTTGCTCCATAGCTTCCGACAACAAAACCTTTTGTGGCCTGAATTACATATGGATTAAGGGATTGTGGGTCATCTAATCTATCTGCAGTATCAAAGTGAATAATCAGTGTGATATCTGGGTTAAACCGATTGATAAGATCAATTCGCGCATCTAGATCAGCTCGCAAAATGAAATAATCACTTCGCCTGCTTTCTGAAAACAATGAACGAAGTCGTGCGCTTTTTTCAAAGGAATCATAAAGCATCTCTCTAGAAGAAGCATTGTTAAGCAAAGACAAAAACCAAGGTTTAAGTGTAGATTCTTGAAGTTCAGTTCTAGCAAATTTAATCAAAGGAAAAGTTCTAGCAGGTAGCTTGCTAACGGGATGCAAATTATTGCGAGTTACCAAAACCTCTGCGCCTAGATTTTCTAAATTGTTTTTAAGCAATTGGGCAACGATAAAATTGATGTATCCTTCGCTTAAAATATTACCTGAGTCATCGTGAATATATTTACCAGTTGGACGATCCCACTCTTTGTCTCCCATATGACCAGGATCAAGTGCAATCCTAAGACCGAGTAAGGGGAGAGTTGTGGAATTAAGTTTGGCCGATTGAATATGTTGATAAAATACCGGCGCATGGAGAGTTTGACCGTTATCTCTAAGTGAAATTTGAAAATCGGGCTCTTTCAAAATTCCATAGTCTTGGTATCCAAAGATTTTCTTATTTTTTATATTTAAAAAAAACTTACTACCACTTTTTGGGTCCATGAATGGTAAAACTTTTATTAAACCTTCATTCGTTTGCAGATTACCTAGATCCTTAAGTGATATTTGAGATTCTTCTTCCTCTTGGGCATTAAAATGTTGAAGTATTTCTCGCGTTTTTGCAAAGGTATCCTGAGGTATCTCAGTCGTAGTGAGTGGCTTTACCGATTCAATGAGTAGTGTTGATTTTTGCTTTCCACAGCTTGAGAAAACAATCAAAAAAAGTATAAGGGTCATAGCTAATTTCATCATTTTTACATCGCTGGTATGAAGTCATATTAATCTTATTTTTATTGATCGTGTCGAAGCGAGTTCAAAATGTGATAGGCAATTTGAATGCCAAAAGAGGGGGGGGAAATAAATTCTCAAAAGCAGAAAGCAGATTATAAAAAATATGTTAAACATATAATTAGGTTGACCGATAAGGAGTTGAGCTTCGGCCCCTAATTATGGTGTTTTTAAATGATTAAACCAAAAATTCCAGCTAATGAAAAAGAACGATTAAATGCACTCAAAAAATATGAAATTTTAGATACTGAATCTGAAGTCATATTTGATTCTTTGACTAAGCTTGCAGCATTAATTTGTGATGTTCCAATTTGCTTGATCAGCTTAATTGATGACAATCGCCAATGGTTTAAATCAAGAAATGGGCTTAGTGCGATTGAAACACCTAGAGAAATTTCTTTTTGTGGACATGCTATAAATGAAAAAAAACTTTTTTATGTTGAAGATGCTACCAAAGATGAAAGATTTTTTGATAATCCGTTAGTTACTGGTGCCCCCAATGTTATATTCTACGCAGGAGAGCCATTAATCGATGAGGAAGGATTTGCGCTTGGAACCCTTTGTGTTATCGATAATAAAGCTAAGCAGCTCACAGAGCACCAAAAAGAACAGCTAGAGATCATTGGTAAACAAGTAGCTTTTTTAATTAAATCACGAATAGAAATTAAAAAGAAAGATCAAGCTCATTCATTGTTAAAAAAGCTTTCAGAAAATTTACCTGGTTTTATCTATACTTTTCAATTGTTTCCAGATGGACGATCTTGCTTTCCTTATTCCTCAAGATTAATTGAGGAAATGTATGAAGTCAGCTCGGAAGAGGTAGAGCAGTGTAGTAAAAAAGTTTTTTCTACTTATCATCCCGATGATGAGCAAATGATTTTAGATTCAATTGAAGAATCTGGCAAAAAGATGACGAAATGGACTCTGGATTACAGAGTAAATTTGCCTAAGGCTGGACCCAAGTGGCATAGAGTAAGTGCCAACCCTGAAAAAGCAGCTGATGGATCTATCGTTTGGCATGGTTATATATATGATATTACCGAGAAAAAAAGACAAGAGGAAATCTTTAATAATTCAGCTAAAATGGCAACCCTTGGTGAGATCGCTGCTGGGATTGCTCATGAAATAAATAATCCTTTAGCCATCATTAAATCGGTGTCTCTGCATATTTCAAATGCTGTTAAAAGAAATGATATTGATGAAGAGAAATTAACTAAAAGTTTGGATAAAATAAATAATACAACAGATCGTATTGCTAAAATTGTCAAAGGATTAAGATTTTTCGCAGGTAAAAGTGAAGATTGCTTTTTGAAAAATGAATCAATTTATAATATTGTTGAAGATACCGTTTCCCTTTGTTCTGAGAAATTCAAAGTTAACAATGTCGAATTACGTTTAATATATCCAGAAAACAGAGAGGACCTTTTCGTGCAATGCAGGGCCGTTGAAGTCTCTCAAGTGCTCTTAAATCTATTGAACAATTCGTTTGATGCAATTGAATTGCTCGAAAAGCGTTGGATAGAAATCAAATTAGAAAACAAATTAAATACGATAACTATTTCAGTATCAGATTGTGGTAATGGAATACCTCTGGAGCTTCAAGAGAAAATGTTCACCCCATTTTTTACGACAAAAGCTTGTGGAAAGGGAACCGGATTAGGTTTGAGTATTGTTCAAAGAATAGTTAGCGCTCATAAAGCTAAAATTTGGATAGAGAACGAATGTGAAAATACCAAATTCGTAATTGAGTTTTTAAAAACTCATGATGCGCTTAAGGTCCCTGCTTAATTCTCAGGTGTGCTGTATCGATTCAGCAAAGTGCTAACACAATTATAAATATAACATATTGCTTATCATCAAATAAAACTACAAAAAAGAAACGGAGCTGATCTAAGTATTACGCAAGGAATATTAGATTTTCGCTATGAAAGGTGGGGGAAAAACTTCTCTTGATTTGACTTAAAGTCTCTATTTTTTGCATGTTATAATTGTCCAGTATTAATTGGAATTGTAATGGAGTCCCCATGCAGAATTTTTCTTTAAAGGTTTACCAACATAAATTGCAATTTGAATCAATGAGTTCGATCGATAGATCGGCTGTTGAATTTTTTTTTAACGATTCTCTCGATTTAATTTTTCCAGGAATGGTAAGGAAAAAATTTCAAAATTTAGAAGAGTTAAATTCAGTAATGAGCATGCATTTAAAAGATCTGGAAAGAATTTTAAGTCTGGTCAAAATAGACAGAATAACTGTCTCAAGCATTGTCGAAGATTATTGCAAACAAATTATTCCAATAAGTCTAGCAATTGAAAAAGATGCGAAAGCTTTGCTCGCGGGTGATCCCGCCGCAAAGGATTTAATTGAAGTTATTCTTTGTTATCCAGGTCTGTTTGCCATTGCGGCTTACAGACTTGCTCATTTTTTTTATAAGCAAAAAATTTTAACTATTCCCCGTCTTATTACTGAGATTGCTCATGAAAAGACAGGAATAGATATTCACCCCGGTGCAGTTATTGGAGAGTCTTTTTTTATTGATCATGGAACAGGAATTGTTATTGGTGAGACTGCCGTGATCGGCAAAAACGTCAAAATTTATCAAGGTGTCACTCTTGGAGCTTTGAGCGTCGATAAGAATCTAGCAGAAACTAAAAGACATCCGACTATCAAAGATCATTGTGTAATTTATTCTCATGCGACCATCCTCGGTGGAGAAACAATCATTGGCGAACACAGTGTGATTGGAGGCAACGTTTGGATGACCAAGAGTGTTCCGGCGCATTCAATAGTTTATCATAAAAGCGAAGTTAAATTGGATCGCGTTGATCAAAATATTGAACTAGATATAAACAAGTTGGAGGAACTTACTTATGAAATATAAAAATATATTAGATTCTATTGGAAGAACACCAATTGTTAAAATCAACAATCTTTTTTCAGAAGCTAATAAAAAAAACATTGAGATTTTTTTAAAACTAGAAAGAAGTAATCCTGGTGGATCAATCAAAGATCGAATTGCATTAGCAATGGTTGAAGACGCTGAAAAAAAAGGAATCCTTAAAAAAGATACTCTGATTATTGAACCAACATCTGGGAACACAGGAGTTGGGCTTGCTATAGTTGCGGCAGTAAAAGGTTACCGTCTAATTCTCACAATGCCGGAAAGTATGAGTCTTGAGCGTCGTCGCTTATTAGCTCTCTATGGAGCTGAGTTGATTCTCACACCAAAAGAAAAAGGAATGAAAGGGGCGATTGAAAAGGCCCGTGAATTAGTGAGCGAAAATAGTCAGTCGTGGATGCCTATGCAGTTTGAAAATATGGCCAATGTTGAAGTTCATCGCCAAACTACTTCAAAAGAAATTGTTGAAGACTTTCCGAATGGGCTTGATTTTATGATTGCTGGAGTTGGAACTGGTGGACATATTACTGGTTGCGGAGAAGTTTTGAAAAAACAGTACCCTAACTTAACAGTTTGGGCCGTAGAGCCTCAAGACTCTGCTGTGCTTTCTGGTGGGCAGCCTGGTCCTCATCCAATTCAGGGAATCGGTGCGGGATTCATTCCAGCAATCCTTAATCGCGAAATAATAAACGGAATCATTACAATCTCCAAAGACGAAGCCTTCCAATACACTCGCGATGCCGCTAAAAAAGAAGGTATTCTAGTAGGAATTTCTAGCGGTGCAAATCTTGCTGCCGTCGCTAAAAAAATAAATGAAATCCCTGCTGGGGCAAAAGTACTCGCATTTTGTTATGATACCGGAGAGCGCTACCTCTCTATTGAGGGACTTTTTTAATTACTTTAAAAATTCGTTTCCATCTAGTTATATAAGGAGAATAATTGGCTAATCTTATTTCTTAGGAATTTATGATGAAATATTTTTTGCTAATTATTCTCGCTTTTATTTTCCTTAATTCAGCTCATGCGACAACCAATATTCTTTTTTTGGGAGATTCCTTATCGGAAGGCCAAGGTGTTGATGAAGAACAATCTTTTCCTCGATTGGTTGAAAAAAATTTAAGGGCAAAAAAATATGATGTCACGGTTACCAATGGAGGAGTCAGCGGCTCAACTTCAGCTAGCGGTGAAAGTCGATTGAAATGGCATTTGAAAAATAAAACCGATATTCTTGTTTTAGAACTAGGAGCTAACGATGGCTTACGTGGTTTAAAGATCACCGAGACAGAGAAAAACTTAAGATCAATTATAAAAATAGCAAAGAATAAAAAAATCAAAGTTTTGCTGTTAGGTTTATTGATGCCACCTAATTATGGAAAAAAATACGCCACTGAATTTGAAGTGATGTATAAACATATTAGCACCGTTGAAAAAATACCTTTTATGCCATTTATACTCAAAGAAGTCGCCGGTATTCCCCAGTACAATCAAACTGATGGTATACACCCCAACGCCCGAGGACATGAGATCGTTGCTGTATCTGTGACCGAATTTGTGGAGAGGAATTTATGAAAGTTAGTGTAGTAAATCTAAAAAAGAATTTTATGCAGGGAAAAAAACTCATTAAAGTTTTAGACGATGTCTCGCTTGAGATCAATTCTGGTGAAATTATAGCATTGCTTGGGAAATCGGGCAGTGGAAAATCGACGTTGCTTTCGCTTTTGGCTGGTCTGGAAAAACCTGATGTCGGATCTATCTTTTTTGATAAAAAAGATTTAACCAAAATTTCAGAAGAGGCACTTTGTGAATGGAGAGCTAAAAATTTAGGAATTATTTTTCAACAATTTAATTTGATTCCTCACTTAACTGCACTTGAAAACGTTTTATTGCCTTTAGAAATTAACGGACTAGGTGATAAGATTAAAGCAATGGATTGGCTTAATTTGGTAGGTTTAGGAGATAGAGTAGATCATTTTCCTTCAATGCTCTCTGGTGGAGAACAGCAAAGAGTTGCCATAGCAAGAGCATTAGTTTTTGGTCCACCAATGTTATTGGCCGATGAACCAACTGGAAACCTCGACAGTGAAACTGGGAAAATGGTTATCGAGACGCTGTTTAATATTGTTCGTGAAAAGAAAACGACAATGATCATTGTAACTCACGATGAAGAGTTGGCAGCTAGGGCCGATCGCATAGTACGACTCACAGGTGGAAAATGTCATTCATAAATTTTTTTTGGCGTGATTTTAAATCTGATCGAGCCTTTAATTGGTTTTATATTCTTTGTGCATCACTTGGGATCGTGGGACTTTTGCTGGTCGAGTCTTTTAAAGGTGGAATCGAAGAAAAAATTTCCAAGAATGCAAAAAACTTTATTGCCTCTGATTTGTCCATTTCTAGTCGACGTAGCATGGATTCAGGTGAAATAGAAGCAATAGAAAATTATATTACAAAAAATAAGTTAGGCTTTGCTAGATGGATTGAGACTTATTCTTTAGTTTCAAGAGCTGGGGGCCAATTGCCGCTTTCCAAGCTAGCTGATTTAAATTTTGTCTCAGAAGAATTTCCCTATTATGGCGGAGTTTCTCTAGAGAATTTTGGATTTAAGGGAACAGGGCATTGGGGCAAGCTACATTCTGCACCTATGGCGTGGATAAGCCGTGATTTGTCCTGGGAGTTAAGAGTAAAGATTGGAGACAAATTAAAAATTGGAGAAATGGAATTTACGATTGATGGATTAATTATAGAAGATAAATTTTCTTCATTTCGAGGATTTAGTTTTGCACCGAAAATTTTCCTTTCCTATAATTATTTACAAAAAACGGAACTCGTAAAATTTGGTTCAACCGCAACTTTTGCCTACGCTCTTAAGTTAAATGCATTTAATGATTTAAAGAAAACTCAAACTGATTTACGTGCATTGCTTCCAGATAAAACAATTAAAATAGTAGGCCCCGTTGAGTCAAGTGAACAAATTGCTCGTTCGTTAAATATTCTAAGTGATTATTTATCACTTATTACTTTGATGACTTATTTATTAAGTTTAGTGGGCCTTTATTATTTTACTCAACATTTTCTTTCAAAAAAATTAAAAACATTTTCTATCTATAAATCGTTGGGGCTTAAAACAACATTTCTTTTTAAGGTAAGTTTTGCTCATTTGATAGTCCTCACCATAACAGCAGTATTAATATCAACATCAGCTGTCGTTCTATCACTGCCACTACTAGAAACATTTTTTAGTCACTTGATTGGTGACGTCCTTTTATTTAGACTTGGAGGCCTATCAATCGTTCGAATTTTACTTCTCTCCCTTGGCGGTAGTATTCTTGCATTAGGTCCAATATTTAGAGGAGCTCTGCAAACACCTGTGGCAACAATTTTTCAAGATCTTCCAGCTGAGCTTAAACGAATAAGATTCTATTATTTTTTACCGCTTTTAATTTATATAATAATTTTGACAACGATCTTGGCCAATTCCTTTAAAGTTGGAGGATATTTCCTCAGCTCTATAACCGTTGTAATTCTAATGGCCGCAATTTGTTTTAAATTATTTACAGTTATTTTAGAAAAATTGGCAGAACATTTAAAATTTGTAAATCGCCATGCTGCCATCACATTGGGACGCTATTTCACTTCATCATTTACTATCTTTATTTGCTTATTAATTGGAATGACTCTGACCACTTTTATTTTTCAATTAGACAGCTCTCTGCGAAATGAATTCGCTCAAACTTATGGCGATCGAAGGCCTGATCTTTTCATGTTTGATCTTCAAGACTCTCAAAGTTTAAATTATAATAAATTGCTTCAGGCTCAACATTGGCATCAAGCTATTTTCGCTCCTATGATCAGAGGAAGATTAATCAAGATCAACCAAGAGTTAACTCAAAAAAGAGTAGAGCCTGGGGCAGGAGATTTTTCCACTCGTGAAGATCAAAATTCAGAGAGGATGAGAAATAGAGGAGTCAATTTAAGCTATCGCGATAAACTATCATGGTCAGAGAGCATAGTTGAGGGAAAATTTAGTGGTGAAAAATGCAATCAAGATAAAAAGCCCTGTGAGATATCTCTAGAACAATCTTACGCAAAGAGATTGGGAGTAAAATTAGGAGATAAATTAATTTTTGATGTTAGTGGTATTGAGGTTGAAGGAATTGTTACAAGTTTTCGCAAAGTAAAATGGATAAGCTTTGAACCAAATTTCTTTATTTTATTTCAGCCAGGAGTTTTAGAAGATGCCCCTAAAACCTTTTTATCATCTTTTAAGGTAAAATCTAGTAGTGAAAAAAGAGAAATATTTTCGAAAGTTGCCGAATATTTTCCAAATGTCTCTATTTTAGACGTATCAGAAGTTATAAAGAAAATTACAAATGTCTTTGACTTGATGGCCATGGCCATTAAATTTATCTCTCTTTTGTCACTGTTTGTTGCATTAGTTGTTTTGGTTGCCGTCAGTTTCAACCATCTTGATCTTCGAGCTAGAGAAATGACTTTATATTATATGTTGGGACTAAAGCTTGATCGAATAAAAAAAATTTATACTCGAGAATTTATATTTCTAATTCTTTTATGCATTGTTTTATCAATATTATTTGGTTCAGTGTTAACGATGGTCTTGATGAGATTTATTTTTGATTCAGAGGCAAGATTGATTTTGCCCTTTGTTTCATGGGTGATGATTGCTCTTGGATTATTTCTTTATATCATTGTAAGTTTTCGAGTATCCTACTTAGTTCAAAGAAAAAGTCTTTTTTAAATCAAGCAATAGCATTCCAGCTCAGGAACCTACTTATAACGATGAAAGATTTAAGTCACATCTAACATCTTTAAATTATTGGATTAGTTATTTATTGATTAATGAAGATTACTAAATATCCCGATAGGGATTGATGTTTACCCACGCATTTCAATAATTAAATGAAGATAGGAATTAATTGAAAATTCTACTTGTTTTTAGTTTACTATTTTTGAGCGAAGTTTTTGCATCGGACAGCAAATATTTTGAATTAAAGGAGCCCTATCCAGTCTGTATTGAGGAATTAAAAATTCTAGAACCTAATATCCCTAATTCTTTTTTTGATCTAAAAAAAGAAAAGAGTATTTCAGAAGATTTATCTACGCCTTGTAATGATTTTCTATGTAACGAATCAAAAAGGAATAATTTTGGTGGTTTGACGGCATTTTTTCAAAATGATTTTTCTAAAATTGAACAAGAGCTTTTTGCAAAAGATCTTTTGAGAAATGGAAGACAAATCGAAAGGATGAAAATTTTAAACGATACTTTAACAAAATGCCAACAAAGAACTGCAGAACTTCATAAAATTGCTTCACAGGCAGCAGGTGATATTTATGACGAGACAGATATTTTTGATAAAATTCCAGAAGGATATTTCATTGCTGATAAAAAAAGAGATTTTTTTATTTTTCCAGATTCAGATGTAAAGGCGTACATTTTAAGACCCAAAGAGCCTAATGATAAAAATTTACCGCCGATTATTTCCTTCGCTGGAACAAGGAGTTTGAAAAGTGCTGTTTCAGATATCACTTATGGAGCTAGCCAAGTTAATAATGTAAAAATCAAATTTCTTATATGGGTGAATGAGCTTACGAATGAAGGGCGAGAGGAGTTAGTCATTACCGGTCATTCTCTCGGGGGAGGACTTGCCCAAGCGCTAGCTTCAACAATGCCAGAACCTAATAATTTGAAAACTCACGTTGTAACCTTTAATGGCTTTGGTGGAAAAGACGCAATTAATACTTACAATACTATTTATGGCAATGAAGACAAGGATAAAGACTATGATCGTTTTCAGCCTACTCGTGATTCTGTTGGATATAGAATGGAGGGAGATGTCGTCTCCTTACTTGGCGAACGTTTTGGTGAGACAAGAACTATTCCTAGTAAATATTCTACAATTAGTTTAGTACAAAATCATTTAATGGCAACCATTGATGATAGGGTTGCTAATAACGCCGATACATTTACTCAAGCTAAAAAAGATGATGTTTCATCGAAAATACGACCGATTAGCTTTGTCGTTAAAACTGCTGCTGCCATTTCTAGCTTGTGGAATAAGGTGAATGACGGGCTAGATGGGGTTTTTGATAAAACTTGTGAAGGGCCATATCAAAAAGAAAAAATGAAGAGCACAAAATGTGAAAGTCCAGATGGAGATGCACTACTTTGTTTAAGTCAGGGAATAGAATTAAAGTCTGACGGGAAAAGCATTGTTCAGGCAATGGAAAAATTTAAAACAGGCTGTGAGCTTTGCCAAAAAGATTCTTGTATGGAGTACGCTGTTCTTAATAAAATAGTAGGCTATCAAAGTCGAACACTATCGATAGCTAAAAAAGCTTGTGATCTAGGCGATGGGCAAAGTTGTATTGAAGCAGGTAATATGATTGAAAAGAAATTAGATAATAAATTAGATGATAAATACATAGTACAAGGTTGTGCCTTTGGAGAAAAATCTCTTTGTGCTTTTACCAGTAATCCTGATTTTGTACAAAGATATAATGATTTAAAAGAAACGCGATGTAAGGGAGTTAAATCAATTATTGATTGTGAACTAATTTATTTAAGTAGCGATAGTTCAAAAGAATATTTTGGAAAAAAACTAGAACGCATCGAGCATCTTGTCTCAGAGAAAAATGGAAACCTAGAAGTTAAAAACTCAATGGGTAATACTCCGCTAATGCTTGCCACGATTAGTGGAAATATAGAAGTTGTAAAATACTTAACAAGTAAAAAAGTTAATATTGATGATAAAGATTTATTAGGTGATACAGTTATTTTTCATGCTATATCCAGTGGCAACTTAGAGCTAGTGAAAATGTTTATAGAAAAAGCTGTAAATCTCAACGCTACGAATGCTCAAGGTGAAACTCCACTCTCGTATGCCGTCACGACTGGAAACTCAGAATTAGTAAAAATTATTCTTGAGAAGGGAATAAATGTGGATGTAAAAAATCAGCGAGGTGAAACTCCTCTGTCTATTGCTGCCTTAAACGGTGACTTAAATTTGGTGAGTTTATTACTTAAAAATGGGGCAAACCTTGATATAAAAAACAATCAAGGAAACAATGCTATTGTCTCTGCAATTGG
>CANFHC010000040.1 GCA_947446575.1 Bacteriovoracaceae bacterium | reverse complement strand
AATCCCTCGAAGAGAAACTCCTCACCGACTACAAAACCAAAACAATCTACCCAACACCAGAAAACATATTCACTGCCTTCAACGAAACACCTTTCAACAAAATAAAAGCCGTCATCATCGGCCAAGACCCATACCACGGGCCAAATCAAGCGCACGGCCTGTGTTTTTCCGTCCAGCCAGAAATCAAAATCCCACCCTCACTCGCAAACATCTATAAAGAAATTGAAAGCGACTTAGGCTTAAAAATGCCTAAGCATGGCTATCTCATTTCTTGGGCAAAAGAAGGTGTGCTAATGTTGAATTCGATTTTAACCGTTGAAGACGGAAGCCCAATGTCTCATAAAAATTATGGGTGGGAAAAATTCACAGATCATGTGATTGATTTAATAAATCAGAAAAAAGAAAATGTCGTTTTTATGTTGTGGGGAAGTCCTGCGCATTTAAAAGCTAAAAATGTTGATGATAATAAGCATCTCGTCTTAAAGTCTGTGCACCCGTCACCATTGTCTTCTTATCGTGGTTTTTTTGGCTGCAAACACTTCTCACAATGTAATGAATATTTACTCTCAAAAGGCATCGCACCTATTGATTGGAGCATTCCACCAACGTCCAAGACCTAAACGTCCGCCTTTTTTTAATCAGATCCAACTGATAAATCCACATCGGAAAAAGAGAAAAATCAATCTTGCATTGAGAGTTCTCTAATAACAAATCTCGCTCTTTTAAACTCATCGCGAAGATATAAACTTTTTTGTCGCTGGTAACCAATGCCTTCATATCTACTGGCTTATATAGAACGTATTTAATATCGTTTTTTAAATAAAACTTTGTGTAATCCTCAAATGGACTCGTAACATGGACCTTATTCACGATGTCTGTCTTATAATACAGATGTTCATAGTACTTCATGAGATTAGATGCTGGTACAACCGAAAAATAGATCAACAATGGAATGTTGAAAACTTGAAATAATAAAATCCAAGATTTTTTTAACTCTAATTTAAATTCGCAAACCAAAAAAGCTAAAATCAATGGTAAAAAGAAAATCATTGGAAAAATAAAACGAAACTCTTTATGGCCAATTAAGCTATGCGCGACAAGAAATGGAAGTGTCATCCAAGTTAATAGACTCTTCGGGAATCGAATCCATAAAATAAAATAGACTGAAATAAAAAACAAACTTAAAGGGGGTGCGCCATCTTTAAAGGACTGAACAAAATAATCATACCAAGGTGTCACGCCAAATTGAGCGGCATATTTTTGCACGAGATTTACATAAAAATAATTATAGGGAGTAAAAGAGAATTCCCCGTAATAATAAGAATCAATGGCCGCACTGAATCCAACCACTGCAAAAAACGAAAGTGTCAGGACGAGATATTTCTTAAAAGAATAACGCTCAAAAATTAAAAACCACAACACAGTAGGAGCAATCATCAGTGCCATTTGAAAGCGTAAAACAAAACTCACTCCAAACAAGGCACCAGCATAAATAGCATTTTTCCAAGTACTCTCTTGAATTAAATAATAAAGGGCAAAAATAAAAAAGCTCGCACATAGATTTTCGTTAGAAGTTCTTGCGTGCAAAAAAGGGAGAAACCATAACGATCCGGCAAAGAAAAAAAAAGTGTCCTGGAACCTTTCGGGAAAAGTGTCCTGGAACCTTTTTGAAAATGCTTTATAAAGTACCCATAGGGAACTAATTCCGATAACAGATGAGATGAGTCTATAAAGAAGTGCGAGTGTGAAGGGATTGTAGTTGAAGAAGAAGAGATAAATTTTTGAAGGCCAAATATAGAGTAGGGGGTGAAGCCATGAGCGTAGCATGGAGTGGAATTGAAAGGAGAGGTAACTTGAGTCGTACATGCCGAGCTTGTAGCCTACGACTTGCAAGACTTCGCGCTGCTCGTCGTGGCGATAAAAGCCGATAGAAAAAATAACAGCGATAAGGTGAAACACCAAACCAATTGTTATGTATTTTTTCGACTTCCAAGAAAGCATCGCAAAACCTAGCTAAAGAGCATTTCAAAATCTTTCATCGTTAATCTTCCTGAAAATACACTTTCATCATCAGTTGAAAGTAGATCAGCAAAGAGTTGCTTCTTTTCTTCTTGCAGCTTTAAGACTTTTTCTTCTACCGATCCTTTAATAATTGGACGGTAAACGGTCAGTGTATTTTTTTGTCCGATACGGTGAGCTCTATCGATTGCTTGAGATTCAACTGCTGGGTTCCACCAAGGGTCCATAATAAAGACGTACGAAGCAGCAGTTAAGTTTAACCCGACTCCTCCGGCCTTTAGTGAGATCAAGAAAATTGGATTTTTACCCGATTGGAAAAGTTCAACTTGTTCTTGGCGTTTATTAATACTTTGGCTTCCATCGATGCGAGAGTACTTCCAATGTTTTTCTCTAAAGAATGTTTGAATAATATCTAAGTAAGTCGTGAACTGAGAGAAGATGATCGCTTGGTGACCTTCTTCTAAAATCGACTCAACTGTTTCCATTAAAAATTCAATTTTGGTTGAATCAATGTTTTTATAGTTTGGTTCATTGTTTCTATTTTGCCACAAACAGTTTTGTCTCAACTGCAATAGGCCGCGCAATATCTCTCCGTACTTAGCCGAAGAAGTCGAAGTGTTGATTCTTGAGCGAATTGAAACCATATTTTGTTGATAGTGTTTTAACTCTTCTTCATTGAGCTCCAAGTAAACATTGTTTTCAATTTTTGGTGGAAGATCGTGAAGAACTTGGGATTTAGTTCGTCTTAAAATAAAAGGCGAAGCGGTTCTTCTGGCGATTCCTCTCGTCTTGGTATTTGAAACGGCACGAACAAATTGCAGATCTCCCCAAATTCCAGGCATCGATAGATCGAGAATATTATAAAATTCTGAAAGATCGTTTTCAACTGGCGTACCAGTTAAACAAATGCGGAAGTCTGCTTGGATTTTTCTAGCTGAAAAGGCCCCAAGAGATCTAACATTTTTCAGGTGCTGAACTTCATCCAATATCAAAATATCAAAGTTGATGTTAGCAAATACTGCTTCAGATTCTTTTTTCATAACTCCATAAGAAGTTAAGATGATTTTTTTATCATGAGGAAACTCGCGCGATCCTCCGTGATAGATATGCATATCCATCTCAGAGAATTTTTGAATTTCTTTTTCCCAGTTAAGTAAAATGGTTACCGGGCAAACAATTAGGACGTGTTTAATTTTGTCATAGATACTTTGCAAGAAAGTTATCGTCTGCAAAGTTTTACCGAGACCCATATCATCGGCCAAACAGGCGCCGAGCTTGTGTTCATATAAAAATCTTAGCCAATTGTATCCAGTGACCTGATAAGGACGAAGAACTCCCTTGAGTTCAACTGGTAAATCATAAGTTGGCATTTCAGTAAGACTTGCCAATTTTTCACAAAGAGCAATCTCTTCAGCGTTCAGTGCTCCATCAATACCAATTTTTCTAAGTTCAAAAAGTTCAAAAATTCGAGCGCGATTAAAAGGAAGAATAAATTTTTTAAAAGTCTGACTTCCATCAATTTGGGTCTTCGTATCTGTCGCTTCGTACTTTGTATATTTCTGCATAAAACGAATTAAGTCTTTTTGCTCTTTGCTTAAAAGAATTAATCCCTTTTTCGTTATAACCATTCCGCTTTCAAGATCAGCCTCTTGAATAACAGCTAAATCGTCTTGATCAATATTTAATTCAAGA
Source organism: Bacteriovoracaceae bacterium (assembly GCA_947446575.1). Taxonomy (GTDB): domain Bacteria; phylum Bdellovibrionota; class Bacteriovoracia; order Bacteriovoracales; family Bacteriovoracaceae; genus Bacteriovorax. The sequence continues at coordinate 16,435 of CANFHC010000040.1, read as the reverse complement.
TCAAACCATTTAGTACTAGATGAGCGCCTTTCAAAACGAATGCGAGAATTCCATTTAGAGATTTCATGACGGTCATAATAGATTTCAATTCCATAAATAGTCACTAAACGATGAAACTCAGTGAGTCCTTGAAAAACGACAGCTGGTTGCACATCATATTTTACAATTTTTGTTTCGCTGTCTGCGTGAGCATATCTAAAAAACTGATCACCAAAATTTTGAACGAGTAATAAGAATAACTCTTTCATGATTTGGTTATCGTAACGACAAATAACTTTGCTCATTTGGTCATATGTTATGGTGTCGCGATTTTTTTGTAATTCTGCAATTAATTGTTGAGCGCGAACTTTTTTTGAAGATGAGACAATAAATTTTTTATAAACATCGGTTGTGTTTTTTAAACTTTCAGCTACTGACATGATAAAATCATAAGCATCTTGCTTCTTTTTAAAGTGGGATAAAATCCCATGATTAAATGTCATGTATGAGAAAAATTCAGGCGGACTAACTAAAATATCGTTTTCATCAAAAAATTCTAAGCTGGCATGCAATAGACCTTTTTTCTCTGCTGGAGCTAAAGTCACGCGGCACTTAGGAGTTACAGTTCTAATTTCTTCAACTGGAACATTGTCTATGTGGACATCAACTTGAGTCATCAGATCTAACTCTAAAATATTTGAGAGAACATCATTGATCGTATACGAATAAGGATTTAAGCGAATTCGTTGAACGAGAATTTTTAAATCACTAGGAAGATGGAAAACTACCCCAGTCTTCCAGTTAAAAAGATAAAGATTTTCAAATAAAGATATTTCGGGATAAACCTTATATTCTTCATTGGCAGTTGCTTTATATTTGAATTTTATCTTTTCTTCAGTTGAAAGATAAATTTGCAACTTACCTTTGAAAGTTTCTGGCATTGGAAAAGGGACTATCTTTTTATTATGTAATAAATATTGCAATGAAGAGTAGGTCGGAGCGGCCGGAGCACCAATGAGCTGATGAGCTCCACCAATAATTGTTCCGTATTCGGCAACGTTTACACCCAAGCTTGAATTGATAACAATGGGAGGCAAGCCACTTTCATTGTCGTAATCAGCACTACCAAGGCCTTCGGCTTCAACAAATTGTTGAACTTGATAAGTTAGAAAAAGAGCAACGACGTGACCACAGTGATTTTTTTCAGTCCAGTGGTGACAATCGCAATTTGAACTAAGTGGACCTTCGGGAGTTCCTTCGAAACGTTTTTTGTAAACGATCTTAGTCTCATGCGTGCGATCGTCGCGCACGATTCCACTTACAATATAATAAGTTTCAGGAGATCCTTTTTTAAATGATATTGAAACACGTGAAAGTTTTACGAAGCGTAAACCCGTTTGAATAAGTGCAGGACTGAAGTATTTTTTGCATTCTTCATTGATGCTTTCGGGAAGGGTCCAGGCGCGTTCAGACATATCACACTTCTTTTGGTTTTATCGTTATGGTTTGCTTGAGGTTCATTTAGATCAAGTGATGATTATACGCTAAAAAGTGCCAAATTGAATGGCATATATTTTTCTAATCAACGATTAAAGTTGTGGTCAAAATCTAAAAAATGTGAGTGGAATATTTAAAATACTTTTTTATTCAACTAATAATTAAGAACTAAAAAATGGCAAAAAAAAAGGCCCTCGGAAAGAGGGCCTTGATATTTAATTTGTTAACGGCTCTCGCCGTGGCTAGCTCGAACTCTTAATACGCCGTTAGGCTTTTTAATTGCTCTGCTAACGAGGTAAAAATGCTCCTGTGGGAGCATTTTTTCGAGCTAGTTATCTACATAACTCTTTAATAATTTCGCTCTCGAAGGATGTCTTAGTTTTCTAAGGGCCTTAGCTTCAATCTGACGAATACGTTCACGAGTAACAAAGAAATCCTGACCAACTTCTTCCAAAGTGTGATCCGATTTTTCCCCAATACCAAAGCGCATACGAAGAACTTTCTCTTCTCTTGGAGTTAACGTTGAAAGAACAGCACGAGTCTGCTCAGAAAGCGTAATGCTCATTACAGCGTCAGCTGGAGAGATGATTTTCTTATCTTCAATGAAGTCTCCAAGAGAAGAATCTTCTTCTTCCCCAATTGGAGTTTCAAGAGAGATTGGCTCTTTAGAAATCTTCTGAACTTTTTTAACTTTATCAACTGGCAATTCCATCTTTTCAGCAATTTCTTCTGGAGTTGGTTCACGCCCTAATTCCTGAATCAATTGACGAGATGTTCTTACCATCTTGTTGATTGTTTCGATCATGTGAACTGGAATACGGATTGTACGGGCCTGGTCAGCGATCGCTCTTGTAATCGCCTGACGAATCCACCAAGTTGCATATGTCGAGAATTTATATCCACGACGATACTCAAACTTATCAACCGCTTTCATAAGACCGATGTTTCCTTCTTGGATTAGATCCAAGAATTGCAGGCCTCTGTTAGTGTATTTTTTCGCGATAGAAACAACGAGACGAAGGTTAGCTTCAACGAGTTGAGCTTTTGCTTTATCAGCCTTTGTTTCACCATGAACGATAATCTTATAAACTTTTTCGATTTCGTTAAATTCCATTCCAGCATCAATAGTTAGACGACGAAGTTTTCTCATAACGTCTTCTTGATTTCTGATCAACTGCTCAATTTTAGCATCAGTTGTGAAAAGATCTTTTGCGAGCTTTCTTTTGAAAGCATCATCTTCCATAACTCTTTCATAAAGAACTTTATAATCATCACCGCCAGAAACTTCTAAAAATTTAAAGATACGATCTTGTTGATCGAATAATTCTTTAAATTGTAGGTAGTATTTTTTTACTGGTTCAACGAATGAGTTGATGATTTTTCTGTTGAAAGTTAAATCAGCAAGCTCGACAGAAATTTCGTCCATTAACTTTTTCTGAGGAGCATCGAGAGCTTTTAGCGTCCCATCGGATTTTTCAGTTTCAGCAAGAATGATGGCGATTTGATCAATAACCACATAAATTCTGTCTCTCGTTTTTTTGATGTCTTGTGGAGTTGATTCATCATCAAGACCGCGCACAAGTTCTTTTACGTATTCTTGTGGGTTTTCTTGAGACTCGATCTTCTCACGAAGCTTTCCAACTTCTTTAAGAGCATGCGTCGAAGATAGGGCAGAGAGGATAATCTCTCTTTCACCTTCTTCAATTTCTTTTGCAATAACAACTTCGCCTTCGCGAGTTAATAGAGCAACAGAACCCATACGTTTTAAATATAATTTTACCGGATCAGTTGAAGCAGAACGTAGTTCAGCTTTTTCTTCACGTGATAATGCTTCTTCAATGATTTCAGTTCCGTCTAAACGGATTCCTTCTTCATCTTCATCTTCTTCGACAGGAGTGTCTGTCACATCGATTTTGAGTTCGATGATTTTGTTCATGATTTCATCGATGTCGCTTGCCAGTACAACACCAGCGGGAAGAGCATCGTTGATTTCTTCAGCAGTAATAAAGCTTTGGTCTTTTCCTTTAACTAGAAGGCGACTGAACTCCTTCGAGTTTAGAAAAGTAGCAACAGCTTGTGAAATAGGTGTAGTCATTTTTTAGGTCTCCCTTATCGGTCCAAAGATCTTTCTATCTAGTCATTCTTTCATTTCGATTTTTTTAATGCCTGTAAACTTTTTTCGACTTCAGATAAATTTTGAAGGAGGCTGGTCATCTCAACTTCGGACTCACAAATTTGTTGGAGTCTTTTTAATTCATCTTTTTTATTTTTCAATAACTCCACTTGCAGTTTTGTTTTTAAGTCTTGAATGATCTTCGATTTAGTTTTTAAATCGAGTTCTTTAATTTTGTACTTAAATAATGCCGATGAAACGGCTTCCCTTAATTCCGGTGAGTACTCCGGAGTATTTGTTAAATTAGAAATAACGGACGAGTATTCACTCTCGTCGATTTCCAAAATAATTTTCTTAACTTTTCCAATGTATTTTTTTACCTCATCAGAGGTGATAAAATCAAGTAATTCAAGTGTACTTTCCCCAGAGAAAAGTGCAGGAAGTTGGACTAGTTCTTGCACAACGAGCTTTTCTGTTTTGCTCAGAATTTTTTTCGGAGCTACGTATTCGTCTCTTTGCAAATTTAGTTCCGAAATTTCAAGATCGCTCAGGTGAAGTGACTCATCATCCATTTCAGGTATAAATTCTGGTTCAACCACTTTAGTTTTTGGTTGAAAACGAGCTGCGTTTCTTTCTTTTGCTTCGATTTTCTCTAGGTATTCTTCGTAATTTTTTACTATTTGCGCGGGTTCTGACTTGAGGCCCAATCGTTTAGCAATTCCTACGACTCGCTCCGTTGCAGCCAGATGAGTTCGCAGTGGCGCCATCATTTCAAAGGCGCGATTTAAGATTTCTAGTTTGCGATCGAGAACTTCCGGAAGCTTTTCTGGAATTATTTTATTTAAAAGAACATCGTAAGCCGGAATCGCATTATCTAGTTTAGTTTGAAAAGCTAACGCACCTTGTGCTTGGACGAATTCATCTGGATCTTTTTGAGGAGCAAAATCTAAAAACTTTGCAACGATCCCTTTTTCAGCCAACTGTTGATTCATTCTCTCCATCGCTTTAAAGCCCGCAGGATCTGAATCAAGTCCAAGATATATATTTTTAGTCATGCCAATCAGGCGCTCCAGTGATGGAGCTCCAAGGGCAATTCCCATCACTGCAACAGTGTTGTGAAAACCATTATTAAAAAGTGCGACTTGATCCATATTTCCTTCCACCAGGATGACAGCATCCTTTTCCCTGATGGCATTTTTAGCAAGATGGAAGCCATATAGTATGTTTCGTTTATTGAAGATGAAAGAGTCGACCGAATTCATGTATTTGGCCTTCTGATCGTCTCTAATTGCTCGTGAAGTAAAGCCTGTGACTTGGCCGAATTGATCCCAGATAGGGAAGATTATTCGGTCCCTAAAGGTGTCATAATGGGCCTCCGAATTATTGCGGTCCCTTTTTATCAATCCCAATTCTTCGGCGATCGAAAAAGCAAAAGAGCGGTCTTTTTCATTGGGAATAGATTTTAAGTAATCACACAATGAGTTTTTAGATTGAGCAAATCCTAAATTGTAGGTGGCCGCGATCTCTTCATTTAAGCCGCGTTTTTTTATGAATTCATCATAGGGAGGAAACTTATGAGTGGTCGCAGTTTTTCGATAAAGTTGAGCCGTCTTGGTTAAGATCTTTTTGGCCATATCTAATTTCGGATTACTCTTTTTTTCGTCTTGGTAAGAATCAAAATTGATTCCTTGTTTCTGACATATTTCTTTTAGAGCATCGACGTAATCAAGATTTCTATACTTCATCACAAATGTAATGGCGTCGCCGGCAGCATCGCAGGCAAAACATTTGAAAATCTTCTTAGAGTCATTGATGTGCATAGAAGGCTTAGAGTCCGAGTGAAACGGACACAGCGAGATCATAGAAGAGCCAGACTTCTTTATAGAGATATAACTTCCAATCACATTCGAGATGGGAACTTCTTCTTTAATTTTTAATTTTAGCTCATCTAAAGACATTCTGGTTTTTACTCGCCTTTTTTGGACTGAAGGACGAAGGCCTTAATTTTAATTCCTTGCTCGAGAAAAATTCTCTCAAAGCCAGTAGTATACTTGGCCAGTAAATGTTCGGGGTATTCTGCCCTAAGATCACGACTTTCGAGGAGAATATTGAACAGGCCACACTGCTTTATTTCTTTTTCCATCCAAAGAGCATAATCATCATGATCAGTTTTTATATAGAAAATAGCTCCGGGTTTTAAAACTTTATAGGCAGATTTTAAAAAGGGCTCTTGAATAAGACGCTTTTTATTATGGCGAGTTTTGGGCCACGGGTCAGGGAAGAAATAAAAAATTCCATCTAGCTCGTTTTCACCAAACATAAATTCTACTCGTTCGCCCTTAGCGCGCAGGTAGCGGAAATTTTTAAATTCTAGCGTTGAGAGTTTTTTAGCAAGGTGAAAGCTTCTTTTAAATCTATAATCTAGGCCCACGAAATGCTCTTCAGGATGGTCAACACAATAATCAATCATGAAGTGGCCAGCACCCGTTCCGATTTCTAGAAATAATTTACCTTCGCGCTTGAAAACATCTTTATTCCAAACACCGATATGGGCCTCAGCTTCATGATCTCTTAAAACGAAATCTGAAAATTCCCCAAGTTTATCGTGATATGGATTTTCGTGTTTATACTTGAAATCTTCTTTGAAAGAATAATCAACCATTGCCTATGCCTTTTAATTTTAAAGGACTTAGCTACCAAATTCTCGCTCTACTAGCAATAGCGAACGTGTAATGTTTTCAGGACAAGTTGTGTAAATGTCTACATGTGTCAAAATCTTGCAAACATTCACTTTTGGAGAATTTATGAAAGTAACTCTTTTAGCTCTAGCTGTATTGGCGTGCAGTTTTCAAGCCTTGGCCCGCGGACCTTCAACTTCAGAGGCGAGTTTTTGTGCTGATAGAAAAGATGTGAACTTCGTCAAAGACTTAACTTTGTCTTCTTCGAATTTAATGGCCTTTCGAAATCAAGGTGGAATTGGAAATGGGGGAGTGTGTTGGTGGCACTCTAGATTTCAGCGAAATGCTCTTTATTTAACAATTTATAAACCTAGTATTGCAAAGCCAACTCAAGATGAAGCGCGGATCTTAATTAAACAAATTCGTGAAGCTAAAAATGTAGTCATTATTCCTGGGTATAAAAACTTTAGAGATTTTTCAGCAGATAACGCAGATCTAATTCTCCGTGAATTAGAAAAATGGCAAAAAGGTGACGGTATCATTCGTTTTGCTTGGGTTAAAGGTTTAGAGGGAGCTTCAACAGTTGAAGCAGGTCAATTGAAATCTACTATGGATGAAATTTATAATGAAGTAGAGGTGAATAAAAATATTGCCTACAACAAATTACAAATTCCAGGAATAGATGCTCACGCTTGGTTAGTTGTTCATATGGAAAAAGTTAATGGTGGATACAATTTAGAAATTCTCGATAGTAACTTTCCGACAGGGACAGAAATTTATCGCTACCGTGAAGGTGATCAGAATTTTGATTATCACAGAGCTTTTGCATTTTCTCCGTATTTAGAAAAAACAAATGAGATGGAAAAAATAAATAAGACGATTCAAAAACAATGTGAATAAAAAAGGCTCCGCAAGGAGCCTTTTTCTTTTTTATGCTTTAAAGTGATTTTTCACAGTCTGACAAACGTACTCTAATTCTTCATTAGTGATATAAGCAAAACAAGGCAAGTTTAATACGGCTTGAGAAACGTAATGAGCGTTTCCAAAATCGATGCTTCCGACCATGTGTCCTTTAGCTCCACTTTGTAAGCTCATCGCTCCAGGGTAAATTGTCCCGTAACCGATGTTGGCTTTTTTAAGAGTTTCAATAAGAGCTGGGCGAAGAGCTGGATCAACCATACCAACAGCACAGTAACCATTTTCTAAAATGTGAGACTTCGCAAGAACTGGTTTAAAAGGCAATCCTTGAAGAGCTTCAGCGTAATACTTAACGGCGTTTCTTCTGCTTTCTAAGCGCGCGTTGATATGTTCAAGAGAAAGCTTTAAGAAAAGTGATTCATAAGAACCAATGCGTGAGTTCCATCCAATCATTCCATGTGAATAATGATCTGTTCTTCCGTGATTGATAAGAATTCGACATGTCTGATTTAATTTTTCATCGTTTGTAAAAACAGCTCCAGCATCTCCCGAAGCACCTAAAACTTTTGCAGGATAAAAACTAGTCGTTGAAATTAAAGCACCCGCTAAAATGGATTCGCCGTTGATTTCAGTGCCAAAACATTGAGCACCGTCTTCAATTAAAAGAACGCCGTGCTCTTTTGCGCATTTTCTAATTTCTAAAGTGTCTGGACTTGCCCAACCATAAAGGTGAACCATGATGGCCGCTTTTGGTTTAAATTGTGTCACAGCTTTTTTAAACGTTTCTAAATCCCAGTGACAAGTTTCGCGGTTAACATCAACTGTTGCTGGATTTGCACCAACGTTTACTACTGCTTCAAATGTAGCCCAAAAAGTCATATCCGGAACGAGAACGGTATCATTTTTTTCTACGCCCACAGCGCGAAGAGCTATTTGAATAGCATCAGTTCCGTTTGCGCAACCAATCGCGTATTTTGCTTTTGTAAATTTTGCTAGCTCTGCTTCCATTTCAGCGACAATGGGCCCACCAACAAATTGCGTTTTTTCAAATAGGGTAGTAACTCCGCCAAGAAAGTTTTCACGAAAACCTTTTTCAAAGCGATTTAGTGTAATGAATGGAACTTGAGTAATAGACATATATAATCTCTCTTGTTTTATGACATGAAAATTTAGGTTTATTCTCGAACTTTTGTGGGGAAAAAACAAGAGCAAAAAAAGGAGAGCAAGAGCCTCTCCTTTTTTTGTATTTAGTTTTTTGAATTGAGCATTTCAGAAATAATCATCGCCGCTTTTTTGGCAAGCTTCGGATCTTTAATTTTCTCACTGAGCAATTTCTTCATCCGTTCAATTTCAGCTTTATGGATGAGGTTCTGAGAATTATCAGTTGTTTCCTTCTTTTTTTCAGGAATTGGGATTGGAGTACAGGTTTTTTTATGTGCGCTCATGAAATATTACGCAGCCACTTCAGGTTTGCGCCCATAATGTTTAGAAACTTTTTGCATATGTTCTTCGATCACTTCAAATAGTTCTAATTTTGTAGAGTGTGGGTCCATTCCATTTGGAAGTGCAGAGTAAACCATATCGCCTTTAATTTCTGTAAAAACGTACCAAGTTGTACCTAGTTTTTGGAAAAGAACTTCGTTTGATTGTGTGCTTGATTTTGCTGCTTTCATAATTTCCTCCGTGAAATTAGAGTGTGTCTCTTACATTACTTTTCGTCCTGGCCTTGCCCTTACTTTAGAAATTATTAGTTCTCGTTTTTGATGTGGAAAAATTTTCCTGAGCAAACTGCTTTGAGGGCTAATATTTGACTTGAACCCCTAGGAAAAAAGCGACTTGTGGTTTAAACCCTGTTGAGATTTGGTTGGGTGAATTACTTCCCCAAACTTCTGGAAGACTAGCACTCTCTGAAGCTTTTTGAATATGGGGTAAATAGAGATTAAGATCGACACCACCAATGATGTCAGTCGCAGGAATTACCTCCACCAGTTGCAGTAAAGTGTTGGCCATAGGTGAAAATGAATAACCTGTGAATAATCTTTCTTCATTGCTGCCATCAGAGCTAGAGAGTTTCAGCGAACTTTTGTGGTAGTTATAGGTAAATCCAGTCCCTAAAGTTAGACGGTATTTAGTATTTTTAAAAACATCATAGGTAATAACTGGACCAACTCTTATGAGGGATCTGTTTTCTACTGCTTGTGAATTATTTTGAAATAAAGTTGTATTATTGCTCGTAGAAATTACACCGAAAAATCCGAAATAATAACGATCATAATTATCAAAAGAAATTTTTCTCGTAACGTTTAATCTCGCTCCTGTTTCTGAAGAAAATTCTTGTTTGGTGAAGACAGAGTTATAGTCATAAGGAGATTTAGTACTGTTTCCAGAAGAGAAAGCTAAGCTAGCTCTTATATAAGTAGTGTCATCAAACGGATAATTTTGTGAGATGGGTTCTTCCAAGCGGTAGTCTGTCGGATCGCTTGAGGGATAAGATATCGGCATTTTACTTTCACTTAATTCATTGGTGACAATTTTAATATATTTAGTAGGTATATAGGCCATGTTACCAACGCGATCGTATGTTTGAATAAATTCCGGCAAAGTATCAAGATTGCCTATTTCAGTTGGAACATAGACTCTGGATCCTTTTCTCAGCGTCTGCAGAACGACTGATTTATAATTGGGTGCTTTTAAAAGTGGAGCTTCCAAAACAATAATCACACCATCAAAAGAAAAGGCATTTTTTGAAATTATTAAGCACATTGCAAGCAATATTTTTTTCATAAATTCCACTCAATTTTATAGCCAATCATAAGGCCCAATGAATTGAGAGAAAATTCTTTGGGTGTTAACTGTAGATTGCTCCGATTTGATTTTGTAAGCGTGAGATCGTGATGTCTAAAATGGCTTCCAATCGATACAACACCTACTGGAGAAATCCATTCGGTCTCAACTCCCATGTCAAAAAGCATGGCCGAATATTCATCTTTGTAACTGGCACTTAATCCCTCGTAAATCGGAGCAGCTTCAGCACCAACGAGAGCATTGGCTTTAAAGTTCTCATTGTTATAAAAGTTGTATTGGAAATGTGGTCCGAAGCTTAAAATAGAAATTTTTACATTTTCAATATCGTTTTTCCAATAAGCACTTTGATAATTCAAACTTAGCCCAAACTGAATTGGCAATTCGGGAACATAAAAAGTTCTTATTTCATATCGAGTGGCCAAAACATTCTTGATTTCATCGCTGTAAATATTATTTAAACTGGCTAGCCCCACATTATCAAAATGTAGATTTAGATGAGTGTCGAAATTAGCGAATTTATTTTCAGTTTTAAATATACTTTTTGGCGGATAAATTTTCTCAGCGTCAATATTGGGAAGAAGTCTTATGTCTTCTGCAATTTCAACTAAGCCTTCTGCTGAGGTTTTATATTTTGCCTTTCCATCTTTGTCATAAACATAAAAAACATCTCTTCTTTTAGGATTAAGCTCTAAAACTTTTGCATAAATTCCCTTGGAGGTGATGACTTCTTTTTCAGTTTTTAAGTCAATAAGAACTTTACCTGCTTTTAAAAAAACAGTGTAAGGAGTTAAGTCTTGTGCGAATGCTGAAACAAAAAAACACAAATAAATAAATACAGCTATTTTTTTCATTTCAAGTTTTCCTGTACATATTTTAAAGCCAATAAAAAAGCTTCGTAATTTGTGGGAAAGGAGAAATCTTTCACAGTCACATCAGCGACCGGCACCCATTTAAAACTTTGATGTTCAGGAGAAAGACTGATTTCTGGTTTTTTTGTTTGATAGTAAAGAAAAATTTTTTCCTCAACATCACTTCCCCAACGATCATGAAAATTAAAAGTAAAATGAATGTCTATGACATTAGATTTAATTCCCGTTTCCTCGGCCAATTCTCGCACTGCTGCTTCGGTAAAATTTTCACCAAATTCCACCGAACCCGTTATATTTTGGTAACCACAACCGCGGTCTTCAGTAAATTGCAAAAGGAGTAATTGATCTTTGGCAATCGCTACAATCTGTACTTTTTGTTTGAGTGGAGATGTCGTCATATTTTAAAATTTTAACATAGTCTGACATTTCTAGATGTGAGTCATAAAAAACTGCCTAATTGGTAGGGGCAGAAGGGGGAATTCGTTGCTACATGTTGACCTAAATGTTATATTTTGCCCCTATGGAAGAAATAATTTATCGAATTGCGATCTCTTTGCCGGGCTTTTTATTGGCTATCGTATGCCATGAAGCTGCACACGCATGGATGGCCTACCGTTTCGGGGATACTACGGCCAAGTTTCAAGGGCGCTTAAGCCTAAATCCTATGGTTCACTATGACTTAGTGGGGACAGTCATTTTTCCATTGATAGGGGCAGTGATGGGGGGCGCCATGTTTGGATGGGCCAAGCCAGTTCCCGTAGATTCTCGCCGCTTTAAAAATGTTCGCTCAGGTGTTTTTTGGGTAAGTTTCGCAGGCCCATTAGCTAACTTAATTTTAATGGTTGTTTCAGCATTCTTTTTTGCCATTTTAGTGACAAAAGTTTCTCCAAATTCTTCGTATCACACAATTGCTGGCGACATGCTTAAGCAGTCAATTTTTATCAATGTCCTTCTAGCTGTTTTTAATTTGATTCCCTTTCCTCCATTAGATGGATCGAAAATGGTTTCTTCATTACTTGATTATAATCAAGCTCGTAAATTTGAAGAACTTCAACGCTTTAGTTTTGTGTTTATTTTTATCCTGATTTTAACACCGGTACTGAATTATATTATGGCCCCGGCTATTTGGGTGAGTAACGTACTGGTAAATGTTTTTATTCATTTACTGGCTTCAATGTAACGTTTAGGACGAATTATGTTAGATACATCTATTCAAGTTAAGACAGATCATTTCGACGGCCCATTGGCGCTACTACTTCTTCTTATTGAAAAAGAAGAAATGAATATTCGCGAACTCGATCTTACAAGAATTACAAAACAATATTTAGAATACCTCTCGCAAATGCGCGATCTAAACTTCGACATTGCTGGAGATTATCTTTTTTTAGCTTCAACTCTACTTTTACTTAAATCAAAAATTTGCATAACGGAAGAAGAAGCAAAAAATCTTGAACTTGAGCTTGGCATAGAAGGGGTGCATATCACTTCTCAGTCGGAACTTATTCGTCGCCTAGAAGAACTTCAACTTTATCAAAAGATGTCTAAGCGCATTTGGGACCTAGAAAAAAAAGGTCATGAAATTTTCGTTAAACCAAAAGTTGACCGCAAGGCTATTGTGAATTCGATTTTAACTCCGATGGATTTAAACTCACTCACTCTTACGATGGTGGATTTCTTATTTAGACAAAGAAGAAAATATACAGTCGTAAAACGCGATCGTTTATCTATCAAAGAAAAATTAAAATTCTTAAAAGAGAATTTAAAAATTGGTGAGCAAACTACATTTGATACTTTGTTAGAGCAAAATGGACAAGCAGAAGCTGGAGCAGATCCAACTGATAATATAGTTATCACTTTTATCTCTCTACTTGAACTTGCCAGGCTTAAACGAATCAATGTTTTTCAAAATGAAGACAGAAGTACTATTTATGTCAACGTTGTTCGTTCATTAGAAGACTTTGATGTTGAACAGGCAAACGGATTTGAAGATGAAACTCCGACACCTCCACCAACTGGCGGAGTAGAGGACGAGTCTTTAGCTGGAGTGGCTGCAGCTGCGGCAGCAGATGAAAAATTAGTCCTGGAAGATTTAGGAGAGTTCGAAGAAGTAGAAACTCCTGAAGTGAATATGTCTGAAGATTTATCAGAAGAAGAATATATAGAAAAATACGGCGAACTTCTCACCACACCAGAAAGTGTTGATGAAGGCGCAAAATTAATTCAGTAAGAATAAAGTTTACGGGGATGTTATGGATCAAAATGTAGATCAGGAAATTCTAGAAACCAGTGTGGTGGCAATGAGTGCAGAACTTCACCTGGACGATATGGAACAAGTGGAAAGATTTCCTTCAGAAGAAGATTTAGAATTTCCTTCTGAATTATCTGAAACGTTAATGATGAGCGAAGAAATTGTAGCAGCTGAAGAAAATACAATTTCTGACGAACTTCTATGGCAAGCACGTACCGGATTAAATCCCGATACACTTTGTGGTGCTATTGAAACAATTATTTTCATGAGCGATAAGCCCGTATCGATTCAAAAAATAAAAGCACTGATCGATGAAGATATGCCTCTTAAAATTATCCATGTTGCTCTTCAGCGCTTGCAAGCTGAGTACGAAGAAAAACACCACGGACTTCGTTTATTAGAAGTTGCCGAAGGATACCAATACAGAACAAAAGCTACGTATTCAAAATACGTCCAAGATATTTTCAAAATCAATTCTCTTGTTCTTTCTCCAACTGCATTGGAAGTTTTAGCAATTCTTGCTTACAAACAACCATGTTCAAAAGTTGAAGTTGATAAAATTAGAGGAGTTGATAGTGGACATATTGTGCGCGCCCTTATGGATAAACGTCTGGTTCGCGTTGTTGGACGTTCAGATGAGTTAGGCCGCCCAGTTCTTTACGGGACTACTAATGAATTCTTAGAAGTTTTCAATCTTCCAGATATTTCAGCACTTCCACCTGAACATGAGCTTGATGAAATGTCTCGTGCTTCTACAGTTGGAAAAATCGCAGACATTAAAACACTGGTTCATGATGGTGACAAAGCTCGTTTTAAATTCGATGAGATTGATGAGTTAGATCTTCTTTCTGAATCAATTAAAAATATTGCCAGTGAAACAGACTTTACTGCATCACTGAAAATCGAAGAAAAGAAACGTATATCTTCTGATGGCGAAGAAATTAAATCGGCTTTTGATTTATTAGAAGAATTCGTTAATAAGCGACTTATTACTGAACAAAACAAACAAGCATTGCTATCAATGCTAACAACAAATGTAATTGATCCAAGAGTTATCGATGATCTTGAAGCTGGCCCTTTCAACGTTCCGAATGAAGATGATGAAGAAGATTTCCAAATGATCGATCTAGATACCGGACTTCCGATAGATGAAAATACTGTAATAGATGAGATTGATGATGGAGAAGGATTCGATGACAGTTTAATTGCTGACGGCGAATACGACATTATCGTCGATCTTGAATTTGATACTGAAGAGTCTGAAGAAGAAGCCCTTTCAAAGGCCCTAGATGCAGCTTTTTCTAACTTAACTGGTGAATCACTAGAAAGTAGATTAAGTGAGGAAGAATTCTCTTTTGGTGGCGTATTAGAAGAGAAAAATCAAGAACTAGATGAACTTACTAACGTTGTAATCGAGCGAGCAGAGGCCCTTGATTTAGACTTATCTTTTTTAAAAGATGAGCTAACTAGCAAGAAGTCCGACTCAGAAAACTTCTAAGCTCTGATGCTTGACAATAGATGGGCCGTGGCATAAAAACGGCCCATCACTATTTAAACCAAAAAACCGCCGTGAAGGCAGATTGGAGGAACTCATGACTAAGTCTAAGACTACGAAAAAACCCGCATCTAAAAAACCCAAAACAACTGAAACTGACGGCAAATTAGAACTTCGTTTGCAAAAATACATCGCTGATTGTGGTGTTACTTCTCGTCGTAAAGCTGAACATCTAATTACTCAAGGACGTGTCACTGTTAACGGTGATGTTGTGATGGAATTAGGAACTAAAGTTGATCCTGAAAACGATATCGTACTAGTTGATGGTCATCTTGCAGACTTAAATGCAGTTGAGCCAATCTATCTTATGCTTCATAAGCCTAGAGGCTTTGTGACTACGTTGAGCGATCCAGAAGGACGTGAAACAGTAATGAACCTAGTAAAAGAAATTTCAGAACGCATTTATCCTGTAGGACGTTTGGATTATTTATCTGAAGGTCTTCTACTTATGACCAATGATGGTGAACTTGCCAACATGATCATGCACCCAAAATTTAATGTTACAAAAGTTTACGAAGTAAAAGTTTTCGGTTCAGTAACTGAAACAATCATCAATAAATTAAAGGCTGGAGCTTACCTCGAAGAAGGGTTTGTAAAACCAACTTCAGTGCGAGTTATTAAGCAACTTCCAACTAAGACTTGGATAGAGTTCAGGCTTAACGAAGGAAGAAACAGAGAGATTCGTCGTCTTTGTGAAGCTGTTGGTTTAACAGTTGATAAGCTTAAGCGTTTAGCTATCGGTGGTCTTTCAATTGAAGGTGTAGCTCCAGGAAATTTCAGACTTATGTCTAAGCACCAAATGCTTAGCATGATTGGTCTAAATGCTGATGGAACATTGATGAAAAAAGAAGTGAATGCAGAAGGATTTATTTCTTCTAAGAAAACCATCGATCTTAAAAAGAAACGTCCTCAACCAGGGACAGTTGCTGACGATGAAGCATTTAAGAAATTTAGAAGAGAAACTTATTTCGATTCTCTTAAACAAATTCAAGAAAACAAATCTCAAGTGGCGGATAAAATCCAAAAACTTGAAGATCAAGTTTATGTTGAAGAGCAAAAATCTTATCATGAGCGCCGTAAGAAAGTGGATCAAGTGAATGCGACGATTAAAAATAATAATCTTCAGCGAACAAATTTTAGAAGTAATAATACAGTTAAATAAAAACAAAAAAGCCCTCGAAAGAGGGCTTTTTTATTTCTATTTAATTTTCTAATAATATTTAATTATCGTAAGTCACAACTTTTGAATTCGTTACATACTCCTGAAGAACATCTATAGAATATTCTAGAGCTTGTTGAGCGTAAGGAATGTTGGTAGCGTCTTTTAGATTTTCTGTGAAGTGAGCTTGCTTGATTAAAGCCGCACACATTCTCATGAACTCTGCACTTCCTTCGAAGTACTCTTCTTCATTTTCTGTAAGGAGAACATGAGCAAGCATTGTATTTAATGAGCGAATAAGTCTCACTTGGTTGGTACTGAGCTCACTTCCATCAATTTCAATTTTAATGGTTCGATCTAAGACTTTGGTTTGTGCTGACATAGAATTTATCCTTTTTTTCCAGTTCAAAGGTCCATATTCCTATTTATCGCCAAATTTTCAGAAGTATTTAGAACTTTATGTTGGAGCGAATAGTTCGATTTCTTAGTGGACAAAGCAACTCAAACAACTTAATATCCAGTTATTCATATCGCGGGATGGAGCAGTCTGGTAGCTCGTCGGGCTCATAACCCGAAGGTCGTAGGTTCAAATCCTGCTCCCGCAACCAATTTTT
>CANFHC010000039.1 GCA_947446575.1 Bacteriovoracaceae bacterium | reverse complement strand
GCCAGCGTTCGTTCTGAGCCAGGATCAAACTCTCCAAGCTTCAATATAAAATTGTTTAAAATTAAATTTAACGATTACTATACGGATTGATCTATTCATTTGATTGAAGACAATTTCTTGTTTCAACTCTGACTTTTATCACTTTCAACTTTTTTACAACTTGAGCTTTTAACAGCGTGACTGAATAGTTACATCAGATATTTTTTGTTTGGGACCTTTCTCATCTTGAATCGAGACATTGCTGTCTCAAATCTTTTAACTCTATTTAATTTTTAAAGAACAAAATCCAGAGCGTATTTTACCTGCGATTCTCTTTCAAGATCGCCCTGTAAGCAAATGTCACAACCGGATGAGAGGCGATATTATAGATTGGTATATTGTTCGTCAACACTTTTCTTCAATCTATTAATAAAAAATTTATTTTAAATTAAATCCTGCCTTTGTCGTTGCGTCAATTAGAGCACTTTCTGCTTGTTTAAGTAGCTCTGAATTCATGGTCGCGGTCTCATCGGCAAGTACAGCTCGAATAGTTACAAATTTTTGATTTTCATTCGGAAAAATATCTAAAATCTGTACTGATTGCAGCTCTTTAAGCTTCACTTTTTTAGCCGCATTCAGAACCTCTGCAACTTGTTTTTCAACCGGTACAACAACCGTCCAATCAAACGAAGAATGTGGGAATTTACTAAGTGGTTTATATTTAGTTTTATCTTTTGCTGAAAAATTCTCGAAAATAGAGAGATCAAACAAGCAAATAGTCACATGTCCTTTGATTTTTAAGTTTCTCAACACGAGTGGGTGTATAGAGAAAATAGCCCCTGCAAATTTTCCCATCACTCTTATATTGGAGTATTCAAAGGGATGATTTCCCAGCCATTCCATGGGGATTAAATGGTTTGAAAATTTTGGATTTCTTTCAACGAATTCAGCTGAGAGGTTTAGGCTTGAAAGTAGATTTGTAATAACATTTGTCATCTCTAAATACGGATTTCTATCTTTGTCAGCAAAGAGTGCTCCTAACTGCAAGGCTTCCTTTGAAAAATTGGCAGTGTCTTCGTTATAGCTACGGCCTAACTCGAAAAAACGAAAACGATCGAAGTGTTTAGCATTGGTTTCAGCAACTTCTAAAAGACTAGGGATAAGACTAGGCCTCATTAGATCGTGGTCTTGAGAAAGCGAATTTATGAGCTTTAAGCTAGTTGTAGTAACTGGCCATGAGACTTTCTTTAAAAGTGATTCTCCAATGAGAGGATACGACATTATTTCGAAAGATTTTCCTTGGAGAATCATAAAATCGCGCACTCGGCGCTGGATCTTTTGAAGTTCTGTTAATTTAACAGGAGCAATAATATCGAGAGGCGAAAGAGGAGTGATATTGTCATAACCGATAATGCGTCCAATTTCTTCAATCAAGTCTGCTTCTTGTTCGATATCTTTAGTTGCTCTGTATGTAGGAACCGTTACAAGTAAGCTACTGCCATTATCTTCGGTCTTAAAATCGAGAGCGTGAAGAATGTTTTTCAAACGATCTTCTGTAAGTTCAAAGCCTAAAACAGTCTTAATTTTTTTAAGAGATGTTTTTATTGTGAGTTTTTTAGTTTCACTTAAATTTGTTCCTGCGTATTCAGATTTCCCTATGACTTTAGCTTCTGGGCAAAGTTCAAGAATTAGCTCGATTGTTCGAAGAAGACTTCTCTCAGTGAGATTACTATCTAGGGTTTTTTCAAAACGCTGAGAAGAATCCGTTCTAAGACCTAAGCGAGTTGAAGTGCGACGAACCATCGCTGCTTTCCAATTAGCAACTTCGATAAAAACATTTTGTGTTTTTGCGCTAACGCTACTATTTTTTCCCCCCATGATTCCCGCAAGAACAAGAGTTCCGCTTGCGTCGGAAATAACAGTATCACCAGAGATAAGTTTTCTTTCGACGTCATCGAGAGTCTTAAAAGTTTCATCGCTATTTAATTTTTTTATAATAACTTCTGAACCAGTAATTAAATCTCGATCAAAAATATGCAGAGGCATGCCGAGTTCAAGCATAACGTAATTGGAAATATCAACAATGTTATTGATAGTGCGAAGACCACATGCTTTAAGACGGGCCTTAAGCCATTCAGGAGACTCTTTTACGCAAACGTTGTTAACCGAGAGACCATAGTAAGATATACCTGCAGAGTCGCCGTCAAAACGCGGAATAACTGGTGATTTATCCTTAGTAAATTTTTTTGTAAGATTATCGCTCCACTCTTTTGTGAATCGATTAGAAAGAGGAATTTCAAACATAGCTCCGAATTCACGGGCCATACCGTAATGACCCCAAAGATCTGGTCTGTGAGTAAGAGATTTATTATCAATATCTAAAATAGTGTCTTTTTTCATCTTGAAAAAAGTAAGCATATTTACACCTAATGGTGCATCGGCCGGAAGTTCCATGATGCCTGATGATTCTTCAGCAAAGCCCAGTTCTTCTTCAGAACAAAGCATTCCTTCGGAGAGAATTCCGCGGATTTTTTTTGCTTCTAAAAGAAGACCGTTGGGAAGTTTTACACCCAAAGGTGCGTAAGGAATTTTGATCCCCACTTTTACGTTACTGGCTCCACAAACAACTTTCCGAATATCAGTGTCTGAAATTTTAAAAGTGACAAGGTTTAATTTGTCAGCTTCAGGGTGTTTTTCGAAAGAAAGAATTTCTGCAACCACTATTTTTTCTAAATGGGCACCGACTTCAATTACGTCTTCAACTTCTGCAGTGGCAAGAGTGAAGCGCGTGTAAATATCTTTAGAAGGTAAATTTGGAACAGGAACAAAATCGCGAATCCAATCAATAGAAATAAGCATATAATAGAACCTTTATTTGCGGAACTCCTAATAAGAAGTTCAGTTTTTAAATATATTCAAACGATATAAGAATGCTCCAGTGGAGTATTCAATTTCGCAAATTTAAAATAATTTAAATTGTGAATTGAAACGTAGGTCACCACTTTGAAGATGACGGATATCGTCGATTCCGTATCTCATCATAACTAAGCGATCAAGGCCTAGGCCAAAAGCAAATCCGTTGTATTCATCAGGATCAATGCCACCTGCGCGAAGAACATTTGGATGAACCATTCCACATGGGAGAAGCTCAACCCAACCAATTTGTTTGCAGACAGAGCAACCTGTTCCTGAACAAATTAGGCATCTGATATCTAGCTCGAAGCCAGGTTCAACAAATGGGAAAAACCCTGGACGCAAACGAACCTCGACATCTTTTTTAAAAATTTCTTTTAAAATTGTTCGCATGAAATAAATAAGGTTAGCGACTGAAATATCTTTCCCAACCATCATCCCTTCAAGCTGAGTGAAAACCATTTCATGAGAAGCATCAGTTCTCTCTGAGCGAAAAACGACTCCGGGAGCGATGAAGCGAAATGGAGGTTTTCTAGTTAGCATCGCGCGTGCTTGAATATTACTAGTATGTGTTCTTAATAAACGCTTTTTCCCTGAACTATCTTTATCCTCTGGTTTATGAGGATCATGGAACCAAAATGTATCTTGCATATCGCGAGCAGGATGGTCAGCAGGAATATTCAAGGCTTCAAAGTTATGAAATTCATCTTCGATATGTGGTCCATCTAAAACATCAAAGCCCATAGAAAGAAAAATATCTTCAATTTCTTGTTGGATTAAAGTTCTGGGGTGAAAACCTCCGCTCTTAAGCGTTTTTACCTGAATATTGTCAGTTAAAGTTGTATCAATGCGGTCTTCTGCTAATTTTTTATTAATCTCTTCGACTTCAATCTTTGAGAGCTGAATGCTTGCTTGATCTTGAATATAATCTTTAAGCTCATTAGCTTTTGGACCAAAGGCTTTGCGCTCTTCTGGATTCATGTCTTTTAAAGACTTGAGTAACTCGGAGACCACTCCGGTTTTTCCCACATATTCTGATTTAAGATTTAAGATGTCTGCTTCTTTATTGAGCGCGTGAAGCTTTGCTAGGAATTCTTGTTTTATTTTTTCCAAATCGACCATTGAATTTTACCTTTGAAGTTAGAATTTCGAAGGCAAAATTTTTTCATGGGAAGAAGATTTTGGCAAGGCAAGAAAGAGTAAGAGTGTATGTAGCTGTGCGAAGAGGTCCGCTTCGGCTCCTGCCTCTCGCGGACATACATCCCATCCTGGGAATAAAAAAAAGGACAGCTCTTACGTCTGTCCTTTTTTATAATTTTTACATTTTTAAATTTGAATTAATCAATTTTTTGAGTGCTTTATCGAGCAAGCCTCTAACTCTTTTTTTGTTCAAGTCCTCCCGAGGTGCTTGTCCAGAATGAATGTCGGTTATAGTTTCAAGAAAAAATGAGTTACATTACGGATCCAAAAAATTCCTCCCAAAGACCTTCACCTTCTTCCGATACCTGTGTTCACCACACAAACATCGTCCCGATCACATTGTGCCAAGAAGATAGCCTTTTCCGTTTCGGCAACTTGATAAACCAGTAGCACTTTTTAGAGCACCCTTAGGTTTCAAGCTTTGCTCTGATCCCCTTTCGAAGAACATCGCCATTTCGACGGGTTATGCCCAAAGCAGTTCTTATATTGCCCGGACAAGACTGAGAATAACTCAACGCATTAACTAAGTCAAGTAATTTCTTAATTCTTTTCTGGCAAGGAGATTAAGCAGTACGATTAATTAGTGATGAATTTTTTTAACCAATTGCTGGAAAAATGTATTGAGTTCTTCTAAGTTTACTGTGGCAGTTCCTTTTTTTCCAACAACAACTCCTGAAGCGCAATTTCCTATCCATGCTGCTTCTTCTAAAGTTGCACCAGCTAAAAGAGAGGAAGTAAGTACGCTGATGGCCGTATCACCTGCGCCTGAAACATCAAAAACTTCATTGGCAACTGTTGGAATAATTTTTAATTCAGGTTGGTTTTTAACATCCAATAAGGCCATACCGTCCGCGCCTAAAGTTATTACCAACATTTGAAGGTCTAACTTTTCAACTAAGATCTTTGCCATATTTTCTAATTTTTTTTCTTTATAACCTAAACTCTCCACCATTATTTTAGCTTCGCTTAAATTTGGTTTAAGCAGGGTTGCGCCTTTATAATAAAGTGGTGGCGTAGATCTACCTGGATCGACAGCAACTAATTTTCCGCTTTCTTTAAATTTAGTAATAAGTGATGAGATTAAAGATTTAGTTAATGTTCCTTTAGCATAATCTTCAATAATCAAAGCTTGGTGCGTTTTTACAAATTCATTAATTCTTTGAAGAATTTTTTGTTCAGTGTCTTCATCGATTGCGTCTGAAGATTCATAATCTATTCGACAAATTTGCTGAGTATTAGTTGTTACTCTTTCTTTAAAAATGGTGGGCCTTGTTTTAGTTCGAACTATTCCCCATGTATTTAGTTTTTCGTCTTCTAGTAAATTATCAAATAGGTTTGCATTATTGTCCTCACCTACAACTCCACAAAGAGTAGACTTCACTCCAAGAGTATTTAAGTTATGCGAGATGTTTGCAGCAAGACCTAATTTTAGCCATTCTTTAGTTACTTCTAGAACCGGAACTGGTGCCTCAGGTGAAATTCGCTTCACTTCCCCAAAAGTATATTTATCGATTCCCACATCGCCTACGACTACAATAGGTTCGATAAATTTAAATTTATTTGTTATTTCTTTGAAGCGATTTGGGGAAATCATATCTTTCATAAATTCATTATCCTTATAAATCCATTATTGCCACTGCTTGTTTTAAAACATCTTCCACTTCGATTTTGCCCATACATTCATAATAAGGACATTCTCTTAGTGCGCATTTTTTGACTTCGCCACAGATGACATCAGGAACTAAAATTTTTGTTTTTTCTTTATTTTTTGCAAGTGGTCCCCATCGAAGTGCCGATTGAATTTTGATTGGTGAATAAATAGTAACGACAGGAACTCCAAGAACGGAAGCGATATGAGTTGTTCCTGTACTTGGACCTATGAAAACTGCGGCATGTTGAAGAATACTCATGTAATGACGAAGTCCTTCTTTTTGGCCGTTAAAAAAATAAATACGCTTTTTTAAAAAAGCATTTTCTTTTCTTGCTAAAAATTCTTTAAAACCTTGAAGAAATGGATTATCCGAGGGCGTATGAGAGACAACATAGAGAAATTTATCTGGAAATTTTTGATCGAATTTTACGAGAAGACGAGCATAATTACGAGAAGACCAATTTAAAGTATGACCTGTCATGCCTGGATGAATAAAAACCATTTTTCGATCAGGACTAATTCCCTCTTTAATCAAATCTTTTTTAAATAAATTTAAATTTTTTTCTAATTCATCTTGAGTCAGATTAATTTCAGGAGAATAGTGGGACTTATCTTTGTAATTATAATCAATATTCATTGGTGCTAAAAGATTTAGATTGTATTCCATCTCATGCATCGTAACCATTGAGCGCTTTTGCCTAACGCCTTTATTGAGAAATAAGTATGTGTGCCATCTTGATTTAAGACCACCCCTAAAAGGAACTCTTGTAATCCATGAAATGAAATTGGGAAGGTAGCCACCACCTACATAAAAATAATGAGTAGGTTTTACATCAGTAAAAATATTAAAAATTTCTCTGATCTTCAGATAGAAGCGGGCATTGCGGTGATAAATTTTAAAATCGTCCACATAAGGATGGGATTTAAAAACATCGGCACTTTTACTTGATATTAAAAAAGTTATTTTTGCGTTTGGGTGTTTTTCTTTAATGATTTTTGCCATTGGCATAGTCAAAATTGAATCCCCGATTGCATCTGATCGATTGATCAAAACTCTCATAAGTTAAAACCAAGGTGAGCGGCTCTAAATTTTACTTCGCTAGATAAAATATTAATAATGTCTTTCATCGCTAATGCTGAAGTGTCTAACAACATGGCATCTTCTGCTTTTTTCAATGGAGCAAAAGCACGATTCATATCTGTTTCATCACGTTTTCGTACGTCTTCTGCAATCTGATTAAGCGTAATCTTATCATCCCCATTTTCTCTCAATTGCTTTAGTCTTCTCTCCGCTCTTATATCTACCGAAGCTGTTATAAAAAATTTACTAAACGAATCTGGAAATACAACTGTTCCAATATCTCTTCCTTCCATTACACAAACTTTATCAAGTGCTAATGAACGTTGAAAATCAAGTAAGTATTTTCGCACACTAGGGAGTTGAGAAATAATGGAAGCTAATTTCGAAACGTGATGTTCACGAATTTTATCTGAGAGATCCAAATTATTTATTCGAATTAAAATAGAATCACTGATTCCATATTCGAGTTTAATCGAACTAAGAAAATTATTAAGGGCTGCTCCTTCGGTTAATTCAATTTTTTCTGAATTAGCGATATAGGCCAATGCTCTAAACATCGCACCAGTGTCGATATATAAAACATTTAAAGCGCGCGCGAGCTCTTTAGCTATTGTCGATTTTCCTGATCCAGATGGACCATCAATCGCAATAACTTTTGCGAAAGTTTTTTGAGGCATTATGTGTGTCCGTGAAAAAATTCAATTTCTAAATTTAACACCTATGATGGCGTCAAAAAAGACGCTATGTATAGAAGTAAGATATTAAAAGGCTTTTGAATATGAAAGATTTTTATCTAGATTCTCTGAAGTAAGTAAGAAATCTGCCTCCAAATTGGGCGTTGCTCGGGTATAAAGCTTTAAGAGATGTTCTTCTAGAGATCGTCCTTGCCCACGAATAACATAGGTAGATTCGTAAGGTCTTGAACGCTTTTTTAATTCATTAGAGAAATTTTTTGTTAAATATTTATACTTTTCTTGAACTTTGAGGAGATATGAGAAGTTGACCGTATCAATATCTTCATAATCAAGTAGCTCTTTTAATTTATTTGGGCCGACATTATATGCAATTGTAGCCAGGTGATAATTTAGACGAAAATTTTGCAATAATTTTTTTAAGTAAAAAATACCCATTTCAATATTTTCATCTGGCTTATGCAAGTTTAAATGAATTTGTTCATCACTAATTTTTTTCCCCATTAATGAATATAAATGCTCCGCTGTATCAGGTCTGATTTGCATCAATCCTCTGGCATTTTTATTACTTTGGGCCGATAAATTAAAACCACTTTCAACCATCATAATGGATACAATCCAAAAAGGATCGATCTGATAATCCTCGGAAAGAGTGAGGGTTGAAGATAAATATTTTTTAAAATTAATTTGAGCATCACTATCTAGCGAATTTAATAGTAAATCTTCAAACTCTTTTTTAGTGAACTCGTCCGATCTTTTTAAATTTAACTTTGAATCAAAGGCTGAATGTAATCCATCATATGAATAATAATCACGAGCAGCATCTGGAACTGGGCCGTATGGAATTTTTCCTTCAAGTACTAATTGATTCAAGCGGTGGGTTTTTATAATTGAAGAAGTTGACCAGACAACTCCTATCAAAGCTAATATTACTGCACCTTTTAATAGTTTCATATTACTTGATTAACCTTTTGCCTTGGCACAAGTCTAGACTAAATTAGTCATCATAAAAATATTTCATGTTTATGAATTTCATTTGAAATGCAATAATTACTTCCCTTTAACATGTATAAATGTCTATAATTAGGCATTATTTTTTGCTTACATTGCCTATCTGGTAATTTTGAAAGGTGCCCAATGACAAATTCTAAACTTTCGTTTAACAGACTTAAAAATGAAAAATCTCTTTATTTAAGACAACATCAAAGCAATCCAATTCATTGGTGGGCTTATGGCCCTGAAGCAATTGAGATGGCCCGTGAATTAAATCGCCCAATATTTTTATCAATTGGTTATTCCGCCTGTCACTGGTGCCATGTTATGGCACATGACTCGTTCATGAACGAAACTGTTGCTCAATATTTAAATGACAATTTTGTTTGTATAAAAGTAGACCGTGAAGAATATCCCGATTTAGATAATTACTACCAAAAAGCGGCACAATTATTTAGTAACAACGGTGGATGGCCACTATCAGCTTTTCTTCTTCCAGACATGCGACCTTATTTTGTAGGTACATATTTCCCTGCAGTATCTAAAGATGGAGCACCTAACTTTTCTGATCTTTTAAAAGAATTAAAGAGAGCATTTGATAACGAAAAAGACCAAGTTCAAAGCAATGCAACTCAAGTAACCGAAGCCATAAAAAATGGAAGTATTAATAAAGACAAAATACAGTTTGCCGGACATTTTCCTGCTCCAAGTGGAATACTAGAGGCGATTAAAGAATTTAGAGATCTTGAATGGGGAGGCTTTGGATCTGCACCTAAATTTCCTCAATTTGCTTTTTTCGAATGGGCCATTGAACAAATGCTTGAAGGAATGGTACCTCGCGAGCAAGGTGAATTTATTATTGCCTCTCTGGAAAAAATGCTCATGGGCGGAATCAATGATCACGCTCGCGGAGGAATTCATCGCTATTCGACTGATGAAAAATGGTTAGTCCCGCATTTTGAAAAAATGTTGTATGACCAAGCTGGTTTTTTAAAAATGCTTACAAAATTCAGCCTCGTCCACCCTACTCCTCTAGTATACGATACAATTATAAATACACTTAATTACCTCGAAGATGAAATGCTTGCAGATGATGGTGAAGAAAAAAGTGACAAATATTTTTTTGCAGCTCAAGACGCTGATAGTGAAGGCGTTGAAGGATTGTATTTTACATTTAGCTATGCTGAATTTGAAGATTTACTAAATAAGTATGATGACGAAAAAGAAACTCTAGCTACGCATTTTGAAAAAATAAAAAAATGGTTTCAAATAACTGATCAAGGAAATTTTGATCATAATTTAAATATTATTTCGCTTGATCCTAAATACCGTGATGAATACTATCAACAAGAAAATTGGGATATCGTCAGATTAGTTCGAAAAGCTCTCGTTAATGAGAGAAAAGATCGCATTCCTCCTGCAACTGATAATAAAGGAATTGCAAGCTGGAACTTTATGATGGTTACGGCCCTCGTAGATGTAATTCAATATTCACAAATCGATGTCATTAAACGCATGGCCTCTAGTATACTAAACAAAGTCATCGAGGGTGTGTTTAGAACTTTTCTCACTCAAGATCCTGCCGGAATAAAAATGCGTCACTCAACAACAATGGAGTATTCGCATCCATACCTAGAAGATTTTGTAACTTTTGCCGAATCTCAATTAAGACTTTATGAAATTTCTGCCAATGAAATTTTTAAACAAAACTTTAGTGATGTTATGGGATTTATCAATAGAGAATTTTTAGATGGAGACAAGATGCTGACGCGAGCTCGTCTCGCAGAAGATTTTGAATTATATCCCAATCAAGATTACAGTGTGTTCGACGCTTCATTCAAGTCACCTCTTTCTACATTTATCATGATTTCAAGAAGAGCAGCTGTCTTATTTTCAGACCGTACTTACGAAGACAATATTTCAGCCCTAACTGAAAATGTAACTCATACGATTTTAAAAATTAATCCTGTAAGCTCTGGAGAAGCTCTAAGAGCATTAACATATCCAAGTGAAGTTTATCGCGTGATGAAAGTTCCTAGGATTTGGACTCAAGATGAACAATTCGTCAAAATGCTTCCTTATTTCCTCACTCGCTTTGTCTTAGATTATCATGACAATTCTGAAGAATGGCAGATTTGTACAATGAGCTCATGCGAATTAAAAGGACACGGAATTTCGGAATTTGTAAAAACTTTAACTCCTGCCAATGATGGAGAGAATTAAGATGAGTTTTAAACCTCTAAAAGGCATGAAGATTATCGATCTGTCTCATCGCTTACCTGGTCCCTTGTGCGGAAAAATTTTAACTGATTTAGGAGCAGAAGTCATAAAGATTGAAGATCATGTATTTCAAGATCCGTTTCTCTCTGGTCTTTTTGCGCAATTTGATTCAAGTTTTGTTTCTTGGTATGAAAATTTAAATGCTGGAAAAAAAATAGAAAGATTTGACTTCAATTCTTCAATTGATCAAATGAAAATTCATGAGCTTGTAACAAATGCGGATGCTGTAATCATGGGTCTTCCACCGAAAACTCGCGAAAAATTGAAAATAACAGACCTTGATTTAACGTTGAAAAGACCAATGGTTGTTATTGAACTTTTAGCATCAGCTCACGAAAAAAAATCAATGCATGATTTAAATGCACTAGCGATGACCGGGCTACTTTCTTTATATGTGGCAGATGAAAAGAAAAAAATAGTTGATCCTCCCTTTCTTCCTATTGCCGGAATTAGTTTTGGGCATAAAGCCGCTACCGATTTGCTGGCAGCCTATATAAGTTCTACCAAAGAAAATAAAACTCAATTTGTAAAAACATACTTAGATCAAGTGACTAAAGATTTGTTAGGAATTTTCTGGCCTGAAGCTGATCGAAACAGTGGTCGAAAAAAATTCCTCCATAATGGTATTTATCCTTGCTACAGTTTGTACCAAACGAAAGATTTAAAATATGTGGCCCTAGCTGCAGTAGAAGAAAAATTCTGGAACCGTTTTTGTGAAGTCTTTGGATTTTCCACTTCCTTCGATCGTTTTTACAATAAAGATAGAGCTCTCTTTAATAAAATCTCTGATGAAATTCATAAACATACTCAGAGTGAAATTGAATCTATGATTAAAGACGAAGATCTTTGTCTTTCTATTATTAGATGATTTTTACTGTTTAATGATTCATAAAACAATTGAATGAACAAGTTCGCAAATTCAACTCTATCGTTTAGCGAAACTGGATTTGCAAATAAATTTTCTAAATTGCGATAAATATCTCCAGGCAGACCGCATGGATAAACTTGTTTTAGAGCATCGAACATATCTTGGTCGTGAAAAAAGTTAAGGGCCAGTCCGTGATAAGTATTGAACCTTGATGCTGCTAATCCAATAGAAGCAACCTTTCCTTTTGTGAATTCTTCTTCATACCACAATCCGAGTAAATCTTTTTTTATGTTCAATCCATTGAGCGAAAAATGATTCGCCAATATATTTTTTGTCACTCCTAAAATTTCAATCATCAAATCAAAAATGGCCCACTTATGGTGGGTCACATTGACTATAGGATAAAAGATAAATTGACCGGGATAATGAAATGTTAATCCACCACCACGTTTAATATTATGGAGTGGAAATGGTAAATTGGTTTGGACGTCAAACTCCACCAATAATTGAGATAAATCTTTTTGTTTTTGCAATCCTCTACCCATTGTAAAACAATGAGGGTGACTACAAATTAAAAATATTCTTAAATGTGGATTTTGGTGCACAAAATCTACACACTCTAGTTGAAACTTTTCTGCTTCTAAATAATCCCAATCCCATTTTGTTAGAACAAAGACATTTTCAAAAGGATTTTCAAAAAGAGTTAAATCCAGCATTATATTTTGACTCCCTGAGCACGTAAGTGAGTGAGGTAATCATAAGCTTTATAACTTGATCGAACTAAAGGACCTGAGGCCACAAATTTAAATCCCATATCATAAGCAATAACTTTTAAATCATTAAATTCTGCAGGACTATAATAGCGTTCAATTTTTAAATGACGATTTGTAGGTCTTAAGTATTGACCAAAAGTAATGATATCGCATCCGACATCACTTAAATCAGCTAATGCTTCTTTGATTTCTTCTAAAGTTTCACCTAATCCCACCATTAAAGATGTTTTGGTTGTTATGTGTGGATAATTATTTTTATAAAATCTTAAACACTCTAACGTTGTCTCATAACTAGCTCTTCTATCTCGCACTGGATGAGTAAGTCGTTTAACCGTTTCTAAGTTTTGAGCAATGACGAATGGATTTGATTTCGCGAGAGTATGCATATGTTCACTAATTCCCACGAAATCGGGTATTAAAACTTCAACTATAACTTCTGGATGCTTCTCGTGTATTTTAGTTACAACATCCGCAAAATGTTTTGCTCCATAATCGGGAAGATCATCACGATCAACACTTGTTATGACAATATACTTTAAACCCATGATGCCAACCATACTGGCCGTTTCTTCAATCTCGTTATGATTGATAAAACCTTTTGGATTGCCCGTTTTAACATCACAGAATTTGCAGGCCCTAGTACAAGTGTCTCCTAAAATCATCACAGTTGCCGTTTTTTGAGACCAACACTCTCCAATATTTGGACAACCTGCCTCTTCACAAACTGTATAAAGACCTTTTGCTCGTAGAGATTCACGAACTTCTTTAAAATTATCTCCACCTGGGAGTTTAACTTTTAGCCAATCTGGCTTTCTTTCAATAGTGGTAATTGTGTCACTGGTGCCCATTAACGCTCCGTTTCTAGTATCAAACTGACCTTTTTGTTTTTGATAATTACTCGATAATCACAGTTTGACACCAGGATTTTTGATCGATCTACCAATTTATTAGGTCTTAGACTTTGGCATTAAACCTGAATAATAAACTCCGAGAATAACGGTCAAGGATAGATCGATACACCAGGAGGTCATTATGAAAGGACTCATCGCAATATTATTTTGTTTTCTCGCTCTGAACGTGGAAGCGCACGAAGGAATTAAAGCGCGCGATCTATCTGCTATCAAACTTTCAAGTGGCGAAATTATTGCTAATTTGAACTTGCAAGAAAGTACTAAGGTGCTAAAATCACTTGATCAGGAAGCGAACATCGAGATTAGAGCTCGAGTTATCTACCCTGAAGAAGTTTCACAACTAATTGCTCGCAAGTTGACAAATGTGAGATTAACTGAGAAAAAGCCGAATCCACAGGATTATAATTAAGTTTTGGGGCGCCAACCCCAAAATCCTCCGAAAGGATAGTGTTTGTTGTTGTGTGAAGGGCCCGCAAAATTTTGCGGGCTTTTTATTTTTTAAGAGTTTTTTATTTTTTTGCGATCACTCTTAATACATCACAAGTTACTTCAACGCCATTAACTAATGTTCCAAAACTATTTTCTTTTGAAATCATAAAATAATTTATTTTAAATCCATATGAAATTATTTCTGCTTCAAGTTCATTAGCAGTTTTTATCATTTTAAAAGGCATGACGACATTTTGACCGATGGGCTGAACCATAAGTTCAGTGGCAAAAATACCTTCCGGTTTTAAAGCAAAATAAATATTTTGAAAAGCAACTTGTCGATCTCGTGGGCTTGTTATGCAATTAAGGCAGTGAGAATCAAAAATGAGATCATAAGAATCTTTGGTAAAATAAGTCGAATCAACAACGTTTGATTCTTTATAAGAAATTCTAGATCGAGGGGCTTTTTTTATCGCTTCATGTGAAAAATCAATTGCTGTAACTGATCCTTCTAGCGGCTCTTCTTCAAATATTGAATAACTTCCACTTCCGAGTTCTAAAACATCACATGGGTTTGGAAGTCTTTGCACCACATTCGTTTCATAAAAATCTTGTAAACTTTTAGAAAAATAGAACTCTCTACTTTTTTTATGAAATTGATTAAAGAATTCTTTCGATTCCAACTTTAAAGATTTCCTACAAAAACAAATCTTTGATCTTGTGAAAAAGAAGCGGGCGAATTACCAAGCTCTCCTTCAGGAATGATACCATTAAAATATTTAAGCCAATAAGCTTCATTCTTTTTGTAAGTAAGTGGATAAGGAATTGTGCTGCTACCTAAAAAATGATCTAAAAACTTTGCAATAAATTCTGAGCAATAGAGAAGCTCTCGTCCTTTACCATCAAAATTATTCCATTGATATTTAACGTCGAATGGCGCGCCTAAAAAAACCGAATTAAAAACTGTGAGCATTTTATTTTCTAGAAAATTTTTATCCTCATTTTTTATATTCTGAAATTCTTTGGGACGAAACACTGAAACAGTTGTTCCGGGAGTTTTATTTTTAAGGAATTGATCTAACGGATAAAGGGCCACGAATCCTAATGACTGACCAACTCGAATTTCGTGATTTTCGTTTTTTATAATCACGCCAGAATGAGAAAACTTCGAATTTGTTTCCGACTCAATCACTCGGCATTCATAACAATTAAAACTAATCAGTAGAACATCGCCATTTTGCAGCTCTAGTGCTTGAGCAAAATTCAAACAAAAAGCAATAAAACTAAAGGCAATAATGATTTTTTTCATAGGGCGTGAGGCTAACATGAACACTTAATATTGCCTACTTTTTATGTCAGTTAATTTATTCCCTAGTGGGCTTCATCTATCCAATTTTTAAAGAAATACTAAAAATAATACGATTAGCTATCCATGAGAAAATTAAAGGAAATATATAATAATCTTATGAAGAGCTATTTGAACCTATTGAAGCATTTTTTATTAAGCTTAACTATTGGATTAAGTGCAATTAATAGTTCAAGTTTAGTTTACGCTCAAACTGATACAAGTCTCGATGCTCAAAAGGCGGATTGTTTAAAAAATTCTGCCTCGGAATGGTCCGCAGCTACCAATAAATGTGTCGGAAAAGTTGAAGATAGAAAAACTCGTCATGATGTAGTTGATTGCAATAAAATTGAAAATTTAGAGGAGAGAAAAAGTTGCCAAATGAATATTGCCGTTCAGAAAACTGGAGTGACGGCAAATGTTGAAGAGGCCGCTTCCAAAGTATCAAGTCTGCAATCTAGATCAACGATTATCAATACTGCTAATACAATTGTTGCTGCCATAAATTATTTTGCAAAAGATCAAACTAAAAATACTTGTATGTCAAAACAGATTTTTGGATACACATCTCTTGCTGGATTTCTTACAGATATTTATTTAAAAATAAAAACCAAACAGAAAGTAAAAGATTTCCAAGATAAATTTCAAATGGATCTAAAAGACAATCCATATAGCGCTCAATTAAAAGCACTTCAATATTTAAAAGAAGAGCAAGAACTTATAAAAGATATCGCCTCTCTTGAAAAGAAAAGACAAATGCTCCTAATGCTTGGTTATGGAGCTGCTGCAATAACTGCAGGGTATGAAACATTTGGAAACCCTAGTTGCTATAAACAAGAGCCTAGTAAACCAGCAGAAGTAAAAAAGCCAGAAACCGCTGGGCCAGCGCCAGCAGCCCAACAAGTAGCTGGGCCAGCCGCACAAGGGGCAGTGGCTTCTCCAGTTAGATCGGGTTCTGTAACAACAACCGATTTAAGTCCAGTTGCACCAGCAGCGCCAGTTGCGCTGGCTGCGCCAGTTGCGCCAGTTGCACCAGTTGCACCAGTTGCGCCAGTTGCGCCAGTTGCGCCAGTTGCACCAGTTGCGCCAGTTGCACAACCTACATTTAGATTCAACGATGCGAGTAATTCTGGAAGTTACGACCCTGGCGTTTATCAAAGAGCTCAAGATGCTTTAAAAGCAAATGGACTTTCTACTCCTAGCTTACCAACGGGAAAAAAATGATAAAAATGAATATTTTTTTAAAAATTCTTATTTTTTTTATTTTTATTATTCCTCAACAGATTTTTGCTGGAGCAGAAGGAGAAGTTCTTCAAACTACAGCAGTTGGAACTGCGAGTAATCAAGCCTTAGGATCTGGAGCTTCGAGTGCGGTAGAAGCAGCTGGCGGTGGTGAGTTTGCTAAAAAGCTTGGGGCATATATGGGAAGTCCTCCTGGTATTATGATTCTTGCTTCGATCGGTGCTGCAAATTCCGCTATTTTAAAATCAGCTGCTGAAGATCAAGAAAAAGAATGCGATGACAACATTAAAAAAATAGAAAAATTAATGGCGGTGTTTAAAGATTCATGGATCGCCTATTGTCCCAATGGAAGAGAAGCGCTTACCGAACCAAATTGTTATTGCTATAAAGAAGACGGGACAAAAAATCCTGATCGCACTAAATCTCAAATCTGCATCGATCTTTGGGCAAAAAATTCTTATAAACTTCTGGCCACTTTAGGTGATTATAAAGGCATCGCTACTAATGTAGATCCTGTCGGATGCGTAACTGTAAATGGACAATTCGATGAGAAATGCGCATGTAAAAAATTTTTAAATGCTAAAGGTGATAATTCATGCATGAAGTCTGTAGGAATAAACGTAAATGGAAATCAATTAGGTCTTGGCTATTTAGCTAGTTCTGGTTTTGATAAAGTCACAAAAGCCCTAACGTCTCAAACCTCTGGACAAAGTAATTTAGGCTCTCTGAGCCCAGGGCAATTAGCTGCGGCCATAGCAAAACAGAAAAAAATCAATGATGCATTATTTACTAAAATTGCAAACGACCCTGATAAAAAAAATTTCAAATTACTTCTAAGTGATGCCGACATAAAAAAAGCTCAGAACTCTATTTTCTCAAAAGCGGATCTTGCAAGCGCCCAAGGTGCCTTAGGAAATTCGGCAACTGCCATGGTTGGAGAAAATCGTCCAGCTGGAAACCTAAGCAACCTTTTAAAGGATGCTGAAAAAAAAGCAGGATTAGATACACTTGGAAGTGGACGTGGATTGCAGAATAAAAAGGCTGAAACAAAAGAAGGAATAAATTTTAATTTCGCAGGAGATAATGCTGCCGGTAGTGCAGGTGGTACTCAAAATTTTCCGGAGGCACCAGAAAAGAACTACAACTTTAAAAATAGCGATATTTCAAAAAATTCTGAGACTTCAATTTTTGAAATTATCTCTAACCGCTATATTCAATCAGGTTTAAAAAGATTATTTGAAAATTAATTTTACGGTTCAATAAACTCTTCAATGCCTAAGGCCTTCAGCCACTCTGGTGTTGGAGAGATTAATTTTCTCGCATTTAAATCCATGAGGCCCACTGACAAAGTTAAAGTCGAAGCCACTTTCCCATTTTCTTTTAAAATTTTTTGATCCAAAATCATCACGAATTTATTGCGCATTTCTGAGCGAGCTTGCGAGACGATTTTAATTTGATCGCGGTTGTTAAGTTCACTTTTAAAAGTTAGTTGCAAATCGAGTAATACTGGTCCAACTCTAGACTTTAAAATTTCACTTAACCCTAACCCATTTTTCGTAATGAAATCCCAACGGGCCTCTTCATAGATTGAAAGATAAACGGCGTTATTGACGTGTCCAAAGGTATCTAGGTGTTGCTCTAAGATCGTTTTATCGTATTCGTAGATGGGATTATTGCTCGTTGGAATGCTCATGAAAATGCCTCAAAAAGGTGGCGCAAAATTTAAATTCTTTAGGGGGCATTTTAAACGATAGGATGTCTCTTTCCAAGGGCTTAATTAGAGATTTTCTCTACTTGAGCATTACACTCAAGGAAAGTTCATAAGATACCGATGAGTGAGCATATAATTAGGAGAGAATCCTATTGGGAATTGGTGAAATGATGAAAATGAAAAATTTAATGACTGTCATTCTTTTAGTTTCTTTATATCAGAGTGTAAGCGTTGTTTTTGCTAAGACAGCTGAAGAAGTTCAAGCTGAAAGAAAAAAACGAGATGAATTACAAGCTGCAACTACAGACTATAATAATGCTGAAAGATTGCGTACTAGAGCAGTTACCCAACAAGGTATTGCTTGCGCTGGAGATAATAGTAAATCTCAAGCTTGCGCCGATGCAACTGCCAAAACACTAGGACTAACTCAGCAAGCCGACAGTGCTAAAGATGTACTTGATTCAAAAGCGGCCGATGCAACTAAACTTAGCAATGCAGCTGCAGATAAAAAAGAAGATCAATCAATGACCTGTGAAGCATTTAAAACTGCAAAAAAAACTGCAGCTGCACAGTTTATTAGTACAAGTCAAAATGAAAACCTAGATGGTGATATAGGTACATCAACCATGAAAAAATGTGTTCAAATATCTGGAAATAACATGAGATATCTCCATGGTAAAAATAAAAAAGAAATACCTTGGAAAATTTTGATGGAAGCATCAGAAGAATGTATTGCTGCTAGTCCTGAATGTACAACAGACCCAAACGCACTTGAAGCTAAAAAAACGGCTTGTGCTAATTTAAAAAGATTCGCTACACGTTGCGATGCTGCTGCTTATTTAATTGCAGCTTCAGATCGGGACTGGACGAATGCAGAACACGTAAAGACAGAAACTATTAAGGGTGGAAATCCTGCAATTACCTGCCAAGGACAAGGAGTAGCAACACTTGATTACGAGGGGTGTGTAAAATTTGTTCAAAATGGAGATATCATGGATGCTGCTCAAACAGCAATTCAAGCTGGACAAGAGCTTTACTACAAAGACAAGACAATGACAGCACAGATGGAAGCTTCACAGAGTACAAATTCTGCAACTGCAGCTTTAGAAGCAATGAAAACAGGTGTAAAATCACAACAAGATATCATGACTCAAAGGGCAGCTCTTGATACAGGAAAACTTGCAGCACTTGCATCTTTTTATTCAAGTATGCCAAGTACTGATTCATTAAAAGCTTTATGTGAAAATTATCCAATTCCAGATGGTTTGGTAGAAGTACAAGATAAAAGCTTAGGAAGTTCTGTCTGCTCTACAGCTTACTCAAAAACAGATTTTGGAATTTTAATGAATCTACAAGCACGAGAAAAAATGAAAGCCAAACTCGCTCAACTCGGAGTCAACGTCGCTAGTGATGCGCTGATGGCAGCCCTTGCCGCAAAACAAGCGGGAAAAATTAGCGATGCAATTGCTAAAGTTGAATCGTTCAAACCAATTGATCCACTCGCTCCTGCTGCAGATAATTTACAAACAACTTATTGTCAGCAAAATCCAGGAGACGCAAAATGTTTAACTGGTGGTCTTGAGAGAACATTCGATGCCATGGGTGATAACGTGATTAATTTTGGTGAAGGTGGAACAGGTGCTTCATACAATAATTCGAATCCATTTTTAGATCCAACAGCAGGGACAACTGCTAATGCTGTTGCTCCTACTAAATCAAAAATTGCAAGCGTAGGTAACGTCATTTCGGCCGCACAACAAAGTTCTGGATTAGCAGATAAAGTTGATGCAGCTAATGTTACTAAAGGTAGTGCTCCTGCCGGTGGTGGCGGTGGTGGTGGTTCCGGCGGTGGTGGATCTGGAGGAGGCGGCGGTGGCGGAGTTCCAGGTGCTCAACCTCAAGGTGGAGTAACTGCGGCCATTGGCGGGAAAGTTCCTAATTATAACGGTGGCTCGCTATCCGTTTTTGGAAGTGGTGGCGGTGGACTTAATAGAAGTAAATCAATGGCCAAGACTGATGGAAATCCATTTGGCTCTCTCTTTAATAAAGATGGAAATAAAAATGGAACTATTAATTTTCGAGATCCTGCCTCAGCAAAATCAGTTGGAACAAAAGGCGATAACTTATTTGATATGATCTCTAAGCGTTACACTACTGTAAATAGTGATAAGAGACTTTTAGAATATGAGTTAGCTAAGTAAAAAATACAATTACCAAAAGTAAATATTAAAAACCTGATAAATTAAGCCTCGAATAGTATCGAGGCTTTTTTTGAAAGTCTCAACTGTTCAACATTTAGAAACAAAGATATTTTAAACAAAGTAAAGCAAAGACTGAAAAAGTTAGAAGATGTCACAGGAAAAAGTTATATGTGCCCTATGAACCGTGAACTAATTTCAACAGCAGCAAGTAAATATGGGCCCTATGCCCAAAAAATCATCAATACTGATGGGCAAAAAGCAGAAAAGAATTGAAAAAGAAAATCACCTTGCACTAGAATTAAGTAAGAGCTTTCAAGATGAAAACTCTTATCTCTAAAACCTGGAATCAAGGAAGATCGTATGGAATCAACAAATTCATTACTGCTCGCTGAATTTTATACGGCCACTGGATACCTCGACCGCCTTCTTTTTGCTTTTACTGAATTAGAAAAAATACACCTCACGCCTAGAGGGAAAAATCAAATACAAAAACTTTGTCAGGAATCTGCTGTTTATTTTAGCAAATATTTTAGTGAGCTAAAATTTGAAAGTGATGACTATGTTTTTGAAACTTCAAAATTTAAAAATCATGTTAAATTTTTTCACAATTTTATTGAAGCATTAATCAAGCTTCCTTTTGGTAGTGAAAAATCAGAAAAAAATATTATTGAGTATATTAACCTCCTTTATAGAAACAGTTTTGAAATTCACAATTTTCTCATTGATTCGACTAACCTAGAAGTTCAACTTCCTAGAACTGGACTTACGGAAGAAGAAATCATCCCAAGTATCAAGAGTAATGAGAATGAAGTAAGCATTCCGCTCTTTTACCTAGATGAAAAAAATGTGAGGGAATTAGCTCACGTTGAATCTGTTATGAAGTCCCCTATCGCCTTTTTAGATATTAAGCGCGAAGAAAAATACGATCATTATATCCACCGAGGGCATTTTTTTATTGCTCAAAAAAATTATGAAGAAGCAAAGAATCAATTCTTCAAAGCAAGAAACTATAAAGAGAGTGCGGAAGTGTTAACTTTGATTGGTTGGACGTACTCCCTATTAGACGATATGAAAGAAGCGAAATCTTATTGTATGAAGGCCATTCAGAAAGATACGCAATATGGCCCTGCCTATAATGACTTTGGAAATTATATTTTAAACGAAGGACAAGTTCGCGAGAGCTTACGTTGGTTTGAACTAGCAAAACGCGCTCATAATTATCAAAACAGAGAATATCCATATATCAATGCTGGAAGGGCATACGTCTTATTAAAGCAGTATGAAGATGGTTTAAAAGAATTTTCTTTAGCATTAACACTTGCTCCTCATCATGAAGAATTACATGAAACTGTGGCGAAATTAAAAAATAACTTAGACAATGAAGCACGCCCTCCACATCAACAAATGTAATTATGAAAACAATTGAACTTGATTTATTTTTAAAAAATTTACTACGCCCTGAAACCTTTGATGATTATTGTCCTAATGGATTACAAATCGAAGGTCGTGATGAGATAAAAAAAATTGCTTTTGCAGTCTCGGCAACAAGAGAGTCGGCAGAGCAGGCTGCCCTTGCAAAAGCGGATGCACTCATTGTTCATCACGGTGTTTTTTGGAAATTTCATGGGACAAAAACACTAACAGGCCCATTTGCAAA
Organism: Bacteriovoracaceae bacterium; assembly: GCA_947446575.1. Lineage (GTDB taxonomy): Bacteria > Bdellovibrionota > Bacteriovoracia > Bacteriovoracales > Bacteriovoracaceae > Bacteriovorax. The sequence goes on along the minus strand of CANFHC010000039.1, from coordinate 718 downwards.
AAGAGTATTTCCCCTCATTAAAAATGAAATAAATCTTTTTGCTTATCATCTTCCACTCGATGGTCACCCAGAAATTGGAAATGCAGCAAGTGTAGCTAAACTAATTGGATTGAATACTCTATCGTCCTTTGGAATCTATAAAGGGGCCTCAACTGGAATCATGGGTGAGTTTAGCAAACCAATTCCCGCACTTGAAGTCAAAAAACTTCTCGAAGAAAAATTAGGGCACTCTATTCTCTATTCAAATCCTCCAGAGACTAAAGGATCAATTAAATCCGTTGGAATAATTACTGGCGGAGCTAAATCGGAATGGAGAGACGCTTTAAAATTAGGATTAGATGCTTATATCACTGGTGAAATGAGCGAGCACGACTACCACGAATCCAGAGAATCTGGAATTCACATGTTCGCAGGGGGACATCATGCGACTGAAAAGTTTGGAATAATCTCTTTAATGAATCATATTAAAAAAGAATTTCCTATACTTGAATGCCAATTTCTTGATTCAGAAAATCCTGCTTAAGCTTTATATTGTGAGCAGACAACTGATGCTCAATTAATATCAATTTTTGAACTTACTCAGTATAATTTTGAGATATTTGTCACAAGCTACAAACTAAAATCCAATAGCTATGTTAATCTTTCAATTTAGCTCTTTGATAGATTTCATTCTCATGATCGCTAAATCTGACTTAATCACTAAAGCCCCACCTTTTTG
>CANFHC010000038.1 GCA_947446575.1 Bacteriovoracaceae bacterium | reverse complement strand
TATTCTCTGAGCATTGATCCAATGATTCTCTCCATTCAAAAGACTAGCTACATCACCACCAATATCGTCTGTCTCACCAACTCTTCCCAAAACTGTTTGCGAAGCGATGCCTTTACTTTTTGGATATTGAATAAATTTTGAAGATTTCGGATAAAAAAAGCCCCAGAAGGTTAACCCGGGGCTAGTTATGATCACTTCTTGCGAAGCTCTCAATTTGAATGAAATTATAAAAAGTCGCCATTTGTCCTTGTGGGAAAATGGGGTGGCATTTGGTGGTGGAGACAACCATATACAAAAGACACTTTTTATCACGGATTTTTGAGGTCTAAGTTATAGTTACTATGGATTAAAGTAGCAAACACTTCACCCCAGAGTTCTCGATACGCACATTTATTTATTTGGAAATCTAGGTCCACAATCGCCTGTGAAAATAGAAAAACAACCTTTCTTCGTTTGTATTTTATTCCATACCCAACCTTGAGTCTTACCCTCTAATTCCCAAGGTTCTCCATTTATACAAAAATATTGCTGATTTTTTGTTAAGCGCTTCCAATCTTTTTGAAATAAAGAAAAGAAAAATTTAGTTCTAGCTCTACGATCGTAATAAAAATGATTAAGCGGTTCTCCCTTTATTGTGATATTGTAATCATACAAATCCACAATTTCATCTGAAGGCCCTTGAGGATCATTTTCTTTCCATTTCGTAAAGCTTAATTTTGCGCTATTAATTGGGAAGCATTGCCAGCGGACAAGGTTTCGGCCATGTTTTTTTATATCATGGATGATATCAATTTCTTTTACAATTCCATAATCATCGGTGAGCATTATGTCTGGGTACTTTTGCTTGAAAGAATTCTCTGCAAATGAATGAGAACAGATCATTAAGAGTATTAAAGACAAAATAAATTTAATATTATTTTCCATTTAGTTCGCCTAGAAATTTTTTAATGTCTTTTCGAATTTTTTTACTTTCGGTCGTATTACTTTTTAATTTTCCCTTATATTCCATTAAAACGTCTTCCCAAGATGGCTCAAGTTTAAGTCTCGACTTTGCAATTTCTCTTTTTCTGAACAACCAACGAATTCCGGCACAAATATTTTTATTGGGATCATAGATCTCGTCATCGGATAAGATAACAAAATGATTTTTCAATTCCTTTTTTTCACCACTTAATCGCTTTTGTGTGTCAACTGTAATTTGCATGAGCCCTCTAGCGGGACCAATCTTAAGTGAATTTCTTGGATTGACTTCATTAGGATCGAACCCCGATTCAGTAGCGATTAAAGCTTTTACAAAATCAGGGTGAAGTGGAGGGGAGGTTTTAAATTGGTCATTCCAATAAGCAGTCCATCCAGCAATTAAATCATCATAGTGATTACTATTATCATATTCTTTTAAATTATTTTTTGATTTTGTAATTACGCTAAGAAATTTTTCTGTTTTTGCGATCTGATCTATTTCATCAGAATTAAACAAATCTTTACCGTTGTGATTTTTTCGGCAATGGCCATCGACATCTTCTAGCGATTTTTTTTGTCGATCATGTCTTCTTACCCAGTATTCACCAATCGGACAAACTCGCCACGGATTATATTCTTTTATATCTTCAGTATCGAAAAAAGGCGTTTTATAAAGATAATGCTTAGGAATTAGGCCACCGATAGTATCAATCCATAGTAATAATTCTATTGTCGGATCATTTACTTTCTTTTGTAAGATGAGTTCGATTTGATCAATTTTCTTTTGATCAAGGTTTGCCTGAGTTTTTATAATAAGAGAATTAGAAAACTGCTTGAGCCCTTTAATGAGGAAAAACTTCGCCTTATCTTTTTTTGAAAAGTTCATTACCAAAACTTCTTTAATTACCTTCTTTTTATCATTATCCATGAGTAGAAAATCCCAGAGTTCTAATTTTATGAATCACGATTCTTTTTTTCTAGGTTTGTTCTTAAGAGATTATTTTCATAGAGGTCAATGATTGGAAAAATAAGATCAAAATCTCCCCACATCAATTCGTTATTTTCAAAATTAAAATTTTTAAATTTTTTAAGACTCAAATATTTTTTGACTTCAGTGTGAGTCGAAGATTCCAAGAATGGTTGAAAGTCTACTAGTTGAGAGACTCCATCTGCAAAAATAAGATTTAACTTAAATTCTTTTAAGTAAGTTGCAGAAACTAATTTTACGATTTTTGAGTTCTTGCTCATAATTTACCAGCGATTTTTTTTGTCACAATTTTTTTATCGTAAATAAAAAAGTTAATCCAGCTTTGAACAATTTCGTCTGAGAGTTTAGTAACCAAGGTTTTAAACTCTTTTTTTTTGTTTTGAGGGTAATGGTTTTCTTCCGGCTACATTTAAAACTCTAATTGACTTAACTGTGCCATTTTCAAATAATATTTCTATCTTATTTTCACATTCACCATAGCGGCCGTGAACATTTACAGGCTCATGCTCGCGAGAATAAAAAAATACAATAATTCCTAGATATTCATATAATTTGGGCATGCACCAAAATCCTTCTTTTCTTGATTAATACGATCTTAAATATTGTTGTTTATAATGAAAAGAAGCACTTTTGAATTTAAGACAAAAAAAAGCCCAGTAGGTTACTCCGGGCTAATTATGATTACCTCTTGCGAAGCTCTCAATTTGAATTGAATTTTAAAAAGTCGCCATCATCCTTGTGGGAAAATGGGGTGGCAAAGGTTCTTTGTATCGAACCTTTCTACTTCAGAACCCTGACTTTAACAAGAGAAAAATTGGGTGCTTAAGAGTGGTTGATAAAACCGAGAACAAATAAAAAATGTTCTCGGTTTTGTTCTCGGTATTCCCAAATGTTCTCGGAAATTTTTTATAATTGAAAAATGTCGAATTACCAAGGCATCTAGCTCTTTAGATAATTGTATTTTCGGGTTAAAAAAACCTATAATTGAAAAAGGAATTAATGTGAAGCATAACGACCTTATAAAATTGAAATCTGAGTTTGATAGCATCTTAAATGTTATGGATGAGTCTAGCCTTGAATATTGGTATGCAAGGGACCTGATGGTCCTTCTTGGCTACAGCAAGTGGGATAACTTTGTTAAGGTTGTCGAAAAAGCCGAAATAAGCTGTGACAAATCGGGAATTGATTCTAAAAACCATTTTGCTGACGTCGGGAAAATGGTTGATATTGGGTCTGGTTCTAAGAGGGAAATCGCCGATGTTATGCTCACTCGTTATGCCTGTTATCTAATCGCTCAAAATGGAGATCCGAGAAAAGATGAAATCGCATTTGCTCAGACTTATTTTGCTGTTCAAACCAGAAAACAAGAAATTATTGAAGAGCATATTGAATTACAAGAACGCCTAAAGGCCAGACAGAAGTTAACTGAGTCAGAAACAGAACTTTCTAAAAATATCTATGAAAGAGGAGTTGATGATTCTGGCTTTGGCCGCATCCGTTCTAAAGGTGATCATGTTCTTTTTGGCGGCTTCACAACTCAGGACATGAAAAACAAACTTGCGATTCCACAAGGGAGGCCTTTGGCTGATTTTCTCCCAACCGTAACGATTGCCGCAAAAAATCTCGCCACTGAAATGACAAATTTCAAGGTCAAGCAGAATGACCTGTTAGGGGAAGATTCGATAACTGATGAGCACCTTCAAAATAATAAAAGTGTTCGTGGTATGCTTGGCGATAGAGGAATTAAACCTGAAGAACTTGCAGCAGAAGAAGATTTAAAAAAGTTAGAACGGAGAGTGAAGTCTTCTGAAAAGAAGATGATTAAAGAAAATGAGCTTCCTGAAAAAATTGAGAAAAAGCATAAGTAGAATTCAGGAGCTTGATTTTCTATTTGGTGGTCAGCACTGGACAAAATTAGTTGTCCATACATAGTGAATAGAAAATAATTCGATTTATTTCTTTACCCTGACATGCTGTCATAGTCGATAATGATATTGATTTAGGGATGAACCAATATAGAGGGCGACATGATAAAGATAAAGGATTTTTCAGAAAGCACGGGCTTTTCAATTAGAATGCTCAGATACCTAGAAGAGCTTAAATTATTATCACCAGATCGAGGAGATAATAATTATCGCCACTATCATCCAGATCAAGCCGAGAAAGCCAAAAAAATTAAATTACTTCAAGAGCTAGGATTTCAATTAAATGAAATTAAAAACCTTCTTGAATTAAATTGGAATAAACAGATCGCAATTCTCGAAAATGTGCTCATTCGAGAAAAAGAAATTTCTGAAATTAAATCTGAAACGATTCCACAACTTCGCTCAATCATAGAAACAATTAGTGCAAAACAAATAGATATATTGAGTGTCTTGGATGAGTCTCCTCACACAGAACAAAAACTAAGAACACCGATTGGAGAACCCAAGTTTCAAAGAACGGCTTACAATATTCCTATTCTTCGAACCATTTACGAAGAACACTTGGAAGATGAGGCCAATATAAATTGCTTGGAGACAGATTTTATGAAATTCGGACAGTGGTTAGCTGAATGTCATGATCTTCCCAGAGTGTATTCCATTTTAAATGAATCAGCTTTCTCTTTTGGTATTAATCTAACTGAAAAATTTACTGAAGATTACAAGAACGCTTGGAGTAAATATTTACCGAGAGGTGAAATGAGTTTGTTGGAAGATTTCTCAATTGATGACTTGAAAGAACTTATGGGGCATCACGATCTTGTAATCAGAACGAAATTTGAATATCGTGAAAATAAAGAGGTTGGTGAAATCGTAATCCCCTATACACCAATCTACACGATGACAAGATTGTAAGAATTGTACGGATGAATTTTAGGCAAAAAAAAGCCCAGAAGGTTAACCTAGGCTTTAGTATGATTATCTTCTTACGAAGGTTTTCACCGAAAATTTCAAAACTCTCAGTCGCCATCTTTTCCTTACGTTAGCTTTGAAAAAGAATGGGGTGGCTGATGGGGCTCGAACCCACGACACCTAGAATCACAATCTAGTGCTCTACCGACTGAACTACAGCCACCATATTTTTGATAGGCTAATTTATAAAGTCACTTCGGGTCTTAGTCAATGAAAAGTTTGGTCCTATAGGGCTAAGCGTGTAGTTTTTACGTGTTAAATTTTGACTGTTTGTTATTTGTGCTATTAAATAAAATTATGACATTATGCTTAGTTAGGAAGGTAAAAATGAAAAATTTTAAAGCTATCTCTCTTATGGCCGCTCTAGCTATGACGGTTGGATTAAGTCAAAAAGCTCACGCTTATGGAACGGGTCTTTCTTCGTTTCCTATTGAAGTTGAAACAAAGCTTATATCTGCTGAATTTACAGGTATTACATCGACTGGTGGCGGTATTGGTATGCAAGCTCGCTACACTCAAAAATTATCCGAAAAAGGAACAATCGACGCAGGTCTTGGTATTTCAGGTGGAGAACGCTCAGCTCGTCTTTTCGCTGGATACGATTTCGAAATTTTCCCTGATTACGCAAATCAGCCTCGCACTTCTATTAAAGCATTTCTTGAAAACTCAAAAGAGTTCAATGCTAGAAGAAATATCTTAGGTCTTGCTCCAACTATTTCAAAAGGATTTAGTTTCTGGGGTAAAGAAGCCTTTCCATACATCTCGATTCCATACGGAATTAGCTTAGATGGTAGCAGCAACTCTTATAAAACTACTATAAGCGCAAACCTTGGTATTTCTGGAGTTATTCCAGCAGACGTTGGTCCTGATAAACAACTAACTGCGAACGCTGAAGCGATCGTAGGTCTAAAAGATAGCTTCTCTGGAGTTTTCTTTGGTGTTGCTTACCCAATTGAATAATTTAAAAATTGTTTTTTCTGATTTCGACGGGACTCTGACCTTTAAAGAAGGTTTGAGTCCCATTTTTTTTGATGTACTAACTCATCTCGAAGCAAAAAAAGTTCCACTCGTTATTGTTACTGGTCGCTCCCTTTCATGGGGCCATTTTCTTTTAACTCATTTTCCATTCTTAAAAGACGTTATTGTTGAAGGTGGTGGAACGATTGTAACTCGTTCGGGAAAATTTATCACGGAAGAATGTTTAGTCAGCGATGACAACGTAAAAAGACTGGCGGATTTTGTAGGAGTCTTCTCGCAAGAGTTTCCCAATATTAAATTATCAGTTGATAGCTTTGGAAGAAAAACAGATCGTGCGATTGAGTTGCATGATTTGCAAGACGGTGTTCTCTTTCATCATATTGAAGATTTTCTTCGTGATCATAAAATCAATTTTTCAACATCTAATGTGCATTTGAATTTTTGGTGTGGTGAAGTTTCAAAATACTTAGCAGTTGAACATTTTTTAAGAAAGCATCAAGAAGTTGAGACAAATTGTGTGTTTTTTGGCGACTCGCTAAATGATCAGGCCATGTTCAAATCATTTCATAATTCTGTTGGTGTATCAAACATATCAGCTGTTATCGACAGACTGGTCCATAAACCGACTACAATCCTCACAGGCGATGAAAATATCGGTCCTTACGGGGTATTAAACTATCTTAAAATAAATCTTTAAAATTATTTTGACTCCGTACCTTAGTACAGGGTTTATAATGAATCTATGGAAAAGATTACAATTGGAAAATTAGCAGGACTCGCAGACGTGAATATCGAAACCGTTCGATTTTACCAACGCGAAGGCATTTTAAAAGAGCCGACTAAGAAAGCAAATGGTTATCGCTATTATGACGAAGACTACGTTGCGAAATTAATTTTTATTAAAAAAGTTAAAGAGTTAGGTTTTAGCCTAAAAGAAATAAAAGAATTATTAGAAATAAACACTAAGCCGCGCGCCACTTGTAATTTTGTAAAAGATAAAGTTTCAAAAAAAATTATTGAAATTGATGAAAAACTAAATGACCTAAAACAAATCAGACAATCGTTAACTAAACTTTCTTGTGCGTGTGATGAAAGTGCCGATGAGATGAAAAAAGTTAAAGTCATGGATTGTTTTGAAAGCGGTTGTTGTTAAGGAGAATACGATGAGAGCACATTTATCTATTAACGTAAACAATGTAGACGAATCGATTAAGTTTTATGAAAAAGTGTTTGGAGTTAAACCTCAGAAACAAACTTCAAGCTATGCAAAGTTTGACTTGAAAAGCCCATCGTTAAATTTTACGATGCACTCAAATGATGAAGGAAGAGATATTAGTAAAGTTAATCATCTTGGAATTGAAGTTGATTCTGCTGACTCAATTGCGGTTTGGGAGAAATTATTAATAGAAAGAGGGGTCCTGTTTAATCCTGAAATAAATACAGAATGTTGTTATGCTCGCCAGGATAAAATTTGGTTGCAAGATCCAGATGGAAATTCTTGGGAAATTTTTTATGTGCATGAGCAACTTCCTGTAATCGAAACTAAATCGGTTTGTTGTCCAACGACTACACAAACTGGGAAGACGTGCTGTTAATGAAAAAGAAAATATTGTTTTTATGCACAGGCAACTCTTGTCGTTCGCAAATGGCCGAAGGTTTTGCCCGTCATTATCTTGGGGATAACTTCGAAATATATTCTGCCGGAATTGAAAAACATGGCATGAATCTAAGGGCCATGAAAGTCATGTTGGAAAGTGGAGTTGATATTTCTAAACATTACTCAAAAACGCTCGAGGACATAGGTCCTGTTGAGTTTGACACGGTCTTTACAGTTTGCGGTCATGCAAATGAAAATTGTCCAATTTTTTTAGGGAAAGCAAAAGTAGTACATGTTGGTTTTGATGATCCCCCTAAGCTCGCACTGGAATTAACTGACGAAGTAGAAATCCTTTCTTGTTATCGTCGTGTACGTGATGAAATAAAAACTTTTATTCAAACGCTTAATTAGGAATTTATGAAAAAGCTCTCTTTTTTAGATCGTTATTTAACGATGTGGATATTTTTAGCAATGGCCTTAGGACTATTTCTTGCTCATTATCTTCCGTCCTTTGGTCAGTCAATTGAATCAATGAGTGTAGGCACTACCTCAATTCCTATTGCCATTGGATTAATTGTCATGATGTATCCACCTCTGGCAAAAGTAAAATATGAAGAAATAGGAGAAGTTTTTAAAAAGAAAAAAATTCTACTACTCTCACTTTTACAAAATTGGATTATTGGTCCTGCCTTAATGTTTTTATTAGCAGTCATTTTTTTAAGAAACCATCCAGATTATATGTTGGGACTTATTTTAATCGGACTTGCTCGATGTATAGCAATGGTGCTTATTTGGAATGATTTAGCTGATGGGAGTAGAGAATATTGTGCTGGTCTTGTTGCATTTAACTCGGTATTTCAAATTTTATTTTTTCCACTTTATTCTATGTTTTTCATAACTTTTTTACCTAAATTTTTTGGCATGCAAGGATTTGTCGTCAATATGTCTATAGGGGAAATTGCAAAATCTGTTGGGATCTATTTGGGAATTCCATTTGTCGCTGGTTTTTTAACTCGAATTATCTTTGTGAAAAATAAAGGTCAAAGTTGGTATGAAGACAATGTTGCTTCACAAATAGGACCAATTGCGCTCATTGCATTGCTTTTTACGATTGTGGTTATGTTCTCACTGAAGGGGGAAAAAATATTAGAACTCCCAGCTGATGTCCTTTTAATTTCGATTCCGTTAGTTTTTTACTTTCTGATAATGTTTATCGGATCTTATTTTCTTAGTAAAAACATGGGAGCAAATCACAAAGAATCTACAACTCTTTCTTTTACTGCGGCTTCGAATAATTTTGAGTTAGCAATTGCAGTGGCGATTGCCACATTTGGGATAAATCATGGAGCGGCTTTTACTGCAGTGATTGGACCTCTTGTCGAGGTCCCAATCATGCTAGGTTTAGTTCATGTTGCAAATTATTTTAGAACTTTAACTTTTTCAAAGAAGTAAGTATCTAGATCACCAGTAAATAACTGGTGAAGCTTGTTGTGACCATTTTTTATCCACTCATTTCTAGCAGTAAGAGGATTAACACCTTCATACTTTACGCGGTAAAGAGCAACTAGAAGACCTGTTCGATCAGCGCCGTGTTCACAATGGATAAAAACTGGTTGATTCTTTTTATCGCTCATAAAAGCTAAAATTTCATCGATTTGTTTATCTTCGTCTTTTGTAATTGGCTCAAGAGAATTTAGTGGAGAGTGAAAAAATCCAAGACCTAATGCCAGGATAGCATTTTTTTCAGCAGCGATGACTTCAGGTTTTTCTCCTGGCTCAGCCCATGGAATGATGATTCCGATATCGCTATTGAGATCGCCACCTTGAAGGTTGATTACATTTTTAATGTTAATAGATTTTAAATACTCAGCAGCTTCCATTTTTGTAAGTCTGGCCCCTCTGAAAATCCCTTCATTTACTTGTGAAAAATTAGTAATAAGCTCTGAGCCAGCAAAAGTTGAAACGGAAGTAGTTAATAAAGCTAAGGCAACGATTAACTTTTTCATATAGAGTCTCCTTGATTATGTGGCATTGTATATCATCGATTTGAGTTTGACCCAAACCTTGAAATAAATTCATTCGACGCTATCCTATTGATTCAGGATTAATCAAGCCTTTATTGATAAATAAGAATTTGGAAAGATAAAAAAAGAAATAAAGGCATTGGTATGATCTAGCTGAGATCTTTTTCGTAATATTTTTTGATCGTTTGCACTATTTTTTCCTCAAGAGTATCTATATTAAGTGCCATTTTTGTCTTAATCCAATCTTGAAAATCCAGTGGGATTTTTGTCACAAAGATGCGCTCTTCTTTTTTATAAGGAATTTTAATCGCAATTGCATGAAGTGCATGCCGGGGGAGTTCCATTAAGTCGTGATCATCACTTGTGGCGACTTGATCTTTAAAACGCTGAAACATTTCATAGGATCCAAGATAGAGTTTGTCTCCAATCAATGGAATACTATGAGCTAGAGCATGCACTCTGATTTGATGTTGACGGCCAGTTTGTGGACAGGCGATACCAATAATATAATCGCCAACTTTTTCTATAATATAAAAAAAAGTTCGGGCGTGCTTTCCTTTGCTAGATTGTTCTGGGTAGGCTTCGACATAGACTCTTTTTAATCCCTCGTCTGGGGAGCCCATTCTTTCATTGGCGATAAACTCTTTTTCGCCTTTATAGCTGTCATTGGCTTTCGCAATAAAGAGGTAGCATTTTTTTACATCATCATCTTCGAAACACTCCATCATTTCCGTCGCCATTTTAGGATTTTTACCTAACATTAGAATGCCGGAAGTTTCTCGATCGATGCGATGAAGGGAGTGAATTGTCTGTTCATAAAGCATTTCAAAATAAACAGTTGCACAATTAAAAACATGTCTACCTGCTGGATGAGTCGACATAAAAGCAGGTTTGGAAATGACAATTAGGTCTTTATCTTCAAAGACGATATCAGGCTTGGTTTGAAGAACTAGCTTTTCTCCACGCCAAAACTCATCTTCGTATTTAGATTTAAAAAATCGAATAACAACTTCATCTCTATGATGAAGGACTGTCGAAGGTTTATGGATACCAGGGCGCCCAATAATTGTTATTTCTTGTTCTTTAATTTTTTTTTTAATTGTCTCGCGAGAAAAGGAATCGAGGTAAAGTTGTAGGAATTGATCTAACCGATAGCCTTCATGCTCTTCGTCCACCAAGTGGCGAACTTCAAACATGTCGGCGCGGTAGGATTTATTTATAATGCTCATTAGATACTAGTACTTTTCTTTAATCAAAAATTTAAGTAGTGACATAGCAGCACCTTCTGTATACCCGTAACGTGTTTCCAGATTTTTTAGTACACCCTTGATTTGCTTGCGGTTTTCGTCTGACAGAGGAGTACCATGAGTTGTATCAATATTTTTAGAATACTCTGCTTCAAAGAACATTAAGTTTTTTGAAATAGTTATAATAACTTTCTTTTGCTCAATTCTAAATGACTCTTGTAAACGATCAACTAAGTCTGGAAATACATCTGTATATACAATAGGTCGGCCAGGGTTATCTAGGAAGTAAGCTCCTAATTTAGAGATTAAAAGTGAGCGATAAGTTTTTGGATCTTCTTTTAAATTAATGGCCGATTCAAATTCCTTGATAAAAAAATCATCAGGATCAATGAATTTACCTGTTGTGGTGTTTTTGATTTTTTCACCCTTAATTAGGGCGTTTACGTTTTCAATATAGCGCTTGATATAGTCTTCGTAAGAGCGATCATCTACGAGCCCTAATGCACTTCTTAATTCGCGGTCAAAGATATTTAAATTATGCTCTTTAATCAGTTCGAGGTAGCGGCCGGGGTTATGGTAATCAGCTTGAGGGGCCATATTTAAAAAATCATATTCGCTCTTTTTCAATATTAACTGTTGAAGATGTTCTAAGACTTCGACAAAAGTTACATTTGGATGCATTGAAGAGAGTTTATATATAATATGTTTTAAATCGCGAGGAGAAAGACCAAATTTTCCTTCATAGAGACTATCATTGAGGTACTCATTAATAATTTCTTCTTGCCCTTGTTTTAAGATTTGTCTCGATTCAATATCAAGCTTTTCAGGCAATTCTATATTGGCAAGGTATAAAGATTTTTCCAATGGATTCAAATTGGTTGCTATATTGGCCAGTTTTTTGTCATTATAGTTTTTCGTCTGACAAACACGCAGTCGTGACATGATCGCAAATAAGCAAAGTGCATTCAATGAATGAGGAGAAAAACGTGAGCGGTCTTTTAATCCATCGACTTGTTCGATGTAAATCTTTTCTTCATCTCTTACATCGAGCAGATAGGGAACAGTGACAAAATTAAATCTTCCTTTGAATGAATTAAAATCTGGATGTTGCTTAAATGCAGCTAAGTGGATTTCATTAGAAGTTCCAATGAAAAAGATATCGAGCTCTGTCAAAATACCTTGTAAATTAATTGAGCCGGTTTCCATCGTCATCAATAAGTATTTATAAGCATCAAGTGGGCGTTTTAATAAATCTGAATATTCTAAAACTCCACGATTGGCCATGACAGCTTCTCCTTGAAGAGAGAAGAGATTGAGTGACTGTAAGCTTGGGGGAAGACTTTGCAGACGTTTATCCATTGTGATTTGTTGCATGCGAGCATCAACATGGATTTGAGGTTCTATTGTTACGGCTGAAGTCGAGTAACGTTTACTAATAGTAAAACGCTCAACTCGGATGTGTTTTAAAACTTCTTGATGTTTTCCTTTGTAATTTTTTAAAAGAGCATCGTAAATCATACGATTTCTTTTTGAGAGATCTCCACGGTACAAATAAGATTTTCGTACTGATTCCAATTGACGATCATCACTAGCAAGCGATTTTTCAATTAATTCTTGACGGTATTCTTTTGGAATAAGCAACAGCGGATGATCTTTAAGTTCAGAGGGCATGATGGCCGAAATTTCTTTATCTTCCAAATGAGCATAGCTCACAAGATTAGCGTCGCGAATTGTACTATTAAGTCCCAATGATCCTTTGATATAATTTTCGATTGGGAAGATCCAACTAAAACTATAAAGTTTCCCAAGTTCAGATTCTGAATAATCTTCTAGACCTCTAATTAGTTTCTTAACTAGTGAAGATTTTGAAGATCCATTAGGGCCAATGAGCAAAATAAATTTATTATTAAATCCTTCTTCACTAAAATTAACTAGGTTTTGGGCAAAAGCCTGTTGGACTTTTATTTGCCCATAAACAGGAGGGCAATCGGAGTGATTCATCTGGAATAATTTGAACGACCCATCTTCATTCACGCCGTAGTGGTTGAGCATATCGCGAATAAATTCATATGTCGGTCTGCATTCCAATTTGGGATTTTTTTCAAAAAGTTCCATATAGTCGCTGAATGAGAGAACTTCAGCTTGTGTGTCGTTTTGTTCTGTTGCTTTGTGAATCCAGTCGAAGTGATTCATGTTATTTCCTTTGGCTTATTTCCACTTTAAGTATTGTTAGTTATAATTGTAATCTCTTATGAAAGAATTCAAAAGCTCCAAAGCCTTGCTATTTTCACTGACAATTTGTGCCGTTTTAGCAATTGGCATGTGGTTTTTTTACGTTCAAAATCCAAAGATCGAGTCAAAGACTGATCAATTTGTTCAAGATAAAGATGCATTAGCTCGTTTACTAGAAAACTCTTCTGAGATTCATCGCATGTGGAATGAAGGGGAAGACTCAAAAGAATGGGGAATATACAAGCAGGAATGTTTAAAACTTCATAAAATAAATTCGCCTTTTGATGAATCACTCATCCGCTGCAATCCATGGCTTCTAGAGTGCAATGCTCAGTTTAATAAAAAATTAAATTACCATTTCATTAAACCAGAAAATGTTGTGGGAAAATCTTATCGATACTTATCAAAATCTAATACGTCATATGTTGGTTTGAAAAACTCAGGTTATCTTTTTAGTATCGAAGACAATCTCACTCGTAAACGATTAGACCTGCTTTTAGAAGATAATTGCCAAGAAGTTTATTTGCAAAATCGTGCTTACGCTTACGGCGAAGAAATAAGTGGTCATGAAAGTGAAGATTACCGCTTCGATAATTTTAATCAAAATATTTATATCGATCGTCATTTGGTAACAAACGCAGATATTAATGATTGGATTGATTTTGGCAATCCGGATTTTACCAAAGGTTTAAAAAAGAAAGCGGGCGATGATGAATTGATGCCTGCCACTGACCTACTCTTTGATCAAATGGAAAATTTTTGTTCTTACAAAGGCAAACAGTTAATGCTGGCCCATTATTTTGATGCAGCTACTTTTTTACCTATGGATCTTAAGGAAGTTTTACCAGCTAAAAATAATCGTTCACCATACTATTGGACTAAAAAGAAAAGTGAATTCAAGTCTGACTGTAATTTATTTTTTGCCGAAGAATGCAATTCAAAAAAACCTTATAAATTAAACTCCACTGGGCCATCTTGGGCAGGAATAATGGATTCAATGGGGGGAGTTTTTGAAGCTTTTAGAAATCCTATCGATCCTGAGAGTAATTTAAAAGCATCTTCCTATTATTTTCATTTCAAATCACCTTGGCATAAATTAGGCTTTCGCGCAGGTTGGGATGGAGATGGATTCGATCTTCGCCATTTTGATTTCAAAGGGATAAATCCAGATGTATCTGTTGAGAAATTTAAAGTAGGATTTCGCTGTATGAGGGAGTCAAAATGAAATACCTCACTCTACTTATTATTTTTATTTCAACTTCTTGCATTCTCGTTGGAAAAAACGAAGAAGACAGCACTAAAGCTGAAATAAACATTTCAAACGAATGGCTTTATGCAACTAAACTTCAAGATTTAAAAACTAATGGTGAACCTATAACGAGGCCACCTGGAATTTTACAACTGTTATTTCGACTCACAATTCCAAGCATTGGCGGAGTCAATTTAAAAACTCAATGTGTTTATTATCAAGTTCCTTATAAAAAAATTCCTGGAGTTATTAGAATCGAAGAGCTTAAGTCAGAAGCAGTCTGTAGCGAAACAGGTGGGAATGACCCATGGATATTAATTAGCGACGTGAAAAACTTAGCTGTGAAGCTAGAAAATTTTAAACTGCAATTTAATTTTAAAATTAACAATACTGATAAATCATGGACGTTTCCTCTTCCGAATATTAATAGCGGGATAATACATGAAAAATATCAAGCTTTGAGAGAAAAAAAACTTTTTCCAGGTATGAGTATTTTAAGAATTACAGACGAGAGTTTTGAAAATGAAAGCAATAAATATCTTGGTCGTTTAAGTGATCGATATAGCAGAGGATCAAGTATTCGTTGCGAGCAGGTTAATAAAAGCTGTCAGACTATTGGTGAAAACCGTTGTGATGAATGCAGATATGGTTGGTATCAAGTTGTAGATTACCAATGTGCTCAAGGTGGATCAAAATTTTGTGGACAAAATCATTGTGGCGAAAAAAGTGAACCGGCCTGCCCAAGAGGATCCAGGGTTGTGAACGTTGAAGAAGCGGGGATTTGTCAAAATGACTTAACAGCTGTCTTAAATGCAGATCATATCTTAGTCTGCCAATGAGTTGATGAAACTTGGTGGAAGGCGTGACATGACATCATTAATTTCCGATCCTAATGTATGAATTAAAATAAAAGAATTAATTGTAGTTGGAGTTGCCGTTTTAAGGGCTGTTTTTTTAACTTTTAAGATAGATAAAACATAGTCGCTAATGATGTATTTTTCTTTAGAAAGTTTTTTATCTAGCTTGGTATCACTCAACCCAATAAAGGCCACTCCTTCATGAACATTATAAGAGACAATATTTTTTCCAGCAGCAAGAGTATCTTTATTAAGGTCTAAAACAGAACTGTTTAAAAAAGTTTGATTATAGTTTTCGAAATCAATTCCTTGATCTTCGGCAATGACAAAATCTTCCAGGGTTAAATTAACGAGGTCAATTCCTAGTGTGCTTAGGTTGGTCAGCGTCTTTTCATTTTCTTCTTTAGTTACATTGGGCTTTAAAATATGTCCGGTATGAATAAGAAAAAGGGTTCTTGAAAGTTTTTTTTCTAGCTCAGCTTTGCTTTCTAAATCTTCTATCAAGTAGACAGGAAAAGGAGTCATTTGATTTTTAATCAAACCGCTTGTCGCCGAGGTAATCGAAATTCCTTTATTCGTTTTAGTGTGCGAGCAAGAAAAGAAAATAAGTAGAAAGAGCAGGTAGGCAGTATTTTTTTTCATTAAAAGCTCTTCACTTTTGAAAGCTTGGTATAAGCCTTGATAAGTGCCTCGCTTAATTGATCGTAGTAACTTAAAGGAGAGTTCAAACAAAGGCTGATACGAACAACACCACGACCAACTTGATCAGAAGTTCCCATGGCCTTTAATACTTTTGAAGTCACTGGCATATTATCAGAACATGCTGAAGAAGTTGTCACAAAAATATCTTGTGACTCCAATTCTATTTGTACCGCTTGTCCGTGAATTCCAGGAAGAGCGATATAAGTTGTTGTAGCTAGTCTTGGAGAAGTTTCACCGATAATCACAACTTCAGGAAACGCTTTTTTGACTGTGTCTTCAAACTCTAAGCGTTTTTCGGTCAGTGCGTTTAGATTGACAAAATTTTTCTCAATTGCCGTTAAAGCAACGGCCAGAGTTTCATTACCCAGGTAGTTTTGTGTTCCTCCGCGCAATCCTTTTTCTTGACCGCCACCAATGATAAGTGGCAATAAGCAAGTTGGATTTTTAACTAATAAAATTCCTGTTCCAGGCATTGCTCCTAATTTGTGACCAGAGCAAACGGCATAATCAAGATCCATTTCTTTAAAGTTGAATGGAGTTTTACCAATGTATTGGGTTGTGTCGCAAAGGTAGGGAATATTTTTTTGCTGACAAAGAATATTTATTTCTTTGCACGGCTGAATAACACCTGTTTCATTGTTCGCGGCCATGATTGCAACTAAGGCAATATTGTCACCCTCTTCTTTGATCCATTGCTCAAGTGTTTCTAAATCAATAATCCCATCGGCTTTTACTGGAAGACATTTTACAGTAAATCCTCGAGTCGCATAATATTGAGCTGTATTCACAATAGCAGAATGTTCAATACCAGATGTGACAATAATTTTTTTATTTTTTTCGTTTGATAAAACAGTATGGAAAATTGTTGAAATACCTTCAGTAGCACCAGAATTAAAAACCACTTGATCAAATTCAGCACCCAAAATACGCGCGCAAACTGCACGAGCATTTTCCATTCCCATTAACGTTTTTGCTCCCAAGTAATGAATGGCATTGGGATTGGCAAAAGGACCTTTTTCAAATCTCTTGATTAAATAATCGCGAACTTCTTGCGAGAGGGGAGCACTTCCGTTGTAGTCAGCGTAAATCATTTTATTGGTCTCTCTTAATTATTTTACAGCCAACATTCTATCGAGCGCTTTTAGTGAAGAGCGAGCGATATCCTCTGGCACATTGATAATATTGATGGGGTTATTCTCTTTTATTGCGCGGAAACTGGCAAGTAACCAGCGAGGTCTTACGCGATACATAGTCGTGCAAAGACATTGATATGGCGATAATGACACGATAGTTTTATCTGGAAATTGATGCGCCAATCGATTAACTAAATTTATTTCGGTACCCACTGCAAATTTAGATCCTGCTGGAGCGCGCTCGATTTTATCAATGATATATGAAGTTGAACCATTGTCATCTGCTGCTTGTGTTACTTCAAAGTTACATTCTGGGTGAACTATAACAGTCATGGCCGGATCTTTTTTCTTTATAGCTGTGATTTGCTCTGGCGTGAAACCTTGATGGACAGAACAAAAACCATACCAAAGGATAACTTTTGCAAGATCTATTTGCTCAGCTGTTAATCCACCATTTAGCATGTTGGGATTGTAAACCACCATGTCTTTAAGTTCGATGCCCATTTTAAAACACGTATTGCGACCTAAGTGTTGATCTGGAAAAAATAGTAATTTATCTCCGCGATCAAGTGCCCACTGAATCATTTTTTCAGCATTAGAAGAAGTGCAAATACTCCCTTCATTATCGCCTACAAAAGCTTTTAGCGTTGCTGCACAGTTAATATAGGTAATAGGTATAATTTTTTCTTTCGTTGAGCTCGTCATGAATTTCCACGCTCGATCAATATCGATTCGTTTTGCCATGTCGGCCATAGAACATCCTGCGCGAAGATCAGGCAAGATAACTTTTTGTGATGAAGATGTAAGCATGTCAGCCGTTTCGGCCATAAAATGGACACCACAAAAAATGATATAAGGAATATCTTTAAGTTTTGCTGCTTCTCTTGCTAGTTGCAGAGAATCACCTGTAATATCGGCAAAACTAATAACATCGTCTTGTTGGTAGTGATGACCAAGTACCACAACTTTATCTTTTAATTCTTCTTTAATTTTTTTAAGTTCGACTAAAACTTCCGCATCAGATAGTTCAGCTTCGCTAATGAGTGGCAAGTTGTCTTCGTTTTGCTCGGGGCTATCAAATAGATCTAACATAAAATTTTACTCAGTAATAACGGTAAATCCAGCTTGCATCCAACTCATAATACCACCTTCAACATTTGTTAAGTTGGTGTAGCCTTTTGAAAGAAGAAACATGCATGCGTTCATACTTCTTTTTCCACTTCGGCATTGAATAAAGATGTTGGCATTTTTATCTTTTAGGGCACTTTCGTATTTTGCTTCTAATTCTGAAAGAGGCAAAAGAGTTGCTCCTGGAATATGGCCTTCATTCCATTCAGGAACTTCGCGGCAATCAATGAATTGGATATTTGCTTTTGTGTCGAGTTTTTCTTTGAGTTCGCTCACGTCGCATTCGTTAATCATATTGATGTCCTTGCTAGATTTTAGTATGCCTATTTTTAGCTTAAAACTCCCTCTTTGCAAAGGTGTTCCATCGTTAGTTCTACCCGGAATATTATGGAATTTATCTTGCATTAAGACCAAAAAATTCAGTTTTTACTACTTTCTTACGTTTTTGTATGGAAAATTGGTTGGAATACTATAAGCAGATAGTCTTGTTACTTGAGTTTCACTAAATTACAGTTAATTATGGATCAAACAGCATTTTTTGAGTGCCAATTTAACTTGGTTATAAAAAAATGATTTAAATCTTAGTTAAGGAAAGAGTAATGAAGCAATTAGTGGTTTTGAGTTTTGTGTTTTTAAGTTTTAAGCTTTGGGCAGCAGAAGATAATTGCAAAACAGTTAAGTCATGCAGTGAATGGGCTACATTTAAAACTGCTAAAAGATATGATCTTGGAAAATATGAACGTCGTTCATTAAAATTAGAAAAAGATTTTTCAATTAAAGAAGGCGATGCTGATTTTATCTTCAACTTTATTTTACAATCAAATGATCTTGTTCGTTTAAAAAGAGACAGTGATAGCTATCAAATAATTGCTTTAAAAGACATCAAAGATTTTCAATTCCCCAGCGTAAAGGTAGACGAAATTCCTGCGAGCATGGATTATTATACAACTGAGTTTTCTTTGGGAAATGCTGAAAAAGTCAAAAATGCATTGATCATTATAAAAAAGCAAATGAGCAAAAATACTAAATTATTGGAAGTAGCCGATGCTCCCAAGTTGCAAATGGTAGCTACGGGAATTGAATTAAATGCTACCAAATTAATAATTACAGAACTTAATAAATAGGAGCTTCAATATGATTAAAGAATTTAAAGAATTTGCGATCAAAGGAAATGTCGTTGACCTAGCCGTTGGGGTTATTATCGGTGCTTCTTTTGGATCAATTGTAAAATCTTTAGTAGATGATATCATCATGCCACCTATTGGATTTGTTTTAGGCAATGTCGATTTCACAAATATTTTTGTTGTTTTAAAAAATGGAAATATTCCTGGACCTTATAATACTTTAGCAGATGCTGTTAAGGCGGGTGCAGTCGTCATTAAGGTAGGATTATTTTTTAATACAGTTATTAGCTTTTTAATTATCGCGTTTACGGTTTTTTTAGTTGTAAAACAAATTCAACGCTTAAAAAAAGAAGAAGCAGCAACGGCTGCTCCGGCAGCGCCAGCTACAGAAGTAGCACTTCTTTCTGAAATTCGCGATATTTTAAAAAATAAATAATTATTTTTTTATCGAATCAGCAAATTCTAGAATAAGCATTTCGTTAGGGGCTGTATTAAATGGAGTTAGGCCTGTTTTAGGATCAGTCTTATCGTTGATTTGAAAATCGTTGTCGTTAACGAGCGCTATTTTTTTGGAATCAATAAGAGCGATCCCTTCCACTTTTTCTAAATCACGAAATGCTGTAAGACCTAGGTCAACAAGCAGTTCTTTTTTTACCAAAGCATCATTTCCATTTAAAGTAATTTTATAAATGAGCTTTTTTGATTCAGGTCCTTTTTTACCATTTTGTTCGATGACAAGAAACTTGCCATCACCTAAACTTGTTGCATCCCCAATTTTATCCATTTTTTTATCGAACTCATAAAAATACTCACCTGAAGTTTTCATAGTGTCTAAATCGACTTCTACAATGCGAGCAAAGGTTTGATCTGCAGCAAGTGGGCTTTGTAGAAAACCAAATATTTTATTTTTCTCTTTTGAAATCCCTTCAAATCCGCGATTCGGTTTTCTTTCACTATACATTTTGGGAAGTTCGTTAAAAGGAGTTAGGCGTCTAAGCATTTTTCCAGATCCGTCAAAATGAACAAGCGATGGAGCGTATTCTTCTCCAACCCAATACCCACCTTCATCATCTGCCACTAGCGCCTCTGTATCGAGCCCATCAGCATCTAGCGAAAACATAAATCCAAAAACATCTGTTGGATTTTCTTCTGTTCGGACATTTGGAAGACCAGTTAATGGCGCCCCATTTTTTTTCTTTAGGCCTAATGAATAAAGGACATCAAAAGTGCCAGCCTTACTATTTGTTTTGATCGTTACAATTTGGGGTGAAAATTCAGGAAGAAGAAATGGACGTTCAGATCCTACTGTATAGCCGTTGGGTCCACGATCAGTAATCGTTTCAAAAATCATCTCTCCATTCTTCATTTCTTTAAATAGAAGTCCGGAAAATCCACCTAATTGAATTTCTTGACCGGAGATCGTTTTTCCCGCCAACGGTGCTTTTTGCATTTTTAGATGCGAGGCCGCAATTAATTTGTTGTAAGACGAGGGGGTCGATGAGCAAGCAACAAGTGAAAGGACAAATGCAAAGAGGATAAATGATTTCATATTCAGTCCGATAAAAATTTATCTTTTAAAGATAACTCTTAATGGAATTTATGTCACCAGTGTTTAAAATTCCTCGGTCCCACCAAATTGGTAGGGGCATTTTTTCTTTGACATTGTATTTCTAAAGCCTCACCATTTTAATTAGCTATTATCAAACAGGAGTGATTCATGGAAGTTATCACGATCGGCAATAACAAAGGTGGCGTTGGTAAAACAATGCAATGTTACCAGCTCGCTTGTTATCTTGCTAACAAAGGCAATAAAGTTTTGGTCATCGACCTAGACTCTCAGGCCAATTTAAGTTCAACATTTGGGGTTCAAATTCAACGTACGCTTGTACCTGAATGGCTCATTGGTGATGTCGGAATCGAAGACGTTATCGTTAAGCCTGAAATGACTGGTAAATTGTACAAAAACATCAAAATCATCCCAGCAAGTCGTCACTTGGCGAACCTATCAAAGCTTTTGATTTTATCAGAAGGCGAGATTAGAAAAGAAGCTGGAAGAAAAGAGCGTCTACTACGCAAAAGACTTCAAGATGCAAAACTTGATTTCGATTACGTCGTTATCGATACACCTCCAATGCTTGGTGATGAGCTAATCATGTCATTAGTAGCATCAACTCGCGTTTTAATCCCTACCCAAGCACAAGATTATTCAATTGATGGTCTAGAAGAGTTAATGGATACATTTGAAATTATCAAAGAGACTGAAAACCCAGCTCTAGAATTTTCAATTATCCCTTCAATGGTTAATCCACGCAGAAAAATCGAAAAAGTGAGAATGGAAGAGTTAAAACAATCTTTCAATATCACCCCAATGATTAGAAACATGGTGCAAATGCAAGAGTCGATCTCTATGAGAAGACCGGTATGTATCATGGGTGCTAAATCTGCTGGTCGAAGAGACTATGAAGAGCTTTGGAAATCATTAAATTTATAATCAGTTTATAATCCTCAAGGATGTGGAGAATAAAGTATGTCGAAGACATTTGCTGCTCGTGTATCTAAAAAAGAAAGAAAGACTATAGACCTGTCTGAAAAAATGGGTCGTGATATTTTTAAAATTTCTGATGAACGCTTACTTCAAGGGGCGAAATTAGATGAGATTACACTTAAAAATATCGTAGTCAAAGAACAAGTTCGTACAAAATTTAACGATGACTCCATCAAAGATCTTGCTAAGAACATTGAAGTCAACGGTCTAATCCAACCACTCGTTCTTCACCAAGATAAAAATGGAAGTTATCGGCTTATTTGTGGTGAAAGACGCTTTAGAGCTCTTTCATTTAACAAGGCTGATAAAGCTCCTTGTTTTGTTTTAGAAAATAAAACAGAAGAAGAGTTGATGGCGATTCAGTTCTCAGAGAACTCATCTCGTGAAGAACTTCATTATGTAGATAAAGCTGATGGTATTTTAAACTATCAATTGGCGACAGAAGCTAGTGAGAGAAAAATCCAAGCCGCCTTAGGGATTTCAAAATCAGAAGTTCACCGTTCACTGCTAATAGCAAAAATGCCTCGCAATCTAAAAGAAGCTGCTAAAAAATACGATATTGAAAAATACGTTCTTTTGGAGTGGGATGCCATGAATAAGGGCGCACTAAAGTTAGATGTAGAGAAAAAGATTCTCGCAGGTGATATTACTAAACGCTCTGAGCTTGCCCGTATCATTAATAGTGGTGGAACTAGTGGTCTTAAAAAGACTGGAAATAAATCTCCACTGCAAGCTGCTCTTCCTAAAGGTGTTAGTGCCAATGCTTTCTTAAAAGCCATGAGTTCTAAAACCAAAGATCTCAATCTTGACAAGAAGACTCAAGAACTTCTTCGCACTCTAGTGGAAGAAACAAAAGAGATGATGGATCAATAAAACCTATCTAATTTCCAGGGTCATCCTTATATGGCCCTTTTTTCCATTGCGTGTTTAATGGCCGAACCTTTGCAATAATTACTTAGTAATAAGATAAAATGGTTTATTACAAGGTTAACCTAATGAAAACTGCAAAATTTAAAACAATAAGATGTCCAAACTTTAGACACCTGTCACTGTTTACAATTTTAACACTAGCTAGTGTTAGCGTTTTCAGCACTGAAGTGAGAAAAAACCAAGTTAAACGTGTTCCTGCTAGTGCCTTTGAAGAAGAAGTTTTAACTGTTCCATTAGAACAAAAAGCAATGGTTAAAACAGTATTCGCTGAAGACGATGCTGGTGTAATGGTTGGAATGAAAAACGATCTTGCTGCTTGGGAAGATAAAGAAGATTACGCAAAAAAATGGCATTTAGAATCAACCAATTTATATAAAGTTCCAACGACTCATGAAAAAACAATCTACATTTCAAAAAATCTTATTAGATATTTTGATAAAAGATTAGCTGGTGAAATGAAAAATGCTGAAGAAGGATCAACACTTCATAAAGTTGGGAGAGTTGAAAAGTCTCTTCGTCCAAACGCTACTGTGGCAGTTTCAAAATACATTAGTTTCAAATTCAAAGTTCGCGTACTTCAAGGTAGAGCGATTATGGAAGTTAAAAACCCGTGGGTAGACTGTAACGCAACGGTAAATGCTAGAGGTAAAGCTAAACTTCTAACGAAAAAAGATTTTAACCAATTAGGTGCTTCAACGGGTGTTGAATACAATGTTAATGAAGCTCAATGGGTTGCTTTCATAGACCAAGAAATCACTAAAAATATTAAGGCACGAATATCATCGACATCTCAGCCAAACGGTAATGACGCAGACAAAAGATTGGAGATGACAGCTAGCTTCCCATTTAATCTTTAATCTAGATTTCACAAAAAATTCAGAGTACTCTTT
>CANFHC010000037.1 GCA_947446575.1 Bacteriovoracaceae bacterium | reverse complement strand
TTCTGAAGGAGGTAGATACTTCCGATGACAAGCAAAACCCAAAACATTTCAATATAAAAATGATTCAAAGTGTTTTTATAATTAAGTGAATTGTAAAAAGCATTATCGGGAATAGCCACCCATAGGTACCATGGTGATTTATCCATCGTGTTAACAGGTATAATTTTCGAATATATTAAAGATGGATTCTGTTTTTGAGTCTTGAAGTATTTTACAGAATCATTCCACTCATTATTGGGTTTATTGATTATTTGATTTTTTTCTTCTAAATTAACGAGCCCATAATTTCCATTGGGGAGATATGATTTTAAAATATTGATTCTAAGAATAGCAGAGACCGCTCCATTTAGCTGTCCCGCTAGATCGTATTTGGGCACAGTAAAGACAATTCCCATTCGTGCACTATCATCATTGTTGGCAGCATCCATTTTAGTAAATTCAGAATTATCGCAGGTAATAACGGCCGGTCCTGAAATTAAGGGAATTTTTATTTTATTGATTGATAAATTCTGGCCATAATTGGTTTGAAGATATTTCAATTGCTTTTTATGAAGTGCGTATTCATACACTTCTATTTCAGCAATTTTATCTTTGTCATCTCTTTTAGGTTTTAATTCCTGCCGCTTAGGTTCCGTAATAAATTCATCAAAAGAAATGATAGGTTCTTCTGCCTTAAGTGTCTGAGGATCTATATGATCATGGTCAAAATTTTTAGGTAAAATATATATTTCTGAAAGCTTAATATTATCGTAACTATTATTATATATTTGCTGGATAGCATTTGTTGTTTGAGGAGTTAATTTTTGGCCATACTTATCGATGCTCCTAACTTCCGAGAGCATACTCACCGTTCGTATTGTTTCATAACTTGATTTTATCTTTTCACGAATATCTTCTGCTATTTGATTCGACTTAATATTTTCTTGTTCTATATATATTTTTTTAACTTGTATTAACTCATTTTGAAACATAAAGGAGCGTATAACAATAAAAATTATTGAAAAAGCCAAAAGGACAACAAAAGATTTGCTTTTAAAGTATTTTTTATAATTTTTTGTTTTTTCCACATTATAGTTTCGACGTTTTAGAAATTAATATGAATTATTTTATTACTCAAAAATATTAAGATTTATTACTACAACTTAAGAAAATCTTAAGTTAAGTGAAATACTTTTCTAGTAGTATTACTTGGTTTGCAATCACATATAATCCCAAATATCAATACTGCTCCCTGCTTAAACAAAATTTAACTCTTTTTCCACGGGGCGGAGCAAACCTTGCTGACATTCACTCAAAAGTTCAAGTTAAGGATGAATAAGACCATAGGAACAATGAGAATTTAATATTCAAAAACCAAAGGGATTATATTATTATCTGGTCTTAGAAATACTAATTAGGCAAGATTTCATATGGAACATAAAAACTTTCACATAATTGCTATCGGCGCTTCGGCCGGAGGCCTTCCTGCCCTGGAATCTTTTTTCAAAGCTATGCCTAAAGCCCCACTTCCGCCAATGGCCTTTGTCGTTATCCAACATCTATCTCCAGATTATAAGAGCATTCTTTCAAAACTCATTCAAAAATTTACCAGCTTAACCGTCATTGAAGTTACTGAGGGCCTAGAAGTCTTACCAAATAATGTCTATGTCATTCCTGAAAACTCAAATATGACTTATCACAATGGATTATTGCATCTTCATAACCCCACAGAGGCACTCGGAAATAAAAAAACAATTGATAATTTTATTTTTTCGCTTTCAAAAGAAATTATGGATAATGCTGTGGCCATTATTCTCTCCGGAGCTGGCTCCGATGGTACTCAAGGGCTTCACGCCCTAAAAATGAATGGTGGAATGGTGATGGTTCAAAAACCAGAAACTGCTCAATTTTCAGGAATGCCTAGTAGTGCCATTGCTTCTGGATATGCCGACTTTTGTCTCCCCCCGGAAGAATTACCAAATCAATTAATTAATTTTATTAATCATATTACCAAGAAAAATCAAGCCTTGGATCCTAAGGGAAATAGTCAACAAGATGAAATTTATCAAGTCATTTTTTCCTTACTTCAACTGAGAACTGGGCATGATTTTTCAACCTATAAACCAAACACCATTATCAGACGGGCACAAAGGCGAATGGCGCTTCATAAAATTGAAAATGTGCAACAGTATGCTCTCTTTTTAGAACAAAACTCTTCAGAAGTTTTTTCACTTTTTCAAGATCTTCTCATCGGTGTGACTAATTTTTTTCGGGATCCCGAAGCTTTTTTAGCTCTCGAAGAAAAAGTAATACCTAAACTTTTTCAGAATAAAACTGCCGGTGAAACTATCAGACTCTGGAGTGTGGGGTGCTCAACTGGAGAGGAGGCCTACTCGATATGTATTCTGCTTCAAGAGTATATGGAAAAAGCAAAAATAAATTTCAAGATTTTATTTTTTGCCACTGACCTCAATCACAATGCCATTGATCAAGCCCGAACTGGCCTATTTAAATCTTCAATTGTCGATCATATAAGCCCAGAAAGATTGACTCGTTTTTTTACACTTGAACAAGACTCTGGCCATTATCGCATCAATAGATCATTACGGAACATGCTTATTTTTTCAGAGCAAAATGTGACAAAAGATCCCCCCTTTTCAAAGATAGATTTTGTTTCTTGTCGAAATCTACTTATCTATATGGGAGCTGAACTGCAAAGAAAAACTATTGCACAATTTCATTATGCTTTAAAACCTGGAGGATTTTTATTTTTAGGATCTTCAGAAACTACTGGTGATTTTGCCCACGGCTTTATTACGTTAGATCGCAAATTAAAAATTTATCAACGAATCGAGTCGTTCACCGCTGCCTACAAACCCGATATCAAACGCATTACTAGATCTGAATCTCAGTTTCCAAGTGAAAAAATATCTACAGGAAAAATAAATCCAATGAACACCGTTAATCCTAAAAAAATGCCGCTCCGAGAACTTACGGAAAAAACTCTTCTTCATTTTTCTCCAGCGAGTGCTTTAATCAATGATAAATTCGAAGTCCTTTATCTTCACGGTAAAACCGGATTATATCTAGAGCACTCTACCGGCGAAGCTTCAATGAATATAATTAAAATGGCTAAAGATGGATTAAAAAGAGATTTAACATCGGCCCTTTATCAGGTTCAGGCCACCGGTGAAACGATTTGTAAATCAGGAGTCAAAGTTGATCCAAGTGAGAATAACTTAACGATTAATCTCACTATAACTTCAGTAATAAAAACGGATTTGGACGTTCCTACTTCCAAACTCTATCTTGTGACCTTCCAAGAAGTTGAAGCCATAACAAGTGATGGAGAAGGAATTCAAAATACCTCCATCCAAAGCAAGATCGATTCAGAGAAAATATTGTCCTTAGAGCAAGAGCTCAGGGAAAAAGAAGAGTTTCTCCACACCACAAGAGATGAGCTTCAATCCTCAAATCAAGAAATGCAATCTAACAATGAAGAGCTCCAGTCTACCAATGAAGAGCTTGAAACATCAAAAGAAGAGTTGCAATCAGTCAATGAAGAACTTGCAACTATCAATGCCGAATTACAATCTAAGGTCATTGACCTCTCCCATGCTAACAATGATATGAATAATCTTCTGATGGGAACAGGGATTGGAACAATTTTTGTAGACCACAATAAAACGATTGTGCGCTTTACTCCGACAGCCAGTAAGCTCATTAATCTCATTCAATCGGATATCGGTCGACCAATCGGCCATATTGTCACTAATTTTAAAACTTATTCTTCTCTTTTAAAGGATATCAAATCAGTGCTTGATGATTTGATCCCAACAGAAATTGAGGTTCAAACGAAAAATGAAGACTGGTATTTAATGAGAATTCGCCCTTACCGCACAATTGAGAATGTCATAGAAGGCGCCGTCATTACCTTTTTTGATATCAGCCAAATTAAAAAGATTCAATTGGAACTTGATAAATCAAATGCTCTTGGGCGTTTGGCAATTATTGCACTTGACTCTGTAGATGCAATTATCGTTCAAGATTTAAATGGAAAAATCTTAGCCTGGAATCCTGGGGCTGAAAAAATGTATGCCTACAGTGAAGCGGAGGCACAAGGAATGAATATTAACGACATCATTTTAGAAAGTGAGAGAGCAAAAGAAAAAGAAATTATTAAACGACTGTCTTTTGCAGAAAAGATTGAACCCTATGCGGCCAAGAGAATTTCAAAAGATGAAAAAATTATCGAAGTCACTCTTACGGCAACAGCACTTGTTGATACTAATCAAAAAATTTATGCAATCGCTACGACAGAAAGAAGAATGGGACAAAAATAATGAAAGATAAGCCTGTCTATGATTCATTACTTCAAGAATTACAAGCTCATCAAATTGAGCTTGAATTTCAAAATGAAGAATTGCGAATAGCCCAACAGGCACTGGAAGAATCTAAAGAGGAATACCGCGAGCTCTATGACTTGGCCCCTGTTGGATATCTAGTCATCGATCACGAAAATACTATTTTAAAAGCTAACCTGACATCCTTTTCCTTACTGAATGTTAATCATCAAAAACTATTAGACTTAAGTTTTACTAAATTTATTCACCATGACGATCAGGATCTATTTTATATTTTTAAAAAGAAACTTGCACTCCTCCAGTCGCCTCGAGTTCTAGAGATTCGAATGAAAAGATTAGATGGAGAAATATTTTGGGCAAGAATAGAGTCTACCTATTCAAAACTTTTAGAGGCCAATCATCAACTGAGATTAATTATTTCAGATATCACTGATAAAAAACAGGCTGAAGCCAACTCGATTGACGAAAAAAATAAATTTGAAAATTTGGTCTATGCTCTTAATCAATCGGCCATTGTCTCGATTGTTAACACCGATGGGATACTCATTTTTGCCAATGATAAATTTTGCGAAATCTCAGGCTTTAAACGAGAGGAGCTCATTGGTAACGATTCCAAATTGATTAAATCAATTTTTCACGAATATGATTTTTTTGCCAGTCTAGAGACGGAACTATCCCCCGAAGGAACTTGGCAAGGCATTATCTGCAATACAACTAAAGATGGAAATGTGTATTGGCTTGAAACGACAATTTCTTCTATTCATTCTGAAAAAAATGAAAAACAATACATCGCTATTTATTTTGATATCACTGCCAGAAAAAAAGCGGAACAGATGCTTTTACAATCTTCAAAAATGGCGTCTCTAGGTGAAATGGCAAGTGGAATTGCCCATGAAATTAATAATCCTTTGACTATCATTGTCGGTAAAATAAATCGAATAAAAAGATTAATGGCAGAACTCAGTATAAATAATGATCAACTCTCAGAAGATCTGGATAAAATAAAAACGACTTCTGATCGAATTTCTAAAATTATTAAGGGCCTACATTCCTTTTCAAGAAATACCCTAAACGATCCCTATGATAATATCCCATTAAAAAAATTAATCACTGATACTTTAGAGCTATGCTTTGAAAAATTTAAACATGATGGAATAGACTTTAATTTCGAAATTAGTTTTGATGTTGAAATACAATGCCGTGGAGCTGAGATTTCTCAAGTGATGCTTAACTTACTCAATAATGCCTACGATGCCATTAGAGAACTTCCAGTCAAATGGATCAGAATTGAGATGCACTTACAAAGCTCTGAAAGAATCCAATTACTCTTTATTGATAGCGGGTTGGGTATCCCTAAAGAAATTTCCGAAAAGATTATGCTTCCCTTTTTTACAACCAAAGATGTCAATAAGGGGACAGGATTGGGACTTAGTATTTCAAAACGAATTATGGAAGATCACTGGGGAAATTTAATCCTAGACTCTAGTATGCCCAATACTTGCTTTATTCTCGAATTACCAATCTTCCAAAAATTAGAACATGCAGAGAAACAAGATTTGCATTAAATTGGTTCCATTAAATTGGTTCCAGGATACTTTTCTATTTGCATAGGTTTACCGAAAAGGATGCTGGATTCAAAGTATCATTAGCGATGAGAAATTGTGGCCATTTCAAGCTCTAAAATGCGGCCATGCTTAATGGTGGTTTTTGACTTTCTAAATTTTAACTGAGTAAATGATGCGCTAATTTTAGCACATAGATCAGGTTTGACTACAAGGGCGGTCTCATTGCGTGGTATTTGGCTCGCTTCTGCCTCAAGCATACGCGCCAGATCTACAAAAACAGTAGAGTTTCCAACTTGCTCCCATCCAGGAAGTTTCTTACTACCTAAATCATGCCAGATGGGTCTAATAGCACCTTCTTCCAATGCCATCCTAAGTTCAAAGATGTCTGGTAGCTCGGTTAATTTTAAATAATTTTTAAGTTCTAACTCCAGCTTGATACAAAGATTTATTGCTTTTTTCAAAATATCGTCTGTTATTTGCTCGGCAGGAATAAAAAATAAAATAGAGTCCCCTTCTGAAGAAATTAATTCTGCTCCATTGTCATAAATTATTTTCGAAAGATGATACATTAATTTATTTACCAAACTCCCCCCCATCCCTTGTTCAGCTCCATAATTAAAGAGCAATTCACTATTTTTTAGATCAAGGGAAAATACTAAGCATGATAATTGAGTAATTTCTTTGGCAAGTTGATGATATTTTGAAACTGGTGAACGACTGACAAAATTAGCTTGTCGTTTATATTCATGTGCCAATGAAATGGCCAAAATAGATATAACAAATTCTGTATAAATCATTCTCATATCCCAAGATTCAATTTTGCCAAAATACTGAATAAGAGCTACCGAAAATAGCATTAAGGCAAAAATATATAGTTTATGTTCCCGGTGAGGATCCCATAACTCTCCTCTTTTTTTGGCCACTAATATTGCTTGGGAAATAATTAGACCAACAGAGATAAGATAAGCGGATAATTCGAAATAATCATAGACAAAAATCGATTTTAAATAAAACTGATCAGTATCCCAACTACTCATCAAAAAGCACCAAGGCAAAATGAGTAAGACCATTAAACCTAAAGAAGTATACCAAGTTCTAATTCTTGAAATTGAAAGACCTAAAAATAAAATAGCAATCGCTTGATAAGCTGCCAAAATAAAGCCCAAGCGATGATAAGTATAATTTCCCAAGTGCAACCAAACAAACGGAATAAGTAATGCTTGGCTTGGTACTTGTAGCAAAGACATCATGGCAAATGCTGCAAACTCTTGACGGCGCCAAGAAGTAATCCAAAGCATCGTAAAAATAAAAGCTAAACCGAAGCTAAAACCAATTCCCATGGCCGGCTTTACCAATTGATTATATTCACTATGACGAAGATGTTTTTCTAGGCCTAGATCTGACACAACTCCTGAAACAAAAAGAGAATCTGGAAAAGG
Source organism: Bacteriovoracaceae bacterium (assembly GCA_947446575.1). Taxonomy (GTDB): domain Bacteria; phylum Bdellovibrionota; class Bacteriovoracia; order Bacteriovoracales; family Bacteriovoracaceae; genus Bacteriovorax. The sequence goes on along the minus strand of CANFHC010000037.1, from coordinate 22,416 downwards.
TTCATCCATGTCATGGAGAATTCTCACTGCCACAAATAAATCTTCATTGGGTCTATTTTGAATATTTATCACTGTGGGAAGTCTGGTGGTCGACCAGTCTGTGAGCATAATACGATAACCATTAACAAAAACTTCTGTATGCCCATAAAAATAGCCTAATATAATAGAAGTTGCGCCTCTCTTTTTCCATTCCAGAATCTTTCCTTTAGGAAAAATTTGACCGACCCAAAAACGTTTTCCTCTTAATTTTTTAACTTTTTCAACGTGTTTTTCATCGTGAGTTCCTCCTAAGGTAAAAAGCTCTAAAGCTTTAGGATTTGCTGGACATCTTGAATCGGTTTCACAATGATTCCACAACTCAACTTGTGGCAAAGGATCGACATACAAGGCCTTCCAAGAAGATGGATTTAATCCTTCAATAAAATCTGATTGGTGAATGAAGTTTTTTTCTTTTGTAAAAGAAGGATACATGACTAAAAAAGTAATGAGAAATGCCGATAACAATGGAACGAAAAGTAATACAAATAGTTTTTTTTCTAATTTCATATTAACAATTTTTGTTAGTTGAAAAATTTCTTAATCTTCTGGGAATTTTGATGAGGAAAGATTTCTTGCATCTTTTGTCTTGTGGCGAATTTTCATCATCTCTAATGCACTCGCGCCAGAAAAACGCACGTTCACTAAACAAGCGCCTTCAAAATCTAGATCGCTATAATCACCTTCAAAAGTTATATTTGCTAGAACCGCATTTTTAAATGAATGATGCCCTTTAACAATGAAGGTACCACTGACAAAGATGCCGCCGTTAAAAATTGCTTCCTTGGGGTATTGATCGTCGTAGGCCGCTTGGGCAAAGTTATGAAATAATGGTTTGCTGTGATCAATATAGGACCCCCTGCCAATTTGGTTTTGCCAATTATTGATTACTGCAAAACTGAGCCCCTTTTTTTCAAGACAATATTTATTCAGATCCTTGATTTTCTCTGGCTTTACTCCTGTGATTGGATCATCTGGTGGGGTGACGGAAATCGAAGCTGTAACATTGCCTTGAACTTGGTTTAAATTGACGGATAATTTATCAATTCCGGTACTAACAGCTTTTTGTCCTGTAGAGACTGAGCAGGTAGAACAGTCACTAAAGGCGTTGGAGTTTGAGCAAAATACCGCAAAGATTAATAGAAATATTTTAGTCATGGGATACCTCAAATTTCTATCGGCATTCTGAGAAAAAAACATTATGTATTCCAATCGCTTCTAGCATCCTTTTGTGGTTGCAAGGTGTTCCCTGGAAAAAACAAAGAAAAAACAAATAAATGAGACTTACCATTTCAATCTACCTTAAAATATAGTTAGCAAATCAAGCCAACAAAGAATTAATTATGCCAAATTCAATTCCTCCACTATTTTACGCCCTTGGCGCAACGTTATGTTTTGCATACTCCAGCACCATTTTCACCGAGTTTGCCCGCAAAATTACTCCATTTTGGATGAATAGTTTTAAGGCCTTTGTTGCTCTCATGGCATTTTGGCTGACACTTTTATTTATGCATTCGTGGCAAACTCCGAGTATGGGGACAATAATCGCCTTTGTTAGTTCGGGCTGCATTGGATTAATGATCGGTGATATTTTTATGTTACATGCAATGAAAGACTTAGGGGCTGCTCGAATGCTTATGATTTTCGGGTTGCAACCATTTTTTCTAGGCATTGGTGGATACTTTTTATTTGCTCAAGAATTTTCTCTCTATAATTTTATCGGTGTCTTGCTGATGATTGGCTGCCTCTACACCATAAGCCTAGAAAGTTACAAAAAAAGTGGACACTGGCAATTGCGAGGAATGCTACTAGGCCTTGTCGCTATTGTATTAGATGCTATTGGTATTCTTATGACCCGCTATGGGTTTGATGTCACTCCAGGAATTTCATCGGCACAAGCAAATGCAATTCGATGTGTCGGTGCCGTTGGTGGATTTTTATTAATCAACTTTTTTTATTATCCAAAAGAAAAACAAGTCCATTTTATGCCAGAGTGGAATAAATTAAGTAAAAATGAAAAAATCAAAATTTTCATTGGATCACTTGGCGGAACTTATTTTTCCCTGATGCTTTATCTAACAGCAGTCTCGCGCGGACAATTGAGTGTGATTTCATCAGTTAGTGTAACAGGGCCGATGTTCGCAGGAATTTTTGAATGTGTTCGAATAAGAAAATGGCCTAGTCTTTATTTGATTATAGCTTTTACTTTTTTCATTGCCGGATTTTTGATTTTTTCTAGACTTTAAAATTATTTGGGCAGATATTTTTTAAAAAGATTCTAATAAAACTGCTTCATTGGCAAATCAAGAACAAAGCTTGTATTTTTAGCTGTTTGGTTATACCAAAGATTTCCACTATGACTTACTGCTAGTCCTTTAGAAATACTAAGTCCCAAACCAGTCCCCTTTCCCAATTCTTTTGTGGTAAAAAAGGGATCCATCATTTTATCAGAGACGGCTACTGCTAAACCAGACCCACTATCAGTCACAATGATTTTAACCCGTGAGTTATCGGCTGCCAATTCGACTAAAATCCATTTTTCTTTCAGGTGTAGAATTGCATCATGAGCATTTCCAAATAAATTAACAAGAATTTGCGCAATTTCAGTTGGTCTACATTCCAGCATGATATCTCGATCTATTTTGATTATTACTTCTATTGATTGCGCTTTAAATCGTTCAGCACAAAGACTTAAACTATCCTCAATAATTCCAGAAGCACTTACAGAAATCATTGCATCAGTATCAGCATTTCGAGAAAAAAGAGTCAATCCCTTAACGATTCTGGCAATTCGAAATGTCATCTCCTCAATTTTAGTTAATCCTTCAATTGTTTTTTCCGAACTATAATCTTCGGATTTAAGTTGCCTTTTAAGGCTTCTTATTTTTCCAAGCATAATGGTAAGCGGGTTGTTTATCTCATGGGCAACTCCGGCGGCCATTTCCCCAAGAACTGACATTTTACTAGATTTGATAAGTCCTACTTGTTGATCCAAAATGATTTTCTCATTTTCTTTTTGGACGGTTATATCTTCGATAATAGCATATATTTCATAATCCTCACCGTTGTTTATCTTGATCGATCTTCCTGATATTAAGACCCAAATAACCTTTCCTGATTTGGTAATATTTCTTTTTTCAAATCGCATTAATGAAATATCATTTGCTACCGAATGACTTATTCCTGTAATTGTATTCGTGACATCATCAGGATGTGTTACATCTTTTGTTGATAGTTTGAGGAGCTCTTCTTGGCTATATTCCATAAACTTGCAAAATGCCGAATTTACCGAAAGATATCTAAATTTTGAATCAAGCTTAACTACCCCGACAGCAGCATTATCAAAAAACGCTCGAAAAGATTGTTCACTCAAAGCAGTTTGCTCATGGGCTTTCCCCAGCTCGATTTCATAGTTTTTTTTCTTCGTAATATCCTGGCGAATCGCTACGTATTTCTCAATTTTATTTGTGGCATCTGTATAGGGTAAAATGGTTGTCTTGACCCAATAAAGACTGCCGTTTTTTGCCCTGTTACAAATTTCTCCCTTCCAAATTTTATTGGATGAAATTGTTTCCCATAATTCCTTCATAAATTCTGGCGAATGTTGGCCAGAATTAATGATAGCATGACTTTTACCTATAAGTTCAGCTCTTTGGTATCCAGATATTTCACAAAATTTATCATTAACATAAGTAATTAATCCGGCCCTATCAGTGTGCGCGACAATGCTGCTTTCATTTAGGGCCCGTAAATGGTCTTCATCCAGCTTCTTTTCATTCATATGAAGGTCATCAATCGTTTTATTAAGCTCAATCGAAAAATAAAACATAATTGAAAAAGTGGTTAAAAAATTTAGAGAAATCATGATTAAGGAAATTATCGATAACGAATTTGCATCCATTATTACTAAAGGCAGAACATTAAACTGAAACTTTGTAAACCAAACAAAGAGCAGCATCAAAGCGCCTATACCAAATCCACCAAACATAAAATGTCGCTCATTTAAATTAAAAATCGCGATAGGAATCAATGCGGCCGTTAAAAACCAAAAATGTGTACCTGAATCTCGACCAAATGAGGTTGAAAATATATAGATTGCTAAATTTAAAATGCTCAAAAGAAGGATGCGCGAAAGAGTGTGGCATTTTAATGAATTCGCTACCATCACTAAAGCAAATGAAATCGAAATACCAATCGCAAGCAAGCCCATGTAAGGAGCCTTCAAAAGCAATAAACAAGTTCCGATGAAGAATGCACAAGCGCTCAAAATAACCGCTAGCTCATTTGTTTTATATATTTTTTGAGCAAGGGGTGATGCTTGCTCTGCACTGGCCCCGACTCGCAATAATTTCATCCAGACGTTTTTCAAAAACTTCTCTTCCTTTGTCATCTGAAGATAACTTCTGGCTATCGGCATCTATATTTAAACAATTGAATTAAGAGCTTCTATTAACTAAAAATGGCATAAAATGCCTACGCTGCTTAATTCGAGGTATTGCGAAGTTTGCTAAAAGAATAATGACTATTCCTAAGAACATCGAACCTACAAAATTATTAGGACCACCTTTAGGTGTTGTGTCGATTGTTCCACAAGCACCGGCCAATCCTCCTAATTTTTTTTCTGTTGGGTAGAGATAACTAATTCCATCAATATCATCTTGCGCTAGTGATTTTTGAGTTTTGTTGCTGGCAGAATAATACATAAGAGCATTTTTATCGCTGGTGTGGCCTAGGCCCAGAGCATGTCCAAGTTCATGAGCAAAAGTTGCTAGGATAACCGTTCTATCGAGTGTGTCTAATTGAGTAGTCGCTGTATCGTTCATTAAAACAGCAGCTCGGCAAACGCCAGCATTTGTGCATCCAATTCCACCTACCGCTAAAATAGATGCGCTCGAAAATGTAGTTGCATCAGAGCTACAACCAACTAGGATTGTATTGGCATCTGTTTTATTAGCAGCAGTTGTTAAATCATCAGCAGTAACTGTCAAAGCGCTCACGCCTGAACTTGCTAGTTCTAATGAACTAGTAGGTACCTTTGCCCAATACTCTTCAACCGCATCTTTTACCAATGTTTCCATTGTTGAAGGAGTAAAGCCGGCATTAACACATGAATTGCCAGCAATTTTTATTTTTATATCAGAAACAGGAAAACCTGTTTTGCTGGAAGAGCCTAATGTCCACGCATGAGCATTAATGGAAATTAGTGCAGCTAAAGAAGTTAGTAAATATTTTTTCATAAGTTATTCCAATTAAAAATAATAATTTATTGTCATGATATGAGAAACTCGTCTTCTATCGCTGCTTAAAAATCTATCAACCGATAATTGCACACGTGCACCTAAAAAATTGGTGAAAATAAATTCGCCACCAAAATCTAATGAAGCCATGTAAGACGTTTTAGTTTCACTTGGAACATAGAATGTTGCAGTTCCATTTCCATTATTTAGTTGAACAGTGCCCCCTTTTCCTCCAATTTTAGTCATTGTATTTGAAAGACCGTATTGTAAAAGAAAGAATGGAGCTATTTGTTGGCTAATATGATACTGCAAAATAATTTCATTTCGAGTTGTGTTGTCTTGGGCAGAATATTTTGAGTAACCAATTCCTGGTGAGAAGAAAAAATCGGATACTAAGGGAACGGTTGTACCAACGATTAGTGTTGGATTAAATTCAAATGTTTTTGTTCCACCACTAGTGTCATTTTGGGCCGTAGAGTAATTGCGGGTTGTACTTCCAAATCCTAGCCATAAAGGTGAAGCACAATACGCATTAAAAGAAATAAAAAAAAGAAGCAGGCAAAATAATTTTTTCATTAATAAATAAAAACATTTCAATTATTTTTCGTCAATTAAAATGAAAATTGGTTCCAGCATACTTTTTTAGGTTGCAAGGTATCCCAAAAAGTATGCTGGATCCAAAAAGAGAATTTTATAAATCAAAATTGACTTCACTACGATTTTTTTCAACTATAATTTCTTGAGCAGTCGTTTGAATTGAAGGCCCAGAAAGAGTTAGATGATACTCGCCGGGGTTTAAAACGACATGGTAGCTTCCATCGGCATTTCCACGGTAGGTCATATAGTCGCTATACTGACTTCCAATTTTCTTTTGAATCTTTACTAAAAAATCAGAAACGGCCTCACCTTTAGATGTTACATGTCCTCTTATTCCAGCACCATCAAGTCGATCCAAGAGGAGCTGCCATGCTTTGCGATTTAATTCAACAGTTGGTCCTCGTTTTGAATAGTCTGGTTGAAAACCATCCGATGCAGAATTAACTTCGATGACATATGGGATGACTTGATATTCAGAATACATCCAATCAATATCTCCGCCATCAACTGAGTACAATGTCTCCCAAGCAGTTCCAGCAGTGTATTTTAATAAACTTCCCATTTGCTTGCCGATAGATTCAACGACGTCCGCGTTTTGAACTCGTTTTCCATTACAGCCCATAGGATAAATAACTAATTCAGAATATGAGTGATAAGAGATATCAAACACAGGTCGGATATCTTTTACTAAATTCATCATTACATTTGTTTCAGGCTCAGAAGCAGCACTTGGTCCGCGGTAGTCCTGAGCATTTTTAGATCCACTTGAACCATTGCATGTTCCCCAAGCGTAGGGATAATTGCGATTGATGTCGACTCCGTAATTTCCACGAGCATTTTTTCTCCACATTGTGTCTTGGGTCCATACCAAGTTATTTCCATCAACATTAAACATTGGCATAACCCAAATTTCATTGGCATCTACCCAATGAGTAATTTTGTTATCCTTTCCGTAGTTGGTTAGAAGAGTTTCAATAATATCTAGTGCGACTTCAGGCCCCATTACTTCCCGAGCGTGGTGCATTCCATTGAAGAGCACAACCGGTTTAGTCGCAACATGAGTATTGGCATGTTCAGATATTTTAAGGGCCCAAATAGAGCGACCTTGAAGAGATTTACCGACTTCTTTTAATTGAGTAAGCTCTGGATAACGATTGTGAAAATCAGTAAGGATTGTTTCAATTTCCGCTGGAGTTTTGTATTGAGAATCTGGTCCTCTCATTAATGACTTAGACATTGTAACTGACACATCAAAGCCCATATTTTCTAATTTTTTAAATTCCGCTTCACTTACAATGACTTCGGCAAATTTATTTTTTATATCAATACCTGCGACATCAAGATGCAATTGATTTAACTTCCACATTCCCAATTTATAATTTTTGAATTGAACTTTTACTATGAGTGTTGAAGGCATCAGGAACTGAGTGTCTGCCTTTTTAGTTTGATGTGAAAAAGCTGCAAATGAGAAAAATGAAAGCACTCCTAAGAGCGCCAAATTTGAACGTATCATTTTATTTCCTCCATGAAATAAATCTCAATCAATCCTGATTAATATAAGTATCGTTGATTTTGCAGCTGCAAGCGAATGATGTAATAAATTATTAGGATATAAGTTATAAAAAATAACTTATTAAAACAGTTTAGCTTTTCACTATCGTGACTAATCACAGTTGTTTTGATTTAAAAGGCAATTCTATAGAAAAAGTTGTATTAATCGTATTGGGTTCAAGAGATAATTTTCCGTTATGGTTTTTAATGATGGTGCTACAAATACTTAGTCCAAGACCTGTGCCTTTACCCACTTCTTTTGTTGTAAAAAAAGGTGACATCATATTTTCTTGGATGTTTTGAGAAATTCCCTCTCCCGAATCTATTATTTTGATATTCATTGCATTTTCTTCAAAAATAAACTTTAGCATTACCCACTTATCATCGCGGCTTTCGATAGCATCGATTGAATTATTGATTAAATTGATGAGAACTTGAGAGAGGGCAATTTTTTGACAGACAATTTCTTTGTTTGAGATGTCTCCTTCAATTAGTAATTTTGTCTCTGAAAATGTCAGTCTATTTTGTGTGAAATTCTTAATGTCTTCAATTAGATTTTCGATGATTACTGGCTCGAATGGATCTGCTGAGCTATTTCGTGAAAAGCTCGTTAGTCCTTGAATGATAGTCGCTATTCTTTTGATTGTATCATCTATTTTTTTTGTATCTTTAGTTATTTCAGTTTGAATAATTTCTCTTTCAATCTCTTTGTCGTTATTTTTTTTAATTCTTTGATTGGCTATCGAGATGATTGTCAAAGGATTGTTAATTTCGTGAGCAATCCCACTTGCCATCAGGCCAATGCTTTCAAGTTTAGCTGACTGAGTAAGTTTGAGCTCGATCTCTTTTTGCGAAGTAATGTCTTGATGATATCCGATTACTTTGATTGGCATATTCGTGAGCTCATTTCTCTTTTCGGCCATCAAATAAAGATTTAACCAGATTATTTCAGTCGGTGTTCGGTAAAATTTAAAATTCTCAGTCAATAATTCAATTTTTCCATTATAAAATAATTGCATTTTTTTTAATACATCATCTCTAAAAGCAGGATGAATTCTTTCAGCAAAAATGCGATCAGCTTCCTCTGGATCTTTGAGGTTTGGAAGATTGGAAATAGACATAAGTTTTTTACTTGCGATTAGAGTTTTTTTCTCAAGATCTTCAAAGAAAAAACCAAAGTTTGAAGCGGAAGTAATAATGTCAATTTTTTGAAGGAGTTCGTAGTTTTCTTCTTTGATTTGTTCTTTATTCCTTACATTTTCGCTGAGTTCTTCTTGAATATTTATTCGTTTGCTAAAGTTATTTAAGCGAACTTTGGATTGTATAATTTTTAAAGCAAGATAAAAGGAAAAAATAAGAGCTGGGGCGTAAGAAGAGATTTTTTCGAAATAAATAGCAAACATAAAGGAAGGCATAATAAGGGTAACAAGTAGTAAATAATTAAAACGTGGAATTAAATAATTGGCAATTGAGATGGATTCAATTCCCCATGTAGTAATACCAATAACAACTAATCCTATCCAGCCTCCGATGCCGTATTTAGTGAGATGAATATTAAGATAGATTGCAATGAAAGAAATGTGCAGAAAGCGGATGATAAGGATTATAGGAAGCCACTTTTTTGGTGAATCTTTTGAATTTTCTAAAAAAGTTGTTGAGAGCCAAAAAAGAATTAAAGAAGTAATAAAGATGAGTAATTCTAAAATTAAATACTGAGCACTAAATTTCTCACCAGCAAAAAATCGAAGATAGGCCAAGGTAATGATAGCAAAAAGACCCATCCAAGTTAATCGCGAGCTACTTTTAAAAAATGTAGAATTGGCCTCATTAATATAAATTTGGCTTTTTCCTTTAAAACTTTGCATATTTCTTATAGTAATGCAGATTTATTTATTGATGTATAAATATTTTTGGAAATCAAAGTTTTCCGTACAAAAAAGCTCCGTTATAATTTGAGGTTTTTGTACGACTTTATAAAACCTCATCACAGAACTAAAAACTAAGCTTATTTCACAATGGTTAAAGAAAGTTGATAGATCGATACTTTAGGACATCACCAGATAACCAGCGCTACTGAGAAGCATAGGAACAACTAGAACATTATTTTAAAAAAAATTGGCTGCTTTAGCACTGATGAATTTAATGGCTTGCCAATTGAAAAAACAAATTCACTTCAAAGTGTCATTCAACCAGAAAACTCACTTACCTAGATGCTGAGAAAATGGAGATTATTCCTGCTCTTAAATTATTTATCTCTAAAGGCCGCTTAAATAATGGGGGGCAACATATGCAATTGAGCTATCTGCCTAACGATCGCGGAGAGATCTTTAGTAATGAAGAAGGTAAGCATTATGCCTATGATGGGAAAATTCGTTTTGCAACTCAAAGGAAAAAGCTCTGCACCCTCCATATAAAAATAGTTTCTAAGCCCGTAAAAAATGATAAACTTGAAATACATATTTTCAATCAAATTGATGAAGTGGGATTAGGAGTGGACACAAATATTGTCTTGGAAAAATCTCCTTGTATCTAAAATACTTATTAAAAAAGGTGTTATGAGATTTATTATTTTATCATTTTTATTTTCTTTCATCCCTTTTTGTTCTTTCGCTGAAATGATTCTTAATTATAACTCCCAAATTCCCTACAACACTTTATTAAAAGAAAAAAGTATCGATGATAATTTTGAATTTACTCTTATTTCTCAAAGAGGTGATCCGTACTCTTTGGGGGACTTTGCAAACTACAATAAAGTCTACTTTGTCGCTCTCTCAAATGCATGCACACCTGATTTAGTCATTCAAAGAAGTAAAAAAATTGCTCAAAAGGCTAAGCTTGTTTTTATCGATCCAGTCTATCAAGACAAAAGAGAGCTATTTTTGAAGTTTAATCACATCGTTCTGATGGACTATAAGCAACAACTGGCTTCCTCTCTAGGACTGACGCAAATAGGAGAAATGGTTGAATTTTCTAATAACAAGTTAAAAAAACACTCCTTCATTCAAGAATTAAAAAATGATCCTACTTGCAAGATTAACTACTCCCCCCTTCCTCTCACTAACTTTGAAAAAGACATTTATCCTTCATTTAAAAAAGCTTGTCTCAATTGTCATGCCCCTCTAGATTCACTTAAAATGTTTGAAAACCATCAAGCAATTGCTCAATGGAAGACAATGATGCTAAAAACGATGCGATTAAATCGTATGCCTCCTTATGCAGACTCCTATTATGGTGAACTCACTGAACACGTCGGATCAGGTGACGAGTTAAAAATTGTCAAGTGGCTTGAATCCAATAAAGAACTAACAAAAGAAGAGGCTGATTTTTTAGATAAACAAATAGAAGAAATAAAAAATAAAATAAAAAATAACTTAGATTTTTCCAATCTTGAACAAACTAAGTTTGAAGTGAATGAAACGGTTAAGATCCCTGCAACGGGAGGAAGCCTTTATCGCTATTTTCAATTAGGATCAAAAACTGAAAAAGATATTTATTTTACCAAAGCACATATTAAGACTAATTTAAATTCAGCTCATCATATTATCCTTTATATTTCAAAAAATCCTAGGGAGAAGAAAATAGCACCAAGTGCTGCTATGGCTTCTAGCTTTAAAAATTGGGATGATCATCCTGAAAAAATTTATGGAGAGATTAATGGATCCAAGATAGAAGGAGTTAAAATTGATGAAGGCGAACTTCTCAAATTTATTCGCCAAAAAGGAGTTCAGCACACATCCCCTGGAACAACTTGGCACATCCCCAAAGATAGTTATTTGACCTTGGAGATTCACTACAATCCTTCAGGTAAAGAGGAAACCGATCGCCCTGTTCTGACAATCTTTCCCGATGAGAAGGCAGCCTCATTACCAGAGATGAAAAGAATGACTTTTTCGCCCTTGCAAGGAACAAAAATTATAAAAGCAAATGCTTCACGCTCAATTGTTCATATGGAATATACAATAAAGAAGGCCATCAACTTAATGGGCTATGGGCTGCATATGCACTACAGAGGGGTTGGAGGAAAGCTCCTGGCAAAAAGACCGGGGGAAACTGAATTTACTACTGTATTTTCTCTTCCAACCTATCAATTTAAAATTCAAACAACGGCAAACCTAGATCGTCCCTACCCACTCCCAATTGGATCAATTCTAAAGACTGAAATGATTTATAATAATTCAAGATTTAATTTTTCAAACCCAAATCCATCGACCAATGTTTTAATTGGAAGTGAATCAGTGAGTAATGAAAATCACTTACCAAGAATTTTATATACGGATCAATAAATGAAAAAAGTAATTCTTATCTCCTTACTCCTTTATTGCCTGTCTCTTCATGCTTTTGACCTAAGGGAGCAAAAGTTAATCAATATCCAATCCAAAGTTGAATTGCCTCTCAAGGAAATTGCTAAAAATGACTTAGTTATTTTTATCGCTTATTCTCGTGATTGCCCTGTAGGAAGAAAATACATACCTACTTACAACTCCATGTTTCAACTTATTCCCCAAGATAAAGTAAGCGTTTTATTATTAGACTTAATAAAAAATGATGATCTCGAAAAAACCCAGGAAGAAATAAAAAGCTACGCTTTAAATCTTCCCGTTTATATAAATCCCAATCTTGAAATAGCCAAATTATTAAAATTAAAAATTATTTCCGAAGTTGTTCTCTATAAACAATCAACTCAGGAAATTCTTTATCAAGGAGCTTTGAATAATCAATTTACTTTAGACCTAACGAGAGAAAAAGCTGATAAAAATTATTTGCAGGATGCTGTCTCACAAGCAATTGAGCATAAAAAAATTAAAGTTAGATCTACTCCAGCTTTTGGTTGTACTGTTTCCTTGGATTAAAATAGTTCGAATCATCTCCTCAAAAATGATTCGGATCAATGATGTATCTTTTACTGTTCACTTGAATAAAATCGAGGTGACTCTTGCTTTTTATATTGAGAATAATTCCGTTGATCATTATGGTTCATCATCATGGTTCCAGGACAGGAGGAATTTGGAAGGAAATTTTTTCGTTAATAATAGTTTTCCCGTTATTTTTCAAGACAAAAAAGTTTAATCATAAGGAGCAACTAGAACATTTTTTTTAAAAAATTTGGCTTCAATGAAATGAACTTACTTATTTAAGATCTTACTCTAATAATTGCCGAATGAGCTTGTTGCCAAATTCGTAATCGCGACCATCTTTATCTTTTGAGTGGTGAACTTCACTGGACCATTCATAATCAGCTTCCAGGTGATGGTATCCTTCTTTGCCGCTAATCTTAATTGGTGAGTCGTGAGAAAGCCTCCACCCTAGCTTTAAAGATATTATTAAAAACTTCAACATTACAGTTGGAATTATTTTTTTACGGCAATTCCCATATACGAAAGCAGTAAACTTTTAGTGAGTTCAAACTTCAATGATTTTGGAACGATTCCAGTAATGAAACTCTTAAAAGGAATGCTGGAAAAAATAGGTTTTATGCCCGTCATCTCCTTAGTCATCAAATTAGCTTTCATACAATAGTCGCTTAACTCTTTAGGTTTAATGAAAAGATGAAGGACGTGCATATGTTTAGGTGTATTTTTAACCACCCATTCAACCAGTTTAATGATTATCAAATAGGCTAGCGGATTGCGATTGAATGTATGAAAAATAAAAATTCCATTTGGTCTAAGGACTCTTGAAAATTCTTTAATGACCTCGGCGGGATTTTCAACATGTTCTAAAAAATCCATGGCCGTTAAAACATCAAAACTTTGATCGGGAAATGGCAAGTGGTAGGCATCGGCGGTTTGATAGTTAACACTTTTTGTCTCATCATATTTTTTAGCAACTTTTAAACTTTCTTCAGATAAATCTACGCCCGTTACAATGAGTCCTGCTTTTGCCAATTCATTACTTAAAAAACCCGCACCACAACCAACATCCAAGACTAAGGTATTGGAGTTTAAAAAATTATATTTTTTAATTTGTTCTAAAATCCAAGGTGTTTTTGTTTTTGATTCCGCCCGAAGTAATGCTACGGGGTCATCATCCGCCGTATACCAGCGCTCTCCTAGTGTATCATAGATATCATTATTTACTTTTTCCAAAGAGCCTCCAATAAATGATTTGATAAAACATAACGACAGTAAGAATCACAAACTGAATTTTTAGAAAAAATGGGTTAAGATTTTTTTCCCAAATGATTCCTGCCGCAAAAAAAGTGATGGGATGAAGAACAAATAAAACAGAGTGAAGCCAGTTTTCACTTGCTTCGCATTTTTCAGTATGAACAAATTCATCTTTGGTAATGAGTAGGCATGAAAAGATGCAAAGTCCGATGTATATTTTCATATTCAGTTCACTTGGAACCTGAAAGGCTAAAATGGCATAACAGACAACGACAGAAAGCGTATCAATCGGATGACCAATTTGCTCCCAAAGTGGCAAGCCTCTCTTCCTATGAAAATATAACTCATCAAACATCATAGCAAGCGCTTGCAGAATTATGGGAATAATTAACCAGGCCATTAACATACCTCGAAAATAGAGCCAAAAATTGTAAGCCCTGGTCCGAAAGCAAAACTGATGACCTTAGTTCCAACGGGGTAATTACTCTCTAATATTTCATTCCAGATATGGGGCAGAGTTGCTGAAGACATGTTTCCTCTTTCAAAAAGAATTTTTCTACTTTCTTTAATTTGATCTTCAGTTAATTCTAGAACTTCTTGAACAGAGTCAATGATTTTGGGTCCGCCAGGATGTACAGCAAAAACAGCATCCTTAATATCCATTTGAGAGAGTTTAGCTTTTTCACATAAAGCAACAAGAAAACTTTTTAATTCAGGCTTGATTTTTCCCGGAACTTCTCGTGATAAATTCATTTGCATTCCCCATGGGGCCGGAATCCAACTCATATCACCAACAGATTCAGAAACAATTTTTTCTAAAACTGTTACGACTTTTAGATTGAGGGAATTTTTGTTTTTTCCACTCGTTGCTGAATATTTAACGTGACCATCAGCAAATAGTGTTTGCACTACCATTTGCTCTGGAGTCTGGGCCTGAGCATTCATATGGAGTCCACACATCTCATTGTGAACAATGTCTACTTGAAATGATTTGTTCTCTTCATTTTCTGATTTTACTATACTCTTTGCTAGCCTGACAGCAGGCATAGAGGCATAACAACCCATATGGTACGCATGAGTTATTTCAGTAGTGTGATTCCAATTTTTTTCAGCGACAATTTTTTGGGCAGCACTTGGAGAAATATAACCAGTGCATGTCACATGAATAATATGATCGGGTCTAGTAAAGTTAGAATCTAAGTTATAAAATTTATGAAATACTTCAAACGCCCGTTCTGAAAAAAAATTGGCGCGATCTAAAATGCTTGTGCCATTACTATGGTTTTTATCTAATTTGTAGATTTCATGATTTTCAAATTTTTCAGAATGAATATCATTGCTTTCCAAAAACCTTTGAGAAATTTGAGCGGGCTTAACACTATAGCGTTGGAAAAGTTTTTTTATGAGTTCCGGATCAAGTTTAATTTCTGAATCACTTTTAGCGTCTGCAAGTTGGTGGCATTTGGTAATCCAATTTAATAAGTCTTCTTGAGTCACGCAATTAGCGGGCTTTTCGATATGGAATTGATTTAAATACACTGAAGGCATAAGACCCCTAAAATAGCAATTTTCTGCATTATGCTCTTTTAAAGATTTTGGTCAATGGAAGTAGATAATTAATGCACGATCAAAAGATAGACAATGGACCTTCATCATTTGGAGCACCAATGCAAGCCCAAATTCGCAAATAAAAGCCTCGCTTATGCGAGGCTTTTATTTGGACAAATTTTAATCCACATTACTTAGAACTATATTGGCTCATTCCTAAATATACATCATAAACCTTCTTATCAGATTCAGACACAAATCGAAGCTCATTGCCGTTGTTGTTTCTGTGTTTTGGATCAACTTCTTTATACTTTAAGCTTATTGATTTTACTCCCATCTCTGAAAGATTCTTAAGCTCTCCCTCACTCACTTTTGCGTCTTGATCTTTATCAAACCAAATTTTTATTTGAGAATAGACGAGATCTTGAGAGTCAATTTTTCCATCGTGATTTAAATCGTATTGAGCTAATGCTTCAAAACCATTTTTAGCCTTTAGACCTGTGCTCTTAATCACTGTAGCTTCTCCAAAGAGTTGAGAGCCATCGCGAACAGATCCTTTAGAATCAAGAAGGCAGAGAAACCCAGCTTCGTTTCCATTAACCCATCCAACTCGTTGTGGATGACCACTGGCCGTTAAGTCAAAGTCTACATTAGATTCACTTGAGGATAAGGTTTTTGGAACTCCCTTTGATTTCATGTCTATTATGAGAGGACTAAAAAGTTGGATGATGTAATACTTTGGAGTCCCTAAAACATCTGTGTCTTGTCCATCCAGAGTTAATCTTTTGATTGGCACAAAAGTAAACTTTATCCCAGACCATTGACGAATATTTTTGATATAATAATCAAAGGCATCAGGCGCCTTAATATCAAACACCCCAGACGAGAAAGCTCCAGTGAGTTTTAAGATCGGATCATTGGGAGCAAGATTTCTAAAATCAAAGATTTTGTTATAGTTGTATCCCGCCCAAAGCTTTTGCCATTCAGCTACTGTATGGTTGGTATATTCATAAACATTGCTGGTGGCCTGTAGAGCTGGCTCAACTTTTATATTAAGTAAATTCGCCGAACCAAAGACCCTAAACCACAAGGTCTTTGCTTCGTTACCCCAAGATGCCTGCGGGATGTTTCTAAAATTAGCCCAGCAAGATCCCCATTGCCCAAATTGATAGTAAGACTGAATTCCTCCATTGGGTAATATAGTCGCACCTGTACAAACATCCGTTTTATTCATTAACGACAGAGGCCCACTAAAAAAGTGCTGTATTTGGGATACTGCTGGATTATAACCAGGAACTAAGACTGGCGTATAATTAAGGGGTGCTCCGGCCCAAACAGTATAGGCCTTAAGGTCAGTATATCCGGCACGATCTGAAAGTGACATAATGACATCGAGAGCTCTCTTGAGCGAAGTCTGCATATTTCCTTGAGTGGTTTCCAGTGCACTTAATCTTTGTTGAGTGCTCGCTTTAAAAGCATTAAGATCAGAGCGAAGTTGAGAAATCAATCCACGCATTTCCTCGGAGTTTTCTTTGGTTGACTGGCTAAAATCGGCGACTCTTTCAAAGTTAGCAGTGCGATCAGCAAGAAACAAAGAGTCTTGAGCGTTGCCGATTAACTGAAGTGCCGTTTGGGCCTTGACTGCTTCAAAAGCTGGTTGAAAAGGAAGAGCACCATCTAGTGAGTCTTGTAATAATTTTTCGATATCACCAGCTGGTTTTTCCAAATCACTTAAAGCGGAATATAAAGTTTCGATCGAGCGACCCAAGTCATCGTTATTGGCCAGAAATTTTCTGCGACTTTTAAAATCAGAGTCTTTAAGAAGTACTTTTCGTGCCCAATCTTGCATCACTTTTAAGCAAGCTTCTTGATCGGCACCTGTTGGGTAACGAATTAACCCTAACATCATTACTCGGTGAAAATTATTAGCTGTACTTGCATCGGAGTAATCTTGAAATATAGCATCCACCTCAGCGACACCTGTGCGTTCTCCTAAAAGAAGAAGTCTTAAATACTCCATCGATAATACTTGAAAGGAGTCTAATCCCAAAGCATTAGGAAAAGACGCTGTGACATCTCCCCCACATTGAAGCGCTACCTTATTAAAACTATCGTTGTAATAATCTTTATTGTCTTCGTCTGGATCTAAAATTTTAATAAATTTTATCTGAAGATCTGTGATAGCTCTCATGCTTGAAGTAATCGCATTTGTTGCATCTTGTTTTGGTTTTGAGAGTTTTGCCTCAAGGTTAAGAGTCTTGGCGCGATTGGTTTGATACTGCTCAATAAATGATTTTAAGCTATTTTCTAGCGAAGCTTGTCTCGAATTTAAAACAGCTATATCAGTCACCACAGATTTAAAATGCGTTTGAACGTCAGCGCCTAAATCTTGCACTAATTGAGCGGCTTGATCTGAAACATTTTGAAGCTTAGCTTGCATGTCTTTTTGAAAATTAGCAAATTGGGCATCGGTTTTTGCTCTCTCACTTTGAAAGCGATCTTCGACATTTTGCTTTTCTTGATTGAAATTAACTGTCAATTTCAATAATTGATCAGCATTTTGTGCAACTAATTTTTGAGTCTGTGTAAGATCAGCTTGCATCAAGTTCACACGAACAGTGAGTTGTTGGAGGTTGTCACTAAGCTGCTGGCGGGCCGCTTGTTCCGCAGCTATAGCATTTGCCATTTCTGACTTGGCTGAAGCGACTGAGCTTTTTAAATTTTGAAGATCTTGATCAGATAAAGCTTTATTAGAAGTCACTTGAGATTCAAGATCATTCACTCTCAGAGTCACTGCAGCCACTGCTTTACGAGTATAAATTGTTAATGCAAGTGACTGTTGCTTCATATCCAAAAAGAACTGATTTTTTAATTCGCTATTTTCTTCACGGATAAAAGAATACATTTGCTCTTGCCCGTCCTCCATTTTATCTTGAAGATTGACTGACATATTTTGTATTTCAGAGCGGTAATCTTGTATGGCCGAGTGTAGATCTGAAGTGATCTGATTAATCGATTTTCCTTGATTATCAACTTTGTTTTCAATGTATTTAACTTTGTCTGTTAATGCATCAACCTGACTTCCAAGCTGAGTAATAATCATATCTTTAGTAATATCGATTTTAAGATTTAAATTATTTGTTACTATTGAGAGACCATCATAAAGAGCTTTAAGATTAGCAAGATCTATTTTAGTTGCATAATTTGTTGCTAACTGAATTTTAAGCTCCTCGTGGGCATTGCCCAGAGCAAGGATTTTAGATTCATTTTGTAAGACTCGAGAAGTAAGAGTTTGTAGCTGATCAGCACTAAGATCTGACGCCGATTGCAGCTGATTGATAAGATCAATTTTATTATGATTGAGTTGATCTCTCAGCAATCCGATTTGAAGATTCATCGAATTTTGTAAAGATGTATCAAGCAAGCTCATTTTGTTCCCAACATCTACCTTGAATGAATTTAAATCGGATTGAACACTTGCGATCGAAGTATTAAAAAGAGAATTTTGTTGAGTTAATTGCGCCTGCACACTCCCTGTTTGGGTTTGCAGAAGCGAGATGGCCGAATTGGTATCACTTTTGTATTGATATAAATCAGTGGCGACTTTATCAATTCTAGTTCCTAAAGCTAATTCTGATTGCAAGCGGTTTTGAGTCTCAGTATCAATCATCCCAGTAAGTAATTTCTGGAGATCGGTAAATCGATTCGTTAAAGTTGATAACTGTTCGATATTGGCCATTTGATCAGGGCTTGGTTGAAAAGTGGCGCCCCCAGCATTAGACTTGGTACAATTTTGATACCCAATTAGCATCCCTGATAAAAGGAAAATTAATGAGGCGGAAATAAGATGGCTTCGTTTGGGTTTTTTTAAATTTTTAAGCCGCTCAAACTTTAAAGACTTGAGCCATGCCAGTATCTTTCCCCTCTTCATACTATCTCCTTTCTGATAAGTTCTGCGATTTCTTCTAATTCAATTAATGGATCACCTTTTCTGATTTTAAAAGATTGATTTTTATATTTTTTATTTTTTAAATACTCTTTAAAAGAAATAAAGGGGCCGACTATTCTTTGCGAATAGATCAGTATAAAAACAAAAGACGAGCTAATAATTGATATAGAAAAAATACCGTAGGTTGTATAAAAATCATCATAACTTGTTTGAGAGACACGCATAAATCTCATATAAGATAAAAAAAACATTCCGACGAAAACTAAATTTGTGGCAACAATAGACCCAAAATAAAAAGAAATTTTCAACTGACTCTTAACCCCAATAAAAAAAGATTTCCTAAGACTGTTTTCTCCCCACAACTCTTCAGAGTAATAAAGAAGAGAAAAAATTAAAACTGGTAAGCTTACTAATTGAGCTGCATCAGCTAAATTAAAAAAGACATCTTTATAAATAGTGAGATGATCGCGAACCCCCAAATAAAGCATCTTATCAATACAGTTTGAGAGAATTCCGGCCATATAAGTGCTGGCGCTAAGCCTAAAGATAAGCACTTCCGGAATGAGTAGCACCAGAAAGAAAATATAAATAGTAAATATAATAAGAAATAAAGAGATAGTAAGAACACTCTTATAAAGAAGTGGTATATGAGAAAATAGCCCCATCATGTAGTGCTGGTTTAAAATAAAATGAGAATGCGACTTAGCATACTGATCAATCAGTGGAATTAATAGGAAAGGAATATAGGCCAGATAACGCTTCATGAGTAACTTAATCGGAATTTTTATTTTATTCTTCAAAATTAAATTAAAAAGAACTCATCACCAGACCCTTTCACTCAGATAATGCACCAAGATTGTCAATCTTGACCATCACAATTCAACCCTTTTGACTACATCATTGCCATGATCTTTTTTGTGGGAGTTCGCCTTCGCCGACTCTGATAATTTTTTTGACGGCATTTTTAAAAAAATTTGGCTTCAATGAAATGAACTTGTGCCAGTGATTAGTCTCATTTGAGCAAAGAAATGGCACCAGCAGGACAAGCAGCTTATCGAATCGACAAAATTTTATCGGTGAAAGAGTTGATGCCTGAACTAAGTCATATTCTCAGCGCATAGTTTATAATTAATAAAAAAAATCCAAAAAATCTAAGCGATATTTTTTGATTTTACTCACTCTTTTGGTCGTGGGGGAAGCTATCGTCTTTGCATTTTTAGAGATAAATGATCTAAACTGATCTAATCTGATCTAAACTAAAGCAAAGGTGAAGTGGCATATATAATGCGAGTAAATGGATCCAGTATACCTTCTTTAGAGCATCAAAAAATCAGAGAGTTTGCAAAATGAATAAGCCAAAAGAAGTCTTGAAAGATTTTACTAAAAATTCTTCATTTTGTGCAGCCCCTTGGCTTCATTACTATAGAAGTCCTATTGGGGAGGTTGCTGCTTGTTGCATTTCAGACCCTCTTTCACCTCAATTAAAGCTTAAAACATTTGAAGAAATAATAAATTCAGAAGAGTATAAAAAATTACGTCTCCAGATGATGAACGGGGTTCTTCCTAAAGAATGCCACCTCTGCGAAAAATCTAATAATAATATTATTTATAAAGATAATGTAAATGAATTTCTTGAAGGAATGAAACCCAAGATCCTAGAGAATACTTTAGACGACGGGACAATCAATTTAGATCCTGTCTTTTTGGATTTTAGATTTCTAGATTGTAATATCACTTGCAATACTTGTAACCCAGACTATAGCTCGAGCTGGCTTAAAAAAATTAATAAAGTTGAATCTTCAGAAGCATACAACTTAAAACTGCAAGAAAACCTACAAGATACAAGTTTTTTTGAAGACGAATACTCAAGGGTTATAAATAATTTCCAATGGCAAAGAATCTATTTTGCTGGTGGTGAACCATTGATGAAAAAGAACCATCTTAAAATTCTTGAAGAATTAAAAGAAAAGCCATTTCACGCTGATCTTAAAATTTTTTATAATACAAATTTAAGTATTGGAAAAACACTTTTAAAAAATTGGTTGGAGCTACTTGCTCATTTTAAAGAAGTGCACTTGAATGTATCAATTGATTCCTTTGGAAAGTTTAATGATTTAATACGAGAGGGGTCAAGCTTTGAAAAAATATGTTCGAATTTAGATTTTATCGTTTTTCATAAGCCCTCTAATCTAAACTTGAAGATTGACTTAACAATAACGTCTCTGTTTTTTTACAATATATTTGAATTTTCAGAATGGATTTTGAAAAATAAATATTCTCTCAACGCTCGCGCCATGAATGAATTTGGATACTTAGGAGCCTTCTTAAGGCCAGAAGTACTAAAAATTAGCTTTAGGAAAAAGGTATTTCTGCAGTGGTCTGAGTGGTATTGTACTTTAGGATTGGAAGATCAAGATCGTCTTAAAAACTTATTTGAAGTGATGACCATGTTTCATGCTGAACCAGAGTTTAATGAAGACATGAAAAAAGAAGTACAAAAGCATATTCAAGAAACACTAAAGTATGAACTTATTGATCTCAATCATTTTATTAAGTTCAACATGAAACAAGATCTTTGTGTCGATATCAATGGAATTGTTAATGTATAACTCAAACACGCTCATAAATTTGGCGAGCATAATAGTACTCTTTTTTTGCCTTCCTTACTTCGATCTGTTTTGCGGAAGAACCCATCAGAATTATCCTCAAGGGGATGATTTTATCAAGAAAGATCGACGAGCGTCTATTTGATTCCCCCCCCTTTTAGTGAGTCTGATAATTTTATTGAGGTCACTTTTTAGTAAATTTGGATATAATGATATGAACTTACTTATTTAAAGATTAATTTGAGTGATGCTTATTATGTTATGGCTTCAGCAGATTATTATCTACAAATCGCTTCATTTCTATTTCAGTTGAAATTCCAGAAACTCTGGATACTTCCTTATTACCGGAATAAAGAATTATCGATCCAGGATTTTTAATATTTAGGTTCATTTTCATCTGAGTTTCTTTGTCAAAGTCTGCTCTATAAACAGTAATCAACTTAAAGAATTCCTCTTCATTAAGTTTCTTAAAAATTTTGTCTTCATTCTTACAAACTGGGCACCAGCTGGCATGGAACAAGACAAGAATTTTTTCGTTATTTTTTTGTGATTCATTAAATTTATTTAAGTCAAATGGTAACTCTGCTTGGACATGAAAAGAAAATGCCATTAGTGCTAAAAATACTACTTTCATTTCTTTATCTCCTGAGCTTTCTCAATTTGACTATTATATCATACACCTAAAAATATTAAATATCTAAAAGTTCAAGATATAACTTTGTAATAATTCAAGGTGATTAGATTGAGTCTTTAAAAGTCTTTAAATTCAAATCACATCATAATTA
>CANFHC010000036.1 GCA_947446575.1 Bacteriovoracaceae bacterium | reverse complement strand
CGCAAGCCCTGCAGCATCGTCTGCGGCCTTAACGATTCTAGATCCAGATGACAACTTACCTAATGTAGATGCCTGTTCAGTGTTGTTAGCTCCAAGTGTGCGTTGAGCAGCAAGAGAAGTAACGTTCGTGTTGATACGTAAACCCATGAATTCCTCCGTGTCGAAATCTCGCCTCCCTCCTTAGTTTTAAACATTTTTATTGAAATGTTTACCGAGCATCCGTGCTCAACTTGAAATCTGGTTTTGTAAGCGTAGTCACCATGACATTCGCTTTTTAGTATAAGTCTTCTCGGAAAAATTTCTCATGACATAAATTTATTATTAAGATATTTCAAAAAAAACCATACCTGACCTTTTGGCTTGGTGAAAAAGTTTTAAATTTACATTTTTATTTAGTGGAAAAAATTAAAAACACAGTACAATTTATTATGAGCATTGAAGAAAAATATCGAACATCTCATCTAAAAAAAGAAATCATGGATTCTCTTATTGAAATACATGCTGAAGAAAGCCCTATAATCATTTGGCAGAATGAAGCTGGACAAAGGAATGTAATCAAGGTCAAGATAGCTGCAATAGATTTTGTCAGTGATTCAATTTCTCTCTCCCCTTATTCCGATAAAGATAAATTGCTATTTACAAATATAAAAGAAAATCTCACATTTTATATTCGTGGCGATTCTAAAAATTTAGTATTTAAACAAGAAAAAAAACTATTAAAAGTTAATAATTCACTTTTACAAATTGCAATACCTTCTGAAGTCAAGCTCATTGAAAAACGATCAGAAATACGGATTCATTTTAGTGATCAACTCTTAAAAATGACAACTGAAGTGTATCCTGGTGGGCGGGTAGATCTCACAACAAAATCCATGATTGGAGAATTGTTGGACGTCTCGCTTTCAGGCATGGGCTTTTTACTAGGAAAAAAGCATGCGCGATTGTTTTTTGAAAAAGATAAAATTAAAATAGACCGGATTGGAAATTATCGTTTTCCAAGACCTGTATATGGTGAAATAATTTACACTTACTCTGATGAAGATAACTTAACTAAATCAAAAATAGGAATACGTTTCAAAGAAAAATTAACTCAAGAAATTATAAATAGCATCAAATTATAAGTAATATTTAAAAAACCAACAATAAGTTTTCTTAATTTGTTTAATCTTTAATTTTCTCATTATTCATACTATCTCTTATGAAGAGAATGCAGTTTGTGAATACTCAATGAGATATAAATGCCAAAATCTAATTTTTACACTTCAATCCTAATCATGGTTTTTTGCCTCGTTAGTTGTACGACACCTTACCAAAAATTAGGAAAACGAGGCGGCTATAGTGATGAAAAAATAAATGACCATATATACCGAGTCACATTTCAAGGGAATTCAAGAACTGCAGATGATGTTGTTTATAAATATTTCATAAGAAGATGCGCCGAACTCGCCTTGGAACATCATTTTAATTATTTTATAGTCATTGAAACAGATGATAAAATAACTACAAAAATAAATGTTGCTGAAGGGTCTTCAGAAAAAAGTAATAAAAAAATTACAACTATGAAATATTCGGGAGAAACGAATTATGCTCCTACACAATATAAAACACTAATTAATCATATCGTAGAAGGAAAAATAGCACTTTTTAAAGAAGGTGAAGAACCACTTAATGCCTACAATGTTGAAGAAGTCTTAAAAAATGTCAGGTACTAAAAATGAAAAACCCTTACAAAATACTCGGCGTCAAAGAAACTGCAAGTCTTGATGAAATAAAAAAAGCTTACAGAACACTAGCAAAGAAACATCATCCTGATTTAAATCCAAGTAACAAAACCAATGAAGCCAAATTTAAAGAAATATCTCATGCCTATGATCAAATTGGTACGAATGAAGCTAGGACGAAATTTGATCAAGGTGAACCTGGAGAAGAAAATTCTAAACAACAATGGTCATCCTTTTACAACACACAACAAAATGCTGGTAGGTACGCCAATTCTTATGCAGATCAGTTTGGTGACGATGAATTTTTCGAAAATCTTTTCCATGGTGCTCATCAAAAGCGTAGAGCACAAAATCAAGATATAAATTATCTAATGGATTTAACTTTAGAGGAAGCTGTTCTTGGAGTAGAAAAAGTAATCACCTTGGCCAACGGGAAAAATCTTAAAGTAAAAATCCCACCTGGAATAACCAGTGGAACAAAATTAAGATTTGCAGGCCATGGACTTACGGAAAATAGTGGTCCGCCTGGAAATGCTTATATTATGATCAACGTATTGCCGAAAGCTGGTTATATCGTACAAGGACATGATATCGAGACAGAACTTCCTATAAGCTTTATGGAAGCTCTCCTTGGGGCTGAGATAGAAGTCCCTACTCTATATGGTTCAGTCAATCTACAAATCCCCCCCAATGTTTCTACTGGCAGTAAACTGAGAATTAAAGGGAAAGGGATTATCACAAATACTGATGTTGGCAGTCAGATTGTTAAAATAAAAGTGGTACTCCCCAAAAAGTCTGATCCAGAACTTTTAAAAGCGATTAAAAGCTGGAATGGAAAATATGATTATAATCCCCGAGGTGAAAAATGATTTCCTCTTTAAAAATAGTAGAGGCTGCAGAAAATTCTGGTATCGACCAAAACATTATTCTAAAATTTATTCTAAATGAATGGGTAGTCCCTCTAAATAAAAAGGAATTAACACTTGATGAAGAAGATATAGAAAGAATAAAATTAATTAGAGAACTTGGAGAGGAATTTGGTGTAAACGATGAAGCTATTCCAATTATTTTACATCTAATTGATCAACTTAATCACTTACACCTAAGTTTTAAAAATAATTATTGCCATTAATAAATGATATTTTTATTAGGAATATAATAGGAATGACCTTTTCTTGGATTTAGCTCTTTTTTGAATTCAATCATTTCATGGTCTGCCCGCTCTTTTGAACAGTTGTATACTTTTTGTATTTTATCAGATAACAAGTCCAAGTGCCCTCTAAGAGAATCAATATCTTCATCATCTAACAAATCCCAGTTCATTTTTATTAAGTCCCGTACTTCAGGCCATTTGCTTTTCGAAAAATCTGCCATGATGAATCCCTCCTATTTGTGTGAATTTTCTGCCAATGCTTATATCTTCTGAATTAATTTTAAAAAAATAAAATACAAAATATAAATATTTATTTTCATAACCAAGTGATGCGCTTTAAACAAAGAGATTAAATCATTTTTTATATTTATATTTCTGCATATAATATTTTATGCTTTTTATAACGTCATTTTAAAATGAGGTTAAAGATGAAGATAAATAAAGTACCAAAATATTTTACAAATCACACGGGTAGCTCATTTACTGACAAAGAGACCAATACAATTCTAATCGTAATCTTGTTTGTGATCTTCTTACTTTTCTGGGTACCAGTTGTTGAATATTTTCGTTATTAAAGGAGGTCCTTATGTTAACTGGAATTAGCTCAATTCCCAAAGGTGGAAAAACAATTATAAAACCAAAAAACAATCCGTCTATTGATAATCCAAATCCAGATGAAAGCGACGAGCAAAACGACGAATTTGATATTGATGAAGGAATACTCAATTCAAGAGAACCTGATAAAAATGCTAATGAAACTTTTGAAAACCCTGAAAGAATTTTAAACTAGCATTGACGGAAGAGGCTTTATTAAGACTCTTCCGTTATTAAACTTATACCGTCATTACATCATTAGAACAAATCGCTCTAAAAGAATCTGCAAATGTTTGAACTAGCACATCATCTTTGTTTTGATTATGGCAGGTTAATGACACCTGATATTTCCAATAGCCTTCTTTGGGACCTATCATGCGAATAGTTTTTTCTCGAATAAATTGGTTCACGTAAAGAAGCGGGAAAAAAGCAAGCCCTATTTCATCATTGACTGCATGAACCAGAGAGCCGATAACATCACTTTCGAAAGCGATTTTTTTCTTAACTTTTTTAGTGTCAAAAAACTTATCGATTTCAGCGCGAAATTTAAATTTAGGTGAAGGCATAATCCATTGGCTTTCTCCACTTTCAACTATGCCGTCGAAAATATCTGAAGAAGAAAGATTATTATTTTCTCCACCTTTCCAATTTGATGAGCACGTTAGCACTACTGGTACTTCTGCTTTTTCTAGATCAAAAAAATTTGAATCTATAACTCCCGTATCTGAGACAACAGCATCAAATTCTTTAAAACGAAGTTTTTCTTGCAATTGAGCAGGTGTTGCAGAAATAACTGTAACTTTTGGTCTTTTTTCAACATCATATTTTTTTAAAAATAAACTTACAACTTCTGCTACAAATGAACGATCAATGTGCTCTGCAACTCCGATACATATTTTTCTCGTTGACGATGGAACACGTTTAGAAATTTGTTCATTCATTTTTTCTGAGTACTCAAACATTTGTCGACAGAAGCCAAAAACTTCAGCTCCTGAAGTTGTTAACTCAATCGTTCGCCCCGCTTTTTGGAAAAGTTTTAAATCAAGCGATTGCTCTAAAACTTTTAATTGACTCGAAAGAGATGGTTGACTAATTCTTAAATGAGTTGAAGCAGATGTTACACCACCGGCCTTTGCTGTGACATAGAAATAATAAAGATGATTGTAGTTGTACATAGTATGTCCTTATAAATTTGAGTTTATACTTTTAACTTTTGCAGATTGTTTTAAAGTTTGACTTGCGAACGCGTGATTAAAATTTAATAAATTCAGCAGCGAAAACCCCATTAAACATATCCAAATTTTTTTCTGAAATAAATCCATAAGTACTCCTTTGAATATTTTTTAAATATATCATTGCCTTCCATTGGCCCTAAATGCAGTTAGTGTGCCAAAAATTATTTTGACTAAAAACACGTTATTAGAAATTGAATTGGGCAAATATAGGAAAAAATGAATAGTTACGGATGAAAGCTGCCAGGACATATTCCCCAACTGGGGTTTTATGTCTCATTTAAAATGAGCGTTATAATTTTTTCCTATTAAAACAAAGATCTGAGACCATTCACTCAAAAAATTAAAATCCCTATATAAAGGAGAATCATGGTGCATAAAAAAAATTGAATAAAAAAATAATTATGGCACAGATCTTGGAGACATTTTTAAAGATACTCGGACTTCTTAGAACGAATTACGGAGGATTTAATGGTAACAGAAATAGCAAAAGGAAATTGGAATGAACTCAAAGGAGAAATTAAAAAAACATGGGGTAAATTATCAGATGACGATCTAACTTTCGCAGAAGGAAGTGCTGACGAAATCATTGGAAAAGTACAAAAAGCTTACGGATATACAAAAGATCGAGCAAAACAAGAATTTGATTCTTTTAAACAAGATCACAAAAATTATTTTCACGATAGTCGTGGATTAAATAACCAGGAGAGCGTTATGGCCCAAAGTCAATTTAATAGCCTTGATACTAATAAGATTAAAAATCGTGCATCTCATATGATTGAAGAAGATATCATCGAACCAGCTCAAGAATATTTTGCTAAAGCAAAAGACCTAGGAGTACGTGCAATGGGACGTAGTACAGAACTTGTAAAAGAGAACCCAGGTTATACAATTTTAGGAGCCTGTGCAGTTGGATTTCTTCTTGGTGCATATGTAGCTAGAAGAAGATAATAAATATTAATATTTTTTTCAATAGGGCCTATTTTTCTATAGGCCCTATTGAATTTTTATTTTAGGGGATTATATGAAATGGTTTATTTTGGTTGCATCTATACTTATGAAACGCCTTGGTGGAAAAAGTGGTGAGGCAATTAATCCCATTAATGAATTTAAGGATTTTTTAAGAGAAAACGCTTTAAAAGTATTGGCCGGTTTAATTATTGTTGCAGGTGTTGGAACAATGTTTTCTGCAGGAGTTGTCATAACGACACTCACTCTAACTGGGCAGTATGATCAAGGGCTATTTCCAAGATTAACCGCCACAACTTATGGTGGATTAGGAATGATCTTGATTAGTTTAGTCATCACTGTCATCGTTTATTATTCTTCATCTCGTGGGTCTGAAGAATATGATAGAAGAAATCGCCGGAAAAAAGTGAAAGAAAACTCAAAGGGATCGAGTATTGAGGATGCCGTTGTTTTGCTTATAAATGATTTTGTAAGAGAACGAGAATCAAAAAGAGAAGAATTAAAATTTAGACATGACAAAATGCGCAGTGAATTTGAAAATGAACCAAAAACAGAATCCGAAATGTTTGAGCGTCATTAATTATTTTGGTTCAAGGGAGATTTCATACTCCCTTAAATCTTTTAATATTAATTCATGCGGGGAATTTTTGAGGACAATCGAGCTTTTAATGTTGCACTTTTTTCTCCTGCTTGTTTCTCGAGCCATCCTCGGACTAAATTGAATTCTTTGGCGACTTCGTTCATTAAGAGTAAATACCCTTTTTGTATTCTTTTAAATTGGCGGACAATTGCTTCTTCATTTATTTTTTGTGATGCCTCGACTGATTTAAAAGATCCCTCATGCTCATGATTGATAACAACACTACTCAAAATCTTCTTTTGGCGAGCGCTCTTTTTCATTGGGTGTTTTTTTACTGACATACTTCCTCCGCTATTTCCTACGTCTTTGGGGCCTCATAGAACTTTAAAAGTATAAATTGCAAACTCAATGCCTATTAAGGCCTTTAAAATTGTTAAAGCTTGAAAAGAATGACTTAAAGCATTAAGCAGAAAGATGGGACATGATTTGGGAAATCTACCCCCTACATCAAGAGTCAAATTAAGAGTGAATTAAGAGTGGCCGACATAAAGGCTTAAAATATTATTTTGCAGAAAGTTGGCACTCTCCCTGCATTCTAGGCTCATGTGTAGTGAAAAACTTAAGGGGCATGGATGTTAAATAACAGACAGATCGAATTGAATTGGCATGAGATTAAGTCCCAAATCCTCAAACATTGGGACAAATTATCTGCAGCAGACGTTGAAAAAACCTATGGTGAATCAACAAAATTGGCCAGTCTAGTTCACGAAAAATATGGAAGCAATAGTAAATTTGAAAAAGAATATGAAAAAATATGCATGCATGTAGCAAATAAAAATAGATCAACTAAAGAACCGAATAAATATTCTATCGATGACGAAGTTTTTAATGAAATGGATCTCGATGATGAAGACGAAGATGGAATGAGCAATTTTGATAATCACTCAGCCAACTACACAGGAATTTCTTTAAGTGAAAAAGATATTGAAGAAATGCTTCAACCCGACTTCGATGGAGTCGGGCCCGAAGAACAAGTTGGTCCACTAAAAGAAGTGGAACTTCCAATAAAACCTAATATTGAAGAAACAGGAATTAATCAACAACCAGATAAAAAAACAGCACCGGATGAGTTCACACCAAATCACGCTCCTCAAGCACACTCTGAGGACATCACATTAGGAAGAAGTAATTCTTCTGCAAACACAACATCACCATCTGCCCTTTCATCATCCGACGCTACTTTTAAGCTATAGTATATCTAAAAATATACTATAGCAGATTTGTGAAGCCCTATCCAAGTGATAGGGCTTTAATTTTTTGGCCTCTCTATTGCTCTAACAATATAAGAATCGAAAAATATTTGGAGGATAAATGCCTAAAGCTCAAAATAAAAAAAAAGAATATATTTCAATAGCAACAAATAATCATTTCAACATAATTGACATTCTCCTTCTAGATCATTCTTACTTAAAAGATTGCATCGATATTTTACAAATTGAAGGGGGGGATAAAAAAAATAAATATAAATGTGCAAAATCATTTCTAGATGCTTTAAAAAAGCATTCTGCAGGTGAAAAAAAAGCTCTCTATGCACCACTAGAAGATTTAAAGGAATTAAAATTTCAAGTTTTGGAAAAGGAAATAGAACATGGGATAATAGATACAAAAGTCAAAGTTCTCTCCAAAAAGCTAATGGGTAGTAAATCTTTAACAATAGAAATGGATGCTGAACTTCATGTTCTTGCCTCTTTGGTAGAAAGACATGTTGAAGACGAAGAGCAATTATTATTTCCTTTGATGAAAAAAGTTATTGAGAAAGAAATACTCAACCAAATGGGTTATCAATTTATGGTTTTCCGTCAATTTACAGAAAAAGATCTGGCAGATACAGATTTAAAAGAAGAAATACCTAACATAAAAAAATCTGAATCAGCTAACCGTAATTTTATTCAAACTACACATGAATATTTTAGTAGTACCCGATGAGAGGTATTTAAATGTGGCATCTAAACACTCCCTGGTATGATCCGATAATAAGAGCAATCACGTTGTTTGTTTTTCTTTTTATAATTACACGCCCTTTCAATAAAAGAGCGCTGACAAAATTAATGTCGTATGATTTTCTCTTCCTGATTATTATAGGGATTAATTTACAATCGATGATCGTTGGATCAAATTTCACTTATTTTTCTTATCTCATCATAATTATAACTCTAATACTTCTAAAATTAATTGTCAGTGAACTCACCCACCATTTTAAATGGCTTGAGCATCTCGTTGAAGGACAACCTAAAGTTCTCGTATTAAATGGAAAAATACACAAACGTGTGATGAAAAAAGAAAAAGTAAGTGATGCAGAATTATTTGAAGCTTTGAGAGAGCATGAAATCATGAAATCGGAGGATGTTAAATGCGCAATACTTGAAAGTGATGGAAGAATATCAGTGATTAGATATGCGCATTGAAAACTAAGATTAAGATCATAACTCATTGTTATTTTATATGTTGAATAAAATTTAAATAAGATAGGCTTAAGGATAACTGCCTCAAATGGGTCATATTACCCAAGGACCTTTTATGAGACGTATACTCTTTTTAATGTGTATTCATCTCTTTCAAAGCTGCTCTCACGCAACACCAAAAAAGGAGCTGAACTATATTGCAAATGGCGCTTATTACACTATTTTGCAATTTCCCGTTGGCTCAATTGAACTCAATGAAAATAGTAAAAATGAATTAAAAGCATTTTATATAAAGGCCCTAGAAAAAACTAATAAATCACCTGATTTGAAAAATGTTCACATTTTAGTTTGGCCTGACCAGCAAAAAAATAAGATTCAAAATGAATTTATATTAATTAACAAAAGAGCTTTAGCCGTTCAAAATTATTTTATTGAAAACTTAAATGCTAAAGCTAAATACTCAATATCTAATATGCTAGTCGAACCAAATCGAATTGATGAATTAATCAAATCAGATGATAAAAAACAGAAAAAAGTTTTTGAGAAAACTGAGCCTATATCGAGTTCTCATGATGAAGATTTAGCTAATTTGATAGAAAATAAAGCATCCAAAGTTCTTATCATGGTCAATTATGAGTAAAAAATGGGAATCAGGATAGTGCTACAAAACCTTCCTGAACACTTAAAGCAAGTTTTTCAATATTTTCTTGCACCTTATCTCTATCTTTATCTAGAGCGGCTTTTTCTAATAAATTACCAATTACACTTATATTAGGAAATCCAAAGGTTTCCCCATTACCTTTTAATTTGTGACCAATCATCATTGCAAATTCAAAATTATTAGAAGTTAAACAATTTCTAAGTTCTTCTAACTCGAGAACTCGGCGATTTAAATATTTTAATTTGTGCTCATTTAATACTTCCATACCTCTACCTGTTTATTGGATTGTTAGTTGCTCAGTATTTTCTAATTCTTTTAGTTTACGGTAGAGAGTTTTTCTATCGATTCCCAATTCTTTTGCCGTCTGTTCTTTAGCAAATCCATTTTTCTTAAAAATATAATCAATATATTTTTTGCTCATTTCTTCCAAAGGCATTACAGAATAGATTGAAAATATCGCACCGTTTTGACCAGCTTCAGGACCAAGTTCTGATAAACCATTTTCTGCATTTGGGAGATCATCGACATCGACATATTCTGAATTAGAAAGGACAACCGCTCGCTCTATCGCATTTTCTAATTCACGCACGTTCCCTTTCCAGGGTAAACTTTCTAAACGTTTAATGGCCTGTTTTGTGAAACCCAAAATGTTCGCATTATTAATAATGCTAAATTTTTTTAAAAAATATTCGCTCAAGGGAATAATGTCTTCTTTTCTTTCTCTAAGTGGCGGCATCGAAATCGGAATGACATTTAATCGAAAATATAAATCTTCTCTAAAATTACCTTTTTCAACTTCTTTCTTTAAATCTTTATGAGTCGCACAGATCACTCGAGCAGTTATATCTCTAGTTTGATTTTCACCAATTCTTTTAATTTTTCTTTCTTGTAAAACACGAAGAAGTTTTGCTTGTAATGGCAGGGCCAAATCACCAATTTCATCTAGGAAAAGTGTTCCTTTATTGGCCTCTTCGAAAAGTCCTATTTTACTTCCTACCGCTCCTGTAAAGGCACCTTTTGCGTATCCAAACAATTCAGATTCTAATAAATTCTCAGGAATGGCCGAACAATTAATGGCGACAAATGGGCCAGACTTTCTGTCACCTAGCTCATGAACCGCTTTAGCGACAACTTCTTTACCAGATCCACTTTCACCGAAGATAATGATATTTGCCTGAGAAGAAGAGACGCGCTTAGCGAGCTCCATTGCCTTTTTAAAGCCGGCACTTTTACCAATGACACCTTTTAGACCTAAAAAATCTTGTTCGCTAAAAAGGCTTTTTAAATTGCTGTTTTCAAATTGCACTTGATTTAAAAATAATGCTCTTTGAACTGAAATTAACAGTTGAGGAACATGTAAAGGTTTTAAGACAAAGTCATAGGCTCCGGCCCCAATGGCCTCGACAGCAATTTCCAAACTTCCTTCAGCGGTCATTAGAATTATAGGTAGAACAGAATTGAATGTCCTAATTCTTTTAATAAACTCTACCCCAGACATTACGGGTAATTTCAAATCGGAGATAACGACATCAACATTTATTTTTTTCGATTCGATATCAGCAAGGGCCGTTCGAGCATCTTCATAAGTGGAAACATTGTAACCTCTTTGACGAAAAAATGAGGATAAAAGCTCTAGTAAATCAACATCGTCATCAATAATAACGAGAGATGATAAGTTTTTATTTTTCATGGGTCAAATTACCTCGTGAATAATTGCATGTTCAGCACTGACCTCCTTTGTGGCATTTTTCCCCAATTGTGTCAAACAGTTTTTATAGAAGCCTGTATTTTCAACCTGCTTTTATGGCATAAGCAATGCAATTCACCTTTAAGAGTCTAATAACTTAGACAAGGAGGTCATTATGATACGTGCGGCCATAGCATTTTTTGTTCTAGCTCTCATAGCTGTTTTATTTGGAGCTTATGGGATTGCTGGTATCTCGATGGAAGTCGGAAAAATTCTCTTAATGGTATTCCTAGCATTAGCTGTATTAAGTTTCATCGGAAGCTTAGTTGGTGGTGGTAGAAAACAGCTTCATTAATTGTTGATTTTTTATAGAGACCTGCTGAAATATTTTGCATTAATTTTTTTCAAATTTATTTTCATGAGGCTGGTAAGAATTTATCAAAAGCATTAAAAGAAATAATTTAGGGGAATGAAAAAATTAAAAGCGCTATCACTTTTTAATTAGAATCTTGCTCATAGAATTATTAGAGGATTTAATTTTATGGGCGAGGTTTTTTGTCCTTTTCTTCCATTCAAATTATCTATCTTTAAAAGGGTTGTCACCTCGCAGTTACAAATACTATTAATACCACTAAATTTCCATTTAAATTAGCTGGAGTCCCAATGAAATTTTTCACTTTAATTATTATTTCCTTCTTATTTTCAACCACTTTTGTAAATGCAAACATTAATGATTCACTAACTCCCAATATTACCTATTTCGTAGCATCTAACAATGTCAGGGTTCGTGCCTTTCCAGATCAATCTGGACGTATATTAGGCGAACTTGCCTTAAACGATCAAGTTCAAATTATTAGTCCAGCAACAATCTACAATGATAAATTTATCCAAATTAATATTGTATCTACACACGAAAAAATAGATTTCGCAGAAAAATATTTTATCGGTAAAGATTTTTTAGCTGAAACTGAAATGGATTACAAAGAATTTAAAGGTCAATACTTTATTGTCGTCAATGTTGCCTCGGAAACATTGAGATTATATCAAAGAGTATGCCCAGATAATTCTTGTCCTAACAAAATGATCATGCAAACAGAAGTTGTGGTTGGAGAAGATATTGATCATGCAAAAGATGAAAAAGGAAAAGGCAGAAGCTTGCTAGGAAGTTATCGAGTCACAGGGTGGGCCAAATTCTACCAAGATCCAGAAGGACATTATCCTGCATGGTACAGAGATGGTTACCCTCCCGTTCCTCAACCTGACGCTATCTGGAGTGAGTGGTTTGCTAAAAAAAATATGCCCCTTGGGACTGATGGAAAACATGAAGGTAAAATGAGAGGCGCCTTTGGGTGGTATACGGCATTTGTGACCCCTAAACCCTTTGGTCAATGGACTCACGGAACATTGGGCTGGGGATCAGATAAAGATAAATTTATCAAAAGAGTTAAAAAACTTTTAATAAATGTTGTGTCTGACCCTAGAAGTTCTGGATGTACAAGAAACAATAATGAGGCCATAGCCTTTATCCGAAATATGATAGATGTCGGAACACCAATTATAAAGATTTATGCCCGTGAACAAATCTTAGACCCAGGTTTAAAAAACTATCCACCGGAACTTAAGTTTTGGAATTATGCTCTTACAAAAAATAAGTCTCATGCAATAGACAGAGACGAGGTCTTGAGTCATTTAAAAATACCTCTGCGAGATCTAAATGCATGGTGGGAAGCAAAACGAAATGGATCAGGATTAATTCTCTCTCCAGAAGATCCATTAAATCAAATCTTAGAAATTGGAACATATCAGTTAGACACTATGCCTGAAGCAATCGAATATACTCGCGGAAAAATAAATATCGGTCGCAAAATAGGAAGAAAAGGAAATGTGTACGGAATAAAACCTGAAGACATGCATGGAAATTTTTACGTTGATGCTGGAATCTTAAGCGATTACGCACATCCAACAAAAAAACTAGAAGTCGGAGGATTTCCTGATGAAATAACTCCTCCTTGGATGAGAATAGAGAATATAAAATTTTAATTTAATAGTCTTTGACCTATATCATTTATTAGACGTGCTATTTTCAGTGGACTCCTTCTCATCCGTATTTTAAAGTATTCTCATAGAATAAATAAAAAATACCGATAGAGGCTTCCATGTATAAAGTAATTATCCTTACTTCACTTTTAATAACTTTCATTCAAAATACCAATGCGACTCAGTTTGAAATAATCAGAGAGCACTCTAAAGTAGCTTTCGATGTTGATTATATGTCGATGACAAAAGTTGACGGAATTTTTAAAGATTTTTATGGAAGTTTTAATTTTGATGAAACAAAAAAAGAACTCTCTGCTGTTAATGTCGACATCATTGCAAAAAGTTTAGACACCAATGACGGAAAAAGAGATTTTCATTTGAGAGGCCAAGAATTTTTTTTAGTAGAATCTAATCCAATGGTTAATTTTAAAAGCATTGGAGTCACTCCACTTCGCGCAGATAATACATTTAGCTTACGAGGAATAATAAAATTGCGTGGCATTGAAAAACCTTTTCTTTTAGAAGGGCAATACAAAGGAAAAAACAAAGATGCGTGGGGAAAATTTAGTTATTTTTTTACGATGAAAAGCTCCTTAAATAGAAAAGAATTCAAAATGAATTGGAATAAGGCCCTAGATAATGGAGGATTTCTTTTAGGAGATATTGTAGATATTAATATTGCACTTCAAACTCAACCGATGAGTGAAAGAACTGCTTTTTCTACACATATGATTCCAAACACAAAAGGAATAATTGAAAGAGATCTTTTGAAAAAAGGAAAAATCAAAAAGCTTACGACATCGACAGATCCTAAAGATCATCAAGAGAAATAATATATCTGAGAAGTCCTTTTGGACTTCTCAGAAGTTTAAAATTTATTCTACTAACAAATATTTTACAGAACTTAATTGAGGTCGTGAATGACAAGTGTCATTTGTCTCTTCTATATCCATAGAAATATCTAAAGCTTCAGCACTGATATATCCAATATCAAGATTCCCTTTAACTTTTAATTTAGCCGTTAATCCTTCGCCACATCCACCTTGCCAAACATTTACTAAAACTTTTTCTGCATTGAAAATAATTCTATCTTCAGTGTGATAAATAGAAGAAGTGACAAATAGAGTTGAAGGGAAACTTTTATCAGTGCTCTCAACACCCAAAATGTCTGAAAGTGAAGAAGAGTAGATATTTTCTAAACAAAGAACCTTGCTTACTCCCGCAGGTACAGCAGATTGAGCTTTATAACAAAATGTTGTATCGGCAAAAGAAACTATTGGAAGAGTCAAAAAAGCCGCTAGCACTAATAAATTTTTCATAAAATTCTCCATAAGATTAATACATATGCTGGTCTTATAACATACATCCCAAAAGAATCATGTTAAGAATATATTAGTATTTAATTTGCCATGTCTAAGAGATGTCCTGTTTTAATTTTTCATTTATAGTTGATAATATCAATCATGAAGAATCCATTAATCGAAGACTATCTTCTTGATAGTGAGAAGAAAGATCGTATTATCAGAATGTGCTGGGAAGATAGAACACCTTTTGATGTTATAAAAATTCAATTTGGGTTAACACCTAATGAAGTTGTCAAATTCATGCGTCGAGCTCTTCTTATTAAAGATTTTAAGCGTTGGCGTGTCAGAGCAAACAACAGTGGACATCTAAAACATTTAAAAAAGAGACCTCAAGGAATTGATCGATTTAAATGTTCCCGCCAAAATTTAGATGGATCAACGAAAGGTTATAAGTGATTAAGAAAAAAAATATTCAGTTGTTTGAGATAATTATTACATCGATTTTAATAGGTCTTATTTGGACCATCCAAGTGGTTCACTACCCTTCCTTTCTCTACGTTGGAACTAATGACTACAACGCATTCCATACCTTTCATATGGGGGCAATTTCACTAATTGCTGCTCCTTTGATGATTTTCGAGGTCCTTTTCGCCTTTTTAAGTTTAAAACTCAAGATCTATAAGGGCCCGAAAACAACTTTCAGTGTCTTTTTAATATTAATTTTGATCTGGTTAACAACGTTTTTTGTTACGGTTCCTATTCATAATCAGCTCTTAGTGACAAAGAACGAGCAATTAATCCATAAACTAGTTCTTATGAACTGGATTAGGACGTTTTTATGGACATTGAAATTGTTCATATTGGTAAAAAATGATAATGTCCGGAAATGAAAACTAATAAAAAACCAACTGCCGGCGGCATTCAGCTAACTGAAGACGATGTTCCTCAAAAAAATGGGATCAACTGGTACCCTGGTCACATGGCGCGTGCCATTCGTGAAATCAAAGAAAAATTAAAACTTGTCGATATTGTCTTAGAAATTAGAGATGCTCGTGTTCCACTGGCCTCTGGAAATTTCATGGTTGACGATGTCTTAAGTCAAAAAAGTCATTTGATACTTTTAAATAAGGCCAATCTTTCAGACCCAAAGATGATTGCTCTATGGGAAGAATGGTTCAAAAAAAATAGCACTCCTTATATGTTTATCGATTGCTACGATAAAGGAGCAATGAAAAAAGCACTTGCGTACGCCAGAGTGATTGTTGAAGAAAAAAGAAGGGCCTCTAATCCAGATAATTACACTCCTAGAGACAAATTAAGAATGATGATTATCGGTCTTCCCAATACTGGAAAATCAACCATCATCAATCAATTGGCCAATAGAGCGGCAACCAAAACGGCCGATAAGCCAGGACAGACTCAAGTTCAACAATGGATCGTGATCGATAAAGACTTAGAGCTCTTAGACACTCCAGGTGTCATGCCACCATCACTTGCAAAGGAAGAGCATGGCGTTTGGTTAAGTATCATTAATGCGATTCCAGACGATATTGTCGGTGAACATGTTCCGGCCACCTACCTTATAGAATATTTAAAAAATAATAATTCAAAAGAATTAAAAGAGCGCTACAAGCTAACTAGTCTAGATTTTACAACTGAAGAAATTATGGAAAAAATAGCTATCCTACGCGGATGTGTGAAACAAAAAGGTCTTCCAGATTTAGAGCGAGTCTATAAATTAATTTTGCTAGATTTTAGAAAAGGTGAATTAGGAAAGTGTTGCTTCGGAACACCTCCAACATAAGCAGATGAGACTGCAGTCTCCCTTTTTATTGTTGAGTTAACAAAAAGGGAAACTGAAGATAAAAAAATCCTGAGAACTAGTCTCTACCTTTTGTTTTAGCTTTTTCTTTTTTCTTGTCTTGTTTTTCTTTAGTCGTAAGTTTTGGCTTACCTTTCTCTTTTCCCTTATCTCTTCCTTTTTCTTGTCCCTTTGCCATTTGATCCTCCCTTGGATAATATTGCCAGTTTACTAAATTAATAATAGCACCAAGTTTAAAATTTGATACTTTTATCAATTATAAATTTTAATGGTTAGAAGTCTTCAATCCGTTTATGGCTGCTTATTAATATCTTGGTTTTAAATTCGTTGAATCAATGGATACATCTTCATTTGTTCTAAACTCTTTAATTTTTAGGTTTAACTGTTCTGTGGCCCGGTTTTGCAAGTATTTCAATGTAAAAACTTTCATTTCCAAGAGCTACAGCAGCATCAATTGATTTATTAATTTCAGAAATATGAATAACTTTTGCAGTCTCAACATCCGCACCGAACTGTACATCAAAGTCCCAGAAATCAGATCCGGGAGAGACTTTCTTTTTTCTTTCGCGAGTGATGTATTTATTTAATTCATGCTTAATTGAATCGACCTGGCGAGCAGGAGCTAATTTTTCGTCCGTTAATTTAAAGCTTTTTTTCATATAATTTTCCTTTTGTTTCACCGCTGTTTTATGCAAAATACTTAATTAGAGCAAGTAATAAAAACTGCTGGAACATTATGTACCAACTTCGCCCTTATCAACAAGCTGCTGTAGAAGCCACACTTGCGCATTTCCGTGCGCATAACACGCCTGCGGTCATTGTTCTGCCTACTGGAGCAGGTAAAAGCCTTGTGATAGCAGAGCTCGCCCGCGTGGCCCGCGGACGTGTACTAGCGTTAGCTCATGTCAAAGAATTAGTTGAGCAAAACCATAAAAAGTACGTGGGTCTCAATCTTGTGGCGGGAATTTTTTCAGCCGGTCTAAATAGAAAAGACATAAGTGAAAAAGTAATATTTGGAAGCATTCAATCCATTGCCAGAGCACCTGATGATTTTTTTCAAAACTTCTCAATCCTAATAATCGATGAATGTCATCGCATCTCGGTTGAGGGTGACACACAATACTTCCAAGTCATTTCCAAGCTGCGTGAAAATAATCCACAAATTTGTATTTTAGGATTAACGGCTACGCCC
The DNA here is from genome assembly GCA_947446575.1 of Bacteriovoracaceae bacterium. Taxonomy (GTDB): domain Bacteria; phylum Bdellovibrionota; class Bacteriovoracia; order Bacteriovoracales; family Bacteriovoracaceae; genus Bacteriovorax. The sequence goes on along the minus strand of CANFHC010000036.1, from coordinate 12,501 downwards.
TATCGTTTGGGACTAGGTTGGATTTATAAATACAATAGTCATCGAAAAATATTACGCACAAACGAAGAGAGATTTTTTCATAAATGTATCTATGAACTCTCCCTGAGTTATATGATAAAAAATAATTTTCTAACTCCACCTCTTAAAATTGACTCACCTGTCGCTTGTTACGATTTTTCAAGTCTCAAACTTAATGGCCAAAAATTTTTAATGAGTGATGTGGAAGGATTATTAAAAGATCAAAAAAGAATTACACCTGTTATAATAAAAAATATTTTAGACATGTCCCTCGATCGCCATGGAGTCATGATTTTTACCAGTTCTGTGAATCACGCTGAAGAAATTTTGCGCTCTCTTCCCCCTTTTGTTTCAGCAATGGTTGTTGGAGACACCGAAACGAGTGACCGAGACGAAATCATAGAGGCCTTTAAAAATAAAAAATTGCGCTATCTTGTAAACGTATCGGTCTTAACAACTGGTTTTGATGCTCCCCACGTTGATGTGATAGCCATCTTGCGTCCCACTGAATCAGTGAGCTTATATCAACAGATTATTGGGCGTGGACTGCGTTTATCTCCAGGAAAGACTGATTGCCTTATTCTAGATTATACAGGTCAAGGGCATGATATCTTCTCACCTGAAATTGGCGAAGATAAACCAAATGCTAATTCCATTACGGTAGAAATTCCCTGTCCAGCTTGCGGTCTGATCAATCAATTCTGGGGAAAAAATGATGAGTTCGGAAATTTAGTTGAGCACTATGGACGGAAATGCCATGGGGCCGTTGAAAATACGGAGACCAAAGAACTTATAGAATGCGGATACCGCTTTCGATTTAAGCGATGCGATGCTTGTGGAGAAGAGCAAGACATCGCAGCTAGAATATGTTCAGCGTGCAAACATTTACTGGTTGATAACGATACAAAATTAAAAGAAGCTATGTCGCTCAAAGATGCCCACGTTATGCGTGTTGAAGAAATGCAATTTCACCGTGGGGCTGACAAAAAAGGAAATCCTTGTCTTGAAGTTAAGTACTATGACGTTGATGGAGAATCGCTAAATGAAATGTTTTATCTCGATACGCCAGAGGATTTAAAAGCATTTTATTTTAACTTTACTCGCATGCATAATCGTTTGCCGGAACGTGAATTAAAAATAAAAAATCTAGAAGATGCACTCAGTAAGTTATCACTTTTTAGAATGCCGATGTTTATAATTGCAAGAAAGGATAAATATTATTGGAAAATTAGAGAGAAGGTTTTTTAACACTAGAAACGCCGATATTAATCCTGTCCTTCTCATTAGAGAGCCAGATTTCATCATCTTCAATACTAATATTAAAATTCATACCACGTTCTACGATTTCTTCGATATTTTGACCGTCAAGAACACTTAGATGAGTGACACTTAAATGATCGAAGCGTGGAAGGATGTTTTCAATACTTTTAAACCAATTTAAACTTGTTTGATCTTGATAAGTGAAAATTGAAACCATTTTGGCCTTAGAACAAATTTGTCGGATCTTGCGTTCATCAGGGTGACCCAATTCAATCCAATGATCGATTGAGCCATCATAATTAATTTTCCATAAATCAGGTTCGCTATCAGAGCTAAGTCCTTTAGTGAATTCTAATTCTTCTTGGCACAAAAGGGAGTAAGCAAGGATTCGATACATCATTCTTAAATTAGTCTCAGAGGGATGCTTGGCGATCGTTAAGCTGTAATCTTCATAATGATGAATATTGAGATTTGCGACTGAGAGTTTTGCTTTATAAATTGTTGCCTTTAATGCCATTACTACTATCTACTCTCTTAAAATGGAAGAGGCCACAAAAGTGGCCTCTTAAGGATAAAAAAATTAATCGTGGTGATCTAAATCCCAGTCTTTTGTTTCTGGTAATACAAAGAATCCAATAATTGCGGTTCCTAATGCGATAGTGATTGGATACCAAAGACCATAGTAAATATTTCCTGTCGCCGCTACCATTGCAAAAGCAACTGTTGGCAAAAATCCACCGAACCATCCGTTTCCGATATGGTATGGAAGTGACATAGAAGTATAACGGATGCGAGTTGGGAACATTTCAACTAAATAAGCAGCAATTGGACCATAAACCATTGTTACATAAATTACTAACAAGGTTAAAATCGCAATTACCATTGGGTAATTGATTTGAGCTGGATCAGCTTTCGCTGGATAACCAGCATTAGTTAATTGAGCAGTAAGTGTTACATCAAATTCTTTTTGCTTTAATTTTAATTCATCACCAGAGAGGGCTGCTCCATCAAATGATTCAACTTTTTCGCTTGTTCCAACGTAGACAACAGCATTTGTTCCGGCAGGAGCAACTTCATTTGAATAATTAACACCTTTTTTAGCGAGTGTAGATTTGGCGATATCACATGGACTGACAAATTTTGTTTTTCCAATCGGATCGAATTGGAATTTACATGTTGCTGGATCGGCCACAACGCGCACTGGAGAATTTTTTTGCGCTTCAAAAATAGCTGGGTTTGCGTAATAAGTTAGAGCTTTAAAAAGTGGAATAAATGTAAGAGCGGCCAACACACATCCAGTAAGAATAATTCTTTTTCTTCCAATTCTATCTGATAGAGATCCAAAAATTAAAAAGAATGGAGTTCCGATTAACAAACCAGCTGCAATTAAAAGATTGGCCGTTTGATCATCAACCATTAGAGTTTTAGTCATGAAAAATAAAGCATAGAATTGACCAGTGTACCAGACTACGGCTTGTCCCGCAGTTGCTCCAAAAAGCGCCATAAGTACGATTTTTAAATTTTTCCATTGTCCAAAAGATTCAGTAAGAGGAGATTTAGATCCTTTACCTTCTTCTTTCATTTTTTTGAAAATGGGAGATTCATTAAGCTGACTTCTAATATAGATAGAAACACCTAATAAAACGAGTGAAAGTAAAAATGGAATTCTCCATCCCCAAGTCTCAAAACTAGGTCCAGTTAATTTTCTACAAATTAAAATAACAATAAGTGATAAGAAAAGACCGATAGTCGCAGTCGTTTGAATCCATGCCGTATACAATCCTCTTTTTCCCATCGGTGAGTGTTCTGCAACGTAAGTAGCAGCTCCACCATACTCTCCACCGAGGGCAAGCCCTTGAAGTAAACGCATACAAATTAAAACAATTGGAGCCGCAATTCCAATAGATGCATAATTGGGTAACATACCAACTATTGCCGTTGAAGCACCCATGATGATGATCGTTACAAGGAAAGTGTATTTACGACCAACAATGTCTCCAATTCTTCCGAACAGTAGAGCTCCGAAAGGTCTAACTGCAAAACCCGCAGCAAAGGCCATAAGGGCAAAAATGAAAGCTGTTGTTTCATTCACACCTGAAAAAAATTGCTTCGAAATAATTGTTGCAAGAGAGCCGTAAAGATAAAAATCATACCATTCAAAAACTGTACCTAAAGATGAAGCAAAGATAACCTTCTTCTCTTCCTTGGTAATTACCGTTGGTGTCGCTGTTGCCACGAATATCCTCCTGATTTAAATTTCGATTCTTAATTATTACAGTTTGTTAATTAAATAACAAAAGAAATTTTGATATGGAGAACTTAAAAAAAACAATCATTGCCGGAGGTAATATTTTTCAGTGCTGTTTGTATCACTTTTTCGAATGAATAAACGACGATCGGCTTCGATTCCCAATAAAACTTGAAAGACATCAGTTAATATCGGTCTTGAGGCATAGTAGCCGTGATTTAGGCCAAGAGTTGAATTATCGAGAAGACTTACATTGATTGTGTCTATACCTTCCATATAAGAGCAGGCCCCAAGACGTTTTGTATTATTAACTGTCTCTGAAGCAAACATCGCTTTGTCGTTATATGAACAATACAAAGTCACTCTGCGACTTAGATTTTTTATCATTTCTATATTTTTAATAAATAAATCAGATTCAAAATCTGGCGCATTTAAAATAATTTCACCTAAAGGTAATTCACTCTTTGCAGTTGAGTCTGAATTTGGATTTTTCTCTTTTCCTAAATCAAATAATGCTGGCAGAACAACTTGATGCCCCATTGAATGGACAACTATATTGGGAACAATTTTATTTTCCATGAGTTTAGAGACAAAGAGCTTAAAAGTAGCAACAGAGCCTTGTGCATTTTTATAATTTGTTTCATAAGTTTTTTTAATCATCTTATCGTCAAAAAAACTGTCTCCCGAACCTGCAGGCCATGAAAATAAAATGACCGGTCCTTGATATTTTAAATCATAAGCAATTTGAGAAGCTCGAAGCACAGCTTGCTCGTGTTTAACGTTGAAGCCATGAACAAAAAGAAGTGGTGAACGTTTAGAATTTTTTAAGTAATCAATCAGTGCGTTTAAATTTAATTCTTTTTGTCCCAAAATTTTAAAATAGTCTTGTGAACTCTCTCTTTGATCTTTAGTAAAACTTAAGTCTCCAGTGCTATGATTTCTTGGAACATTGACTCTGCAAACTCCTACGCGAAAATTAGCATCACTAGCAACTCCAAAATAATCGTCCGTGCATCCAAAACCTTTGCCTTTAAATGAGCGATTCGTGACAACTAATACATTCACTGAGCGCGAGTCATTGAACTCTTCAACAAAATATTGCTTCCAAACTCCATGAAGTTTATCTTGGAGTTCTAGATCTAAATTTTTTAGCTCAAGTGGAACTTCAAGTTTCGGAGCTTCAACACTTTTTTTGATACTCTCGGGTGCTTTCGGGTTACTCGAGCAACCACTTGCCAAGGAAATAACCAACAAAGTAAGAAGGGTATTGAATATCTTCATTTATATAGGCCTTATCTAAAATTTATTATCTTAATAATAAAAATAAACTTCCTCTTTTGGATACAAAAAAATTGTCTAATCTCCATCTACTTGGATAATTCTTTTTCTTCTATAGTCTAATAAAGATTAGAGGTTAAAAAATGCAATCACCAATAGCTTTCAAAGTTCAGGCAATTTCAAAAAGCGGAATAGATTCCAACTGGGAATCCACTGCAGTTGATCTATCCATTACGACGGCGATACCACCTGTTTTTGGTGGAAGTTCTGCAGGAATGTCCCCCGAAGACCTCTATGCTCTGGCCTTAGCAAATTGTTACCTAGCCACTTTTAAAGTTATTGCTGCCAAATCAAAATTAGTTTTTGAGTCAATCAATGTTGAAGTAGAGCTTTTTGTCGATAAAAATGAAAATAATCAAATGGTGATGAAAGAAGCCAACTTAATGGCCTCTTTAATTGGTGCAGAAAATCCTGAGCGCGCAATGCGTTTGATGGATAAGACACCAGAGAATTGCATGATTTTAAATTCAGTGAAAACTAAGATGAACTACGAATTTAAAATTTAGAATCATTACTTCTCAACTTTTCTCAAAATAATTTCTAGTGGACAAATTTTTGTAAAAGATGATTGCAATAAATTTGCACCCACAAAAGCTGTAAACCAGAGCCAGTTCTGATTGTGATAATGAGCTAATGATAGACTAAGTAAAATAAAACTTCCTGCAAATGCTCTTACTTGATTATCAATTGTCATAAATTATCTCCTTTTAAATTTTTTCAAGTTCACGCTCTTTTATATATTTCACTCGCGATTTACCCACTACCCAAAAATAGAGAATAGGAACGGCGAACCTAGAAAGAACAGTTGCTGCCACTTCACCAAAAATTAAGCTCACTGCTAATCCTTGAAAAATGGGATCAAATAACATTACTGAACTACCAACTACAACGGCTGCTGCGGTTAAAAGCATGGGACGAAATCGCAACACACCGGCACTAATAACGGCCTCTTTTAATTCCATTCCTAGAGCTAGCTGATGTTCGATAAAATCGACGAGGATAATTGAATTTCGAACAATAATACCTGCCCCAGCGATAAAACCAATCATGGATGTAGCGGTAAAATAAGATCCAATAATCACATGTCCCGGTAAAATTCCAATTAGAGAAATTGGAATAGGTGCCATAATAATTAAAGGAACTGAAAAGCTTCTAAACCATCCAAGGACAATAATATAGATAAGAACCATAACGACGGCGAAGGCTCCACCTAAATCTCGGAAGACTTCATAAGTAATAAACCACTCTCCGTCCCATTTAACGACAGGTGATTTTGTATCCCAAGGAACATCTGCTGTTTGCAGTGGATATTTTATTAGTGGAGTAAGTTTTAAAATTCCATAAACTGGAGCTTCTTCAGATCCAGATAGTTCGCTCATTACATACGAAAGAGGTTTTAAATTTTTTCGATAGAGTGTTTCCGTCTCAACGACGACAGGAGCTTTTAGCGTTTGTCCAACATCTACGATTCCAGATTCAAAAGATGGTGTTGTGATATTAGCAAAGGGATTCGCACCTGATCTTTGAGTATTATCAACAGACAAATCAATACTCACTTCTTCTGGTCCACTTAAATCATTTAAGAGTCCCATACTTGATTCAGAAAAAAGAAGTGCTCCATTTTGTGCCACCATCTGAGCATTAGTTCCAAGCATCCCGCCTTTTGCGTAATCATACATATAGACTTTTTTAGAACGACTTGGTCTCCATGTATAATCGAGATCAACGATACTAGGTTCATTTTTAAAGATTGTATAAATTTCTTGTGCCACGGCTTTTCTTGTTTTTTCATCAGGGCCGTAAACTTCGGCCACAACTGTTGCTAAAACAGGAGGTCCTGGTGGAACTTCTAAAACTTTTGATAATCCTTTTTTTGAATCCGCAAATTCACGTATAAGGGGACGAAGACTTTCAATAACAGCATGACTTCCGAGTTTACGTTCACCTTTTTCTGATAAAAGAATTTGAAAATCACTTTGATAATCACTTCGTCTTGTAAAAGTATGTTTAACCATCCCAGAAAATGAATATGGGGCAGGCTCACCAGTAAAAATTTGAACTTTTCTCACTTCTGGTGTGTCTGCTAATTTTTGAGCAAGCTCTATGGACCATAATCTATTTTGCTCTAAGGTAGTAGAGGCTGGATAATCAATCAGAACTTGAAATTCTTCTTTATTATCAAATGGAAGCATTTTTACTTTAACATTTTTAAAGTAAACGAGGCTCATTGCTCCAATTAATAGAGTTATTGTAAATGCTCCAAAGAGAAGGGAAATTATTTTCTTATTTAAAAATGCACTCATCATTTTTTCATATAGACGATCTAATGCGCTGACTTTGTGAGTTCCATCTGATTCGCCAGATTCATCTTTTAAAATTTTTACTGCTGCCCAAGGAGTCACAATAAAAGCAACAAAGAGCGAAAGAATCATCGCCACACTTGCACCAACAGGTATGGGTTTCATATATGGCCCCATCATTCCTCTTACGAATGCCATCGGTAAAATGGCGCCAATAACTGCAAACGTTGCTAAAATGGTAGGATTCCCAACTTCAGCGACAGCTCTAAGGGTTGCTTTAATCATTCCCGATTTTTTATCAAGATGAAGATGTCGTTCAATATTTTCAACTACCACTATGGCATCATCGACTAAAATACCAATAGAAAAAATGAGAGCAAACAGCGTTATGCGATTTAAGGTGTAACCCATAAAGTAATAAACTGCGAGCGTCAAAGCAAGAGTTACGGGAATGGCAATAGCAACAACGAGTGAAGCTCTGAAACCCATAACAATGGCAATGAGTACTGTTACAGAGAAAGTTGCTAGCAACAAGTGTTCAATCAATTCGTTTGATTTATCACCTGCTGTAGAACCGTAGTCACGAAGAACAGATAATTTAACATCAGAAGGAAGTGTCTTCGAAAAAGATTTTGCTCGGTCTAATAACTTTTTTGCAAGAGTTACAACATTGGTTCCTTTTCTTTTAGCAAATATAACAGAAACTGCATTTTCTGGAATTTTACTATTTTTTAATATTAAACTCGAAGATCTAGTTCTCTCTTCTGGTCCGTCAATAACACGAGCGACGTCTTTTATGCGGACAACGCTTCCACCACGCTGACCAATGGAAACATTTTCAATATCAGAGGCAGTTTTAAATTTTCCCCCTACATCAATATCTAACACTTCATTTTTGTCCCAATTTTTTCCAGCAGGATAAAAAGCGTTATTTGCTTTTAGAGTCATCGCCACAGATCCTAGAGCAACACCGCGGTCATGCAATTTTTTTGGATCAACAATAACTCTTATACTTCTTTTTAATCCACCAAGTAATTCTACTCGATTTAAATCAGGCGTACTTGAGAGTTCTCGAGCGAGTGGAGCAATTTTTTGTCTAAGAGTATAGTCATCCATAGCTGGAGAACTAAAAGTCAAAATAAGAAATGGAACATCATCAATAGAATATGATTTAACATCACTCGCAAGAGCGTTACTTGGAAGCTCATTTCTAATAGTCATTAACTTATGATGAATTTTTAAAAGACTAGGCTCCATTGCCTCGCCGACTTTAAAACGCACCGTAACCATACTTCCATGTGGCTGGCTCGCAGAATAGACATACTCTACTCCATCAAGGCCCCATACAGCTCGCTCAATAGGCTCCGTCACTTTTCTTTCAATTTCGTGAGCATCCAACCCTGGCACCATTGTTTGAATATCAATCATCGGCACAATGATTTGTGGCTCTTCTTCTTTAGGGGTAAGATAAACTGCCATGACACCCATAAGAATACTTGTAAGAGCGATAACAAAAGTAAGCTTAGATTTAATAAACATGCGAGACAATGATCCCGCAAAACCTAATTTAAAATTTAAATTCATAGACTAGCTCCTTTTGAATTAGTCTCATGTGTATTTTTAGCTAATTGAGAGTGAATTGAAATTAACTCATCCTGGGCCATACTTTTAGATTTTATTAAATCTACCCTGCGAGAGAGAACTTCAACATATTGAAGAGCATTGATTAATCCATTTTTAAAAAGAATGTGAGAAATCTTGGTTTGCTCTTCTAAGTATTTTTCACTATCGTCTAGAAGAACTAAAGAATGATTAACAGCTTCGAGCCCATCTTTTAAACCATTGTATTCAACCTTTTCTTTCTGCAAACTGGCCTCTGCAAAATACTGAGCAGCACGAGATTTATGATTGGCTTCAAGGTCAGCTCCATAATCATTCCCTGAAAATAAATTCCAATTTAAATACACACCAGCAGTAAATCCTTTACCTAAATTCCTCTCACCGTTTAATGCATACCCTTCACCGAAAAGACCTACGCGAGGAAGATTTCGCGATTTTTCAGCATCGATAATTTCTTTGGCACTCTTAGCGTTTTCAAAATAAGATTGTATCTTTTTTGATGCTACATAATTATTTTCAGAAAAACTTAGGTATTCTTTTAACAATGAATTGAAATTAGAACTTGAATCATAGTTCAATTCAGCTTTTACTCCGGATAATTCAGACAATGCTTTTTCCGATGCCTTACTCTTAGCAGCGTTTTCATCTAAAAGAGCTGTAATTCTATTTTGCAAACTTTTTAAACCTAATAATCCGGAATAGCCTAAAAGATTTTGTTTATTACCTACTTGATAACGAGAAATAATAGAATCAATTGTTGATTTAATTTTAACTAAATCAGACTTTTCAAGATTTAAATTTTTTCCAATAAAATAATTTTTAACAACTTCAATAGTAAATTCAGATTGAACGGCCTTTGCTTCAAGTTGCTTTGCTTCACTCATGAATGTCATAGCTTTATTGATGGCAAACTTTTGCCCACCTTCATAAAGAGGAAGATTTACTCCAACCACAGCTTTCGTATAAAGAGAAGTTGCAGGATGATTTAGTGAATCCGCCACAAAGTCTGAATTTTGAATTTCTCTTTGAGCAAGCTTTCCAAAAAGAGCGGCCCCTGGATCGCTACTTAGAAACGATTGCCCATTTAAATAGACTTGTGGCAACCAATGCTTTGAGCTTCTCTCTTTTTCAATATTCGCTGCATTTACATTTTCATTTGCTGCTTTTTGAGCTAGGGAGCTCTCATTTGCAGCTTGAATAAGGTCATCAAGCTCTCTAGCTTTTGAAAAAGCTTGTGAACTTAAAAGGGTTAAAAAAATAAAATATAATGTTTTCATTTCGACACCTTTTTTGAAACTTTTTTAGGAGTTTCTTTTTTGGTTTTTTTTACTTGGATATCTAAATTCTTTTTTAATTCAGTCATAGTTTTTTGTTCTTCATTCATACGGTCTAAAAGAATTCCTCGTACGAGTTGACACGCATCTTTAATTTTTGGAATGGCCAGCGAAAGAACCTGATAAGCTCCAACTTTTCTCGTTTTAAGAATGCCTGCATCTTTTAAAACAGAAAGATGCTGGGATAGATTGGCCTTGGGTATTCCTAACTCGTCAAGCAATTGAGTACTCGACATTTCTTTTGAAGAAAGAATATCTAAAATATATAACCTGATAGGATGGGATAAAGCATGGCAAATATTAGCTTGCATTTCATAGACGGCCATCATTTTGCTTGTTACGATTGACATATTACACCTAAAAATGAGTTTACAAGTTCAACAGTTCATAATAATATAAACTCATTAACTTATGATTGCAATGTTTTTACAATAGAGAAAAATAAATTAGTTCAATTAAGGTAAACTATGAAAAACAAATGGAATGAACGCTACAAAGGAGATACTTTCTTCTATGGAAAGGATCCTAACGATTTCCTTAAAGAAATATCGTCTCAACTTGCACCAAAATCGAGAATTTTATGTTTGGCAGAAGGCGAAGGACGAAATGCCGTCTTTTTATCAAATCTCGGACATCTCGTTACTGCAGTTGATCAATCTGAAACCGGACTCCTCAAGCTAAAACAATTAGCTACGCTTAATAAGACAGAAGTCAGCACAATCGTTGCCGATTTAGAAAACTTTCAAATTGAAGAAAATAAATGGGATGCTATTGTTTCTATTTGGTGCCATTTACCAAGTATTTTGAGAAAAAAAGTTCACCGTGATTGTGTAAAAGGTCTAGCGCCTAACGGACTGCTTATTCTAGAAGCCTATAATCCACAACAATTAGAATTTAAAACTGGTGGTCCAGACAATACTGATTTATTAATGACTAAAGAATCACTAATAGAAGAACTCGCTGGTCTAAAATTCATTACGATTGAAGAAAAGATACGAATTATCCATGAAGGACAAGGTCATAACGGCATGAGTGCAGTTATTGAAGTATTTGCAAAAAAAATAAATAAAAGCAAAAAGGACATATTATGATTTTTGAAAATATCCAATCTTTTATACTTCCTCTCATTATCATTTTATTTTTCGGTTACAGATTTTATCGATTCAAGTTTATCAAAAATAAATTGCCTCAGCTCTTAACTGAAGGAGCAATCATTTTAGATGTGCGCTCAAAAGGTGAATTTGCTCAGGGCCATAATCCAGAAAGCATCAATATTCCTTTGGATGAATTAAATTCAGAATCAAATAGATTAGACAAATCAAAAGTTATTCTCGTTTGTTGTGCATCTGGAACAAGAAGTGCTATGGCCGTTGGAATTTTGAAAAAAAATGGATTTTCCAATGTGATGAATGCTGGAACTTGGAGTAATACGTTGTCCACAACCTGAGGACACAATCTTTTCACTAAATTGAATTCTAATTAAAAGGGCAGTAAATCTATTCTTGTGAATATTTTTTCACGAGGAGTTTGAGATGAAGTCATTTTTTAGTGCTTTAATGCTTTTTCAAATGTTTTATGTCCTAAATGTTCACGCCCAAGACAGAAATAATGTTTACACCTTCGTCTGCGCTGGTTTTAGTTTCGAATCTTCACGCCACTTATGTGTAGATAAAATGCAGCGATTTGAATACATCAACGAAGATGCTGCTAAAATTTGTGGAAGCCTTACTTTTGATAACAATAAGCTTTTGTGCCTAGAAGATATCGGAAATAAACAATTCGAACATTATGAAATTGAAGACTGCGCTCATGCTTTTGGAAGACTAGATTCTGATATAATAAATTGTCTTAAAAAGAGAGGACAATTTTTCTCTCCAACTCTATCAGTTTATATCCCAGATCAAGTTCCTGTGGCGGAACCTGTTCCAGTCTATTTTCCCCAAGAGTATCCCCACTATTATCCATCACCATATCCGCGATATTATTATCCTCGATATCATCCTCGCTTCTATCATCATCGACCATTGTTTGGATTGACGATTAAGCTTTAAATAAAAAATAAAATAATGTTCTTATATTATAAATACTGCTTTCATTTCTAAGTTTTATCTGTGTAAAATTTTGGATATGATTATCAAAAAAAATAACGCAAATAATTTACATTTACATTGGGGAAATATAATTGGCATCACTGCCATACATATTTTAGCGTTAGCAGCGATACCTTTCTTTACTTGGAAGGCGTTTGCAGTTTGCGTGTTTTTATTCTTTTTCATCAGCCCCATCGGTGTCACACTAACCTATCACCGTTTGCTCAGTCATCGCGCTTTTAAAGTTCCGCAATGGCTTGAATATGTACTCGCTACTTTTGGGGCCCTCTCTG
>CANFHC010000035.1 GCA_947446575.1 Bacteriovoracaceae bacterium | reverse complement strand
TTTTTCTTCTGATTGAGACTGAAGCCACTCTTCAATGCGTTTAGCTTCAACTTCAAAAACTGAAATATCGGTATAACAGCACTTTGAGCATCCCTCTTTGCATTTCATCTCAGCAGAATATTTATTGGCCACTTTATCAAAAAATCCCGATGCATTTTCTTGAAGTGTTTCTATAGGTTTTTTACTCAAAATATTTTCTCTCGTTTGGTGATAATAAACTATAAATAGATGGTACAACTAAAAACTTTAAAAAGGTAGAAACCAGAACTCTTCCGATTACCGACACGTATGGTGCCAGCGAAGTCATTATAATCGGAAGCAATCTTTTCGGGAAAAAGGTCAAAGAAAGCCTTAGAAAAAGACCAGATTTCATACATTTCCCTCTTGCAAAGAGCGTTTAATCCGAAAGATGATTTATTAAACTCTTCCCCCTCAATATTGACAATCTCACTACCCTTATTTGTTTTTTAATGCTAAGAATGTCTAACTCAAAAATTATCTTTTACAGAGGTCAAAATGAAACTTCAAAGCGTCATCTTTTGTCTTGCAATGCTCTTGTCATCAACGTTTGCAATTTCAGCCGAAAAGCCACTTCGAATCGGAATGGTTACAGATGTGGGGGGCGTCAACGACCAATCATTTAATCAATCTGCATGGGAAGGATTACAAAAAGCTAAAAAAGAATTAGCTGTAAAAGCTAGTTATCAAGAATCAAAACAAGACGCAGACTATCCTGCAAATCTAGAAACACTATACGACGCTGGAAACGATCTTATCTGGGGTATCGGTTTTAAAATGGCCGACGCTATTTTAAAAGCTGCCAAACAAAATCCAAAACAAAAATACGCAATCATCGATTACTCTTTTGGTGATAAAACTCCACCAAACGTTGTTGGTGTAATGTTCAAAGCAGAAGAAGGTGCTTTCCTTGCTGGTTACATCGCTGCAAAAATGTCCAAGACTGGATCTGTGGGATTTATCGGCGGAATGTCTGTGCCTATCATCCACGCTTTCCAATATGGATTTAAAGCGGGAGCAAAATTTGCTAATCCAAAAATTAATGTACTTGAGCAATACTCTGAATCTTTTACTGATGCTGCTAAAGGAAAAGCTATTGCCAATCAAATGATTTCAAAAAATGCTGATGTTGTTTTCCACGCAGCTGGTGCTGTTGGTGATGGTGTTATTGAAGCAGCTAAAGAAAAAAATAAAATGGCCGTGGGAGTTGATCGCGATCAAAATTACTTAGCTCCAAAAAATGTTATCACTTCAAGCATGAAACGTGTTGATTCAGCTATTTTCGAAGTGACATCACAACTTAAAAAAGGTGTATTTCTAGGCGGAACTACTCAAAACTTCGGTCTAAAAGATGGTGCAGTTGATATCGCTCCTACAACTTCTAAAATGGTTCCAACATCTCTTTTAACAGAAGTGACTGCACTTAAGAAAAAAATTGCGGATGGAAAAATAAAAGTTCCATCAAGTGAAGCAGGTTATACTGCTTTTGCAAAAACACTTAAATAATGTTTATTCTTGAATTAAAAAATATTTCTCGAACCGTTGGCGACTGTGTTGCCAACGATCGTATTAACCTCAAAGTTAAAACGGGTGAAGTTCACGCTATCCTTGGTGAAAATGGCGCTGGTAAAACAACGCTTATGAATATTATTTTTGGATTGGTTCAACCCGATGCTGGAAGTGAGATTTATTTCAAGGGTGAAAGAACTTCGATTCCGAGTCCACGCTTTGCCATTAAAAAAGGCATTGGAATGGTTCACCAGCATTTTATGCTCGTTCGCCCCTTCACTATTTTGCAAAATATTATTTTAGGTGTTGAACCAAGGAACTTCTTAGGTCTTATCGATTATAAAAACGCACGCGCAGAGGTTTTAAAAATTTCTGAAGATTATAATTTCAAAATCGATCCTGATTTAAAAATAGAAAACATAAGTGTTGGAATGCAACAGCGAGTAGAGATTTTAAAAACTCTTTACCGAAATGCTGAACTCATCATTCTAGATGAACCAACTGCAGTACTTACTCCCCAAGAAGTGTTGGATTTTTACCGCATCGTAAATAATTTAAAAGCTAAAGGGAAAACGATCATCATCATTACCCATAAGCTTCATGAGATAAAAGAAATTGCTGATCGATGTACGATTATCCGCAAAGGTAAATTTATCGAAACGGTCGAAGTGTGTAACACCAGTGAAGAAGACCTTGCCGCTAAAATGGTCGGAAGAAAAGTCGACTTAAAAATAAAAAAGTCAGAAGCTCACCCCGGAGAAATTGTTTTTAAAATAGATAACCTAAATGTCGAAAACGACAAACAATTGCCTTCCGTTAAGAATTTCAACTTAACTCTTAGGCGAGGTGAAATTTTGGGCCTTGCCGGAATTGATGGCAACGGACAAAGTGAATTAGTAGAAGCGCTCACTGGTCTTCGTAAAATTCAATCAGGCTCAATCAAAATAAATGGATTTGAAATCGGTCATCTTTCTCCTAAAGAAATTTATGAACATAAACTTGCGATGATTCCCGAAGACCGCCAGCGCCGTGGTCTCGTTATGGATTTTAAAGTCAAAGAAAATTTTGTTTTACAAAATATCTCTAAAGCTCCTTTTTCTCATTATGGATTTATTCTCAATCGCGAATTAGTAAAATTTGCTAACAGCATGATGGACCGTTTTGATATTCGCCCGCGCGACATTGAACAAAATGCTCGCAATCTTTCTGGGGGAAATCAACAAAAGATTATTCTGGCGCGAGAGATTTCCAATAATCCTGATGTGCTTATTGCTTTTCAACCAACGAGAGGGTTAGACGTTGGAGCAATTGAATATGTTCATCAAGAATTAATTAAACTTCGCGACCAGGGAAAAGCTGTCTTACTTATTTCTTATGAGCTGGATGAAGTTATAAATTTATCAGATCGCATTGCCGTTATTGTTGAAGGTGGAATTACCGCGAGCATTGACCAAGAAGAAATCAACACTCAAAAAAATATAAAAGAACATATTGGACTCTATATGGCCGGCAGGAGTTTAGAATGAAAAAATTCCTGTTAAGTTTCCTGTGCGTATTAAGTGGACTATTATTTGGTGCGCTTATTCTAAAACTCTCGGGTATATCTCCCATTGAAGCTTATAAAGTTATGTGGAATGGGGCTTTTTCTCGTCCTAGCTATATTGCTTATATTATTATTCGCTCAACTCCACTTATTCTAACAGGTCTTTCTGTGGCTTTTGCTTTTCGCACAGGACTTTTCAATATTGGTAGTGAAGGTCAATTTATTATGGGCGCTTTAAGTGCTGCCTATTTTGGTTACATGTTTCATTTCAATCCATGGATTCAAATTCCTTTAGTCTTGGGCCTTTCTGTTTTAATCTCTGCTCTCTATGGTGGTCTGGCCGGATTTATGAAAGCGCGCTTTGGTGTGCATGAAGTAATTTCCACTATCATGCTCAATTGGATTGCTCTTTATTTTTCTAACTTCATGGTGAATCTTGAAGGATTTCATAAGGCCAATACTGAGACGACAGAATTCATTCAGCCAGCGTCTTCAATAACTCTACTAGAGAATTGGAAAAGCTCAGTTGCTGGAATGAGTTGGTTTTCTCGTCACGAATTTCTCAATGAATTTTTTCGTCCACCAGTAAACGCGGGAATTTTCTTAGCAATTATTGCTGTTGTAATCGTTTGGATTATTTTAACCAAAACAAGTTTTGGATTTAAATTAAAAGCGGTGGGATTAAGTCCAGAAGCAGCTCGCTATGCGGGAATCAATGTTAAAAAGAAGATGACTCAATCAATGATGATCGCAGGTGGTCTTTCCGGACTTGCTGGGGCCACTCATGTAATGGGTGTTGCAAAAAACATTGCTATCCTTGCCGCTCATGAAGGATATGGTTTTGATGGAATTGCCGTTTCTCTCATTGGCTCTAATACGCCTTTTGGTTCTCTTATCGCAGGTTTTTTTCTGGGAACTTTGAAGTATTCTGGACAAAAAATTCAATCAGCGCTGGAAGCTCCTTCTGAAGTTATCGGCATTATGATTGGTGCCATTATTTTCTTTATTGCTATCCCTGTGGTCTTTGAGCGCTTTTTAAAAATTTGGGAGAAAAAATAAATGAAAGATTTAATTTTTTTATTTTCAACAACTCTCATGTACGCCACTCCACTTATTTTTACAGCCTTGGGTGGTGTGCTCTCGGAGAAAACGGGAGTTATTAATATTGGTCTCGAAGGAATGATGACGATGGGAGCATTTACTGCTTCACTCGTAGCTTTAAAATTTAATAATCCTTGGCTTGGTTTACTGGCCGGTGGTCTGGGTGGTTTTAGTCTTGCTCTTTTACATGCTCTAGCTTGTATAAAATATAAGGCTAATCAAGTTGTCTCTGGTATGGCGATAAACTTTTTAGGAAGTGGATTTGCGATTTTTCTTTGCCGTTTATTTTTTGACGGAACCAGCATGACTCCTCCACTAGATTTAGAAAAAAAGGTTCCCGTTTTCATGGGACAATACTCAACTGTCTACGTTGCTTTCATTGCAACGGCATTCATTTGGTTTATTTTATCAAGAACTGTCTTAGGACTTCGTATGATAAGTGCAGGTGAGCATCCCAAATCTACCGATTCTGCAGGTCTAAATGTCTCCATCTATAAATCAATTGGAGTTTTGAGTTCTGGTTTTTTAGCTGGTCTGGGTGGAGCAAGTCTTTCTATAGCAATTGTTTCCAACTTTCGCCCTACTCTAATTTCCGGACAGGGATTTATCGCGATCGCCGCTTTAATCTTTGGGAAATGGAGACCGGTACAAACTGCCCTTGCCTGCTTATTTTTTGGATTCTCTCAAGCGCTCGTCATTTTTATCGGTGGCCGAGAAGATATCCATATTTCTTCTCAACTACTCTCTATACTTCCTTATGTGCTTACTATTATTGTCCTCGTGGGCTTTATGGGAAAAACTACTGCTCCATCAGCTCTTGGTGAATAAACTAGATCAAATTACACCCTTTAACGGCATTTAGATTTCATCAATTAAATGTAAAGTAACCTAACTAAATTCCGAAACTGATGCATGAAGTGTTACACGGCTTTTGCTGTATGGTTTATTGTTTTAAGCGTTCCCCTATCTTATATGATGGGGACTCATTCTTTATCGCTAAAACCATCTAAGTCTGAAACATTAAAAAGCTTAATCGTAAATAAAAATTCCAATGAAAAATGGAGCAAATTACATTTTTTAGGAAGTGATTGTGCGTGCTCTGAAAATGTTTACCAAACTTTATTAAAAAGAATTCCAGATAAAAATATTAATGAACAAATTTTTGTCATTGGAAAACAAGACTCTTGGATAAAAAATTTAAAGGCAAAAGGCTATCAAGTTCAAAGTGGATCAATGGAAGAGTTTGAAAAAAAATATTCTATAACCGCTGTCCCGCAATTGAGTATTTTTGATAATAATCAAAAAATTCTCTACAGCGGTGGCTATACAACCAAAAGAGGTCCGGCCTCAGCAGTTGAAGACGAGCTCATTGTAAAAGAAATAAAAGAAAAAAAAGGTACTAGTGAACGCCCCATTTTTGGGTGCATCAACGGTAGCATAAATAGAAAAAATACGGACCCATTGGGAATAAAATATTAAAGGGAACAGGAATAAAAATGAACAGTACAAATCTCGCAGAGAATATTCACCTGCACTCCATTAATAAAATATTTTCTTATGTTTTATTATGCCATCTCCCAGTAAGTTTAATTCTTGCCTATACATTTAACACGAGCATGTTGCTGGCATTTTTTGCCTCTCTGGCCATTAGCTCTCTTCCTATCTTTTTTACGCATTTTACACAATCACATAAACTTGCGGCAATTACTCATGGAGTGGCTTTAATGTTTTTCAGTGGTCTTTTAATTCATTTATCAAAAGGAATGATTGAAACCCATTTCCATATTTTTGTCGCCCTTGCTGTAATGATTGTTTTTGCTAATTCTCTTGTTATTTTGGCAGCGGCAGCAACCATTGCTATTCATCATATTGGTTTTTTCTTTTTACTTCCGTCTAGTGTTTTTAATTACCAAGCTTCTTTTGGAATTTTGCTAGTACATGCTGGCTTTGTTATTTTACAAACAATTCCTTGTATGTGGATAGCTCATAAATTTAAAGGATATATTATCGAGCAAGGAATTATAATTGCTCAAATTGATGATATCTATAAAACAATGAATGATTCGATTGAAAAACTCACATCTAACAATCAAGAATTATCAAGCAGCTCTGAAGTTCAGACGAGTGCGGTGGAAGAAACAGCACAAACAATTCATCAAATAAGTGCCATGGCCTCTCAGACATCAGAAAACGCAAATCAATCTAGAAAAATATCTGATCGAACTAAAACCAGTGCTTCTAAAGGGACGAGTATAGTTTCAGAAGTGAGTGCTGCTATTTTAAAAATTAAACAATCAAATGATTCTGTAATGGAGCAAATTTCACAAGACAAAGGTCAATTAAACGAAATCGTTGATACGATCAAACAAATTGAAACAAAAACGAATATCATTAACGATATTGTATTTCAAACGAAGCTGCTCTCATTTAATGCTTCAGTAGAAGCAGCACGCGCTGGAGATCATGGTAAAGGATTTTCAGTGGTTGCTGAAGAAATTGGAAAACTCGCTGCCACTTCAGGTGAAGCTTCAAAAGAAATAAATTCACTCATCAATACAAGTGTTCAAAAAGTTCAAGCAATCGCAGCTTCTACAGAAAGTAAAATAAATGACCTCATTACTTTTTCTCATGACAGTATTCGAGATGGTGAACAAAAAGTTAAATCTTGTGGCGAAACCTTTATGGAGCTTTCAAGCTTTATCCAAGACCTCAATGACCGTGTTGTGGGTATATCTCAGGCTTCAGATGAGCAGTCTCAAGGGGTCATCGAAATAACGAAAGCCATTGAGCAATTACAGGGAAATAATCAAAAAAATCAAGATACATTACAAAAATCTGTAGACGTTTCAGAACACCTCTCAGGGCTATCCAATGATTTAGGACAACTCGTATCCAAGCTAAGTGTTAAAAAAGCGTCCTAAATATTGAAATAATTACCATGATTGATTCATTCATTTTTTATCTATTACAAACTGCCAATAATCAATTACTCTCCTCTCGTTTTAACAAATTATGACGAGAGGAAATTTATGAAATACTTGTTAGCACTTTGTCTACTTTCACTTCTATCAGTCCCCGCATTTGCCAGAGATAGCACTTGGAAAATGTGTATCGGATCAACTCAATTATTTGATGTACCTGCAAAATTAGCAGTAAATGTATTTGAGCATAGAAATTCAACTGGTGATGGAAGAGTTACTGAACTTACTCTGATTTATGGTGGACATGTCTTGCAAGGCAACTTTGATTCAACAGAAGATGACAGTGGAAAAATTTTATTAAAACAAGATGATTCAACTTTTACTGGGTTTACTAAAGTAGATTATGAACACGATTTACTTATTCTTACTGGCAAGCTCGACCTAGGAATAGAAACAGACGTAATAGCCGTTTTAAAATGTGAAACGTTAGGTGATTAGGAAAAACGCTGAGCCTTCTGATAAATGAAGAAGGCTCAGTATATTTATTATAATGTAAATTTAAAATCTGAAACTAATATCCCTGGAGTTTTTGTTCCGCCAACATCGCGCTGAAAATAAGATCCAGTACTCGGACTAATCTCCGCAAAATTTGTTAAATCAACCAGCGAATCACCAAATAAATTATAATAGCTTTCATCAAAACGCAGGTCTTGAATTGGGCTTTTGATCTCACCATTTTCAACCCAGAAACACGCATAACGAGTCATACCTGTGAGTCTCGCTGTTTCACGATCAGACCAATTGAGGTAATGGAGATCAGACAGGTATAAACCCGTTCCTAATTCTTTTAAAATTTGATCGCGGGCCAAAGTTCCAGTTGCGATGACCGGAGACCTTAATCCCTCCCAGTCAGCTGCCATATTTGATTCAACTTTATATTCATTAGCTGTTCTGGTTGAAGTTAAGAAGTTTTTAAATTCCCCTTTTTCAATCAGTGGCAGAACACTAGGACTCACTTCACCTTTTTCATTAAAACGTGGACTCATTCCCAAAGAGAAATCTTCTGTTAAACTAAATTTAGGCGACATCTTTTT
Organism: Bacteriovoracaceae bacterium; assembly: GCA_947446575.1. Lineage (GTDB taxonomy): Bacteria > Bdellovibrionota > Bacteriovoracia > Bacteriovoracales > Bacteriovoracaceae > Bacteriovorax. Next base: position 22,620 of record CANFHC010000035.1, on the reverse strand, counting down.
TTTGCCTTCCCAAAGATCGCGTAGAGATCCGTTCCCTCTTTTGTGCTCGCCCATTGAAACGCCTCCCCAAGAGAGAGTTCCCAATAATTCAGACACGGCAGAGGGTGCCAGGTATACTCGATAAGATCCGCGTTCGATTTTTTTCGATTCACGATCCATCATTTTTAATTTGTCTTCACTCTCTTTTAAATTCACTCGCAAAGCGTTTGCGTCCCACTCGTTTCCGGCGAAAAGTGATTTTACAGCTTTTTGTTTTTCATTATAAAGAGAGTAATCTAAATAAAAGTTTCTCGTTTTAAACCAATGAAACTGCCCAACAGAGTTGATAGTCGCACGAACAACATCTCCACTAGAAAAGACTCCGGCCAAATCCACATGATTAGCATAATCTAAAATACCGTTGAGCATTTCTTCATTTTTAGGCAACGAGTGAAGATTTTCTTCTTTCGTTACTCCGTAAAAAGCAGGACGAACTAAGTAAGGATCTTCTGGAAGTTTTTCCATCCATGTTCTAGATTCTCTTATTTTTTTAACCGCGAGTATTACATCCTCTTCAACTCCCCTAAAAGGAATGGTGAAGCTAAGAGTTTTATTGCCTTTAACAAATGTTAAATCAAGAAATGCTTGAATTAGATTTGTGATCTGACGAACTTTAGCTTTGGATAATCTGGTAAAAAGAGTTTCTTCAGCTGAAAGTGAAATGGTAAGTGCTTCGTCAGCTAAAAGTTCATTAAATATTTTTTGTGAGAAAATTTCCAGGGCAGAAGAATTTAGTGCTTCCATTATTTACCTCCACCGAAAACTTCGATATTTGAAAATAGACATGCAGGGCTTGCGTGACCAACAAAAATAACTTGGTTAGGTTCTCCCTTTCCACAATTAGTCAGTCCTCCCACTTCAAATGTTGAAATATCCCCAACCATTTTTAACTGATTCCAAAATGGAGCTGTAATTCCTCGGTAATTTGGATTTTTTAAAAGTTTCGTGAGTTTTCCATTTTCTATAAGTTGAGCGTGCTCACATCCGAACTGAAATTTGTTTCTGTAATCGTCTATAGACCATGATCTCGTCGTTTGCATAAATACACCGCGCTCAATACTTCCTAACATTTGATCAAAGCTTGATGATCCTGCTTCTAGATTTACGTTGGCCATGCGGTCAATCGGAGCTCTATTCCATGAAGTCGCACGCTGGCTAGAAACTCCTGGGAGATTTAATCTTTTTTGCGATTCTAAACTTCCCAATCCACGTTCTAGAATTCCATCGCGAATTAAATATTCACGTGTCGCTACTGCCCCAATATCATCAGCAAAATAACTTGCATTTTGTCCAATCACAGTTGGATCAAATGTCACGTTCATGAGAGATGAACCATATCGAAGATTTCCAAAATCAGAAGGTTTGACAAAACTCCATCCCGCATAGTTTCTTTCATCGCCTAAGATTCTATCGAGTTCTAATGGATGACCAATACTTTCGTGAATCTGTAAAAACATTTGGTCTGGGGCCAGAAGCAAATCCATCGTCTCACTTGGACATTCTTCGGCTTCTAAAAGCATTAATGCTTCTGTTGCTAATTTATTCGCTACTGATAAAAATTTATTTTTATCAATTAATTCTACGCCGACTTGCGCACTTTTATCGTCACCGTATGTTCGCTTCTGTGTTCCTTTCTCACTGGTAGCTGTTGCACTTAATCCAATATTTGATCGCACAATACTTTGTTTAACATCGCTCCCATTTGTGGCGACAAAATGTGAATCAATTTCAGCAATGGTATAACTTGCTGAGCGACTGATCACGTGGTCATGAATTTTCATTGCTGTCGTTAATGACATTAATAGGTCAGTAAGATCTCCTGGATGAAAATGCTCAATCCCCTTTGTCGCTGGACTTTTATACTCACCCACAATTTTAGGGCGAACATTTTCATTAAAATGGTAAAGTCCAAAGCGGTGAGCAGCAAGTGCTGAATCGCGGGCCACTTCAGCGGCTTTTTGAACATCCGAAGGCATAAATGAATTTGTCGCTGCATAAGCAAGCTGACCTTTAATCATGACTTCTACCATCAGGCCGTGATCGATTAAACTGCCAACTCCTTCGAGCACTTCGTTTCTCACACTTACGTAACTTGAAGTGGTTTTTACTTCCCTAAGAGAAATATAATCTGCTTCAATTTTTATTGTACTTAATAATTGTTTTAAATTCATTTTAGTTTAGCTCCTTAAGCTCTCTGCCTTTCCAATGAGTCATACTCGTAGAGACTCCCAAAATTTTGGAAATTTTCGTATAAACCACTAGCGGTAATATTCCTTTCAAGAGATCAACCGTCTTTACAACAAATGGCTCTTTAACAAATGGTGCATTATTTTCCATTCCAAGAATAATTTTATTTACTATAGTTTCTGGTTTCAACCAAGGAAGCAACATCGGGGCTTTTACTCCGTGAAACATTCCGGTACTGATGTAACTTGGGCACACAGTTGTAACGTGAACATTATTTATTCCACGCTCTAGGCACTCCACCCGCAGTGATTCAGAAAAACCAATAACTGCCCATTTTGATGAAGCGTAACTTGTCCCGTAAGGCAGACCGATTAACCCAGAAGCACTTGCGATATTAACGATGTTAGCATCTGCACTTCTTTTTAAATCGCCAAAAAACAGATGGGTCATTGCCACAAGACCATCAATATTTATTTTGTAAGTGAGTAAATGTTTTTCCAGAGAAAGGCTTTCAAACTCTCCACCAAAAACAACTCCGGCATTATTGATTAACACATCAATAACTATTCCAGCTGCACTGACATCTGCTTTACATTTTTTTATTGATTCAACATCGGCCAAGTTTAATAAAAAAGCATGAGCCTTCCCTCCATTGCTTTTTATTTCTTCAGCAACTTTTTTTGCTTCTTCAAAATTAATGTCAGCGATAACAATTTCAGCTCCTCTTTTTGCAAGAGTCTGGGCCATAAGTTTTCCGATTCCTGAGGCGGCACCAGTTATAAGAACTTTTTTACGCGAGAAATTTTTCATGATTTCCTCTGAAAATTACTTTTTGATCAGAGGTATTATTGATTTGAGAGCGGAAAATGGCCAGTTTTTAACTGGCCAGTCCTAGAATTTACGAATTCACATTCTTTCTAAGTATCATTGTAAAATTGAACAGTTGGTATAAACGCTCGGCTTAAAAATTAAAAGATCAAAATTAGTTATTTAAGACTTGAAAATTTCCTGCACCATCGACATAAAAGCTTTGTGCACTTCTGACTTCGTTGATTAAACCTTTAACTGTATAAGCTACCTGAACGATACCAGAAGCTACAGGCTCATAAGAAGATCCGACGTTAGAGATCCCGATGAGTTCATTTGTTGCATCAAAATTAAAGCCCCAAGCAGTATAAATATCGCTTGCTTGAACTTTTAAATTCGCGACGTATTTCCCTACAGCTTTGTAATCACCATTGTACTGGAAATAAAGTGTGTATGTGAAACCTACAACTTCGCTGTTAAATCCGTTTTTAAATGAAACGCGGTAACTTCTCACTTTTGGAGTAGACCAGTTTGCCATTTGGTATAAAACGCCATTTTCCCCTTCGAGGTGAGGAAGAATGCTAATAGCAGGAGTAAGTTTAGTGTTAATGACTGGTCGACCTGCATCGATAATTGGCCAGATTTTTTTTCCGATAGCGATAAGTCCATCCATGATGATAGCGATTTCATCAATTGGGTTTGCTGGAGCTTTTGGCAATTCGACAGTTGCGGCCAGAGGCTCAACTTCAGTGACAGTCATAGATTGAATTTTAAATGCAGGATCATTTTTCAAATCTACAGGTTGCGCGTGAACAGTACTAGCAATTGTAGTGAGTAATAAACTCGCAAGAAGCATTAATTTTTGCATCATTGATTCCCCTATGTATTTTCGATGCTGAATTTATCGCTTGCTCTCCATGCGTTTGTCTATGATGTAAGAAAATATAAGAGTCCTAAAAAATATTTTAAAGTCCTTTTTCATAGGCCAGTGCTCCAGCCACATATACAGCTTGAGTGGCACGGTCATCTCCCATGGTCATTTGAATAAATAAGGCTTCTTCAATGTCTTTACAATGCTTCATTCTAAAATTTATAAGTGGAGTTGAATTTAAATTTAAGACCAAAAGATCTGCTTCCATCCCCGCATCAATAGAGCCGATTGTATTCATCAGGTCTAGCGATTCAGCTGCTCCGCGAGTGGCCAGGTAAAAAGCGTGAATAGACGAAAGAGCAAAGCCGCCTAGCTGAGCTATTTTATAGGACTCGTTCATCGATTGCAATTGAGAGAAACTTGTTCCAGCACCAACATCTGTTGCAAGTCCAACTCTAACCGGACGCTCAATTTTTTTGGCAGCAGGAAAATTAAAAAGACCACTTCCTAAAAATTCATTAGATGTTGGGCAATGTGCAAGACTCGTTTTTGTCTCAGATAATCGTTGCCACTCTCTTTCACTTAAATGAATTCCATGTCCGTAAACTGCGCGATTTCCTAATAATTTATAGTGATCATAAACATCGAGGTAATCAATTGATTTGGGGAACAATTCTTTTACCCATGCCATTTCTCCAAGGTTTTCAGAGAGGTGACTTTGCATATAGGTACCTGGATGTTCACTCCAAAGTGTTCCAGCAAGAGTTAATTGTTCATGAGTACTCGTTGGAGCAAATCGCGGAGTAATGGCATAAGAAAGACGATCTTTTCCGTGCCATTTTTTTATCAATGCAAGAGATTGGTCATAAGCCTGCTGAGCTGTATCTAAAAGCTCAGGAGGAGCATTTCTATCCATTAAAACTTTTCCAGCGATCACTCGCATGTTTTTTTCAGTTGCCGCTTCAAAAAAGGCATCTACGGATTCAGGGTGTACAGTACAATAAGTCATAACTGTAGTAGTTCCCGCTTTTAAACACTCCTCTAAAAAAAATTGCGCGACTGATTTTGCGTAAGAAAAATTTTTAAACTGTTGCTCAGCTATAAAAGTATAATTATTAAGCCAATCGATCAGCTGTTTTCCATAAGCTCCAATAATTTGTGTTTGAGGATAATGGATATGAGTGTCGATAAAACCGGGGAGAATCAATGAATCTCTATAGGTTTTAATTTCTATGTCACTCGGAAGTAAAGCTTTAGTTGAATCAAAAGATCCAAACGATTTTATTTTTCCATTTTCCATTATGATTAGAGCGTCAGTTTCATAGCGAAAAGCATTTTCTGGAGCAGTTAAAAAAGGATCGGCCACAAAGGTAAGGGCACTTCCTCTAACTGCAGTTATTTTCGATTGCATTTAAATTCTCCAAAATCTTGGTCAAGTTCTCTATACTATTAAATTTTTAAGAGAGAGACAAATGACTTTTACGCGTCAAGCTTACAATATTATGGTTTCTTTTCTGGTCAGAGAGAATCTCCTCCCTTAAACTTTTTTCAATACCATAAATTTGAAAGGTTATTTATGAAATTAAGTTCCAAAAGGACTCTGGCCCTAATTGCTCACGATGGAAAAAAAGCCGATATGATTGCCTTTGTAAAAGACAACTTAGAATTTTTTAAAACATTTGATCTTGTGGCCACAGCAACGACCGGTAAGCACTTGCAACAAACGGGACTAAAAGTAAAAAAGTGCCTCTCGGGACCGATGGGTGGGGATGCTCAAATTGCAGCAATGGTTGCTACTGGAAAATGCCACGCTGTCATCTTTATGCGCGATCCTTTAGGAATGCACCCTCATGATCCTGATATATCATCCCTACTGAGAATTTGTGATGTTCACAACGTCCCCTTAGCGACCAATCCTTCAACGGCCCAGCTAATTGTTAAGGGTCTATATAAGAATTTGCTAGATAAAAATTAGTTTCGACTTAGATATTTTTTGGGCCACGGTTTTATTTTACTAAATGGTAAGGCCACAAGTCCTAAAAACATAAAATTCAATTCATGAAATTGCGGAAGTCCTATTGTTATTTTTTCGGCTTGCATTTTAGTAGTTATGCTTTGATGCAATCGATCCCAAAAATTAAAAATTGTCGCATAATTTGAATCTGTTTCATTCTGAAAATAAGAATGATGATTCTGATGATAGCTTGGAGTAACTAGAATCTTTCCTAACCACTTTTCAAAACTAGCTGGTAATTTTAAATTACTATGATGAAAAATTGTTAAAGCTGTCACTGACAAATCAAATAGCAGCAATGTTTTCATTGCAAATCCAAAAACCAAGATCAAAATTATGCGGATTAATCCCGATAAGACTAACTCTCCAAAATGAAAGCGTAAGGCGGTGGTAGCGTCCATATCTTTATCAGCATGATGGACTTGATGAAAACGCCAAAAGAAACTCATCGTGTGATTGAATCGATGCCACCAATAGATTAAGTAATCTAAAAGTAAAAAACCAATACATCCTTGGACGACAGGAGAGATATGAGTTAAGTTCAAGATTCCCCAGTGGTAATAAGCCACTTTTTCAGCGAAAAAATAAATCAGCGGATAAGTTAAGAGTCGAGTAAAAGGAAATGCCAATAAAGCCTGAGCAAAATTTATTAAAGTTCGCTTCTTTTTTGATTCTTTCATTACTCGAAGAGGAAAAATATTTTCCATCAATATAAAAAAAACGAATACACCCGAAATGATTAATCCTGAATTTTTCATACTACCACTTCACTAATTTTACTAAGTAATAATTCAATCTCAGATGCTGCGACTGGATTGCCATGTTTTAAATAACCTTGAATTAAGATGGCACCTTTTTGTTGCATTAATTTTATCAACAGTGCTTTTTTTTCAGTTTCTAATTTTCTATTTAACAAAATAAAATACATAGATTTTAAGCGCCAAGAATCCATCGCAAAAAACTTCATCGAGAGTTGATCGTCGTGTCCGCCATATTTTATGATTAGAGGTTTTGCAATAAAACCTATCTCATGCAATGAAGAAATTTTGAGCCAAAGGTCATAGTCTTCACAAACCACAAATTCTTCATTGAACCCTTGCATATCAACAAACAATTTTTTATTGATTAATACCGACGAAGGAGCGATTAGGCATTGTTGAATACATTTCAAAAAAATATCACCGCCACTTTTGCGATGTCCTTTTTTTTGATTAACTCTAACTCCATTGCGCATCCAAATTTCATCAGTGTAAACAATCGACAAATGAGAATTGTATTTTAAAAAACTTAATTGCTCTTCTAATTTTTCCGTTAACCATTCATCATCTGAATCTAAAAAAGCAATCCACTTTCCCTTAGCAGAGAACACCCCCGCATTACGAGCGGAAGAAACGCCCCCATTATTTTTTTTAATATAATGAAGTGATTTGTTTTCAATCAATGGAGTCAGCAATTTATGGGTCTCATCAGTTGAGCCATCATCTACTACTAGTAATTCAATATTTTTATACGTTTGATTTAATACTGAATGAATCGCTCTCAAGAGAAATTGTGATCGATTAAAGGTTGGAATAATAACACTCACTAAATCTGACATACGCTTAGGCTAATCAAATATTAAGAGGATGTAAATCAAAGACTAAAAAATGAATAAATGATTTAATATTTGCCTATGTCTTTGGCCGTCATGGCATTTGAAATTTCTTGCAGTAACATTTCATTTAAATGATTAAACAAGGAAAAATTGTGAATCAAACAAATCCAGACAATCGTAAGTATTATTACTTTCTCATCTTTGCTCTGGCCGTAGTTTCCATTTTTACTTTTGAATTTTATCTTACTCAAAAAAAACAAAACCAAGCCCTTAAAATAAAAATTATCATGCTCAAAAAAGAGCGTAAAATACCTAAACCTTGGGGAAGATTATTGGCGCCTGCCCCTGTGACTTTAGCAAATATAGCCCCAAACAAAAAAAAGCTTGTGGAACAAAGTGTAACAACAAAGGCAGCAGCTCCATTAATAAATCAAACTAACACAATTGAGTCCATTAAAGAAAAGTCAACAGAAGAACTAGCATTATTAGTAAATACACGGATGAATTCAGTAAAGACCGAAACCTTTAAGGATTTAGAATTTACCATTGCATTGGCAGATGAAATAATTAGTAGAGAGCCAGATACCTACTCTGCCTATAAAGCAAAACTTATTGCTTTATTAGTAGAAGAAGGAAAATGGAATATCGCGATTGAAGATAATTTAATCAATAGTCTATTAGAGGAAATGGCCCGTTATGATTTAGGACGTGATGTGGTTACAAAAAAAGAAGCAGAACTCATTACAACAGCCAATGATGAAATTAGAATCCTCTCAGAACAAGTCGACACTATTTCTAATCAACGTTTGGCTGCTGAAATTGATCTAGAATCTGTAAGTATCGACGATCCAGTATATAAGACTCTCGAATCAATTCGAGCCGATCTCACTTACAAAGAGCAAGATGCCCTCAAGCGATTATCTAATAAACAATTGGAAGTGAACCAAACTGCATTTCCAGAAGAAAATTATTTAAACGAAGATATTGTTCAAATACCTTTTTTAAGAATGATGGCTAAAGGTGATTATCAGGGGATGATCTCAAGTGCTGAAGCATTTATTCAGCAATTTCCAACTTCCCAAATTGGGTATTTATATCTGGTTCTAGTTTTGGAGAAGGAAGGAAGGAAAGCTGAAGCAATAGATCTTATTAGCAAATCAAATCTCACCAATAACGAACAAAGCTCATTAATGGTAAAGTTAGAAAAAGCGCGAAGTGAAGATCCCAAAAAATATTGGGATAAATTATTTTTTTAGTTAGGAGTATTTATGTTAATTGAAAAAAGTGAATCCAAAGATCCAAAAGAGCATGCTCAAAATATCGAGAAGTATTTAACTGAATTAAAAAAACACTGCAGAGAAGATTTAAAAAAATTTAGTGATGCAAAAGCCCAAGCATTATTTGAAACTGCTGCTGATGTTTTAGATGGATTAGAAAAAGCTTTTAGCGATTATTAATCTGAAAATGAAGCGGGTTGGATTCAAGATGAAAACCGCCCGCCTGTAAAATAATTATTTGTGTTTTTTTAAGTTTTGACTTAAGTGACATTCAATATCGACCATGCTTGCTCGCCCCCAAGCACTTGCGCTTAATTTATCGCTATTGTCTTTTAGTGAACCTTCACCATAAATTCTTATGTCATAATCAACCAGATAGGCTTCAACGACAAAATGCCCATTTTTCTTTTCCGTTACGGATGCGTAAATCCCTTCGGCTGCATCAATAGAAGTTTTTTGATCTAATGCTGTAGTCACTTGTGTCTCAGAAATATTTCCAAGATTTAATTGAATATTACAATCGAGATCAGTTGCCATTAATTGAGTAGAAAGCACTAGTAAACCAAGTCCAATAATTTTTTTCATATATCCCTCTTCATAAGAGTTTATGCAAAGATTAAAAAAAAACAATTGCAACTTTTAAAATCGGAACTGGAATCGCACAAAAAAGGCTCCCATTGCTCCTCCCATGGAAGTAGCAGCAGCATCGTGAATATCTACGGTATGGGTATCTCTATGACTAGCATCGTAAGCATATTCTTTAAGGAGGGCCACGGCTACAGCAGTCGCAAATCCAATAATGGCTGCTTCATTTTTACTTACTTTAAATCCGTAGTAGGCAAGCAACGTTGTCGCGGCTGCAATTAAACTTCCACCAGTTGCATGCAAAAATTTATCTTGTTCACCAGTATAGATTTGCTTGGCGAGTAATCCCGAAACTAAAGTTGAAGCCGCTACCGCAATGAGAATTTCTCCTCCATCTTTTAAGGTCATATGGTGTGGATCTGCTGGATCATTTATCGCCTTCGCGTTTAATTTATTGATTTGTAGATCTTTTAAATTTTCGTCTCTATCGACAGTTACTACGAATTGCACAGTGCTAACAGTATCGGTGTCATCAGAGCGCTCATCGCATTGAAACTCTCTGGTCGTTAAAAATCCTTGATAACTTACTGTCACTTTTTTTGCTAAATCGGTATTGGAAGATTTTGGCGCACAAACTTTTTCAAAATATTCATGAGCCTCTAGTGTATCACGTGGCAATTTGTCAGAAGTTGAAACTAAATTTCCATTAGTAACTCTTAGGATGTGCGAGATTTTATACATTATATTCTCATACTCATAGCTAGTATCTTTTTGTTCAATAATTCGGCCATTATCAAAGGCCCAAGCTGCTGAATTAAATGAGAGTAAAATAATTAAAAAAAGAGATAAAGATTTTTTCATAGATTTTTCCTTCTAAAAGAGCTTCAGAAGGCGGGATGATCGATTATATTTTTCTATGTGAATAATATAAAATTAAATGCAGAAAGATAGAAAAAAATTATGCGTGCGTTGAACACAAATGATTGCCTACTACCTTTCTAGCGAGTCATTTAGCAGGCAATCTTGGTGCGATTAGAATTTCGAATCTACTAATTTAGCAGTGTCGAAACCTAAAGATTTTGCGTAAGTTATGTAATCCATTTTTGTCGCTTCATCAATGTATGGAGTTCTCGCAAGAATCCACATAGATTTTCTATTTTTGGATCCAACTAATACAGTTGAATAAGAGTCATCTAACTTAATAATTGTGTAGTCCCCTTTTACTTTAAAAAGCTTTGTCCAAAAATTATTAAACGTTACGATTAATTCTGCATTTGTTTTTGGATTGGCAACAACGGCCTGTCCTTCAATTGTTTTAGTAGAATTGTCTTTTCTAATACACGTGTTTAAGACTGAAATTGAATTTGCAGATTTGATAGCGTAGTCAGCTGTTTGTCCTACACACTTTTTTGTAAAAGATTGTGGCAGAGATGTAATTGTGTACCATTTCCCTACGTATTGGTTAACGTCAACGTGAGTTGGTGTAGGCAATGAATCATTGGCAAATAAATTAAATGAAAACAACATAGATAAGGCTAAAAAAAATTTCATAAGGACTCCTCTAACTAAAAAGATTAATTAAACCGAAATTAGCATGTCTCGCAAGGCCTCTGGAATTAAAAACATAATAGACATATAAATATTACTCACTGCGATGCTTACATTGAGAAATGAAACCACTCCTTGATATTACAGCTACTTAAATTTCTTAATTTTTCTAACAGTTCTCTAAGATCGATAGATTTTTCTATTCTTTTCATTACCAAGGATGAGAGACTTTTGGCCTATATTTAAAACTTGCCCTTCAGATTGCAACTTATCTCTATTAAAAGGTAAACTTACATAGAAGCAGCATCCACCATGGATTTGGAGGAAAGATGATGACGGACGAAATGAAACTTTTAGAGCGAAAGCAAAAGCTATTAAAGATTAAATCTGATTCAACAATTTATCTTTCAACTGGAGACCTTACCGAAGAATTAGAAAGTGGAGTTAAGAATTTAAAAAATCAACTTCCTGCTATTTCTGTACTTAAGGCCATTGAAATTCTTTTGGATTATGTTGAACGCCAACTCGAACTCATTTCAAAAGTTGAAAGTTCACACCATTCATTTTAAGTTTGTTGGGCTCACTGATCTGCTAATACTGATTCATTATAAAGAAATGCTTCCTGCTCTTTGGCTTTTGCCTTAGGATGACGATCTGGATGAATAATACGAGCAAAAGAACTCATTTCTGGATTCGTTAAAAAATTTAATAAAACTTTCGTCCAAGATTGGTAGCTCGTGAGTGTTTCATAATATTCTGGCGCCATTTGTTTTATCTTAGGCTGATTAATCCATGCAACATTCATAAAATCGTGATGCTCGTTATGAAAGCCCATGTTAAAAGTTAGCTTGTTCAATGGCCCATAGTAGCTATACGTTTCTTGCCCTTCTTTAGTTATATAATGCTCTTGAACCCAACGCCCACCAAGAGGATGGAGCCCTAGCGCAAAAAGTGTTGAAAGTGCTAAGTATAAAAGTGCCATTGGACCGATAAAAAAGAAAATCGCTGCATTAATTCCAATTTGTAAAACTGTATTAATCGCAGTCCAGAAGTCTAGTGGTTTATAAAATTGAACTTTTAGTGGTCGTAGAGCTTGAGACAGAGAGAATAAGAAAATCCAAAGAGTTTTTTTCAATGTGCTGTTGCCCACTAAACGAGCTTCAGTATAGCTAGTTATATCTGGATCGTATGAATACTCGCCTAAGTGCTTATGGTGAATCATATGGTATTTTCTAAAGCCCATTGCTGAAGGGAGAAAAAGGGGAATATCACACACGAGCCCCATGAGTTTATTTCCTAGAGAAGTCGATAAAACCACGTTGTGACAGCATTCATGAATCATGACGTAAAGTGAGTGATTGGCAAAGGCCCCAATTGCGTAGGAAGCAATTAAAATGATCCACCAACTTTGATCTTTTAGTATTGCTGCCATGATTAATTGAAAAGCGACAATTAGTGAAATATAGAGAGCAGATAAGGGATATGGACCGTATAAATTTCTAATTTTAGGATATTTTTCTAAAATCTGCTTGCGTCTTCCAACATGAGAGTTGGGACCTGGTTGAAGAATATAATCTTGTTTTAAGCTCATGGAAGTGAACTTAACTCAAGCTGATGTATTCGAAAAGATCTGTAGTCATAATTTCACTAAAGATTTTGAAAAAATTGGATGACTTTGGTTAGACTTTTACTCTACTTAAGTCTTGATTGATCTTTGTTTGATAAGTAAACATCATCAAAAGCCATAAGTTCCCAAAGATAATTGCATAAAAATAGAGCAGATTAGGGATATTAAATAAAAAAGCAAAAATCAAAACTGCAATATGAACCGCTGGGCCAATTGCGGACCACATTCTCAAGGTATGTAGGTTCCTTTGACAATACTCACGCGGATTGAAGTTAATTTGATCCAAACCACCGGACTGAAGGCTTGAAAACCCCAAGTAAATTTTAAGTGCAATTCTTTTAAAATAGGGTGTCTTATTCAAGTCACTGTCGGCTAATTTTTTTCTAACCATCTCTATTTCTTTGGCCACAAATCCACCATCGCCTCTTTCATAAGATAGGAACTCAGTTAAGTAATGGTCATAGGTAATCGAGTGTACAGCTTTAGAAACACCTGCAAAAACGATTAAGACCCATGGTTGGATCATTCCTGGAACTATCGTTTTACTCAAACCTAGGGCAAGAGTAATATAAACGGTCGCGTTGACGGTATAATCAACTACCCCATCAATAATTCGACCAAACTCAGTTCCATTTTTTTTCATGCGGGCAACCATGCCGTCACAGCAATCAAGAATGGAATAAGCTAAAAAGTAAAGGGCTCCCATCATATAACCAGAGGGAGTTCCTTGATAGAAATAAAATCCGGAAGTAATTCCTGCGATGAAAGCAAACAATGAATAATGATTCGGAGTAATCGGAAATGAGTAAAAAGTTTTTACGATAACAAAGGCAAGTGGTCGAAAAAAGTAAACGTCTAAAGGCTCTTCAGCATACACGTTTTTTAAGGCACTTTTATATTCCTGTAACCAATTCATGGCATTAATCTCACACAATTTTGTAAGACGATAAAATATCACCGACAGAGGTATTGGTCAATTGATTGCTTTTTCGTAGAGGCGATAACGTTTATAAGGCCCTCCACTCATACGAATCAGTGGCTTATTCATTTCAATATTGTTTTCAAGAATCCAGCTCATTTCAACATTTTTTATGTGAGTGTATTTTTTCATAGCCTGTTGATTGTACTTATACAAAAGCGCCTCTACTCCCATTTTCCGGTATTCTTTTTTCACGCCTAACATAAGAACGCGCGCTCGATTCATGCGTTTTTTTGCAGTGAGAATTTTGTAAATGACCAATGGATTTAAATTTCCACTCGGATTAGTTTTAAAAACCTGATTTAAATCCGGTAGAGTTAAAATAAAACCAACTGGCTTACCCTCTACTTCTGCAAATTGCACCAGTTCTGGATCAGCTAGAGACTTTAAATCTTTAGCAGTATGATAAAATTCTTCTTTAGTCATGGGAACAAATCCCCAATTGGAATCCCATGCTGAATTATAGAGTTCAAAAAGAATGTCTAATTCCTCATTCCATTTTTTCATATTGAGATTGCGATAAGAGACTTTAGCTTTTTTCAGAAGGCGATCGGCTACATCTAAAATAATTTTTGGCATTTCATATGGCGCAGAAAAATTATAAGCAAGTAGATCCATCGCTTTAGTAAAACCAAGATTTTCCAAATGCGTATTATAAAAATGCGGATTATATGTCATCATGATTTGAGGAGCATCGTCGTATTGGTCAACCAAAAATCCACATTCATAGTTGGTTCCTGGATTTGCTGGCCCTTGAATACTTGTCAGACCTTCACTCTTAATAAATTTTTCAGCTGCGCTAATTAATAGGTTTGCGACTTTGCTATCTTCAATTGCTTCATAAAAACCAAAAAAACCTAATTTCGTTTTATGATAATGATTATAATTGTGATTATTTATGGCCATTATTCGACCTACTGGTTTGTTGTCAATTTCAGCAAGCCATGCCTTTACTTTTGCTGTCTTATAAAAAGGATGTTTTTGATCGAGCAAGTCTCGCACTGCCATCTTGAGTGGAGGTACCCAGTGAGGATCATTTTTATACAAACTCCAAGGCAAATTGATAAATTGATTTAAATCTTTTTTCCCGGATAGATTAATTTCTCGAATTAAAAGTTCCATGCACACTCCAACTTTTACTTTTAACTTATACGTTGAAAAAATAGAAGTAAGATCGCATTGAAAATTATTATAGTATTCTTAATTTTTTAGGCAACAAATCTAACCACAGCACACTTGTGACACCAAGAAAAAAGCAGAGAACAACATCATTAAGATGAAGTTTAGAAAATCGAAAGATCTCTCTAAGGCTTGGTACAAATATCACTAAGCCCCATAGGACGATTGAGCCAAGTACAATCCATTTCACTACAATGTTTTTTGGGGCCATTACTTTTTTAAAGATACTTTTTTTCTGCACGCCACTTACCAAAATAAACATTATATTTGAAAATATAAGATTAGAAAAAACCAAAGCACGCGCATCAAGTTCACCTTGTCCCTTTTTTAAAGAAACCACATATACAACTAACAAGGACACTAATACGCTTATCCCTTGTAATAAACTTGGAATCCATAAGCTCTTATTAAAAAGAGGTTCATCTTTAGGCCTTGGTGGAATCATCATTAAATGCTTCTCACTTGGTTCAGCTTCAAACGCCAGCGAAGAAGTTGGTTCAATAATTAAATGTAAAAAAGCAATATGGGCCGGTAGTAAAACCAGAGGTAAATTAAATAAAACGGGAATCACTGACATTCCTGCAATTGGAATATGGACCGCAAGTAAATAAGCAAAGGCCGTTTGCAAATTAGCATACACTCTTCTCCCCATTTTAATTGATTCAACAATAGAACCAAAGTCATCATCTAATAAAACCAGTGCCGCTGATTCTCGGGCCACATCTGTTCCACGAGCGCCCATGGCAATTCCAATATGAGCATTTTTTAGTGCTGGCGCATCGTTTACTCCATCTCCAGTCATCGCAACAATTTCACCATTTTTTTTAAGCAATTGAACTAATCGCAATTTTTGATCTGGCATCACTCGAGAAAAAACAGATATCGTTTTTATTTGAAGCGACAACTCATCATCTGAAATATTAGTCATCTGACTTCCGGTGATAATGGTCGTTGGATTTTCTAGACCAATAATTTTAGCAATGCTTGTCGCTGTGGTTGGATGATCCCCCGTCATCATAATAACTCTCACTCCAGCGGTTTGGCATTCTCTAATCGCTTTGGGAACTTCAGGACGAACAGGATCAGCAATGCCGACTAAACCGACAAATGAAAAATCAAAATCATGTTGATTATGGGGAAGTGGAGCATTCTCTATTTTCGCCTTGGCCACACCTAAAATCCGCAACCCTTGAGAGGCCATGTTTTTAATTTGGAGATTAATTGTATTTTTTTGATCATCTGGTAAGTGACATAAATCGATTATGGCTTCTGGAGCTCCTTTTGCTCCAACAATAAATCCACCTTCCTTATCGGCTCTCCAAGCTTGAGAAATAGAAAGTAAGTCAGAAGATAATGGATATTCTTTTTCTATAAACCAATCATTGTGAAGATGTTCAGTGCCACTTAAGAATTTTTTACCAGATGTTACAAATGCTAACTCCATTGGATCAAAAGGGTCTTTTTTACTAGCAAGAATTCCAAATTCTAGAGCTTCATGAAAATCTTCAGGTAAAACATTATCGAACGTTTTAGTTAAATCAAACGTTTTACCATTAGAAAAAATATGTTGAATGGACATTTGATTTAATGTGAGTGTACCAGTTTTATCGACACATAAAACGGTAGCCGCTCCTAAATTTTCAATCGCTGGAAGCTTGCGAGTAAGAACTCTTCTTAAAGACATTCGCCAAGCACCTAATGCTAAAAAAATAGTAAGCACTGCCGGAAGCTCATTTGGCATAATGGCCATTGCCAAAGTAATTCCCGCTAAAAATCCTTCAATCCAATTTTTTTGATAAAGGGCATAGACTATAAAAACAATAAGACAAATAATGATTGCAACAATCGCGAGGCGTTTAACTAATAAATTTGTCTGGCCTTCCAGTTTAGTCATTTCTCGTTTTGTTTCTGTCAGAGACTTCCCTATTTTTCCCAATTCTGTATTTGCTCCAATGGCAGATACTATTGCGACTCCTTGTCCGCAAACTATGGTTGAACCTGCAAAAACTTGAGACTCAATACTTTTTTCAACTGGCATTGATTCACCACTTATCATGGATTCATCTGTTGCAATATTTTGAACATTTATTAAGATCGAATCTGCCGGAACTCTATCCCCTTCATTAATAAAAATAATATCGTCACACACGACTTGATTTCCAGAGATGCGAATCTTACTTCCATTTCGCAAAACTAAAGCTCTTGGGCTTGAGAGATCTCGCAAAGCCTCGAGTGCTCGCTCTGCTTTTCTTTCTTGAACAATTGTAATTCCAAGAATGAGAAATAAAAATCCACTTAGCATAAGCGACTCTTGAACATCTCCTAAAACAAAATAAATCGCAGCACAGCCAATTAGTAAATACACCATCGGCTCTTTTAGAATTTCCCATAAAAAATGATGAAACCCTCGAGCTTTGCTGCTGGGTAATTCATTGAGACCAAACTCTTCCTGGGCTTGCCTTACCTGGGTAATAGAGAGCCCTCCGGAGCTAAAGAGCTTCGAAGCTTTATCTAATTGATTCAAAGAATTTGTATTATCCATTATTAGCTTATAACCCTGTATAAAATTCACGATTTTATTGTGGTGACAATCCCTTATGTTATATAAAACAAAAACTAAATTAGGAACTTTTATGAAACTATCAATCGTATTACCAACGCTATTAATTATGTCTTTTAATCTATATGCTAAAACTATAACTTCAAATCCTACGATTCTCTACATTGGTGACTCTCATAGTTACGGCAAACTTGGAACTGTCGTTGAAAAAAATCTTTCCTCTATTTCAAATCACGTCATTATGGAATCTAGTTGTGGCTCTTCTGCTTCAACATGGATATCTAAATCTGCTTATCAAAAAACTGTCTGTGGATTTTGGAAAAAAGACGGCACCGATGAAGTTCGCACAATCGAACACCAGACACCAAGGCTTGTAGATGAAATTATTAAATATCAACCGCTTGTTACAATTGTTCAGTTGGGAACTAACATGGCCGCTGGAAATAATCCATTAAGTACAGCAGGAAGTATTGAACAATTAATGCAAGAAATTATCAAGGCAGAAAGCATATGTATCTGGATAGGTCCCCCAGATGCTAATTCAAAAATAGTTACTAAAGAAAAATTGAATGTGATTAATACATTAATAAGAGACTTGGCTTTAAAAAATAATTGTCATTACGTTGATAGTTTAGAATTAACGAGCTTTCCCAATGATAGTAAAGAAGGGATTCATTATCCACCTAGCCTATCCGCTCAGTGGGGAGAAAAAGTAAGTCGTAATATATTAACTTATCTTGAGAGCATAGAACTTTAGATCTCCGACTAAATCGACTGACTAATAATTTCTCACAATATTAAAACTTGGCATTAACTCTGCTTAAAACAATAAGAAGAAAGAACAGATAAAAAAATAATTGAATCTTTCTAATGTTTTAAATGGGAGGACATTATGTTACTGCCAAGAAATAAAATAAAATTGCCCCTAATTTTCTTACTAACCTTTACTGTAGTTAACAACTTTTCATTAGCTGCGACTCCAAATTTTTTTGATACTCTTAATCCCAAAGTCAAAAATATTACAAATATTTTGCTAAGACTAGATCGTGACTATGAAAGAATCACTGGAAAATCTTCACATTTAGAAATTGATCCACTCTCAGACATTCTTCCCAGTTGCTATCGGAGCTCTTGCAAAATTTGGGCGGATATTGATCTCAATTTACAGCGACTCTTTCTTTATATAGATGGTTCACTCATATATACATGGAAAACATCTACCGGCCGATTTGGTTACGAAACACCTGCGATGGATACACGTCCAGATGGAAGAATTTATGATCGCCACACTTCTCCCAAATATCCCGAAGGTGATTACCATGGTTTGGGAAATATGCCTTTTGCTTTTTTTATAGATGGAGAATATGCCATTCATGGAACGACAAGAGGAAGCTGGGGGCAACTTGGAACTCCTGCAAGTCATGGTTGCATAAGATTACATCCTGACAATGCAGAAATACTAAATGTTTTGGTGAGAAGAAATGGAATTCGAAATGTGTGGGTGACGGTTAACTAGCTTTAGGTGAAGGCTTAAGCTTAAGATTAAAAATTCAGCTTTATGTTATCAGGGCCACTTTTCAATTAGCATGAATAGCGGTCTTCTCGGTTGACAGTGGAATGCGAAGTGAATCTCGTGGAATAAAAGATCGAGAATTTTTTAGTGGGATCACATTAAAGTGCTGTTGTTAAAGAAGTGGAAATCTCTACTGGGTGGTACATAATTGTCTAGAATTTAGACAACCCTATTAAAAATACACAAAATCATGCTTTCAAACTTAAAAAAGGCTTTAATAGACTTGTATTAGCGCAAACGATTTATCGAGGATGAATATGAAAAAGATGATGATCTTTTTAATGCTTTTAGTGGCACCATCTGTTTTTGCCAACCAAAGTGTTACGCTTTTACCAATAAGTTTAGAAGTTAGCGCAGATGATGTACTTGCTAAGTTTGAGCAGACAATCTTGTCCCCTGAGGCAATGTTAACGCGTTTTCGGCCAGTGGGGGCTATTATTAGTCATAAGCGCGTTTCCCAAAATGTGATTAACTTTGTTGCCACCAAGAAAGTATTATTCATTTCAAAATCGGTATATGTAAATGGGGTTTTAGAATCAAGTGAAGATAAAGGAGCTTGCTCAAAAGAGGATGTGGGGTATAGTCTCAAAATGCACTTTGATTCTTCAGACGCTTTGGTAACAAATAATGTGGAAGAGTTAGAGGCAATAATTTGTCTACATTCTAAGTCCGCTACTAAGCTTATGGGCATTGTTCGATCAAGAATTATTCTGGGAAATAATTATTCAAAGACACTCGGCCCTATTGCAATTAATTTAATTAAAGAACAGGTATCACCTTTACTAAATGCTTTAACTGAAGAAATAAAATTTTTGAGGTAGTTTTTATGAAAAGATCAATGTTTTCAATTCTAGCAGTGTTGATAAGTTTGTCATCATATGCAAATGAGATCTACTTTAAGAAAGACCGCAGGGATCGCTTAGCTTGCAAAATAGCTCGCTCTATGAAAGACGTGTATCCAGAAAAAACACTTCACGATTTTAAGATAGAAATTCAAGATATTTTGCGATCTGATATTACCCCATGGGTCGATGCTTATCCTATTCCGGCAGGATTTGAATTGCCAAGAGTGCTTGAGAAAATCACAGGTCTTCCTGGTTTTCCAATGTCTCGGTCAGAGTACTATCTCCAAAACGCATTTATTCTTTATGGTAATCCAAATAGAGAGCTCAAAGTTCCATCTGAGAATTACCTTGGTTCATTTATCCACTTGGCCAGAACGCGACATATTGCTTACTTGAACCAAGAAGCAGAAAAATTTCAATTAAGAAATGAGACGAACCTCATTCAACAGATCGAAGATCATCTACCATATGTTGCCAATTATTCTTCCCCCTATCTTGATAGCAATGGCCTGCCTATAATGCAAAAAATCGATGTGGTGAATGAGAAAAATCGGTTTAAACTTGCAGTCGGCAATCCCAATCATAAGGCATATGACAAGTTTGTTTATGAGTCCCAAAAATATAATGAGTTTTCATCACCTCTTTTTTTATGGTTATTAAAACAAGAGAACTTTTCTGTTTCTCCAGAAAAGCTTTTTAACAAAGCACTCGAAATTTATGGTAATCCAATAGTTGCTCTTGGAGTAATTCCGTGGATTTTTAGTGGAGATGCCCTTACCGTTAATCGCGGAACATCTTCCGTTGTTTCATATAAAATGGAAAAACTTGTTGAGGGAAGAGATATACCAGGACTTCAGTACCATTTTTGGGGTTATCTCACTCAGGGAATACTTGGAAATAAAATTCGCGTAGGTACTCTTTCATATATTTATGAGCAAATGTATCAAAAAGATTTCGAGGAGCGAAGTGTAGATGCAATTTCTTTAAAATTTAGTGATCAAATTCGTTCTTCTTTTAAAAATGCTGATCAGTGCCCCATTTAATTACCTTAAAAAGATACTGACCACATATTAAAAGACAAAGACCTCCGATAGTAGACCCCAAGAAATTAAGGTTTTGCTGTTTTCGGGCTAAAAATGATATCGGCCATTCTGCTTAAGGAAGTGCCTGCTCTGTTATCTTTTAAGCTGAATTATTTCTTGCAAAACTTGTGGTGATTCGCTTCCAGAAAAAACGGCGACGGGAAGAAATCAGAGAGTCTTTTATTACGAGTATGGATGGGCAACAAAAAGAAATCCAGGGCTTTCAAAAGATTTACTGACATGTTAATTCGTCCGCTTCGTCCGCCTTACCTACTTTCTTTTAATCCGATTCGTTTACGCTTGGGGGCGAGTGACGGCAGCTCTCTTTTTAGTTGAGTGATACTTTCATCAACTTCATCTAAACGATCAAAAACAACTTTAAAAATTTGATCCACACCCTTCTCCAACTCCTTTATGCGTTTAGATATTATTTTATCATTATCCAAGACACCTCTAATTTTTGTAAAAGTTCTCATGATGGATATATTTACATTAATCGCTCTCTCGCTATTGAGAATCCCAGAGAGCATCGCCACACCATTTTCGGTGAATACATAAGGCGAGAATCTTCTTTTTGAATCAATATTTGCGGTGCCAAATTGGTACCGCAAAACTTCTAGTTCATTTGAATCAAGTTGAAACATGAAGTCTTCTGGAAATCTGGAGATATTACGCTTAACAGCTCTGTTCAAGGCCTTAGTTTCTACTCCATAAAGCTCAGCAAGGTCACTATCGAGCATGACTTTTGTTCCTCGTACAATGTAGATCATTTTCTCAATTCTAATTAAACTTATTTCTTTCATAGGATTCTCCTGATTAATCAGAAAAAATACTATACTTAATACGGCAAATTATTTTTTTAGATGAGATAGAAATAGAATTTTTCAAAATTGATATTTCGTCACTTGTTTAGTTTTAGTGATTTTTTTTAAATGGCGCACCCAAGTGGATGACTTTCGAACTTCTTGCCTTGATTCCTAAATCTTGAAGTACCAATTTGGCACTTCAAGTTCAGAAAAGTTCTTTTAATAACAATTAGTTATAAACTTGATATGCCAAATTGGCATTTCAAGTTTGTTAATTCTTGAAACCAATTTTTCTTTTAGTTGTTGGTAGTTTTGTATCAATGATTTCTTCAATTGAATCTAGCCTTTCAAAGACAGCTTTAAAAACTTTATTCGTGCCTGATTCAAGTTTATCTATTCTTTCGCTCAAACCTTTTTCTAGTAATAAAAAACTTCTAAGTCTCGTAAAAATTCTAATGATCGCAATATTGATCATAATTGCTTTATCTGAATTTAAAACGCTCGAAAGCATCGCAACTCCATTTTCAGTAAACGCATAAGGAGCCTTCCTAGCACCACCATACGAATCAGTTACATTCCTAATTTTTAGAAATTCTTTAAATTCATCGTTTGTAAGTTGAAACATAAAATCTTCTGGAAACCGAAGCAGATTTCTTTTTACGGCCCTATTAAGTTGGCCAGTTTCAACTCCATAAAGCTCAGCAAGATCTGAATCAACCATAACCTTTTGTCCTCTTATGACGTAAATCATACTTTCAATTTTTGCTAAACCGATCTCGTTCATACTTTCCCT
The DNA here is from genome assembly GCA_947446575.1 of Bacteriovoracaceae bacterium. Lineage (GTDB taxonomy): Bacteria > Bdellovibrionota > Bacteriovoracia > Bacteriovoracales > Bacteriovoracaceae > Bacteriovorax. The sequence continues at coordinate 254 of CANFHC010000035.1, read as the reverse complement.
CCTGTTAAAAGGAAGCACTTTATGAAAAAATGAGGAATTAAAGATATTTAATATTAGAGTTTGAATTTATTTTTTCAAAGATGAATAAATAATATGAGTGGATGACTTTCGAACTTCTTGCCTCAACATGGCGTCTATAAGTTAATCATCTTTTCCATTAAGTGGACTTCCGCAGCGGTTGGACTCGGACCAAGATCATTCCATCCCATCTTTTTATAGTATGAAACTGCTTGAGTATTGGTTGGACTTACTCT
>CANFHC010000034.1 GCA_947446575.1 Bacteriovoracaceae bacterium | reverse complement strand
TCGCTCCCGCCATTTTTACACTCATTATTTTCATTTTATTACTTAGTCGTAAATGCAATTCTTAGTGCAGATTTTCAACATTGGCATTCACCTTTTCTCTTGTCTGGTCCTTGATTAGATCAAATAACTGATTGTTTGTTTCCGCTAATTTAAGTGTAAAGTAAAACGTAGTCCCAACTCCACTCTGGCTTTTAACCCACATTTTTCCTCCTTGAGCCTCAACAAGACCTTTTGAAATCGCAAGGCCTAGTCCTGTTCCAATATGGGCATGATTTTTTTCCTGCCAGAAGCGATTAAATACGTGAGTTAAGTTTTCTTCAGTAATTCCCTTACCAGTGTCTTCAACACTTATCTCAACCATGTTACTAATTTTTTTTGCGTTTATAAAAATCTGCCCGCCACTGTTCGAAAACTTAATTGCATTATTAATCAGATTAGTTAATATCTGAATTGTTCTATCTTCGTCACAAAAAACCTCATCGCAATCGGATGGAATATTGGTTTTAAGCTTAATACTTTTTTCGTTTAAATAGGGTTTAAAAGAATCAGCCATATCAATCATCATTTTATCAAGCAAAACAATTCCCATCTCAACTTTTAGCGAATTAGCATCTATGCGAGTTACATCGAGAAGATCTGATATGAGCCGACTCATTCGTTCAATTGAAGGATTTATTTTTTCTATAATGTTTCTAGCTTTTTCAAGTTCTTGGTTTTGGGGAAGAACTTTTAAAAGCAACCCCGTACTCAATTTCATGTTGGTTAATGGATTCTTTAGCTCATGGGATATAATTCCAATCATTGAGTCCCTGTCCTTAATAGCCTTGTCTGCTACGGCTTTTGCGAGAAGAGCTTCTTCTTTTAACTTATTTGCCATTTCCTTATCTTGAAGAGCTTCTTCTTTTAACTTTTCTGCTATTACTTTTGCTTTGTCAGCGAATGCAGTCATGTCCTCTGCTGCCTGTTGAGCCGCTTGTGCTTTAAGCAAATCAATCTTATCTTCGACTGCCTTTAATTGTTCATTTTTTAGCTTGATTTCAAGTTCAGATTCCCTTGTTCGATCAATATTTATACCCCACATCTTTATTGGTTTGCCATTCCCATCTCGAATGACAAACGCACGAGTTCGAATTTCTTGAATCTCTCCAGTGTTCCTTCGAACGACTTGAAAGGTGGTATCAAAGGACTTTCCACCAGCTACCGCATTATTTATATCTTCAACAGCTTTTTTCTTTGTATTGGTAGTTAAAGAATTCTCCCACACATCGTATGCAACATTGAAGTCAGTTGGATCTACACCATAGAGGCGGTACATGTTTCTATCCCACTCAAGAGAATTTGTGATCAAATCCCATTTCCATATTCCGATCCCGAGAGCGTCAATAATAAATGCAGCATCCGCTTGAGCTGCTAAGGCCTTTGCGGCAGTATTTAACTTCTCAACAATTGGTTGCAAAATCGGATCGTCTGTTTGAGTAAGTCGCTTCGAGAAATCTCCAGATTCTAAACCAGTGATAAAGTTGAGCACATCGCACATTTCTGTTTTTGTAGTCTTCTGCTTTTCCAAGGATAACTCCGTACTCTAATTAAGTTTTTATTCTGCATATTTTATCCACTCCAGCCTCTACTTCACAATCAAATCGGGTGACAGTAAATCTTTACAACTTTGAGGAGTATTTCAAGGTCTATTGGTTTTTTTACAAAAACAGAAACTCCGGCCATGTCTGGTTTTTCGGCTACGCCTGAAACAATACAAACCGGGATTTGAGCAATGGTATCCTCATGCCTTTTTTCTTTCAGAAACTCCATGCCATTCATAACTGGCATCAGTAAATCAAGCAGGATCAAGCAAGGCCGCTCCATTGTCCGAAGAACTTTCAGGCCATCATCACCGTTAACTGCCGTAAAGACTTTGTAACCTTCAAGCTCGAGGAGCATTTTTAAATTTTCTCGAATGTCTTCCTCGTCTTCAACTATTAAGATGCATTGACATTTAGAAGAGCTTAAATTTTCAGCCATTTTATACACTCACCTAATTGATCTTTTAATTTTATGAAACTCATAACCAACCTTTTAGTAGTGGTAGTGCAATTATTTAGCCACGTAGCGAATTAATGGGCTTCATTAATAATATATAGAAATCATTACGATGCTTCCTAACATGTAGTTCATATAGTGATGAGTCTGGGACATATTTGTACATGTCCGATTTTGTGCCGATAATAACTTACCCCTGTATCGTGAACCAAGTGTTTGGAGGTAAAACTCGGTACTAGGTTTTCAGAGTCCCGCCATTTTCTTTAAGAAAGAACTTTTTTAATTCTTTTATTAATCGTTCAAATTAAATTTCTTACAACACTAAACTGGTAACGTGAAATAAAACGTACTTCCTTTACCTATCTGACTCTCAACTCTAATAAGACTTCCATGAGCTTCAATAATACCTTTGGTAATGGAAAGACCTAGTCCGGCACTTGCTGTATTAGATCTCTTTGCTTGCCAGTATCGATCAAATAATTTTGGAAGATCTTCTTCAAGAATTCCAGGGCCAGTATCACTTACAGAAAACTTTACAGCGCCAAGTGACTCGACTGCTGAAATTTGAACGATCCCACCAGTTTCTGTGAATTTGATGGCGTTCCCCAAGAGATTTAACAGCGCTTGAGCTATTCGTTGATTATCAAACATGATATCTGGAAGCTCAGGACTTACGTCCATGGTTAGCAACACACCTTTTTCATCCGCTTGAGGCCTCATTACTTCCGTCACTGTCTCAAGCACCTGTTTTGGTTTCTCTACTTTCAATTCAATGGAGAGCATTCCTTCTTGGATTTTAGAAAAGTCCATAAGGTCATCAATCATTCTTTTCATCTGAGATGAAGCTCTCAAAATTTTTTCAGAGAAGTTTAAAATTTTAGCTTTATCATTTGCAAACCTTGGCAGGATTTGTCCTGTCATATGAATCAAATTTAGTGGGTTTTTGAGATCATGAGAAACAATCGCAAGAATTTCTTCACGCAACTTAATCGCATTTTGTGCTTTACTATAGAGTCGGGAATTTTCAAGAGCTACTGCAATTTGAGTTCCAATTGATTCAAGAAATTCTTTATCTGACTCTTCGAATTTCATCTTCGATTTATCAGAAATTATGCTGATTATTCCTATCATCTTACCATTAGAATTCATTGGAATAATGGCACTATTGAATTCGCCAAATTCACTAAAATCATTGTTTATCTGAACGATCTTAGTCTCTAGTACTTCGATAATTGCAGATGATGATTCCTCAAGAATTTTTTGTTTATTTAAATCACGATGAATAATTGAGGCTAACTGAAGTTGCTTGTCCTCTCCCAATAACCGTACTGCACAACCTTCTGCCAATCTAGTGACTACGAGTTCTGTTATTTTTTTCAACACATCTACATCGTTTTCAAAAGACTCCGCAAGCACTCGGCCGGCAGTTGCAATAAATTCTACCTGCTCTTCTTTTTTCTTTCTTATAGACATGTCTCTAATTATTGCCGTAACTATTTTTCCATTTGTAGTTTGTGAAGGACTTAGTCCTATATCTACAGGAAATTCACTACCATCTTTTCTTCGGCCATTAAGCTCAAGTCCTGGTCTTCCCATTGGGCGTTTTGTCGGATTTGCTAAAAATCTGTCTCTATGTTGAACGTGCGAAATATGTAAATGCGAGGGCATTAAAAGCTCGATTGGCTGGTTGATAAGTTCATTTAAGCAATAACCAAACATCACTTCGATTTGACTATTACCAAATATGATCTGTCCAACTCCGTCGATGATAACAATTCCATCCTGGGCATCGGCAACAAGATTGCGGTATCTTTCTTCGGACTCTCGAAGTTTGTCTCCGTTGATTTTTCCCTCTGTCCGATCACCTTGAATGCCTAAAAGGCGAATGGTGTCTTTTTCTTTATCAAAAGAAAAAGAACACCGTAAGTAATGCCATCGAATTTCTCCATCAGCTCGAATAATTCGAAATTCATGATATAAAGGTTTTAAGCAATAGTGCGCTTTTGTTACCAACAGATGAATTTCAGCGCGATCATCTGGATGAATAAATTTGTCAATAAATTCAGAAGTATTCCATAAAGTTTCAGTCGTGCCATAGAGAGCGGCCAGCGATGAAGAAATTTCAGTCTTCATCGCCAAAACATCCATCCACCACGAACCCATTTTCCCATTTTCAAGTGCCAGACTCAGATTGAGTTCAGCTGCGATACTCTCCTGAATCTTGGTGTCGAGTTCTTCATTTTTTTTTGTAAGCTCTTCTTTGGCTTTCTTTAGTGACTCTTCGTTATTTTTTCGAGACGAAATATTTTCAGTGAAAATTACAATTCCACCAATTGTTTCAAGATTTTCATACCAAGGATGGACCTCCCAGCGAATCCAATCAATGGTTCCGTCCATTCGATGAATAGCTTCTTCCTCGTTTTTTTCAATGGCACCATTTAAGCATCTTCTATGAACTTCCTTCCACTGCTCAGAAATTTCTGGAAAGAGTTCATAGTGATTTTTTCCTTGAATATCTTCAATGTTAAGGCGGTAGTCTAAGAGCCATTTTTTACTAGCGAATAGATAACACATTTCTTTATCAAACATTGCAATTGGGAACGGACTCTGTTCAACCAAAACTAGCAAGCGTCTGTCGATAATAGTTTGTTTATCTGACATTGTTCTCTCCAATAAAATAAATGAATTTTATTATTTCACAAAAATGCAAATAAAAACCATTTATTTCAAATTAATAGCTGGAAATTATACTTGTATTTAATATTTGGATTCTGTTCGCAACGATAATTAGGCAGACTTACCAGTGTGTTTTTTTTAGTGTCACGAAACTAGTCGGTAAAAGGCAATATAAACAAATGAGTTTCAAGAAGTATGGAAGAGCTGCCTTAAACCAATTGCTCGAATCATTTTTTTAATTCATTAAACTTTGATTGGAATTTTTTGACGAAAGAGTTTACCTCATCATTAATTTTACTAATTTCTATATCCATTAAGTTTTTACTTGAAATAGATTTTTGGTGCAAAGTTCCCAAGATAAATGCTTCATATGAAATTAACGTCGAAGATTTAAAATCAATAGTATCATTTAAATTAACACCTACGTTTCCATAGAACCGAGGGCGCACTAAAAAATCTTGACCGTTTATTGAAATCATTTTGTATAACTTGGAAATATTGTTTGAACCAAAATAAAAAAATGAATTATTAAACCTTTCTGAGTTTGTAGATATTTTAGCAGTTTGAATTGGAGAAATACCTGGATCAATTTCATTTTTTAATTCTAAATGAGTTAATTTTCCGTCAATATTCACTAAAATTTCAAATCGCTCAAGTCCTCCTGAGCCGCCTCCCTGCTTGGCAGTTTTTATAATATCTAAAATTGAAAATCCTACAGCCGATTCAATTTTTTTTCTCTCATCAGAAGAAACTTCGGCCGTCTCAGCATTTCTTAATAAAAGATTTCCATTTATTTTTTTAGGATTAACTGTGGTACCTCTATCTTCAGATTCTCTAAACATGCCTTGAATAATATTGGGTTGGTCCAAATTCCCACCAGAAAGACCTAATGTATAAGCAGAAAGTATTTCCTCTAAATTTAAACTAGAGTCGTACAACTTAGAACTTACTAACAAACGAAATAAATCAAGATATACAGGACAAGGTCCGGAGTCATCCCAATCGTTTATTGTAAATGTTCGATTATTGTTTTCACCGATTAATACTCCAAAATTTTCAGGATGAGCGTCACCAGCACACCAACCAACAATCCCCCATCTTGAATTAATTTCAGGAAGTTGATCTTTATTTACTTTAATTAATAAATAATAGTATTCGACGAAGCTTCGCAAAAAATGAAAAGAATTTTTGGCCGCTTGAACTTTTTCTGTATCAAAACTATAAGGAACATCTTTTAAGAGAATTTCTTTACATAAAAGATTAGAACTTAAAAAAAATGCGAGAAAGCATATAATTAGTTTTTCCATATTTATAATTAGCATAGAAGACTAAGTAGAGTATTTCAAATGAATTACATTAACGAGTTTGAGCTTGGTTATGCTCTTGTGCCCCGACTTAAGCAGCGAGGACTAAATACGGATAAGTTGTTGCTGATTTGGCTAAATAATATTTTTAATAAACTTTGCGGACCTAATTCAGTATTTGAAAAGCCCGCGAATCTTTTGGCATTGTTACTGTAAAACTTGTTCCTTCCGAATCAGTACTAACGACTTTCACTTCGCCACCATGGGCTTCGACTACGCCTCGAACCAGAGTTAACCCCAACCCCCAACCTTTTTTTCCGCCACGTTGAGCGGAACTTGTGCGATGGAAAGGGAGAAACAACTCTTCTTGATCTTTGAGCGGTATAGGATTACCCATATTATGAACAACTATTTGAACCAGTGTTTCAGTTTGTTTCAATGAAACAGTAATTAGCTGTTGAGGAAAGCCATACTTAACGGCATTGCTAACTAAATTTTCAATCACTCTTCTGATTCCATCTTCATTCCAAAATCCAGTAATGTTTTCTTTTTCCATTTCTAACAAGAAACGATCACCGTAGGCCGCTCCCAATTCACGAAGAGTAGTGATTGCAATATCTTTCAAGTCACAATAGTTCATTGTAAGTGATAAAGGCTCTCCTGCTCGAATTCGGTTAGCATCTAGCAAATCCTTAATCATCTGATCCATGCGATCAATACTTTTTATGATCTTGACTGCTAACTGTTGAGTTTTTTCTATAATTTCTGGGCGGCGTAAAATAAATTGTGCTCCCATCTTTGCAGCAGTTAAAGGAGTTCTTAAATCATGAGTTAGCGTTGCAACGAACTGCTCTCGCAATTCTCTTTCTTTTTCTAAACTAGTTACAAACCCCTGCACTTGCACTAATTCATTATTTCGTTCACTTAGCTCTAGTTGTCTTTTGATCTCTGATTCTTGTTCTTTGTTATATCTATCAAGAGTTACTGCAAGCAAGTTGGAAAGTGCATTGATAAAACTTATATCTGTTTCACAAACAGGAGAAAAACTTTCAAACTGCAATATTCCAAAAGTTTGCAAATTACTTAAACTTAGGGGCAGTGAAATATATTGATTTATATTATTGTTAAAAATTTCGTTTTTATAAAGCGAGCAAAAAGGAAGCTCAAACTTATTTAAGCATATTTGGTCTTTAATTGGGGCAACAAAATATTCATATTGTCGTTTGGCATTTTTGTAGGCCAAATCAATACTTTCTTGCGAAGCTTGAACATCTAACCAAAGATGAGCAGAACATTGCCCATTTTTTTCCAGCAAAAGAAAAATTGTTTTAAAAGAATATAGAGAACTCAAGCTCCTAAGAATTTCTGGAAAAGTTTTTTCCAAACTTTCAAAAGTAGCGAGAAATTTACTAATATCATACAAAGCCTCAAGTCTTTGCAGGGCTGAATCTTCGCTAAAATCAGTATTTGTTTCTTGAAGAGCATGTTGATTTTGAAGAGAAGTGGTTATTATATCTGCCGACATCCCGCCTAAAACTTCAAATAGCTCTGAAAAAAGATGACGAAACGCCTTGTTTGCATCAACAGATTCTGTCTGAACCAATTCTTCTGAAAATTGCTCAAACGAAATTCCAGAACTATCAACTTTTATTTTTTCTAATACCGGGTATTGCTTTTGGCTTAGCAGAAGGACTCTTTTTACAATTGCCATCAACGTTGTCTTATTTAATGTTCTAGATGCGCGTTTAGAGAGCACTTGAAAAGTGTTTCCGAAAAGATCTGCAAGCCTTTTTGCTGGTAAATCCTTTGTTGCTTGATCGAGCCAAGCATCAACTTGTTTTGCATTATAAGTATTCGACATATTTTTTATTAAAAGATTTTGCGCCGGTGTTGGCAGCTTTTTTTCTCTCATATACATGCTTAAGTCAAGGAAGACGAGTTGATTAAATTCATTGGAAAAAATTATAGAGGCAATAATCTTTTTATATTTTTCATGGAGATTTCAGCATGGTCGACTAATAATAGTGATCTTTAGAGATCGTTGAGAATAAATCAAGTGTTCGAGGGGAAACAGGTGGCAAATACCAGTGAAGAGCTTGCAGCAAGTGATAATTTAAATGCACTTCTTCAGAGTATGGTTGAAGGAATGATCGTTCAAGATCAAACTGGAAGAATTATTCAATTCAATCAAGCGGCTCTTGAAATCTTAGGAATGGCCCAAGATCAACTCAACGAATCTGAAGATAAAGATTCGAATGAAGCAGACCCAAGTGCCGTGATGAGTGAAAGCGAATGGGATAAAATTTTCCCCGGCAAAGATCATCTCGGAATGAATTGTCTTAAAACGGGGGAAATCCAACGCAATTTAGTAATGAGGGTTTTCAGATATGATGGCGAAGTAAGATGGATCTCTTTGAATGCAGTTCCTATAGTCAATAACAGAACGGGAACTCCTTATCAGGTTATTTGTACGTTCACAGATATAACTGAGATGAAAAGAGTATTAAACGATTTAAAACAAGTTCAACTTCTTTTTAATATTTCACAAGACCTCATGATTATCGCTAATAGCGAAGGGTATTTTAAAAGGATTAATCCCCGTTTTACCGAAGTACTTGGTCATCAAATGCAAGAAATTGTTTCTCAGAAATTTATAAATTTAGTCCATCCAGAAGATGTCGAATCAACTAGTATTGAGTTACAAAAAGTTTCGGATCAAAAATCTATTCATTTTATAAATCGCTATCAAACAAAAAATAAAGATTATAGAGTCTTTGACTGGGTTGTTGTAAAAGACAAAGAGACAAATCTCGTTTATTTCACAGCCCGTGACATTACAGATTATCGTGCTGAAGAATTAGACATCATTCATTCTTCTAAATTTTACTCTCTGGGTGAAATCACCAGTGGTCTCGCTTATATGGTCAACGGGCAATTATCAATTATTGGAAGCCACGTAGCTTTTTTAAACAAACAAATTGAAAACGATAATATTAACCCGCTAGATCTTAAAAATAAAATTCAATGCATTGAAGAATCAGTACAGAGGCTGGGAAAAATGACAAAAGACTTAAGTCTCTTTGCTCGAAATACTGAGGACGAAGAAATTGCCGACGTTCCTCTAAAACACTTAATTGATAACGTTGTAAGCTTATGCAAAGAACGTTTCCGTATTCATGGAGTAAAACTTGATATTGCATTAGAGGAAAACCTCTATATTCATGGCAGAGAAAATCAATTGGCCCACGTTTTACTTTCACTTTTAAATAATTCTTATAATTCGGTTCATGGACAAAGAGATTCATGGGTAAAACTTACTGCATCCTTACAAAAAGAATTAGTTGTTATCGACATTTCTGATAGCGGTGAGAAAAAAAGCGAAGCTAATATACATATTTTAAAGGGAATTGTTGAAGAAAACTTTGGGACAATATATTTTGCCCACTCAAGTCCTCATGTAAAATTTGTAATAGAATTTCCCGAAACAAAGCAAAAAAGACCATAATCAAAGGCCGGTGTTAGTATGGAAGAAAAGAAAGTTGAAACTTCAAATTACAAAAGCATTCTGGTCTTAGAAGACAATAAAGAGATTCAAGACTCTCTCAAGGCAGCACTTGAAATTGAAGGCTATAGTGTCTTCACTGCCGACAATGGAAAAGAAGGTCTTGAGCAACTAGGAAAAATACCTACACCATGTATGATACTTTTGGATCTTATGATGCCTGTCATGAATGGTTGGGAGTTTGTTGAAGAAATTAGCAAAGACATAATGCTCTCTACTATTCCCGTTGTTGTTGTTAGTGCTTTCGGTGACAAAAAAGGAACTCCTAAAACTGAAGGTTATATTCAAAAGCCAATTGATCTCGATGCATTACTAACAGCTGTTTCAAAACATTGTGGCTAATTCTTTTTATGAAAAAAAACATTGCTTTAGTTCTTTGTGGTGGAGGTGCCAGGGCCAGTTATCAAGTCGGGGTCCTTCGAGCAATTTATGAAATAATAAAAAAGGACCAAAATCTTTTTAATATAATTACTGGCAATTCTGCTGGAGCAATAAATGCCTCCTATCTCGCGAGCAACGCTGAAGATTGGGGTAGCTCTACCCAATATTTGATGGATCTTTGGAAACGACTTACCCCTGATGATGTTTATGATATTAGCCAGTATACTATGGGCAAAATCGGCACTCGTTGGGTAAAAGGAACTATCTTTAGAAGTAATGATGAAGATTCAACCGTCAGTGGCATTTTAAATACTGATCCGTTAAGAAAATTATTAAAGCGAGAAGTTGAAATCTCAAAAATTCGGCAACATTTTAACGACAAACATCTATCAGCATTTTGTCTTTCTACTACTAATTATTATTCAGGTTCGAGTGTCGTTTTTTATGATGGCTATAATACCATTGCAGACTGGTCTAAAACAGATCGTTTTTCAATCAGAACAGAATTGACCATTGAACACGTAATGGCTTCATCAGCAATTCCTCTCTTTTTTCCGTCTGCAAAAATTGGTGAAAGTTATTATGGCGACGGATGCATTAGACAAATCACTCCTCTTTCTCCGGCCATCAACATGGGGGCAGAAAAAATATTAACTATTGGAATTCGTCACCATCATGAAGTAGAGACCATGAGGACATTAGCACTTAAAAAAAATCCTCCGCCACAAATATCTCAAATTGGAGGTGTCATGATGAATGCAATTTTTCTAGATTCATTAGAAGCTGATGTTGAACGATTAGAAAAAACAAATACAATTGTCGAAATGATGGGACCAAAATCCCCTTGGAAATATGTACCAATCCTAGCACTAAAGCCTTCAAGGGATTTAGGTGCTATGACGGAAAAATTAAATAGTGAATTACCTATAATGTTGCGCTATTTCCTAAGAGGTATTGGTGTCTCGGGAAAATCTGGTCTAGATCTACTTAGTTATTTAGCTTTTGATTCATCTTATACTATGCAAGTTACTGAACTAGGGTATGAAGATACAATGGCAAAAAAAAATTTGATATTAACTTTTTTTGATTTGTAATTATTTTCTCGGCAATTAGCAATTTTTTTTGAGATTGCAAATCTGCAGCCTCTGTTTTAAAGCATTTCATTGACGAATTGATAACATTTTTCTACAGTTCTCTTAAATGTATATACAGCTAAAAATAATTTTCAATTCTTTCGTACTTATATCTTTTACAGAAATGGGCGATAAAACTCAACTGCTCGCTTTTGTCTTGGCATCCCGCTTTAAAAAGCCTTGGGCCATCTTCGCCGGCATCTTTGTAGCAACCGTTTTAAATCATCTGTTGGCGGCTTCCGTTGGAGTTTGGGTTTCTCAAATTGTTTCAGCTCTCATTTTAAAATGGATACTAGCTGCTATTTTTCTTATTTTTGCCGTTTGGATTTTAATTCCAGACAAAGAAGAAGACATTGAGAAAGCACCGAAATGGGGAGCTTTTTTAACAACTGCCGTTACATTTTTTTTAGCCGAAATGGGCGATAAAACCCAAATAGCAACTGTCACATTGGCCGCTAAATACAATAATCTTTTTTTGGTAACCATCGGAACGACCATTGGAATGATGCTAACTGATGGATTAGCCGTTTTTTTTGGGGATAAAATGACTAAATTTATTCCGATGAAATGGGTGCACATTGGTGCAGCAATTCTGTATTTAGTTTTCGCTATTGGTATCCTTTTAAACTAGACAGAAATTTACTGACTAGATACTCTGTTTCACTATGAAAATTGCCATATTATTCGCTCTCCTTTTTTGGGACTCAGCCACTCTTGCCGATGTAACAGCAGTGCCCGGTGAATTTATTGTCAAAGTTAAACCCAATAAAATATTGTTTCAAAGTGGCTCAACGCAAATTGGCAACAGTTCATTTTATTTTACAAAAACTTCACCTAATAAGACCTTGCTCTCATTTAAAAGTGCTCTTTCAACTTCAAAGAATGACATTGATTACATTGAACCTAATTATATTTATCATTCGACAGATTTAATTCGTGGAAAGATCGTCAACGATGTTAATTTTTCAGACAATTGGAATATTCAAAATCAAAACAATAAAAATGCCGATATTCACGTTATCGATTTATGGCGCGAAGGTATTATCGGAAATCAAAAAATTATCGTGGCCATTATTGATAGTGGATACGACTACCAACATCCAGATTTAAAAAAAAACCTTTATACAAACACCAGAGAAATTCCAGACAATGGTATCGACGATGATGGCAATGGATATATCGACGATGTTCATGGATGGAATTTTATAAACAACACTCCTAATGCTAACGATGATGATGGGCACGGAACTCATTGTGCTGGCACCATCGGAGCTGAAGCCAATAATAATTTTGGTATTGCTGGAATTAACTGGAATGTTTCAATATTACCTTTAAAATTTCTAGACTCTAAAGGTTATGGCGATACAAGAAATGCCATTCTTGCCATTGAATACGCACGAAAAATGGGAGCAAAAATTATCAATGCTAGTTGGGGGGGAGATCCCTACTCACAAGCTTTAGCCGATGCTATCAGCGAAGCTAATAAGGAAAATATTCTTTTTGTAACTTCTGCTGGCAACAATGGAATGGATAACGACAAAACTCCTTTTTATCCAGCGAACCTGCAAATTCCTAACATCATTTCGGTTGCAGCCTCTGATGAATATGATCGACTTCCTAGTTACTCAAATTATGGGGCCAAAAGTGTGCATATCTCTGCTCCTGGAAATAATATTTTTTCAACTTTCCTACAAGATAGTTTCGAAAGTTTAAGTGGAACATCAATGGCCGCTCCCCAAATTTCGGGAGTAGCAGCTTTACTTATTTCAAAAGAGCCTACTCTTACTCCTTTTCAAATTCGTGAACGACTTATGAAAACTAGTGATCCAGTGAATTTGCAAGGAAGAGTTAATGCTTACAATGCCATTCATAAAATATTCCCTGTGAGAAATAATGTTTGGATATCCAATTGAATTATTCAAAAAAAATATCTTCTCCTATTGGGGACCTTTATTTAATAGCTAACGATCAAGCATTGATTGCTTTAGATAATGTCATCAATGATCTTTATAAAGAGGCAACTAAGACGAATTCACATAAAATACTCAATCTTGCAGTCAAGCAGCTTGATGAATATTTTGCAGGTAAGAGATTTGAGTTTGATATACCACTTGCCCCAGCTGGAACTCCTTTTCAACAAAAAGCCTGGAAGGCATTGATGAAAATCCCTTTCGGTAAAGTCTGGAGTTATGGAGAACAAGCAAAATTTTTAAAATCTCCAAAAGCTTCTAGGGCTGTAGGCGGAGCAAACGGAAAAAATCCTATTCCTATTATTATTCCCTGCCATCGCGTGATTGGTTCAAGTGGTAAACTCACTGGTTATTCTGGTGGAATGAATATGAAGGTTGGGCTTTTAAAACACGAAGGCCATCAAATTGATGGCCTTCGGTTAATTAATTAATTTTTAAAATTCTTCATCGAAAATTCCGATAACAACTTTTTTCCATAGAGCAATTTTTTGCTTTTCAGTAACCTCTCGAGTTTGGTTTTTATAACCATCCATAATAAGATTCATTTTTTTATTATAAGCGGGATTGTAAATCATCACTCCACTTTCCATATCATGAATAAAGCTGCGCTTGTTTAAATTAACAGAACCAATAAAAGAGAGTTTTCCATCAACCAAAATAATTTTTGAATGCAAGATAACTCCTGGCTCTGTGTATTCAAAAACTTTTATTTTTTTTAAGAATCGATTAATCCCCGCTTTGTTTACTTCACTTAGAATAATCGCCGCCGTATCTCCACTTAAATCGATTCGAGTTATTAAACTCACATCTACACCGCGAGCCACTGCTCTCTCCATTGCTTCTCCCAATTTTTTAGTGGGACGAAAATAAGGAGAAGATAGTCGAATGCTTTTTTCGGCGCTGTCAAAAACATCAATATAAAAATTCTCTAAAGCATCATCATCTTTATATGGAATAGAAAGAAAATGGCGAACTAGTGCTGAATTTTCAGCGCGCTCAAAATACTTTGGATCAGCGGGTGTGTGTGATACTAGGTTTTGATTAATACTTCTTACAAATAAACTTTGGGAATCTCTTTGCCATAAAGTCATATAGTGAGATGCTATTTTTTCAGCGAGAGGTTTTGATCTGATTCTCATCTCAAAATCTCTCCAAGGCGCATACCCTTCATCACTTCCTTTTTGACTACCGTATTGAATAAGCTCAGGGAAAGCTGAGTGATCTGGAGTTTTCATAAAAACAAAACCATCGTGAATATTTCTACCACCAATGAATACCACATTATCTTTTGGATTATCAGCTAGCGTGATTAAAAGTTTTACGTGCATTGTTCTATGAAATTCACTTAAGTGATCCCATAGTCCTCCACCGTCAGATTCATAACGGAATTCTTGAACTTTAATATTGTTTGAACTCTCAACAAGCCCATGAAGCATAATGCGGTCTTTTTTGTTAGCAATTACATCAGACATTAAAAGGCGAACTTGAGCTCCATGATCTGCGTGCCATTTCGCAAGTCTAGCAATTAAGGTTCCGTAAAAATCATGTCTAAAGACAAGATATGAAATTAGCACTGTATTTAATTTAGGAGCTTGCGAAAAATCCAGCGTGGCGTAGGGATTCATTTGTTCAGCAAATCCCTCTGGGAGTGGCTGACCTAATAGTGCCTCTGCTTTAGATTTCAATCCATCAATAGGAACTTCAAGAGTTTGAATATCATTTATTTCATCAGCGCAAGTCATTGAGTCGTAGGCCGCTGTTAAAAATAATTTTTCCGGGCCCCTTAATCCAGAAGCGTCTGGCAGGATACATGCTTCAAACCGACTACTGACTTCGCTTAAATGAGATTCATCTTTTACATTGCTAACTAAACGTACTCCATATTTTTTTTCTGAGTGTTCAGGATCCTTAAAGAGTATTTCACAATTTGCAACTCTCTGATTAAGAGTTAAAACAATTTTAGGAGAAGTACCTGACTGTTCATAAATATTAAAATTAATCTTTTTGTTTTTTGAGACTGATTTTGAAAAGAGAGATTTTTTAATTTTAAAATCTCCATCACATTGAATTGATGCTTCAAAATATCTTCTAGCATCGTTAGTACTTTCATCTTCGACATTGTTCTTTTTTTCAATTGGTGCAAATGCTTTATTTACAATTCCTAATTGATATTCAGTTGTGTTATTTAAATCCATTTTAAATTCGCGTACTATTTTACCTTCATTTAATGAATAATTGGCAGGATCGCTAATGACAAGTTTTTCTTTTTGTTTGTGCCAGTCTCTTTTAAAATCTATCCATTGAGACTGAGGAACATTTGCTTTTAAGCCATCTACTTCCTCTAGTGACTTATTATTTTTAGACATTAACTTCTGCTCAAGATTTTTTATTTTTTCTTGTATGCTCTGAAGTTTATCAAGATCAAAATTATTTTGGTTTTCTCTTGAATTTCCACGCATTTTATCTTTTTGTTTTTTTTCATCTACCTTTAGATAATTAAGTTCAATATTTAGTGCATAACCTTCTTCCACTTTTTGTGAATCAATTAATTCTGTCTCTGTTGAAGGGTGGCGAAATCCTGGAATTTGACAAGACTGCATTGAGAGAATGGAAATCAAACAAATGATAAACATTCCAAATTGAATAAGGTCACGCATCATGACAACTCCTAATTAAATATTTTGATCAAGCCTGATCAACCATTACATTATAATTGCTTCATGCTGAATTTTTTAGAGGGCGGGATGTGCCGATAATACTTGAGTAGAGAACTCTATTCAGCGTAAATGAGAAATTCTTGTTTATTTGAAGGCAATTGCGTCGCCATGACTACTTTTAGCCCCATATTATGAACAAAGGTTAAATACATTGGAACTCTTTTAACTAAATCGAACTTAGTCATTTTTAGCGTTATGAAAGCACCCTTCAATGAAGGTCTAATTTTTTCAACGACTGCTTCTATTTCGCGCAAAGTTCCTTCCGGAGGAAGATTCATATCAACGAAAAGCCAGTCGACATGATTTTTTAATTCGTATGGTTTGAAATCTTGAATCGCCACATGATGATGTAAAAACTTAGGATGCTTAAGGCACACTTCATCCATAAGTCCCGGATCAATTCCTTCAACGCTTAAACCTTTTTCTAGTAGGGCGTAAGTTGCTCCTCCTGGACTAGACCCAATTTCAAGCGCATGTTCACCAGCCTGCAACTTAGCTCCGACATAATCAATTCCATCCAGAACTTTTAAGTAAGCGCGCGAAGGTGAAATGTCTGGAAGTACATTGGGAGAAAATCCACCTGGCCATGGCGCAGTTAAAAGTGAGCTTTTAAACTCTCCTAAATAATATTGATCTTTTCCGTTAGCATTTACCTTTATGATCTCTAGCGCATACTCGCCCAAATTAACTTTTGGGGATTCAAAAATTTCACCGTCTTTTGAATAAAAAAGCACTGGGCCTTTAAATCCAGCAGTAGCAGCTCTGGCCTCTTCCAGTGTTCCGCGCATAATGAATCTGCCAAAGTGCCGACAAAAAACAGGTCTTAGCGTCTTTCCAAGGGGTCTAATTTCTTTAAAGGTGAGGAAGCCGGATGCAGAATAGGCAAATCTTAGCTCTGGGTAAATGAGGCGTATTTCTTCTTTTAAGAAGGGCTCGCTCCCTGGATTACACAGGAAGTAGAAAAAATTATTCGTTTCAGGGTTTTCTGAGTTTTGTGACATGTTCTGTGATAGATACCACTAAAATGGAAAAATTCAAACGCGTTTATATTGAGATAAGTAATATATGTAATCTGCAGTGTTCGTTCTGCCCAGTCGTAGATCGAGATAAAAAGATTATGGGGTTAGAGCTGTTTGAAAAAACAATAAGTGAAGTTGCTCCCCTCACAGAACAAGTTTGTTTGCACCTTATGGGTGAACCATTGGCACATCCAGAATTTGAAAACATCATTAAAATATGTGTTGCTTATAACGTAAAAATCAATTTAACGACTAATGGAATTTTACTCAATCGCTATGCTGAGCTGCTTTCGACAAGTCCAGCAATTCATCAGGTAAATTTTTCGATTCATAGCTTTAAAGATAATTTTAAAGACAAAAGTATATTGCCCTATCTCACAGATATTTTAAATTTTTCTAAGCTTGCGTTCGAGCGAAAACCAGAACTTTATATCAATTACCGTATGTGGAATATCTTTGAGACGACGACGCAAAATGATTCCAATAAAGATATTTTGGCTAACATCGCAAAGTTTTTTGATGTCGAAATTAAAGAAGATATTGATGTTGGATCAATAAAAAGTAAACGCATTTGGAACCGAGTCTATCTGCATTTTGATTCGCGTTTTGAATGGCCGCATCCCTTGATGCCACTGCAATCAACAAAAGGTTTTTGCCACGCACTTTCTTCTCATATCGGAATCCATGCCGATGGAACAGTTGTTCCTTGCTGTCTTGATAAAGAGGCCCGTCTCGATTTAGGAAATTGCGCGACTATGCCATTAAGTGAAATTTTGAACGGACTTCGGGCCCGCACTATGCGCGAAGGATTTGCTCAGAAAAAGTTGGCAGAAGACCTTTGCCAGCGCTGTACCTACATTAAGAGATTTCAATGAGTTAAGTCCAGATTTGGGACTATTAAAGGAATGCCTTAGAATATCCGATAGGATTGGTAGGAAAAACTTTAGGAAGACCAATGACAGAAGACGAACTACAGAAGAAGCGCCAAGAATTTAGAGATTCAGAAGTCCAAAATAGGATTGCTAAGCTCTCTACGGCAGAAGAGTTTCGTCAACATACGCTTAAAACCAATTACACTCGCAGAACCATTAAAGTGGGTCTAGGGAAAATGGGTTGGGCCATTATAGCGGGACAGGCTACATTTCTGGTCTTTTTCTCAGCACTTTTTGTTATTAGTTATATTCCAAAAACTAAATTTCTCGTCTCAAAAATCATGCCTTAAATTGCCAAACTCCCCTCAACTATGAAATAAATTTGAGCATGAAAATACTCTTAAGTGTATGTGGCTCCATCTCAGCTTATAAGTCTCTTGATATCGCAAGAGGTCTCGTCAATAACGGACACGTTGTTAAAGTGGTCCTGACTTCGGGAGCACAAAAATTTGTTATCCCTGAAGTTTTTACTTATCTTGGCGTTCTTGATGTTTATCAAAATGATGCCGACTTCAAACATAAAAATGTTTTACATGTCGATTTAGCTCGCTGGTGTGATATTTTAGTTGTCGCACCTCTTTCGGCCAACACACTTTCAAGGCTGGCTCAAGGCGCTGCTAACGATTTACTCTCTTCAGTTTTTTTAGCACTAGAAGCTACTAAGCCTATTGCCGTGTTTCCAGCGATGAACTCACACATGCTCTCGCATCCTTTTACACAAGAAAATTTTAACGAACTAAAAAAATTAAAAACTCTTAACAATGTTTTTATTTCTGGCACAAACGCAGGAGTATTGGCCTGCAATGAAATTGGTGAAGGAAAACTACCAATGGTCGAAGAAATTTTGGCCCTCATTCCATGTCTTAGTGCTCCTTTTACAAATACTATCCCACGCAAAAAAATTGTTATTACTACAGGGGCGACAATTGCTCCACTTGATCCCGTTCGTTACCTAACAAATTCTTCTTCTGGCATTACGGGTTTTCACTTAGCAGTCTCAGCTTTACACAAAGGCTATCAAGTTGTTGTGATCGCAGGAAAAAATGCAGTTAAAGAATTAGATTTTTTAAGCAAACATCCATTTTATAGATTGCAAAGAGTAACAACTGTTTCTGAAATGCATTCAGCTGTTCATGCGGAAATAAAAAATGCAGATGCTTATTTATCAGCAGCGGCTGTTTCAGATTTAGAATTTGACAGTACAAATGAAAAAATAAAAAAAGAAAGTATAACCGAAACGCTTAAAGTTAATAAGTCCGTCGATATTTTAAAATCTGTTATTGATGCCAAAATTCCTAATCTAAAAATAGTAGGATTTGCAGCCGAGACAGATTTAAGCGATGCTGTTCTTAATAAAAAATACAATTCTAAACCCGTCGATTTATTAGTTGGAACGAAAGTAAATAATGGACTGATGAGCAATCAGGAAACTCAAGGCTTTAATGTAGATAGTGCCGGCTATCGTTTCATGGAAAAAGAAACCTTAACTCCCTTAATGATGTTGGATAAAAAAGCTTTAGGCGATATTATCTTCCAACGGATTAACCTCTAAAAAATATTATGATAAAAGTTTTTACTAAAGAAAAAGATTACAGAAATTTTCGTGCGAACTTAGGACATGACTCGATCGGAGTTGTTCCCACAATGGGCAATTTGCACGAAGGGCATATTTCACTGCTTAGAAAATCCGTTGAAGAAAATATCGTGAGTGTTATTACTATTTTTGTTAACCCAAAACAATTTGGACCTAATGAAGATTTTGATAAATATCCACGCACGCTTGATGCTGATTTGGCTAAAATTTCTACCCTTGCTCTTCAAACTAATCAAATCGATAGTAAAAAAGAAATAGTAGTCTTCGCTCCAATAAATAATGATGAAATTTATCCAGCAGGATTTAATACAGTCATCTCTGTAAAAGGAGTGACTGAGATTTTAGAAGGGGCAAAACGTCCAACTCATTTTGATGGCGTGACAACTGTTGTTTACCGCCTTTTGAGAATCATCAATGCAAAAAATGCCTATTTGGGACAAAAAGATTATCAACAATGTGTAGTGGTCAAAAAAATGGTCCATGACTTGGGACTTGATGTGAAGATTCACGTCATGCCTATCATTAGAAACTCTGAAGGCCTAGCACTTTCAAGTCGCAACCAATACCTGCATGAAAGTGATCGCAGCGAAGCTTTGCATCTTTCTTCAACTCTTAAAAAAATAGAATCTTTTATAAAAGATAAGGCCGATTATAAATCGCTTAGAGAATTTGAATTAACAAATAACAAATGGGATTACCTCGAAGTTTTAAATGCAGAAACACTCGCAGAACCAACAGAGACAACTAAAGAAGTTGTCATTCTTGGAGTCTATAAGTTAGGAAGCGTAAGGCTACTCGATAATATTTTGGTGCACACATTATGATGGATAACGAATTTAATATTGATCAGAGCTACCAAGCGACATTAGTTTCTTTGGTTTGTCCCAATTTTCCTGATCATACGACTCAAGCAGAATCAGAAAGATCGATGACGGAGTTACGTGAGCTTTTAAGAACACTCGGTCTCAAAACGGCATCCGCTCATATTCAAAATAAAAAAGAGATTGATCCGGCCACTATTTTAGGATCGGGAAAATTAAAAGAGATTGCTGAAATTGCAGAAGCCGAAGGATCAAAACTTCTTGTCTTTGATTTTGAATTAACGGCAAGACAAATTACAAATATTAGAAGGCTTACAGGTCTTTCAGTTGTTGATCGCGTGCATGTTATTCTAGAAATTTTTGCCAAACACGCTCGAACGAAAGAAGCTAAAATTCAAATCGAGATTGCTCGTTTGCAATACATGCTTCCTCGCCTTGCCGGATTTTGGACCCATTTAAATCGTCAAAGAGGTGGAGTTGGGGTTCTTGGTGGTGAAGGGGAAAAACAAATCGAGCTTGATCGCCGTATCATCCGAGAAAAAATTGAATTTTATAAAGAAGAGTTAGTCGGTTTAGAAAAACAAAGAGTCGTAAGAAAAAAACGTCGCGAAAATCAAGCAGTGACAGCGGCCCTAGTTGGATATACCAATGCGGGTAAATCTTCGATCATGAATCGGTTGTGTAGAGTTGATATTTTAGAAGAAAACAAACTCTTTGCGACTCTTGATTCAACTTATCGCATGCTCAATCCAGATACGAAACCGCCGATGATTATGATCGACACAGTAGGATTTATCTCTAACCTTCCCAATACATTAATTGATGGATTTAAGACGACACTTGAGTCAGCACTTGAAGCTGATTTACTAATTATTGTCTGTGATATTTCTGATCCTCACTACGAAAAACAATTAGATGTTACCAATGAAGTTTTAAAAGAGTTGGATGTAGAGGGAAAAGAGCGTCTTATTGTTTTTAATAAGAAAGATCAGTTGCATGACGACTTTTTAAAAAAAATCATATTGCGAAAATATCCCAATAGCTTTTTAGTTTCAAGCTATGACCCTGAAGACATGAAGGCCCTACGCTCGCATATAGTGAATTATTTTCTTGAAAAACAAGATCACTATGATCTGTTTATACCTTATGAAGATGGAAGTGCGCACTCTTCAATTCTTTCTAAAACAAACGTAGTAAGCACACATAATCACGAAAAAGGTATTTTTTATCGCATTCGAGTACCAGACTTTATTTTTGGAAATTTAGGAGTGCAAAAATATATTCTTGCGCCAAATGATCCGATGAAAGAAGAAAGTTTTTGGGACGATAATCATCCAGTAGTTTAATGGCGTAGTCTAAAAAAGACGGCCGCTAAAAACACAACAAGTGTCAGTACAATGCCGAAAAATATAATACGGGTATCTTTATCCATTTTTATGACTCCTCTCTTTTCTATTCTAACAAAATGGGACATACTTACTAGAAAAATATTATGTGGAATTGATGAAGTTGAATTTAATAAATGCCAGACCTCGATTACTTTTTTCAATCACTTTAATGATTATTGTGAGTGTTGCGCTAAACTATTTAGCATGCACAACCTGTTTCACAACCCTTGAAAAAATACTTGTTGCTTATAATGTTTTTCAATGGTGCTATTTAGCATGCTTGCTCTACATTATTTTTACTTCAAGTTATCATCACATAAAAAAGCGGGCCATTATAGAAGACGAAAGTGCTAATTTTGTTTTGGGAGTTTCTTCTATTGCTTCGATTGTAACTTTGGTAACCATTGCTCTGGAGCTAAGTTCTGCCAAAGAAGCTCATGGGATTTTAAAATCTGTTCATCTCATTATTCCTGCAATCACTCTGATTGGCGTATGGGCCTTATTGCCAGCAATGTATGCAATCCACTACGCTCATCTTTATTACTTAACTGATAATGAAGCAAAACGTCCAATGCACTTTCCCGATAACCCTGAATTTCCAGATTATTTTGATTTTCTTTATTTCTCTGTAACTATTGCAGTGGCTTCACAAACAGCAGACGTGGCAGTGACTTCCAAAAGAGGACGCCGTCTTGTATTGGTTCAATCTGTACTCGCATTTTTATTCAACACAAGTGTTTTGGCATTGGGAATAAATGTTGCTGCTAGTTTGCTGAATTGAAATCCAGCATTCCTCTAAAGCATGTTTAATTGATCCAATCCCATGACATTGCCATCTACATTGTTTGATATTTTTTTTCATTTTGCTATCCGATTGTCTATAACACGCTTAAGTTTTCCCGTTCGAGAATTTCCTTCTAAAAGGTGCATATCTAAAATTTCTACTCTCAATGGATGAATAAGATTCTTTTTCAATATGTCTTCATACGCTGGTTTTTCTTTTTTAAAAGCATTCAAAACTCGATCGATAATTTTAGAATCAGGATTTAAACCGGTCCCTGCGATTCTAAAAATTAATTCATCTTTATTATTAGAATGATTCAAAATCATCTGAAATTGTAATCCATGAATTTCTTGTAATGCATTTATCACCATGACTCTAGTGTCTTCAAAATAAACACTAATAGTCCCTAGCCTTGCAGCCTCATCCGATCGACCAAGTAGTTTAAATTTTCGAAAAGGAGTCTCTGCACTTTCCATCCACATCGCTAAATCGCCAGCTGGGTAGCGAATGATAGGCATTAATTTTCGAGTCAAATTTGTTATGAGTACTTTACCTACTCGATTCATCTCTGTTATGACTTCAAGTGTATCTGGATCAACAATTTCGATGATATTAGCTTTGTCAAAAACTCGGTGTTCACCATCGGCACATGTCCGATCTGAAAATCCCAAGAGACCAGCATCGACACTAGCGTATCCAATAGAAGAAATTTGTATATTAGGAAAAATTTCTTTTATCGCTAAATATTGATCTGGGTAAAGTGCTTCACCACCAAAAAGTAGCTTTTCTATTTTTATATTGGGATAAGATTTTTTATCTTGCATATAATCTTCCAATAAAGTGAGGATGGCAGAAGGAACTCCGACAATCACATTTACAGAGAACTCTTCCAATGTTTTTAAGATCTGCTTAGAGTCTGTTGCACCAGCAATTGGAAATTGGAGAATCTTTTTGGATTCAACAGGTATCCATTGCAGTGAATCTTTTATAAATAAAAATGAAGCATAGAGATCACCAACGTAAAAAAGGTTGGCAACCTTGTCACTATCTTCCAAAATCCCTTGAGCAATTCCCCAGCCAAAAGCGGTTGTAAAACTTTGCCATTCTAATGAAGTAAAAAAAGAATACTTAGGAGCACCAGTGCTTCCACCACTTTTAAAAACTATTCCATCTTGATTTTTAGTTGTTAGGACTTCGCTTTTCCAAAAATTTGATTGATCGATTATTGGTAAACTGGATAATTCAGAAGCATCAATATTTTTGTACAATTCACCATAAAATGGAGAATTTTTCTTAGCATGCTCAACGATTTCTTTTAATGTCCATTTTTGAATATTCATTCTAATTCCTATGATCAATTACACTTCGTAATTTCCCAGTACTGGAGCTGAATGTAAGCCCAGCTCTTTCCGTCAATTCAATTTCAAAATCCAACACTAGATCAATCATCACAACTTCTTTTAAATCTTTGTAATTATCCATCAAATCTTTCATGAGAGTTTCCTTGGATACTGGGAATTTAAATTGGTTTTCAACTTTTAATTGAACTTTTTCCTTTTCATCTCCACTTCCAGCATAAAGGTGTAATTGAATAGAGCCCTCAAAATCATATTTATCAATTAATAACTTTTGAAATTTTTGATAACTTAAAAAAGTAGTCCCAATTCTAAACACATCTCCATGTCTGCCCATGAGATCAAAACGTACCCCTGATCTTCCACATTCACATTTCCCTTCGATAATGCGACCTACATCTCCAATCGCATAGCGTTCGATTTTTTGTCCTTGACGAACTTTTGAGGTGAAGAGGAATCTTCCAACACTGCCTGGATTCACCACTTGGTCGATTTCTAATTCTACAACTTCTAATTCGTGAAGGCGCTCATGCAGATGGTGAATTCCCCCATTGGAAAATTCACATTGAAAGCCCAAGGGGCCTGCATCGACAGAGCCATAACTTGCGGAGCGAACTACTTCTACACCGTATTCTTTTTTAAAAAAGTTTTTTTGTGCCTCACTAAAGTGTTCTCCACCATAAAATATTTTTTTTATCCCGTGGTATTTTTTAAATCTTTCTGCATTGGCTGAAAAGAGCTGGATTAAGTAAGAAGGCATTCCTAAGAGCGTATCTACTTTATTGGTCACAAGAGTCTTTCCTACTAATTCAAAATCAGTACTGGCTCCCATTGGAAAATGCACGGCCAATAACTTTTCTAAAATAGTAAAAAAGCTGATGAATCCACCATACAAACTACCTGCATAAAATAAATTCATACAGCGATCAACTTTAGGATCGAGACCCGCTGCAAATAATCCTTCCGCGGCAAGTTCCATTTGGCGATGGTAATCATCATAAGTGAAAATAGAAAGTTTAGGATCTCCTGAGCTTCCACCACTATAAAAGTATAAATCACTAAAGCGCGGATCTACTTTTAAATCTTGAAAGTCAGTCTTTTCCATAATGTTTTGTTTTTTAGGCATTAGTGGTCTTTTGATTTCTTCAAAAGTATTTTTGCCTTTCATTAAATTTTTAGATGTCGAATCAGTAAAAGAAATTTTTTGACAATAGCGCTCTAATGCATAAACACCGTCATGAGGTTCGCCAAGATATGAATCGGTCATTTCACCAATGGCACGCACTCGTTGAACGCCTGCTTGAAAAAACTCTCGAGAAAGTTTTTCAATTTCATCTCGGCCTGCAGAAATCCCAACCGTCTGCAAATAGACTTTGAGGGGTCTAAGATTATGAATAATTTTATTTTTTGGAAGTGGCTTAACCCAGATCGTTCTAAAAAGCGGAGAGGCCTTTAATCCTGCCGAATCTTCAATGAAAATTCTCCATTCATTATTTGGAGCGACAATAACTTCACTGTTTCCAAAGAGTGAATTAAGTCTAACTTGCTCTTTAGAGACGGTTAACTCTGCTGTTTCTTGTACACCTGGCATAACTCTAGCTATCGTTGGTGAAACAATACCTAATGCAATACTAAGATTTGTGGCAAAGGTTTTTAAGTCTTCAAAACTTGCGTCTTCTACAAAAACACATTGAGGGCTCGAACAGGCCATTTGTTCGTTATTACAAATTTCAAATGCTAATTTTTTCAACATATCTTCATCTTGCGACGTAGACTTTGAAACATACGAAAAAGAAATTTTATGACCCCATTCTACTATACGAGCTCTACTAGGAGCCATCTCTCTTAAACTTTTTATACTTTCTTCATTTCCCCAGGCAGAAATAACATCAGCAATTGATAAAAAATCGTTTAAGTATTTTTTGTCATTTGAAGAAACTTTACCGATGGTAATATAATTCTTAAAAGTTGAACTAGTATCAAGCGCGCAAAGCTCTTGATAAAAAATGGCAGCAAATGCACTGTCTTTTCTGGCCAATTTTAACACATTTACGTTTCCGGCTAACAATCCTTCGATAACTCCAAGTACGCCAAGCAATGGTGAGTTATTCGGAGTCACATGCACTAATACACCTAAAGGAAACCAAGATTCAAAATGATTTTCTTTAAAATTTATTCTTTTTAGCTCAAAAGGAAATTCACTTCCCAATTCACGTTTAACTTTCAACCGCAAGTTAGAAGAATCTAGGAAATCTTCCAAGGATTTCATACAAAGAATTACTTCATCTTCACGAATGTCTGATCTTGCTCTTAAGTCTCTGATAAGCTTATTATAAAAATCACCTTTTTCTTTTAATTTTAAAGTCGCTAGGTCAATAAGTTCGAAAAATAATTGATGAGACAGCGGAGGATGACTCCAAAAGTCTGAATCCTTTATTTTTTCATAAAAGTTGTTTTTAAATTCTTCATCGCTTACTATGCGTCCCTGCCATAAATTCATGATGCTTTCCCTTTTAAAAGTTCGCTTGCCGCGAGTGCACAACTTTTATTTTTTGAAATTCCAGCTCTTCCGTGCACTTTAAAAAAGGGGGTCGGCAATCCACAGCCGCAAGATTCTGCCGGATGAAGTGAGGCCATATCACCCATGATCACTGAATGCGCCGGCATAGAAGTAATATAGGGTGAAATAAAATGTAAAAAACCTAATTCATTAAATCCTAATGGTTTTAATGTTTCGACATCTCTAATAAAGACTCTCGACCAAACAGGAACATGAAATTCATGATTTTTACATTCTACGTATGGTACACAGTGCTCAACTGAACCAAAGCCATCACGCAGTCTTTCGTTGGGAATTCCTAACATTTCTTCCACTAAAGAATAAAAATCTTCTTTGGCAATGGCCTTATCGGCATTTCCTTTCCAACCACCACCTAAAAACACCATTGAATCAGGGTGCATTTTAACGGGAGGAATTCCTAATTTTTTCATTCGCTCTAAAGCAAAATAAAAAAAAGCTGGAAAACCAAACAGCCTTACAGGCAATCCCTCTTTCGCGTATTTTAAAAAGACTTCGATAGTCCCAAAACAGTCAAATTCATGCCCCCCACTTCCGGTAAGTTTTAAAGCATAGAACACTTCATTTACAGGTGCATATTTGCAAAGAAAATTATCGGTGTAGGCAGTTCCTAGTTTGGAAGAGCTTTCAGTTTCATAACTAAAGAGAACATAATTACATTTTTGATTGGGTGTTACCCAATTGTATTTTTCAAAAATTGAGTCGACCATTCTTTGTGCTGACTTAATTGTCCATTCATCGAAAAATATTTGAGATTTTTGTCCAGTCGTTCCTGAAGATGTCAGATGCAAAAAGACATCTTTTTCTGGTACAGACAAAACTTCATGAGTTTTAAAAAAATGGGCCCACAAATGTGGAATTAAAAGACAATCGTCTAGTGTTTTTACCTGCGAAATTTTAAAGTTTTGTGATGCCGCAAGTTTTTTGTAAAATTCACATTTTTCCAAATGCCACAATGTAATTTCTCTCATCGCGATTACAAATTCAGCATCGTGATTATCCAAATTTTCATATGGTGATGTTTCATCACAAATCTTTTGAACATTTTTTAATTTTGATGAATCAGGGACATTAAGTTTTTGATCCATAAATTACCTCGATCGTATCTAAGTTGACTTGCTTCCAAGCCTCTACGTACTGATCAATAAATGGTTTAAAAGGAGAAACAACGTGCATACCTTTAAAATTCAAAGGCTCCATTGTTCTGCTCATTACGATATAATCTTCATAGTTATTATCAATTTCTCTCATCGCGGGATAAATAGCAGATGGGAGGAATTGCCCCCCCAAGAGAGTGTCGATTAGTGGAGTGTGTTTTACATTAACTAAAACTTCGATATAGGAAACTCCGATATCATCGAGTTGCATGTAGAGACTTGTGAGCCTCCCATTCAAATCTGAAATCGGATGTGTTGCTTTAATTAATGTGCAGTAACCATCACGCTTACTGAAATACGCAAAAATATCCATTCGACCTTTTTTTTCAGAGATCAACATATTCGGTGTATGGAAAGGAAAGAAGCGATCACTTGGATCAGGAAAGCGTTCTAAAAATTTTCTGTAAACGTAATTGGGAGCTCTGATTACTTCAAACTCCCACTCGTCGGCATCTTCGTTTACGGCTAAGGGTTTTACATCTTCAGGCTTTGGAAGATCAATTTCAGGAACAAGGTTTTTTAAAATTCCGTACATTGGCATTAGTTTTACCGAAGCTGATGGCACGGGAGTTCTTTTTTCTAAAATATTTTCTCTAAATTTTGCAAATAAAGTTACCGTTTCATATTGATGCAAGCGGTGAGCATTGGGAAAAATGCCTAAAGGAAGATAATTATTTTTAATAAAAATCATCTGTGGTCCAACCGTAATAGTTCTAGTTGTGGCATACAGTGAATTCAGTCTTGGATCTTTTTTGAGAAAAAAATCACTCACGTGACTAACAAGGCTATTGCCAATTTTATGGCGTTGATAGGTTGGATGAACGACAAGGCCCAACAATTTTCCAATTTTATTATAAGCGTCGATCTCAACAATCAATGCTCCCCCAATAACTCGATTCATGACATCTCTGGCAACTAAACACATATGTGTTTCTTTATTTAAGATAGCCCGCTTTAATAGATCGGGATCTGTTCCATAAGAAAGAGGATATTTTCTTCCATATACGGCACGATATAAATTGATTATTTCATCAACATCATCCGCATCTGCTTCTTGTATTTTTATTTCTATTCCAATTTCCATATCGATCCTTTTAAATAGCGAGGCATAATAAGCGCAATTATAATTACCAATACTCCGCTTGCTTTAGCGAAATTTGGAATGAAGACGTGGGGAAAGATGAGTCCAGAAAATCCTAATGACAATGGTACAGAAGCAGCACTTATGATATTCACGGCCGTCATAATTGTGGGAATTTCTTCTACTTTAAGAGCAGTTTGAAAATAAGTTAGAACTTGGATATTTAAAAAGGTACTTAGAATTCCAATAGCAAATAAGACAATGGCGCCTTGCCAAGTAAATTTTGAAAAAGCAAAAAAAAGAAAAAATATACCGAATAAAAATGAAACGATGCTAATCATAGTAATTCTTTTTGCTCCATCAATTCGAAAACTTGCCAGCGATAAATAAAGCCCTGTTAAAAAGGCTCCAAGTCCCATTGCTCCTTCAATCAAAGCGAGTGTACCAGAGTTTCCTCTATACATATTTTGAACATACCAAGGAATCATTACGAGAATGGGAGTAAACACTAAATTGAGAAATAAAAAACTTCCGAGCATTCTTGCGATATCAGGATATTTTTTTAATACCGCCCTTGATCCAAGAACAAGTTCTTCGCTCCTATCCTCTACTATCTCTTTTATGTTAACTTCTAAACCAAGTTGTAAAGCACCCGCCCATAAAAAACTAAGTGCATTTATCAAAATGAGCATTTTGAGATCGACAATATTTAAAAGAAAAATAGCAAATGTTGCTCCCAAGATCGTAGAGATGGACATACTTGTATCAATCAGCGCATTTAAGCCTATGACTTTTTCTGGAGTTACTAACTGTGGAGGCAATGAAAGAACGGCAGGATTAAAAACACTTCCCCCAAGACCTACGAAAAATCCTGCAATAAAAAGTGCAGTTAGAAGTTGATCCCCTTCTAAATGGAAAAATAAAATAAATACATATAGGATGATTAAAACAAGTGCCCTAAAAAATTCTGAAAAAATTACACTCTGTAAAACACCTACGCGATTTATAAGTTTTGTTGAAAAGAAGGCCATCAATAAATGGGGTAAAAAACAAACTGCCATATACCAAGGAACAACATTGATGGAAAACTTACTGGTTAAATACCAAACGAGTCCTAGCGACATCATCTTGTCACAAATAATCGACACAAGTTGCGAGACAAAAATGACCAACGCATTCTTATCTTTAAGAATTTCAAAATTTATTCCACCCATTAACCTATTTTAGGGGGAGAATGTACTCCGGAACAGATGGAAATTTTAGGCCAATTAGGAATTCAGTCAAGTAATGCAAGCAAGCGGCTCGCAATGTTTTTTGCTTCGAGAGGCTTGGTAAAAAATGTGGTTGCGAAATCTGCGACAAGATTTTGATCACCTTCGTCACCTACGGCTACAAAGTGGGCCTTATTCTTATATTTTTTTAATTCTTCCAGCTGATTGAACACTGTTTTAACGTCAAAAATAATTAAGTCAGGAACTAACTCATCCAACAGGTAGAAATTGTTCTCTAGAGTGTCTACGGTGTAAATATCCGCTCCACGGGCCCTTATTGCAAATTCCATCATTGAGCGCAAAAAATCACCTTTTTCGATGTAAAAAATTTTCTTCTGACTATCTTCTGTCTTTACCATAGGACCATTTTCTTGTTACTCTTAGTAAATGTCAAACCAAGTTCGCGTCATTGATAATATTTCAGGAACAACTCTTCTAGAGACTACACTCGAGAGTATAGGTGATGCCTATGCTTTTGCGGCCCAATTAGAAGCTGAAGGGCTAGATATTCGCATTGAAGCACCTGGACTTACTGAAACACTCATTGCATCTTTGGGTGCAAATGACCAAGAGATCGCAGAGTACAAAAAATCTTTAGACCAAGAAATCGAAGATCATGAAGATGACTTTGGTTGCGCTATCTGCCCTCCGCCTAAATCAGTATGAGTTTCTCAATTCACTTCGAAGAAAATTGTGGATCAGAATTCAATTTAGACCTCTATCTAAATGCACGAGCTAAAGCTATTTTAGCCGTACAAATGACTGCTCAAAATATTCGACCTGGAATGGATGAGTCCCAATGTAATTCAATTCTAACGAAAGAGCTCAGTGCCTCTGGAGTTGAAAAATTTTGGCATCCTACTAAGTTTCGTGTGAATTCCAATACGACTAAAAATTTTAGAGACCTCTCAGATGAAGTAAGATTAAAAGAACAGGATTTATTTTTTATTGATATAGGTCCGGTATTTTTTAATCATGAAGCTGATTATGGAGAAACTTTTGTTTTAGGAAATGATCCTCAGTTAATTCATCTGCAATCAGCACCAAAAAAAATCTTTATGGCGACTCAAGAAGCTTGGAAACAAGATGAATTAACGGGTGTTGAGCTCTATGAATTTGCATCAAATGAAGCCGAAAAAATGAATTTAAAATTAAACAGTAATATGTATGGGCATCGCTTGGGTGATTTTCCTCACGCTCTTCATTATAAAGGGAAATTGGGAAATCAGGATTTCTTCCCTCTCCCTCATCTATGGGTCTTAGAAATACATGTATTGGATGAAAGTCTTGGGCGAGGTGCTTTTTTCGAAGACGTTCTTATTTAGTAAATTCAAAAATAAAAATATCACGTTGTTGTTTTTTCGGAGTTAGTTCGGCTGCAACAATTTGAGTTGTAAAATTTTCTGCATATCCACATTCATTCATGGAGGTAATAAATTTTTGAATATAGGCACGCCCTGGATCAGAGAGAATTATTTTTCCTCCAGGTTTTAAAAAAGCAATTAAGGCAATCGCAACCTGCATTGGGTGTTGGCTTTCATACAAAATATCAGAACCCAAAACCAAATCGAATAATCCTAAATCTGATTTGGTTCGCTCAACTTCATCACGCCAATTCATCACACGATAAGGGAACTGAATTTTATTTTTATTTTGATTAAATTCTAAAAACAAAGGTACATCAGCGTGGAAGTCTGTCGCAATTATTTCTCCGCCCATTTTTGTAACTAAAAAAGAAGGCAAAGCAAGACCACAACCAATTTCTAAAACGCGCTTATTGTTCAAATCCATTTTTAAAAGGTACTGACTAAGGCCGATGCCCGCTTCCCAAAGAACGCCGAAATAAGGGCAGTATTCCTCTGCTAAAGAATTGTCTTGATCAGCTTCGCCAAAAAAGTCACAAAGTGTATCGATACTTTCATCGAGATCGCGAATAGTCGTAAGATTAAAATCTAGGACTTTAATCTCTTTTGTTTGATAGAGAAAACCGTGATTGCTTTTCATAATTAAATCTTATGGAAAATGTATGAATTCATTATACAACAAAAAATCTTTTTTTCCTATATTCAATGTCCATTGTGAGGACTATAAAATCATTCAAGGTTAATCAGGAGATTGTAATGAAGAAACTCATTTCCCTATTTTTTCTTTTCACCATAAACTCTGTTTTTGCCCAAGAAGTTATCGATAAAGATTTTTCAAAAACAAACGTAGAAAATATTCATACCGGACATAATGAAATAATTTTAACTTTTGATGACGGTCCAAATCCCGGTGTAACTAATAAAGTTTTAGATATTTTATTAGAGCATAATATAAAGGCTACATTTTTTGTTATCGGCAAAAATGTTTTGGCCCATCCTGATTTAATGAAAAGAATTGTTGCTGAAGGACATATGGTAGGCAATCATTCGATGACTCACACTCCGCTTAAAAATTTAGATCCATTACTTTGGAAAGCAAAAGTTAAGAGTGAAGTTTTGGATGCTCACGAAGTTATTTCTCCTTATATGACAAATGATCGATTCTTTTTTTTCCGAGCACCAGAAGGTGCATGGGCACAAAAATATGCAGATTTTCTCAATGGGAATGAGATTGGGAAATCCTATAAGGGTCCCATCCTTTGGGATATCGGTGGTGAATTGGAAGTGCGAAATGGAAAATATGTTCAAGCCGCTGATTGGGAATGTTGGTCAAAAAAGGTATCCATTGATGACTGTATGAGTGGATATCTTTACGAGGCGAAACAACATAAAGGTGGTGTCGTTTTAATGCACGATCTACGTCATCAATCGGTGGAAATGCTTACAAAACTTATTCCTGAGTTAGAAGATAGAGGTTTTACATTTGCCACCATGAATGATGTGAATTGGAAATAATC
>CANFHC010000033.1 GCA_947446575.1 Bacteriovoracaceae bacterium | reverse complement strand
GGGTCTCCATCAAATAAGTGCAAGTATTTATAATTTAATAATCATTAATCCCCACGTATCGACAGTTCAAAAATCCACAGACCTGCAAGATTTTAAGCTTAAAATAGGCCATATTTCTGTAACCAAATCCTCTTCTCTTTAACGCTTTAATTGAGTTGTTTTGTCCTTCCGATAACGACGAAGTTACCCGATGAACAAAATAATTTTTAATCGTATTCCAATTATCCATGAAGTGTTTAAACCATTTTTTTAGATTTTCGAACTGGCAAGACATTATCCATTCTTCTAATTCGGATAATTCCCAAAGAGCATCCATCTCATTTCGCTCGTTAAAAATATGAATAAATTTTTCTTTTATGAGTTCCAGATAGAAAAATAATTTATTTTCCTTGGCCACTTGTTCAATATGTTTCGCTTCACTTTTTGTTCGATCTTTTGCCTTTTTTAAAAACAAAAACCTGAACGTCCCGCAGGCACTATATTTTAAATCACTGCCTTTTGGGGCATCAGAATGTAGATCCTTTCTTTCTTCATTAAGGGCATTTTCAAAGCTCTGTACCAAATGAAAACGATCCCACACCACATCAGCATTCTTACAATTATCTCTCACTGAAGCTCGGTAGGGATCATGCTGATCCATCGCTACTACTTCTATTTTTTCACAGCGTTCCTTACCTAAAATATTAAAAAATTCATCGAGGGCTTTTTTATCTCTACTCTCAGTAACCCAAACCACTCGACGCGAATCAAGATCACAGATCACTGTGAAAAATTGCTTATCCCGCGATTCTTTGGCGTGATATTTTTTACTGCGCCCATAAACTTCATCAACACTGATGCGTTTTAAATCTGGAATTTTGTAGTGCTGAACTAATTTCTTGAGTCTCGAAAAATCCAATCGATGAAGAGTCATGTTATCGACTCCTGTTAGTTCAGAAACTTTCTTAACCGCACTCATTTCACAAAGCTTTCCGAGCCACCAAGAGTATTCTTTTGTAAGGTGAGGTGTCTCATCAGCGATAAAATCAAAGGTTTCGCTACGGGCTTTATTACAGGTTTTACAGTGTCCTTTTTCACGCCAGAGATGAAGATAAACTTTGAAATTAAAAATAGGCATATGCTCAAGCATCAGACGATGTTTTCCGCGAGAGCCATGAAGCTTAGAACCGCAGCGGCAACAGGTGTTTTCTGGAGAATTTTTTTTCTTTTCCAGGTAAATGTCGATCCGGCCTTTCGTTTTCCATTCTTTTAGGTCAATAATTTTGAAATTAGGGATTAAATTCTTAAGAAAACTTGGTAGCATCATCCGTGCTGCTCCTGGGTTTTGGTGTTGATTGATTTAGTCGTTAGTTAAATCATAACCATTTGAGCAGCATTTTTTTAGCTAATTCAGCACTTTTTTGATCAAGAATCCAATGTATTTACCCCATGGATTATAGTTTATCGATGCTCAAATCTTCCATGTTACGGTCCTCATCAGATAGGCGCAGATCATAAGAACGATTTGAAAGTCTACTTTGAACTTCAGTTAATTCTTTATAAAGAGCATGGTAATTAAGCGTTCCAAATTCTGTTGAAACTCCTTTTAAATCTTTTCCGATCATTTCAAGTTTTAAATAAATAAGATCTTCTAATTTCTCCTGCGGAAGAAGTGAGATTAAAAAACCAACTCCGATTTTATCAAAAATACCTGTCTCATTTAGGACTACAAGTCTTCTTAGTTTATCTTCAGAATTTGGACTATTTAAAACTTTTGCCAAACTATCTGCAAGGCTAAGTAGACGTTCTTTTTCTATAAAACGATTCAGCATTAAAAAGTTTTTAAGTTTTTCTATTGTTGGATCACTTATTTTTTCTTCTTGCTCGATTGGATCAGTGTTGTCGATAACATGAAGTTTTCTTCTGTCTTCAACATACTTAACAATTTTTAATCTTAACTCTGATGCCGTTAAATCTTTTAGGTATTCAAAACCTTGAGATTTTAAAATCAATTGAAAGAATATGCGTGAATCATATTTTTTAACTCCATCTCTCCATTGAGAAAGATCGATTTTATCCGCTATTCTCGCAGGTATTTGACCAATCATAAACCTCTCTACATATTTTTGTTCGTTCGTTGTAAAGTAGCGGTCTTTACGTTCAAAAGATAATCCTAGGTCAGGATTTTTTGTGATTGTATCTTCAGAGTTAAATTTAGGAATAAGTCCAAAATTATTTTGGTAGTTTTGATCTTTTAACTCGTAGAAACTTTTTCCTAATTTGCTTTCGATATATTTTGAATATGTTGGATAGAAAAATTCTAAATTCTTTTCGTTCTTATCAATAAAAGTCACTTTGCTCTCAGTGAATGTTCGATCATTTATATAGCTAGTAACTAGAAAAGCTAATTTAATATGACGAGTGTGTCCTTTGTAGTTAGAAAAACCTTTAAATATTCTTTGAACGCGACGATCTTTTGGTTCAAGTTTGCTGTCTTCAGCATAGAGGGAATCAGCTTTTTCATAAGAAGAAATCAGCTTATCTTTTAGATCAGAACCATTTACCATATCTGCAACAATTAAATCTTTAAACTTAAATGTTGAACTCATAATTTGGTTATAAGCATCTTGTGCATCTTTATCATTTAAATCAAAAACGTAGTCGATAATAAATTGAGCGCCAGGATTATAACCAACTCCAAGTTGTATAAGATCGCGATCAAGAAGACGGTCAATTTGATTATCAATAAATCTGATTCCAAAAACATTAAGAGAGGCACCAACTCCGATGTTTCCAGAAGTGTCTCTTCCTCTTTTAGAAATTAATTTTAAACGAACATGACTTTCATCCATTTTAAAAATTTGAATCGTAAACTCTCCGCTCATTACAAAAGCAGAACTAGTATTAGCATTGACGATAATAGGTGAGATGTATGCTGATGAGAAACCTGCACTCACTGCCACGCTCAGATTGGCCGGCATACTTACGAAATCACCTGGACTTAAATTTTTAAGAGCAAGTTTAGCGTTTAGTGGAAGTTTATTAGGAGCGTAGGGGATCGCTTTCATTGCATCTAATTTTTTAGGAAATTGACGAACGAAGAAAAAGCTAGAAGATTTATTGATTGAAAATGAAAAAGGAATATCAACTAAATCTTTAACCACTTCACCAACATTGACAGCTGCTTTTAAATCCCATTTATCAATGCGTGTGTAGTATTTGTTAATATAAGAAGCTTCCACTCCATAACGGTATTCATTTGATAAATTGATCCCATCAATGAGATCAATACTCCCTAAATCAACGTTAAAGTTAACATCTTGATCAGCAATTGTTTCACGAATTTTTTTCTGAATCTCTTTTCTATCAAGATAATCTTCTAATTTTCTGTGCTCTGCTGTTTGGGCAGCAAAAGTCATGGATAAAAGTAGAAGAACAAAAAGATTTTTCATAAAAGTATTCTCGATTTTTTTTAGATTAGTAGTGCTTATGGTATAGCTATAAATAATGCGCCGCCATTAAAAGCTGGTGCCGTGAATTTTTTACTAGGTTGCCCTAGATAAATTTGATACACTCCACTGCACTTATATTATGGAAATATTAGAACCCATCCTTCATATTACGACCGACCCTTTGGCTTTTTTCCAATTTTTTGGTTATTGGGGACTCTCGCTTATCTTGTTTGCTGAAACTGGCTTGTTTGGCTTCTTTCTTCCAGGAGATTCACTACTATTTACCCTAGGTCTTATTTCGGCCAATGGGGACATCGAGCTGAAAATACTTATTCCTTCTCTGATTTTGGCCACAGTTTTAGGGGATCATTTTAGTTATTTCTTAGGTCGCAAATACTCTATAAAAGTACGCGATAATATACATAGATTATATTTAGAAGAAAAACATATGGAAATGGCCCAAAGCTTCTACACCAAGCATGGTGGGAAAACCATCCTCTTTTGTAAGTTCATCGCCTTTGTGAGAACATTTGCTCCATTCGTGGCCGGCACTAGTAAGATGAATGGTTTGCGCTTTATGCTTTTTGATATCGCTGGAGCAGCCCTTTGGGTAGGTGGTATTATTGGAATCACCCATTACCTGGCCCAATTTGTCCACTTCGACATCAAAGCATACTTCCACTATTTCGTCATTTTCTTGATCTTTTTGCTTGTGTCGCCCTTTCTCTTTAAAGTTTTTAAAAAGAAGGCATAATTAAATTAATAAAAATTTTAGTGCCTAAAGTATAAACGTAAGGAAACAAGTTTATGGAAGACAGTAATAAACTCAAACTCACTCTCGATGATCATGCTCACAAACATTTCCGTGATGATGAGTTCTGGAAAAATATTCCAGGATGGAAAGATGTCACACGTGAAGAATTTGCTGATCACATGTGGCAGATGAAAAATTCAATCAAAAAAGTTGATCAAGTCAAGACCATTTTAGGTGCTCTTTGTACGGATGAATTTTATCAAGACATGCAAGCAGGTCAACATAAAACTCCGATGAATATTAGAATCACGCCATATATATTCGCTCTTATGGACTGGAACGATCCTGTAAATTGCCCTATGAGAAAACAATTCTTGCCAATTGGATCTCAATTTCTTCCAGATCATCCATACTACGAAGCAGATTCTCTTCATGAAGATGTTGACTCTCCGGTTCCGACTATCACTCATAGATATCATGACAAAGTATTATTTTTACCGACTACCATTTGTCCGGTTTATTGTTCATATTGTACACGCTCACGTTTAATTGGTGGATCAACTGAAGCCGTAGAAAAAGAAACTTACGGAGTTAACCAAGCAAAGATGGATGTGGCCTTCGATTATATTCGCGCGCACGATACGATTGAAGATGTCGTAATCTCCGGCGGTGACGCTTTTATGATGACGGCAAAACAAATTACTTTTATTGGAGAGAATTTATTAAATATCCCTCATATAAGACGACTTCGTTTTGCAACGAAAG
Source organism: Bacteriovoracaceae bacterium (assembly GCA_947446575.1). Taxonomy (GTDB): domain Bacteria; phylum Bdellovibrionota; class Bacteriovoracia; order Bacteriovoracales; family Bacteriovoracaceae; genus Bacteriovorax. Next base: position 27,721 of record CANFHC010000033.1, on the reverse strand, counting down.
GGATTGCCATTTATCCTCAAAAAATTACTTCAGATCATGAATGGTTTAATGCTTTAAATGGCGTTCATAAAAAGGCCCGTGAGATGGGAAAATCAGTTGTGATACACACTCACTTTTCTTCACCTCGTGAAATCACGATGGCTTCAAAACTTGCCATGGACCGCCTTTTTGCAGAAGGCATTATCGTAAGAAACCAAGCAGTATTGCAAGAAGGCGTAAACGATACAATTAACGAAATGGTGCTTTTAATTAAACAGATTAGTTTTATGAACATCCAACCATACTACGTTTACATGCATGACATGGTTCCAGGATGCGAGCATTTTAGAACGTCAATTGCTTTTGGTGAGGCACTTGAAAAAGCTGTGCGCGGAACGACAGCCGGCTTTAATACGCCGACATTCGTTTGTGATGCTCCAGGTGGTGGTGGAAAGCGCCATGTGGCCTCGTATGAATACTATGACCGTGAAAATGGTATCTCTGTGTGGACAGCTCCGAATGTAAAACCAGGTGAGGTCTTCTTTTATTTCGATCCAATTCGAAAACTTTCTGTTGCTGCTCAAGCTCGTTGGGCCGATAAGTCGGCCCGTGAAGCGATGATTGCAGACGCTAAAAAGAAAGCTGGATTCTAATTAATATTATCGAATGGCAGAGTCTTATTTGCCATTCGATGAACTTGTTGGAGTTTTATCCGTACTTCGTCTTTGAGTTGTGTTTTCAATATTCGATAAAAGAATTGGATAGCGCTGAACAATCTCATTAAAACTTTTTTTAGTTAGTTTGTATAGATCACAATAAGTTGACGACTGAATATTGGCCGTTCTTTTAATTTCTTTTAAGAGAGCAATTTCTCCAAATATTTGTCCGTCGTGAAGAGTGGCCACTCGCTCGCCACTTTCTAAAATTACATCAACATTTCCGTGAGCAATAACAAACATCTCTTCGCCCAGATCTCCAATATTAATTATCATGTCCCCTGGAGATGAATAGATTTGCTCGAGATGTGTAGAAACATCTTTTAAGCAATCGTGAGGACATTCTTGAAAAATAGGAATATTGCTGATTAATTTGATCTTCATGTAAATTTGCATTTCATGTTGAATCGCATGAGGGAGATCAGCAATAATTTTTTCATCATTTTCACTTAAACGCTTTGAATAGAGATGACTGTAGTGATTAATTGCAGCTTTTTGCAAACGATCAGGTATTTTATAATGTTTCATAAACATTAAGAGGTCATTTATTTTTTCACGTGATTGCTCTTTGTAACGGTCAGCACTTGCAAGCATGCGGGAAATATTCCCAATAACTATACCGTACATACCAACGCCAATAATCATAATGAAGCAGGTAAATATGCGACCAATATTATCGTGAGGAACAATATCACCGTAACCAATAGTCGTAAGAGTTGTAAGCGCCCAATAGAAAGATCGAATGTAGTAAGTAGTCACATCAGTATCAGCAGTCATGGGGTAGATAAAGATCCATCCACAAGCAATCCAATTGACAACCATTAAACAACCAACAGCAATTGATTGCATTTTAAAAATTTTTGGAACGATGGTGATATTTTCAATCAAGTAATACACTTTTATGATTCTAATCATTCGAAGCAATCGAAACGCGGTAAAGAGGTCTTGATGACCAAGATAATGTGATAAAAGATCAAAAGGAATACACGCCAGTAGGTCTACTGTTAACATTAATGGGAAAAGCCATTTTTTTTGATTCAGATTGATATCAGTTTTATCTTTATGCTTTTTTGCTTCTTTTAAATGATAAATTAAATCTAAAATGAAAAGAATTGAAATAATGGCGTCGACAATTAATTGCCAAGTTTGGATTTTAGTTTTGAAAACAAAACTAAAAGGAGCTTCAATTGCTGTAAAACTTGCCGACCAAAATATGATAGCAACCCATAGAAATTCTTGTGTGTTTAAATGCTTTTTAATCATGGTGTTTTTTCGGAAATTGAGAAACTTTTCTTTACCAATATATTGACAGATTCAGCTTTGACCTCAAAATAGATGAGGCCATAAAAATGTTTGGAGATTAAAAAGTTTTATGAAGAGATTATTTTTATTTTTTGGTGTTAATATTTTAGTTGTAGCAGGAGTTTCAATCCTGATCAATGTGCTCGGGATTGGAAGAGTATTAGCTGGAGCGGGACTACAATACACACCTTTGTTAGTTATGTGTTTTATTTGGGGGATGGCCGGCTCGCTCATTAGTTTGATGCTTTCAAAAATGATGGCTAAATGGATGATGGGTGTGCAGCTTGTGACAGATCTTGGGCCACATAAAAAATTAGTTAATACCGTTCATCGATTGGCCCGCAGAGCAGGCCTAACCGAAATGCCAGAAGTCGGTATTTATCAAGACGATGTCTTAAATGCATTTGCAACGGGACCTTCAAGAAATAATTCTCTAGTGGCAGTCTCATCGGGTTTAATGAATTCAATGAGCGACGAAGAGATTGAAGGTGTGTTAGGTCACGAAGTGGCCCATATCGCTAACGGAGACATGGTGACTATGGCGCTCGTTCAAGGAGTGGTAAATGCTTTTGTGCTTTTTTTCTCACGCATCGTTGCCTTTTTTATTACTCAGGCGATGAGAAACAATGACGACAGAAATGACAGGCCAAATCCGTTTGTGCAAATGCTTTTAGTTTTTGTTTTAGATATACTATTTGGAATCCTTGCAACTCCAATTGTTGCCTGGTTTTCGCGCTATAGAGAATACCGAGCAGATCGTGGAGGTGCTGATTTGGCCGGCAAAGAAAAAATGATTGCAGCTTTACATGCATTATCTCGTGCCCATCCAGCTCTTGAAGCAAAGACAGTCGAGGCGGATCCGAATTTTCGATCTATGCAAATTTCATCTAAAGAGGGTTTTATGAAACTCATGTCCACACACCCACCAATAGCTGAGCGAATTGCAGTTTTAGAAAAAGGAATTATAAGGTAGAAGATTAAAAAGAGGATTATAAGGAGGATTAAAATTGAGGTAAATTTCTAATACCTTTTTTATAATCAGCAATGAGCTCATTAAAAACTTCCTCAACAGTTGGAATATTTTTAATTAGACTGATCACCTGACCTACTTCTAACTCTCCGTTGTCTAAATCACCTTCTAGCATTCCATTTTTTGCCCGAAATTTTCCAAGGTGCTCATATAATTTTTGTTTTAAATTTTCACCATGAAAAGATTGTTCAATTTGAGCGATTTCGCGGGCAAATTTATTATCAAATAAACGCACAGGGGTTGTGGCCCTCATAAAAGTTTTTGTTGAAGCGGGATTAGCATTTAAGAGGAGATCTTTAAAACTTTGATGAGCGCTTGATTCGCGAGTCATCAGAAAGCGAGTTCCCATTTGCACGCCTTCTGCCCCTAAAGATAGTGCGGCAAGGATTCCGCGGCCATCAGCAATTCCTCCAGCCGCTATTAAGGGAATTTTTATTATATCTCTTACTTGTGGAATTAAAGTGAACGTTGTGAGCTCATCGCGTCCATTATGGCCTCCGGCCTCGAATCCTTCAGCGACAATGGCATCGACTCCGGCCTCTTCACATTTTATCGCTAATTCAGGAGAGCTCGTCACATGCACAACAGTACAAGCTTGATCTTTTAAATAACTTGTAAATTTTTTGGGACTTCCTGCTGAAGTAAAAAATATTTTAATTCCTAAGGCCAGGGCCGTATCAATTTGCTCGCCGGCCTTTTCATAAAGCAAGGGAACATTGACTCCAATAGGTCTTGAAGTTAGGGCCTGGGCCTTAACGATTTGTCGGTGAAGTACTTCTGGTTGCATAGAGCCAGCACCGATGAGGCCTAGGCCCCCAGCACGTGAGACAGCAGCCGCCAATTTTCCACCGGAGACCCAAACCATTCCCCCTTGGATTATGGGGTATTCAATACCAAAAAGACTTGTGATTTTATTTTTCATTTTTTCTTTTTTAACGTTCGTTCTAGTGATTTTATTATTACGGCCACATCAGGAGATGGATAACGTTTATATAGCTCTTCAGTGACGGGTTTTGGTTCTCCTCCTAATTCTTTAAAGCGAATGAGTTCTAAAACAAAATGATGAGCGATAATAAATATTTTTGAGAGATCTGGAAGCTTTTCAATAGAATTAGAGAAACCTTTACCGTTTGTTGCCCCATGATGGTGTTTAATGATTTCATCGGCTCCAGGAGGAGCTTCAGGGTGCTTTCTTAATAGAATAGAGGCTTCCATTGCGTGATTAAAAACCATATCCCAATCTTCTTCATTTAAATTGGCCTTTTCTAGCTCATCGAAAGAATTTATTTTTGTTAATTCTTCTCGGTCGGCCAACATAATATCGTGGAAAAAAGAAGCGTAAGCTACTTTTTCATAAGCCATATTGTCGTCCAATTTTAAATTTTTAATCATTTCACTGGCAACAACTGAAGTCATATGACATCGCTGATACAGCAGACCCGTCTTTGAATTGATTACTTTGTGTAAGAGATTAGACATCTCTGGAGATTTTTCAAAGTTCTTTACCATATTTTGAATGATGGCCTCAGTAAGCTGAATGGTTTCACTATTAAACCCCAGACGACTTATTTCTTTTACGGCAATGTCGTAAGAGTCTCCCATGATTTGAATTCTCTGAGTGACTTCTAAATTAGGAGCTTCAATCTTTTCGACTAAACGATTGGAAAGGAAGATAGTAAAATTTTTATAAGAGTCACGAGCGATATGAAAATTTTCTAGACCTTGGTCGATATATCTTTTGATAGACTCTTTAGAAAAAGTATCGCCATTATGGATTCTTTTTACAAATTGATATTCAGTTGGCGATTTTTTAATACGGATAAAAACATCGCAGTTTACATTATCTAAGTTCAAAAAATATCTAACTGGAACAGCTATATAATCAGGAACGGCTTTTTGAGCGAGTACATTTTCATTAATTCCTAAAATCTTTGCGGATCCATGGACAACTTGTTCCCAATCGTGAGGGTTTGAAATATTTAAAGTAAAGTCATTATTAGCTTTTTCATCAGAGCCTAAAACAATAAGTCCAGTTTCAAGCTTATTAGAATTTATATAACGACTTAAAATTTCTGATGTTGGCTCGTCACCAACTTTAAGAGTTGTAATGATTAAATCAATATTGGGGAGTATGGCCAATAAGCTCAGTGTCTCTTGAGCATTCTTTCTTTGAATAAGATCTACACCCAGATAGGTCGTAAGATTGATCGATATAAGATCATTTAATGTTTTGTTATCTTCAATTAATATGACTTGGGCCATTTTTAATCCTTATGAAAAATCTGCTCATATTAATATTATGTTAATTCATTTATCGCGTATTTCAAGAGAGGGAGATCGTTGCAGCTGCTCAATAAGTTCAGGAGCGCTTACTCCAGTCAACTTAGCTTTAGTCATAGACTTCTTCATCGCAAATCCCCGAGCGTTTTCGATGGTCCATCCCGCGCTCAGCAATGATTTTCTAATACTCACTGATGAACTATAGGTCGAAAGAAGCACACCTTGCCGAGAAATACTTTTTAAAAAACTAAACCACTCCACGCTCCAAAGCATTGGATTTTTCTTTGGTGAAAAGGCGTCTTGAAAAATAACATCTAGTGGACTGAGTAGATCTAAGCTTTGGGCCTTAGGCATGGTAATCCTGCCATCACCTAAAAATATTTTGATTCCAATATTCTGGAATTCTCCTTCGTAAAAGGTGAGATCATGAATTATTTTTTTTTCTAATTTAAGATTAGGAAGAGTATTTCTAAGTGACCACAAGAGGAGAGTTTCATCTAACTCAATAGAGTAGTATTGCATTTTTGAAGTGTAGTTGGGCATTTTAGTATATTGATCTAGAAGGGCCATCAGACCAACCCCCACACCAAAACCAACATCGAAAATAGAGCAATTACTATTCCGATTCAAGTAATCGGGAATAGCACATCCTAAAATATAATTATGAAGGGTTTCTTCATAGGCGCCTGATAAATTATGACAGGCTTCATCGAAGTATTCCGAGTATATTGTATCAGTATTATCCTCAGTCTTAATGATTTTATAATTTCCAAGATTTCCTTTAAAGTTCATCAAATTTTTTTTCCTCATGCCGATAGATGAAGTTATGAAATGTACTCTACGTTATACATTCATCGCTTTTACATCTGCCATTATCCTCTCTGGTTGTGGAGGAGGCAAGAGTTCTGTTGAAACAACTTTTAGCTCAACAGCTGCCCTGAATACTGAAGGTCCAATTTCCACAGGAGAGCGTAATGTCGCTACTCGCATCTGTTATGCGTATCAGTCTAAATCAAAAAATTTTCGTGGTTCAGATTTCCTAGGGACTAATTTTACTTTTTCAGCTAAAAAAATAGATTGTCAAAATACCACTAAAACTTATCAGATTAATGCAACTTTGAAATATGATGACAATAATAATCTCATCTATCAAACTCCTTCTACGATCGATCCAAATTTAAAGTTTGTAAAAAAAGTTCAGACTGATTCAAGTGGATATTTATCTCAACTTTGTACAAAGATTCAAAACAATGAAGTTATCAATAATACCATTACTGATGTGACAACTGGAACAAAAGTACAAATTACCTTCATTAGAGAAGGATTAGATGGCTTTTTTCTGCAATATTTCAAAAAGCAAACTGATAATTCCTATAAAATTGATAGTGCTGAAAAGTTGAAGGTGAGAACCCAAATTGATTATAAGAATGGTCAAATTTTAGGAATGGATGAATCTTATTCCAATCAGAAAATTTGCAATAGCCAATTTGATGTGAATAAATATTCGGATTATACTCAGACGTTTATTTCTCGGTAGAATACTTCAAGAGTTTATTAAGCGTTTCCACAGATAAATCAGTATGTGAATCACTTCCATCTGACTTAGCTTCTTTAAGACCAGCACTTCCACTTTGCTTTTTAATCTCATCAATCTGATCAGTAGTAGTCCCTTGAATATCTTTTGAACCATTTTTTAATTCAGAAAACAAGGAAGCTGTGTTTCTTTTAGTTTTACCGTTATCCGTCGTAATTTCTAGGTATGAAGAAACAACGTTATTAAAATGCACAAGTTGTTTTAAATCGGCAGAGCGTGAAGAAATTTCAGCTCTAATGGTGTCCATCTTTGATTTATCCGCCGTAGCATCAATCGTTCCATCTTTTGTAGTAGTTGATTTTTTTATTTTATCTGCCATATTGGCAATAATGGCATTCCGCTCATTTTTATAACGCTCTCTTATTTCATCTTTAAGTTCGTCTAATTTTGCAGGATCACTAGTCATGGTTTGTGCTAATTTGGGATCATATCCTTCATTGACTAGGTATTTTTCAACATCTGCTTTATTCTTTGTGGTTTTATCTGTGAGTTTATCAATTGATTCACCTTGAGCGTATTGGCGAATTCCAAACTCTGCCAATTCTTCACTTTTTGCTTTAGTGTCAGTACTAATAAATCTTTTACATTTATCAGTGCTTTTAATCGCTCCATTTTCGGTACAATCTAAAATTTCTTTTTCTAGAGTTTCTTTATTTTTTTTCTGATAAGAGTCTTCGACATCTTTTGAAGTAACAGTTGTCACTGCATCGATTGAGTTTTTATCTGTAATAGTGACACTCTTAGCGTTTTCCACAACGAGAGATGCCGTTTGAGGCATTCCATTATAAAATTTAACTTGTTCTTCTGCGGCAATTAAATTTTTTCTCGCTGATTTTACGTAATCAGTGATAGTGCAGGCGCGAGTAATTGATGTCTGGATTTGATTGCTGCTGGCCGTCCCTTTAGACTTTTGGCTAAAATCTGCTTCTTTGGTATAACAAACTTGAGCAACAGACGAAATGCAACTATTCCAGATTCCCGCAGATTTATCAGATGTTTTATCGCTAGAACTTTTAAAGTCAGATGCTTTTAATGAGGCAATGTTTTTAGCTATATTATCCGCTTTATTTTTTTGCTCCGCTAGAATGAACAAAGGACAAGACACTGGTTGGTCTTTTTCGTCCTTGCAATTAGGTTTTTGAGTTTCATATTTTAAACTTATATCTGCTTCCATACAATATGAAGTAAAAGCATTGATGATTGTTTTTCCTAATTCCGTTTTATAGAGCTCTATAAATTTGGCGTGATCAACAACTGAAATGTATTTTTTTCCTTTGGCATCTTTTTCATCGCCCTCAAGAGCTGATTCTAATTTTTTTTGAAAAACTTTGGAGAGTTCAATAACCGCTGGGTCATTCATGTAATCAACATTGAGTTGCTTTGATTTAATTGTAAGATCGCCAGAAGACTTTGAAGGTCCACTCGCAGGAGAGCGCGATTGAGTAGATTCTTGAGTGTACATGTCTTGAACTTTTTTTCTTATATCTGCAGCAAGTGGATTGATATTATTATTACCGTCACCATCCCAAATACAACTAGAGATTTTATCTAATCCAATTCCGGCCGCGGTACAGGCCTTATATTGCGCATCCACACCTTGAACTTTTAACAATTTTTCTAAAACAGCACTGCCGCCGGTATCACTTTTTTGTTGTTTAACTTCGTTGTAGATAACCGCTTTAGAGTCAATAGATTTAGTTTCATCTGCCATTGCAGAATTTAAATTTAAAAGCAAAGTAAATAGGAGTAATTGGTGTTTCATCATACCTTCACATTATTGTACCAATCTAATCGGCTATATCAGAATAAAACTGTAACTAGGCGAGAGGGCTCTTTGGTCCTGCCATGATTTGTGGGCAATTTTAGCTTTTAGAATCTTTAGGAGGCTTAGGTTTTCCCATAAACCCTAATCCAAAGACTGGGCTTTCTGAGAGCTTTTGACGACGCTTATTATATTCTTCTGTGGTTTTTACCGAAGCATGTCCCACATCGCGAGATACTTTATACAAATCCATTCCACTCTCCAGCGCCGATCCAATATAACTAGCTCTTGCTGAGTGGGGAGATATTCTTTGATCAATTCCGGCCTTTTGGCACCAAGATTTAATAATATAGTCTACAGATTTTGGATTGAGTGGTTTTATAATGTGAGCGGGCTCAAGCGGATTTTTTGATGGGCGAAAAATCCAATCTTCTGGATGTAGTTCACTAGATTCACTTTTTAAATAACCTAGGTATTCATTGATAACTTCTGCACATTTTGGATGAATAACTTTAGTTAATTGTTTTCCACCTTTGGCGCGAATTTCGATAATATGAAATCCATCTTTCATCGTAAAATTCTTTAGTCGCAAATTAATGAGTTCTGCTTTACGAATACCTGTCGTAAAAAGTGTGTAAATAACGGCGCGGTGAAGAAGACCTGGACCCTGAAGGGATTCAACCATTTCAAGTAAGTGTCTAATTTGCTCATCACTGACATCATTTGTTGGCTTCACAACTTCTTGTCTTGGTCGTTTTATGGACGTGCATGGATTAAATTGCAAAATACTTTTTTCAACTAAAAAATCAAAGAAACTCGAATTCGCAGCCATCTTGCGGTTAATACTCTTGGGAGCGAGATTAGCATCTGTTAACCAATTACGAAAAGCTACTAAATGAACTCTCTTTATGTCGCTATAGGAATTAATTAAGGAAAAATTATCTCTAAGAAACTCAAAAAATTGCGATATGTCTATACGATAGGACTTTCTAGTATGCGCGGACTCGAAGTTATGAAAAAATTCGTATTCCAGCTCAGCATTGAAGGAATTCTTATTTTGCAGAAGCTGCAAATCACTGGCAGATAATTTTTTGGCTGGTAGATTCATCTTAGTTTAATTGTAATCTTTAGAATTGTTTTAAGACATAGGCAAAAAAGGATAGGGGAGAATGCTTGTTATGAAAAAAGTAGAACCAATGAAGACGATGATGCTTTTAAATCTTGAAGAAGAGGCAAGGGAGCTCTCTACCCATTTTAATAACCTCAAAATTAAAACCAATTTAAGCATTGTAAAAAATATGGATGAATTTGTTTCATCTTTATCAACAGAAAATATCGAATGTTTTATTTTAGATTGGAATTACAATCATTATCCAATCGTTGATTTAGTTGAAAAAATTAGAAAAAGTGCGAAGTATAAAAAAACTCCTATCGTATTTGTTACTGATAAAAAAGATGCCCGTATTCCGATTCAATATTCAGCTCTAAATGTTGAGATGGTAATTCCAAGGCCTTTTAGTCCTGCAGATTTTGGGGATTCATTTACCCAGTTGTTAGAACAAAAATCAAGCTCGGTTATACCAGAAAATTACGAAGTCTTAATTCTTGATAACAATAAAGATATTTTAGAAATCATGGTCGATTATATGGATAAGTTAGGTCATACAAGATTTCAAACTTGCAGCAGTATCGCAGAAGCTAAAAAAAATATTGATAAAAAAGATTTTGATATATTTTTATTAGATTGGAATTTAGATGACGGAACATGTATTGATCTCATTGATTACGTACGTTCAAAAAAAGAAAATAAACGTTTAGCAGAATCCCTTATAATGGTCATCACTGGACGAAATGACGTGGAAGATATCATGACGTTAGTTCAATACAATGTATGTGATCATATTATTAAGCCATTTGATTTTAATGAATTTGAAGACAAGATTATTTATGCCTTAGATAAACACAAAAAAAATTTACGTAAGGGTGCTTAAAAAAAGCCAATAAATCTCTACCCGATAATGTTAGTTATCGGGTAGAGCACCTGTAGCAGAGATTTCTAACCCCTTTTAAACACCCACCGGTGCTATCGCCACCACACTTAAACCCACAGCTTTTCCTTTGCCGATGTTTTCATAAGAATGATGAATTTCCCCTGGAAATGCTAACACATCACCTTTAGATATTTGATAAGTTTCACCGGCTACGACTATGGCGATTTCACCTTGCAAACAATGCAGATATTCTTTGGTGCCGGCCGCATGTGGAATTCCTCGCATACGTGCGCCGACATTGAGTTCAATTTTATCGATTTCCATGCCTGGAACTGGGTCAGGTAAAAGTTTTATAACGGTTACTTCGCCACCTGAGCGACTCACCGATTTAATTTGATCGGCTGGAATTTTTTTACATAGCGCTTGAGGCGAAGTTAAAAGCATTTCAATCGAGGTGCCCAAACTGCTGGCAATTTTAGCGAGATTTATAAGGGAAGGATTTCCAGTGCCTGATTCTAAGTTGGCAATTGTAGATCTCGGAACATCTGCGATTTTAGCGACATCGGCCTGGGTTAGATTGCGACGCATTCTAAGATCTATAAGGCGTTCAGCGAGGTTTTTAGATAATGAATCAAAGTCAGATAAAGACATGAAAAACCTCATATTGGCACGAAAAGAATTGTTAGCATATTATCATTCTGCCAAAATATTGGCAATTTGTTAATTTTATAGATACTTTTAAATATTCTTTGTTATCCTAAACTTAAGTCTATTTTGTTATTAATTATTTTTCACGGAGGCCTTATGAATTTCGCTTTATTTTCTATGCAAGGTTCAGAAATGTTTTTACGCTTTCTTCATTATTTTTTCGGCGTCATTTGGATTGGAATGCTTTATTACTTCAATTTTGTTCAAGGTGAATGGTTTAAAGAACTAGACGCTGATGAAAAAATTAAATCTTCTCGTGGTGTTGCAGTGAGAACTTTAGTTCCACGTGCATTGGCATGGTTTAGATACGGAGCTTTAGCAACTTTTATAACAGGCGTTCTTATCATTGGTCTAAAAACTCATAGCGCTGGTGGAATGGCCGAAGTTATGAAATCATCTTGGTGGGTTTACATCGCAACTGGATCACTTTTTGGAACAGTTATGTTTTTAAACGTTTGGCTTATCATCTGGCCAAATCAAAAAATCGTTATCGCTTCAGCTAAACAAATCGCTGGCGGCGGAGCGGCTCTTCCAGAAGCAGCGGCAGCAGCAGGAAAAGCAGGACTTGCTTCAAGACATAATACATTGTTCTCAATTCCATTACTTTTTTTGATGGGAGCTGCTTCTCACCTTCCTTCGCAAGTTAATCCTGAATATAATGGCTGGAAAGTTTTTGCTTTCGTGGCCTTTGTTTTAGGTGCCCTAGAATTGAACGCAATTAAAGGTAAAACAGACAATCTTAAAATTACATCAATCATGGGTGTAACTCACATTGGTCTAGTTTTAACTGCAATTCTTTATGTTGGTATTGAGGTTCTTACTAAATGATTTTTAAAAAAATAAATTTTAAAATATATATTCTGGGAGCAACTTTGTTGCTCCCAGTTTTATTCTTTAATTCTGCTTGTACAAAGACAAATGAAAAACCACTTTCTGCACTAGAGCAAAAAGGAAAATCAGTTTACATGACAAATTGTATTGCTTGTCACAACCCAGATCCAAGATATGCTGGAAGTATTGGGCCCGATGTCGCCTGGTCTTCGCTTGAATTAATCACTGCAAGAGTTGTTCATCAGTCATACCCACCCGGATACATTCCAAAGAGAAAATCTGGGTTAATGCCGGCCCTTCCATTTTTAGAAAAAGATATTCCCGCACTTCATGCTTATTTAAATAGTTTTACTAAGAAGTAATCGATAGTTTATTAAGTCTTCGATAGAAATGATTTTAATTTTAAAAGTATTGGCAAAAGCGGAGAGTTCTTCACCTTTTAGAGCATCCCCTATTTCATTTAGTGTTTCACATAAAATTGCGACAGGATAAAGCCTAGCTAAATTCATTAAATCTATTGCTGCCTCTGTGTGACCGGGTCGAACTAAGACGCCACCATCATGAGCAATTAACGGAAATACGTGTCCTGGGCGCTCGAAATCTTGAGGTCCAGCATCCACATCACTTAGTTTTTTAATTGTCGTGCAGCGATCTTTTGATGAAATCCCTGTATGCGTTCCCGCAATAGCGTCGATACTCACCGTAAAGGCCGTCATCATAGATCCCGAATTTTCAGGAACCATTAAGGGAAGAGACAATTTTTTTGAAATGGCAGAGCTTATAGGATTTGTAATTAATCCTCTGGCATGATTAAGAAAAAAATTAATTTTTTCAGTGGTCGCAAATTCAGCTGCCATTAAAAGATCGGCCTCATCTTCACGATCATGACTATCAGTCACAAGAATCAAATGGCCTTGCTTTAAGTCTTCTAAAGCAGCAGTTATATGAGCGAATTTTTCCATGGGATTATAATACTAGGGATGAAACAATAAGTGAAATAATGGTTTAGTCTGACTATCACCTTTTTTATACGACTTATACGCCTCTAAATCTTTTTGAATGAATTCATCTACGGCCCCATAAATTTCTTTTGGAGTCATTGGATGATCAAATTCTAGGGATCTTAGTTCTAGATTTTTATAAAAGGCATCACCGATTTTATCGAGGGCCATGAATAATTCCATCTGCGCGGTATTCATTGTGAGAGAGAATTTCTTTTCTAAGAATTTTTTAACTAATGGAGTTCGTCTTAGAAGCCAGTACGTCCTAGCTTGCAAATCCATTTTTAGTGATGGATCAATTTGATAGCCAGCTACATCCATGCGTTCAAACATTTTAGTTAAAATAAAATCTTTTAATCTTGATTCTTCTAATTTTTTAGGATTTCTCCATTCGGCGACTAATTCAAAATTAGGATCAAACTGGATGTCTCCAGGAGCAAATACATCGACAGTACCGATGTTGTCAGCATTAACTGGAACACCAATAGTTTCTAAGAAAGGCATAATTCCTTTCGTAAATTTAGATTTAAACTTTGGAACATAGTCTTGATCAGGCATGGCCATTTTAAAGCCACGAGAAACAATTTCAGAACAAAATAATTTCGAATCATCTTTGTAGTTCATCGAAAAATCGTATTCAATGTTTTTCCCGGTATTTTGGTGCTTTTTCACCATATCAAACATCGCTTTTGAAGCTTGATTGGCAATATCTTCGTCTTTATATCTAAACACAACTGAGCGGACATTTTTTTCATTGATATGGTCAATGATAGGAGCCGTGACAGATCCGATTTCAATATGTGCTTCACTAGTAAAAAGCTCTTTGGTTTCTGGATTTTTATAGACAAAACTTAAATGCGAAAATTGATAATCACTTTGAGCAATTCTTGCAATTGCAGCTGAGGAATATGCGTTTCCTCTTGATAAAATAACATCTCCAGATTTTAGGTCTTCATAGGATTTAAAATCAATGGCGTATTTTGGATTCACAAGAAAATAAGGAAAATCACCTTTTAGGCTTACGTATTCCGTTGGAGCTGCATTGGCCTTCTCAACTCGCAGTTCAACTAGATAGTCTTCGACATATCTTAGTGCTTTAAAAACATCTTGTGCGCCAGCTAAACAGGCCTGATCAACACTATTGTTGAGTTTAAATTTTTTAAATGAATCTTTTAGAGCAATTCTTGTTTCAAAAGAATTTTGAATCTCTTCATCGATTTCTTTGATGTCATTTGAATCTAAATAAATAGATGAACCGGCGATATTAAAAAGTTTTTGATACAATGTTTCGAATGCCTTTTGACAAGCAGCCGAGTCTGATCCGATAAGTAAATCAGCATTACTAATATCAACATAAACTTGGGATAAAAGAGTTTGTCGCTCACCAGCTGGGCCTCGGCTTTTAAAAACCGAGCAACTTGAACTCAAAAGAGCAAAACTGATAAGTGTTAAAGGCGCTATTATTTTAGAATTCATTATTTATCCTCAAGGGTTGCACAATCTCTATTGTAGTGAAAATTCAAAAATCTCTCTACGCGGAAAGAAAGTACTTTAATCGGGAATAATTAATGCTCTAATAAAATATGTAACATTCTTCTAAGAGGTTCAGCAGCTCCCCATAAAAGTTGATCACCTACGGTAAAGGCATTTAAATACGTAGGCCCTAAATTCATTTTGCGAACTCGACCAACTGGAATTTCTAAATTTCCGCTGGCGTATTCTGGAGTTAAAAACTCCATTGAACTAGATTTATTATTGGGAATAAATTTTACCCATTGATTATGTTCGCGAATCATAGATTCAATTTCATCTATTGGGATATCTTTTTTTAGTTTAATCGTTAGTGCTTGCGAGTGGCATCTCATTGCTGAAACTCGAACACATGTTCCATCGATCGGGATCAAAGTCTTTGATTGAAGTATTTTATTTGCCTCAGCACATGCTTTCCACTCTTCTTTACTTTGACCATTGTCTAATTCGGAATCAATCCATGGAAGTAAGTTAAAGGCTAAGGGGTAACCGAAATTTTCTTTAGGGAATTTTGGATCCCCCAGAAGAACTTTTACATTTTTTTCAACTTGCAAAATTTGATCTGAGAGATTTTCTCCCTCACTCATCACGGCATCTGTGACGAACTTCATTTGTTTTAAAAGCTCATTCATGTGGCGAGCACCAGCACCAGAAGCTGCTTGATAAGTCATTGAAGTGATCCATTCCACAGAATCAGATTCTAAAAGGCCTCCGATAGCGAGCATCATCAGAGAAACGGTACAGTTTCCACCGATAAACTCTTTTTGGTTATTTAAAAGTGCAGTCTTTATGACATTTTTATTCACAGGATCCAAGATGATGACTGCATCTTTTTCCATCCGAAGAGTTGAAGCTGCATCGATCCAAAATCCTTTGAAGCCAGCAGCTTTAAGTTCAGCGTGCACTTTTTTTGTGTAATCGCCACCCTGACAAGTAAGAATTACATCCATTTGCTTTAATGCTGAGATATCGTAAGCATCTTGCAAAACTGGATTCGAATTAGGAGCTTTTATGGGATTAGTTTCACCTTTTTGCGAGGTGGAAAAAAAAGTTGTTTCGAAATGTTTGAAGTCAGCTTCCGCCGTCATTCGCTCCATCAAGACCTGGCCTACCATTCCACGCCATCCAACAATTCCTAACTTCATCATATTTTTTCTCCAAAACCGATGCAAATTTGTTTCCACGCTATTTTTTCTCTTTTAGAATGCTTTGTAAAACGGATTATTTTAATCAGGATTCAATATGAAAGAAAAAGTAATAGTTTCAAAATTTGGCGGAACGTCGATGGGTGACGCCGATTGTATGAAAAGATCTGCCGAAGTTGCCCTAAAGCAGAATGCAAAGTTAATCGTTGTGTCTGCAACTTCTGGAACGACGAATGATTTAATTGAACTTTCAAAGACGGCTGAAAAAAGTACTTGGGAAAATGCCGTTTTGATTTTGACAAAAATAAAAGTAAAACATTTAAAGATTGCTCGTGATTTAGAGATGAGTCCCGAAAAAATTGATCCATTAAACCAACTTTTCGAAGAACTTGAATCTATGTCTCGTGGAGTTCACTTATTAAAAGACTGCTCACTTAAGGCCCTCGATTCTATTCAAAGTATCGGTGAGCGCCTTTCATCATTACTTTTTACGGAAGCGATGAACGTCGTTTTAAGGGCAGCCAAAAAAGAATCTAATGCCAGATGGCTTGATGCCCGCGATGTTTTAATCACTGATAATCAATTTGGAAAAGCGCGTCCACTGACAAATGAAATTAAAAATTTGTGTCTTGAACACCTCTCGGTTTTAAAACACTCAGATATTATATTCGTCACTCAAGGATTTATTGGAAAAACCAAAGACGGAATGACGACAACTTTAGGTCGCGGTGGAAGTGATTACTCTGCGGCCATTTTAGCTGAAGGAATAGGTGCAGATATTTTAGAAATTTGGACTGATGTCGCAGGAATTGCCACAACTGATCCAAGACTATGCAGTGATGCTCGCGCCATATCTGAAATTTCTTTCAAAGAAGCTAGTGAGCTCGCAACTTTTGGAGCAAAAATTCTTCACCCCGCAACTCTATTGCCGGCCATTAGAAGCTCTATTCCTGTTTTTGTAGGATCAAGTTTTAATCCAGAATTAGGTGGAACTTGGGTAAAAAAAGATGTCGATAACACTCCCCTCGTTCGAGCTATGGCCTTGAGAAAAAAACAAATTTTGGTGACACTCTCAACACCTGAGATGCTTTATAGCCACGGATTTTTGTACCAAATATTTAAAGTTTTCAACGACCATAAGGTAAGTATAGATGCGATTACAACAAGTGAAATTAGCGTTTCGTTAACTCTCGATGACTCTACCCTACTTAATAAAACTTTAATTTCTGATCTTGAAGAATTCGCTGAAGTTTTAGTCGAAGATAATCTCGCACTAGTTTCTCTTATTGGAAATAATATTAATCACACGGCAGGACTCGCTAAAAGAATCTTTGATTCAATTAGTGACATCAACGTACGCATGATTTGTTTGGGTGCAAGTAAACACAATTTCTGTTTTATGATCGCTGACGAGCAAGGTCCAGAAGTCATTAATCGTCTTCATAAAACTTTTATCGGGAAGTAACATTTTGAAAATAGCATTACTAGGCAAAGGAAAAACGGGAGGTAAAGTTTTAGAGCTTTTACTAGAAGCTAAAATTCCCCACACCGTTTTTGACTCTACGAATACACCGACAATTGAAAATCTTAGGGGCCATGATGTCGTGATTTCATTTTTATCAGGTGAAGTTTTTAAACATTATATGGATCTATTAGTTGCCTCTAAAATTCCAGTTGTCACTGGCAGCACCGGAATGAGTTGGCCTTCGGATTTCGATATCGATTTAAAGAATAAAAATATCAAATGGATTTATGCAACGAACTTTAGTCTCGGCATGAATATAGTTCAGCAAATGATTAAGATTATGAGTCAGGCTGGAAAAATTTTTTCTGATTATAAATTTTCAATGATGGAGATTCACCACACTAAAAAATTGGACTCTCCATCTGGCACAGCTCTCTCTTGGAAAAATTGGGCCGGACATGAAATGACTATTACATCTGATCGAATTGGAGACGTGATAGGAATCCACGAATTAACATTGACGACAAATAATGAAAGAATCACTTTAAAACACGAGGCGCTCGATAGAAAAATTTTTGCCGAAGGCGCACTTTTTGCTGCTAAAAAAATATTAAATGATAAAACTCTGGACCCTGGACTGCATCTGTTCCAAGATGTTGTCCAAGCTGAATTTTCCCAAACCTAATAAGGATAAGCAAATGAAAGACATCAACGCAACACCACTTTGGACAGCTATTGTTACTCCTATGAACACAGATTCAACAGTCGACTACGAATCGTTTGAAAAAATTCTTCGCGAACAAGAAGCTGCACTTAACGGAATTGTTATATTAGGTTCAACTGGAGAAGCACTTAATTTAAATAAAGATGAATGCAAAAAAATATTAGAGTTTGGATTAAGTCTAAATTTAAAAGTTCCAGTGATGACGGGTATAGGTGGATTCAATCAAAAAGAGACATTGGAATACGTAAAATATTTAAATACGCTAACTGCTCTAGATGCGTACTTAGTTGTTACACCACTTTACGCAAAACCTGGTGAGCACGGACAAACTCATTGGTTTAAAGCGATCATGGACCTCGCTAGCAAACCATGTATGCTTTATAACGTTCCGGGTAGAACTGGTGTTAAAATGAATTTTAATGCTGTTAAAAACCTAAAAGACCACAAGAATTTTTGGGCCATCAAAGAAGCTTCAGGCTCAGTTGAAGATTTCAAGAAATACTCACAAGCAGCTCCCAATGCAAGAGTTTATAGCGGGGACGATGGAATGGTTCCAGAGTTTGCTCCTTTTGGCTGTAAAGGATTGGTCTCTGTTGCATCGAACGCGTGGCCTCTTGAAACTCGAGCTTATGTTGTAAAAACGTTGGAAGGAAAATTATCAAGTGTTGAAGCTACTCTTTGGAGTCAATCGTGCGACACTCTTTTTATCGCCGCTAATCCTGTACCTGTAAAAAATCTTATGCACGCACAGGGAAAAATTAAAACTAATATTTTAAGATCTCCACTTGATCACCGCGACCTAGCAGACAATACACCAGTCTTAGATGCCAATAAAAAAGTACAAACTTGGTTCAAGGAGAATTACTAATGTCTTGGGAAAAAACACTTAATGATTTAGAAGCAGGTCGAGTTCGCTCCGCAAATTTCATAGATGGAAAATGGATTGCTAATACAGAAGTAAAAGCACAAATCCTTGAAGCCTTTAAAGCTGGAGTCTTAAAAGAAGAAAACGGCTTTGTCGATAAACATAACCTTATGCCACAAACTTTTACAGTTGATCGCGGAGTAAGACTTGTTCCAGGCGGAACATCAGTTCGCAGAGGATCTTACATCGCTAAAGGTGTCATCATCATGCCACCAAGTTATATCAATGTTGGAGCTTATATAGACGAAGGCACTATGGTTGATTCACACGTCCTCGTTGGCTCGTGTGCGCAAATTGGAAAAAAGGTTCACTTATCAACGGCCGTACAAATCGGAGGTGTCCTAGAACCCATTGGGGCCGCTCCCGTCATTATTGAAGATGAATGCTTTATTGGTGCCGGTGCCTTGATTGTCGAAGGGATTCAAGTCAAAAGAAGAGCTGTAATTGCTCCGGGAGTTATCCTCTCGAAAGGAATCCCTGTGTATGACTTGGTCAATAACCGTATTTTAGAAAAGGGTGAGCCCATTCCTGAAAACGCTATAGTGGTCCCTGGAAACCGCCCAGTAAAGTCGGAAAATCTTTGGGCACGCGAAATGGGTATAACTTTGCAATGTGCAGTCATCGTCAAGTACAGAGATGAAAAAAGTGAAGCTTCACTGGTACTTGAAGACTTCCTTCGCTAAAAGCTATTTGTGACAAATGTTTTACAGTTAGTGTGTGTTCTCCACGTTATCCTAGTAGCAGGAGAACACACTAATGAAACCAACAACATTTGAAACACATCAAACACAGACAGTTTTTAAAGCAGTAACAAAAAAGCAATATGATTGGGTTAACATAATTTTTCTTACGTCGACACCCGTCCTTGCTTTGATACTTTCATTTATATTCTTCAAAGGACATGGATTTGTTTGGTCGCAAATTGCATTAGCAATTGCTTTTTATTTCATCACAGGAATCTCTATTACGGCCGGCTATCACCGACTGCTTGCTCACCGAGCTTATAAATCAAGTAGTATTGTTAAATTTATTTATCTCCTTTTTGGGGCCGCAGCTTTTCAAAACTCAGCTCTAAAATGGGCCGCTGATCACCGCGTGCACCATGTGCATGTTGATGATGAAAAAGATCCTTACAATATCAACAAGGGATTTTTCTGGGCACATATCGGATGGATTTTTTATAAAGAACAAAACGCTGAAGTAGATCATTATCCAAAAGATTTATTAAACGATAAATTAGTTATGTGGCAGCATAGAAACTATTTGGCGATAGCTGTAACAGTTGGATTTATTCTTCCTGCAGTAATTGGATATTTTCTAGGCTCTGCTTTAGGAGGCCTTGCTCTAGCTGGTGTACTAAGAGTTGTGGTTGTCCATCATTGTACATTTTTCATCAATTCATTATGCCATATAGTAGGAAATCGTCCTTATACTGATTCTAATACAGCAAGAGACAGTTATATCATGGCGTTTTTTAGCTACGGCGAAGGCTACCATAACTATCACCACTATTTTCCGACTGATTATAGAAATGGAATTCGTTGGTACCACTTCGATCCAACCAAATGGTTGATCAAAACTTTAGCAGTTGTTGGATTGGTAAAAGATTTAAAAAAGGTTCCAGAAAAATTGATCCTTCAGGCACAAAGGGAAATGCAAAGTAAAAAATTTCAAACGACATAATTAATAAAAAAAGCCTGAATAACATTTCAGGCTTTTTTTTCTTAATAAAGAGCTCGGTTTGCGATATAATTAGCTCTTATGAATAAACCACAATACACCCCCCCTACAGACGTAAAATCAGTTCTTGAACTACTAAAACGACCGAAAACCGCTGTCGTCACAGGTGGAATGCCTTACGCCAACGGGCCACTTCATCTAGGGCACCTGGCCGGAGCAATGGTTCCTCCAGATATCATGGCACGCTACATGAGAATGCTCATTGGCAAGCAAAACGTTTTATTCGTCAGTGGAAATGATGATCATGGCTCAACTTCTGAAGTGGCGGCAATTAAAGCTGGAATGCCTGTTCGCGAATTCATTGATCAAATTCATGAAAAGCAAGTTGAAACAACGAATCGCTATGGAATTTCATACGATATTTTTTCGGGAACATCTCAACCAGATTGTTATCCAATTCATAAAGAGACTTCTCAAGAATTTATGAGAAAACTTTGGCAAAATAAAATGCTGGAGAAAAAAACCACTAAACAGTGGTTTGATCCAAAAATAAAACGATTCTTGCAAGACCGAAACGTCACAGGAAAATGCCCTAATCCCAATTGTACGAATGAAACTGCTTACAGTGATACGTGTGAAGTTTGTGGAACTCAATATGATCCTTCAGAACTAATAAATCCAAAGTCATCATTGTCAGATGCCACACCAGAATTACGAGATACAAATCATCTTTGGCTCGACATGTGGAAAGTTTCGGATCAACTCACTGAATGGATAAAATCAAAACAAAATAAATGGCGCAAAGGTGTCTTTAACGAAGTTTTTGAAACCGTTCAACCGGCGTTTCAATTTGATAATACATCTGAGCCGGTATTTAAAGAAATGCGCGCCTCACTTCCAAAACATAAATCTCGTTATGCTCCCGGAAAAAAAGTAGTCGTTCAATTTGAAAATCTTGCTGACTACCAAACTTCCAAAAATGCGATGGAGAGTAAGGGCATAGTATGCGTGGCCCTTGATGGGTGGGCCCACCGATCAATTACGAGAGATGTCACATGGGGAATTCCCGTGCCTGCAGATATTGATCCAGAGATGAAAGATAAAACTTTATACGTCTGGCCTGATTCACTAATTGCTCCCATTTCATTTACAAAAGTGGCACTGGCTAAACAGGGACGTGATCCAAAAGAATGGGAACGTTTTTGGAAAGATCCAGAAGCAAGAATTTTTCAATTCCTAGGTCAAGACAACGTTTACTTCTACGTTCTTATGCAAGGAGCGATGTGGATTGGTGTAAATGATAATTACACTATGACTGACGTCTACTCTGTTTTTCACTTGATGGTTAACGGTGAAAAAATGAGTAAATCGCGTGGAAATTTTTATAGCGGAGATCAACTAACGGAAGATATGGGCTATGCCCCAGATCAGGTGAGATATTTTCTTTCAACACTAAGTTTAGCAGAGAAACAATCAAACTTTGATTTTGAAACATTCAACGAAAGAAATAAATTCTTAGCGGGACCACTAAACGCGGCCATTGAAAAACCAATAGCAGCAGTTCATTCTAAATTTGGTGGAGTTGTTCCCAATGGTGTTCTTTTAGAGAAAGCGGAAAAAGAAACGATGAAGATCGCTCAAATGTATGTGAAGAATATGGAAAAAGCTGACCACATAACACTTTTGGGACAGATTGAAAATTACGCTCGAATGATCAATAGTTTATTTGTTCAATATAAACCTCACGATGATCGTCATGATGAAAAAGAACGTGTTGATGCTCTTTACACATGCTTTTACATTTTAAAGAATTTGATGATTATGCTCCATCCATTCGTCCCTGCGACGATGGAAAAAGTTTGCCAATCTCTTAATTTACCTGAAACAATTTTTTCAATTGATGAACTTGGTAAACCTATCCCGGCAGGCCACTCTATCGGATTAAAACAACAATTTTTTCCAGCAGTAGAAGGAAGCCTTGAAGAGTAAAGCCTACTAGAATTAATAGAGATTTTTAAAGTAAGGTTTCGTTTAGTTTAGTTTAGTTTAGTTTAATAATGCCAAAAATCGATGGTGCCTAGCGCTTTAAGATAACTTGAGGCATAGAGAGCTAAAATAAACAAACTTCTGAATTCTCCCATTGATTTTCCTGATAAATTTCTTTATTTACAACAAAAAGGAACATCATAAGCTACGCCAACATCGGCCTTGCCATGTTGAACGCAAGGCTCATTGTAAGAAACCTTTCCTCCAATTCCTCCACATGAAGCAAGACACTTTCCATTTTTCTGTCCCCAATCAGGGGCCTTTTGACTTGAAGAGCACCATGAGAGTGTTTTAGGAATTGGAAACGCTAAAAATCCAGCTTGAATAGTTCGATCACTAGCAGTTTTTGGAGTAAGAAAAGCGCCAACCAACCACAAACTTCCATCAGCTTTTGAAATAAAACGAGAGTACTCATGAGGATTGCCAGGCAACAGTGATTCCGAAACTTTTTCTTTATTGAAGGCGTGATAGTTAAGTGGATTGATTGTTCTAGCAATTGCCATTCGGTAACATCCTGGTGAATTATCGGTGGGAGTAAGGCAATTGCCTCCCCCTAAAGCTCCAGTGCCGTACACATATTGGCCATCGCTTATAAATTGAAATGAATCAGCAATACGATTCGAGCGCTCATCGCTTTCGAGGCCCCAAACGATGGTTGTTAGTGGATGATTTGAAGGAATGGCCTCATTGCTTCGGGCCCATTTCTTCGGCCAAAGTGAACCATCATTAGCTAGCTTTAACTCAACTCCACGAGTTGTGACATCTGCCCATACACCATCAGATTTTCTAATACGTGCTACACTCCAAAAAAGATAAGCGTGTCCCTGATGATTTAAGAGTTTAGGAACGGAAGCAGAAAAATCATAAGCATCGTTTGGAGTGACCGATTTACCTTGAACTAGAAGATAAGAATGTGCCAGATCCAATTCAAAAGTATTAGACAATGGACCCATACAAGTTCCAACAGAACCCTGAAACCCTATTCCATGACATTCAAAAGCTACCCAAAGTTTACCATCAAATTTTAAAACACTAGGATCATAAGCAGTCGTCACCGTGTATTTTCCCCCTGGAAGGACCAAAGGAGGCACAATAATCTTTTTTATTAATGAAAGTTTTTTTTGATTCCAATCCATTTTAGCAAGAGCAATAGACCAAGTATTACCAGAGCAGCCATCTGATGGATTAGTATTTTGCAACAAACGAATAAAAAAATAATCTGGATTGTCTGGAATCGCTGCCAGTATGGGTGAATTACAACCAAGTTGATCCAAACTAATAATTGTTCTTGAATCAAGAGCATTACTAGCATTTTGTGCCCAAAAAATACTGGCCGAAATACTTCCAGGAGTGCCTTCAGCGTTAGGAGCAACATTGTTGCCACCAGATTTTAAAGTAGTGCTATTTTTCAAATTATTTAAATTCTTTGCTTGAGGCAAAAGTAATTCACCAGCAAAAGTTTGAATTGAATAATAAAAAGAAAAAATAAGAATAAATAAAATCTTCATACTTTTAAAACTCTTTTGATTAATGTTTTTAATTCGATATAGCAAAATATGTTGACCAAAAAAAATTAGAGAAAAAATATAAGAAATAATAACATATTAAAATTATTTTTGTTTCAATTTTTTAAATAAAATTCCCACTTAATAATGCGGACACCTAACTAACCGAGGAATCATTACTCCTTTTTTTATCAGAAGCTAAAATAATTATAAAAAATGCAAGACGAAGCAAATAAGCCACAGAAAAGGAACCACTAAATGAATGCCAAACTTTAATATATTTAAATGTAACTTTTTAAAGGTCTCAGAAAAATTGTAGAAGCTTAAAATAAGCCAAGCAGCAAATAAATAATAACCAGGAAAAACATATCGAGCAGCTATTCTATTTGATAATGAAAAAAGCAAACAAAAGCTCATCGCGGAAGTAAAAAAGCATAATGATATTCGGGTTTTTAAATAATCCATGAGGACTTGTGGTGATTTTCTTTTAAGTATTGGAATAAAAATCAACAGACTCACCGGTAGGGCGTAAGTAAAATAATGCCAAAAGTAATAATAAAAATTTAATATTTTTTGAATTAAAAATGAATGGTTTTGAGTTTCATTAAAAGCTCTTTGCTGAAATTGAATTTTCCAAAATGTAGCAAAAAAGCTTTGATGAGTTATTGATTGATAAAGCAATTCAAATAAAAGCGCTGATAGTAAAACAAAGAAGTTTGAAACAAAGATAGAAAGAAACAATGACGAATATTTTTTTCGTTCTTTTGGAGAAAATACAAAACCGATGGTTAGAAGTATGGTTCCAAAAATAAAAAATGGACCTTTAATCCATAGAAGTCCGAGCGACGAAAATGTTGAATAAATTATCCAAGATTTGGATTTATTAAGCATCACTCCAGAATAGAGCGCCAAAAATGAAAAAAACATAATTCCCAGTTCATGATTTGCCCTAATATTATAGGAAAAAGCTAATGGAGTAAGCAGTAAGGAATAAAGTAAGACAGAACTTTTGCCTTTGGAAACAAATTGCTGAGAAATAAGTGATAGAAGTAAAATAGAGAGAATCTGATACGCCATGCCTAATATATGCAGAGATTGAGTTGCAGGAATACCAAGATTGGCAAGGGCAACTCCCGCAAGAACTTGACCGGGTAACTGATCTCGCATGTATGAGTTTTCATCAAAGTTCCAAAAATTAACTCCCCATTTGGGTGCTAGAACGTTCTGCCAGCTCTGATCTTTATATCTCACAACTAAGGTCGTGTAGTATTTAGAGTCATTACTTGTCGATTCAAAATGGCTAAAGGATAAAAAAAGACTCGCTAAAATGAAGGCTAAAAGCCAATGAATACATATTTTTTGATTAGACACGATAACACCTAAACTATTGAATGATTTTAAGTACTCATCCAAAAGCTTTTAAATTTATTTTTCTTTTCTTTTATTTATAACAATTAAAATTGACAGCCAATCTTATTGTTCTAACTTCACTAAGCGAATTTAGAATATTTTATTCAAGCAGTTCCAGTTCATTTTAATTTGATTACCTAAAAGTGAAAAATGATGAGTTAGCTCGAGACAAGTCGGACGGTTTAAATTTTTATTCTCTAACATTTTTGAATAGCAATACCACATCATATCGTCTGCATTTTCAGGATCCGCATTTCTATCTTTGGCCATCACACATGAATCTACATCCAAAGACTTTGAATTTTCGGTTAAACATGCCCAGTCATAAGTTTCCTGATTGAGCAGGCATCTAAGTGCTTTTGAATCTGATTTCTTATTCTCAGACCCCCCTGCGCACTTGTTGATGAAAGTCGCATAAGCACTCTTGGCAAGATTTCTTTTTTGCAAATTGTTTAGTTTATTTAAAAGATTGAGCTCCTGGTGATCCTTTAGAATCGAGCATAGCTGATCAGCTGCTATATAATCTAATGATCGATCAAAAATATTAGAGCTGATTGATGACAATGAATCTTCATATTCATACTGATTAATTAAGTTTTGTATTTTAAGGAAATCTAAAACATTGACTTGAATATGACTTAATCCAGAGGCCATTTGAAAAATACCGATCATTTTTTCTAAAACATTTTTTGATACATCTGCATTTTTCGCTAAAACTTTTGTTAAAAATATATTTTTCTTATTCTTAATAATGAAATCATAAAATTGTGTCATGTTTTGTGGTGATAAAATTGACATCCACGCTTTTGTTGAAAGTGCTTCTATTTCAGAGAGAGCATTCCTAGTAAGGACATCCTCATTTTTTTGAACTGGCCTTACCACTTTTAAATTAGTGTCCTTAAAAGCACTCAAGAGTGCTGCCTCAGAAAGACCAGTAATATTCTGATCTTTAGAAGAAGTCATCTTAAAAGCACTTTCTAATCTCGGTGCTGCCGCTGCACCAAGAGGCCCGGTACTTTCAAAGCCTACGATCATTGGGGAATACATAAAAATAGAGGTCATAAAACTGGACATACTCTGCCCAAAATTTAAATAACGTGATGCCGCGACATCTTCAGCTAAATTTAGAGGAAAGCCATCCCCCACTAAAATATGAAGGTAGTCATCTACACTTCGATGATCTTGAGTTTTAGAAGAAAGTGTATTACAGCCCATCAGAAAAACTGATTTGGGTTTATCCAAAATATTCGGACAAAGAGATTTTTCTCGGGCATTAATTAATTCATTAAGAGATATAGTTGCAGAAGATTTTTCACCAAAAAAAAGACCCCCAAAGTGACCTGAGATCACTAAAATGTCACAAGTTTTTGTTTTAGCACAGGCCTTGCTAAACCAGGCAGGATCCCTATTTTCAGGTACGAGCTCAATATGTTCGTAACCGATGGGACTGAGGTTTTTATTAAAAACTTCTCTTTCATCGGATGAATTAAATGTCATCGAGCAAATAGTTTTAGCATTCGCACTCATGCAAAAGGTAAAAAAAACTAAATTTAGCACAAAAGGGAATATGATTTTTTTCATGGAGAGAATATAGCATTCAATCCGATTTAGAGGTGGGAAAATTGTATTTTTTACAGCCGCGAAACTTAATCATCAATATTAAAGAATTGCTTTAATCGTTGGTGAATTTTCGATAACAATTCCGGCCGCGCTCAAAACTTCAAGGGCCTCACTTGCAGACATTAAATCTTCTTGCTTAAGTGAACCATCAAGCTCAGCTCCTGGTGCATTTAAATTGATCAGTAAACTTTCGATGGCCTTCAGCGTTTTTAAGTTTTTCTCTGAAACATTTTCTGGAAAAAATCTAATGTCAGTTCCCTTGGGGTCTATTTTTCTTCTGAAGCTATAAAGATTCTGTATTAATCCGTTTCTTTCGCTCACATTCCCAATCACGCACCAAACTTTTCCAAGATGTCCGGCCACTGCCTGAACGGTTGCGTGTCCACTTGTTCCTTCAT
Organism: Bacteriovoracaceae bacterium; assembly: GCA_947446575.1. GTDB lineage: Bacteria > Bdellovibrionota > Bacteriovoracia > Bacteriovoracales > Bacteriovoracaceae > Bacteriovorax. The sequence continues at coordinate 79 of CANFHC010000033.1, read as the reverse complement.
TGTTAAAAATGACTACATAAGGAACCCCCATCTGTCTCATCTGATCGGCGACAAAATAATTTTCACCAATATCAAGGCG
>CANFHC010000032.1 GCA_947446575.1 Bacteriovoracaceae bacterium | reverse complement strand
CGAAATCTTCAAAATTTATTCAATATCCAAAAAGTAAAGGCATCGCTTCGCAAACAGTTTTGGGAAGAGTTGGTGAGACAGACGATATTGGTGGTGATGTAGCTAGTCTTTTGAATGGAGAGAATCATTGGATCAATGCTCAGAGAATAGAAGTTTCTGGTGGAATGATAATTTAGGTTTTAAATAAAAAAAGCCCAGACTAAGTCTGGGCCTTTAAAATACTATCTGTATTGAGCAGCGATTCTATCTAAAACTGGTTCTGGAATTTCTTCACCATCTCTAATTGTATCGTATTGGTTCATAACTGATTCATGAAAATCTTCAAAACGATCTGGGTGAACTTTGTTCACGAATGCAGTAGAAAGAATTGAATAATCTAATTCTGATTCACTTACTCTATCGATTAGAACATCGATTAAGTCCATAAGTGACATATCGTTTGGATTAAAATCTAATTCCGGGTCTGATTTTAAAAATTCGATAATCGTGCTTCTTTCCATTTGCATAATTCAATCCTTTGAAAGTGTGTTTGTGCTTTTAGTGTAACTAAATTTGAAAAAATTTGGAGCTTTTTTTATGAAGTTTTATACTTGTGAGAAATACTCGGATAATAAAACCAAGAAAAAATAAGTTTTCTCTTAATTAACATCACCTAAATAGATCACTCTTGCTCCCTTGCCTTCGTAGTATAAAGGAATTTTTTCACGCAATATTTTTGGATAAATATTTTTTGATCTTAATTCATTTAGCGCGACCCATTCTAGGTCAATTTGATGAAGGTCTCGCATTGTAGCCTGTACCTGATCGATCGATGAATCAATTCGACATTCAAACATGAATTCTACTTGATGAAATCCTGGATCAATGAGACCAAATTCATGATTTTTCGCAATATAATCACGAACAAAAAGAATATCTAAAACTTTAACGGCATAGCCTGTTTCTTCTAAACATTCTCTTAAGACTGCCTCTTGCAAATTTTCAAACTTATCTTGTCCGCCACCAGGCAAAATATAATAATTCTTATTATCTTTTAACATTTTAATGAATAAGATTTTACCTTCATGAAAAATTATGGCCTTTGCAGAGTTTCTTATCATTGATCATTTTCCTTTTTAGTATTTTATTCATAAGACAAATCAATATTTAACACCAATGGAATTGCTGTTAGCTAATTATGCTCCGATACTAATATATGGAGCTATAGAACTTCAACAGGAGACTTTTATATGAAATTTTTATTAACAGTGCTGACATTAACAATACTTTCTCTTAATAATTTTACCTCTGCAGCCTCGACTATGACGACATCAAACGCCGACTTGCAAAAGGCTTATGATGATATTCAAAAGACTTTAGGAGTTGTGCCGACCTTTATTAAATCATTTCCAACAGCAGGACTTCCAGCGGCCTGGGAAGAAATGAAAAGTATTCAGTTAAGCTCAAGTACAGTTTTGCCTGCTCGTCTAAAAGAGCTTATAGGATTAGCGGTTGCATCTCAAATCCCTTGTCATTACTGTGTGTACCTTCACACTGAAGCAGCTAAGGTGAATGGAGCTAGTGAAGACGAAATTAAAGAGGCAGTCGGAATGGCGGCATTAACACGTCACTGGGGTACTTATGTTGGTGGAGTGCAAATGACTGAAGCGGATGCCGCAAAAGATGTTGATAAAATGATGGCCCACATGAGAGCTGAACTTACCAAACCAATTAAAGATGCTAGCTCCAGTTCTTCTGAGCAAGAAAAAGCAATGCAACCAATTGCAGTTATCGATTCTGAAAGTGCCTATAAGGATATGGAGCAAACACTTGGCTCCGTACCAACTCTACTACGCATGTTTCCTGAAAATGGTATAGCGAGTGCTTGGAAAATGATGAAAGCTGTTGAACTAAATCCAGAAACAGAACTTTCAGCCAAAGCAAAAGAACTTATTAGTCTGGGAGTGGCATCTCAAATGTCATGCCCTCAATGTACTTATTATTCTACGGAAGCGGCAAAGGTTAATGGCGCTAATACCAGCGAACTTCGCGAAGCAATTGCGATGGCTTCAGTCACTCGACTTTGGAGTACAGTTTTAAATGGATCTCAAGCCGATGAAAAAACTTTTAAAAGAGAAGTGGGACAAATTATGAGACATACAAAAACACAAGCTAAAAAAGTTGGTATGACAGCCATAACAAAACAATAAAAAAATGGGAGCATCTCAAATTATTTAATAATTTTGAGATGCTCTTTTTTTATATGTTTGATTATTCAAGATCTCTTCGAGCGTATAAATAAAATTAAAAAATTATTGCGATTCTAAAAATTTCAAATGTAAGCGTTGGATCTGAGCCCGTTACAAATACTTTAGAAATGCTTACTCCAGGAACATAACTTACGTGCTCCATTAATTTAAATCGTTTTCCACCTTTCAGTGTCACAAGTGCATAGGTAGTTGAGTATGAACCGTAATGGCTTGATGCTGCTCCAACTTTAGCTGTCGCATAATAAGAATTCTCAATATCTTGTTTATTAAAATTATATCCAGGTCCAACTGCTAGTGACCAAAAACTACTATTTGAATATATTGAAGTTCCAAAATCTGCGCCCAACATTAATCCTTGAGCAAAAGAATAATCATAAGCAGCCGTAGCATCAAATGAGCCTTGAACTTCATCGTAACTATCTTTAAAAATGCTCAACGATGATTTTGTACTACTCGCAGTAATAATATGACCTTCACTTTTTGCAAAAGCAGATGCACTCAACAACATTAGAAAAAGAAAAGTTACTCTTAAACAATTCATACTACCTCACTAAGATTTATTAGCTAATAGAGTAAGAAGTAAATTTGCAGGAGTCAATTTTTAAGAAAACTTATTCTTTTTTTCGTTCATTGAAATGGAATATTCCTAGATAATCAAGGGCCAGATAACCAGTGTCTAAATTTGTTAGTTGTCCTGCTCGCAAATGTTGAATAAAATTTTTTAGTGACATCTCAACAACTTCAACAAATTTTACATGATCGAGATGGAGAGCATTTTTCTTCACGCAATTTTTAGCTACAAAATTATGTCGAACCATGTTTGAGTAAGCTCCATCCAGAGATGTACAAATAAACTCTAAGTCTCCTTCATAACCTGTTTCCTCTACTAGTTTTGTTCTAGCGGCCACTATAGGTACTTCATCAAAGCCAATATAATCTCCTGGTAATTCCGTAAGGATTTTTTCAGGACCTGGACGGTACTGTCTCGTCATTAAAATACTTCCAGTAGTTGTCATGGCAAAAATGCAAACAGTTTTACCTTCATCTTTTATATCGATATCGCGGTGTTCACCGTTAGGCAGACTAAAAGCTTTTTTTAAAAATCTTTTGTATCCTGCTTTATAAGAATGTTCATCTAACTTTTTCCACTCTAGATCCATTTTTATTCCTTGGGAAGTGAACCTTCTGAGACTATCAATTGGGCCACCACAGTCAAGACAGAGAGTGATATTTTTCAAATACATAACAAGAAATTTTTTGGTCTATAATTTTTAATTATTTGAAGACTCATAGAAATATTTTTCATAGTGAGAAAATATATAATGAGTGTAATGAACTCGTGACTTTCAAAAAAAAACTTAGCTGAAACTTACTTTGCTACCTCAATTTCTTAAATGGTAAAAATAATTATGCTCGAAGAAAGCTAAACTTTTTAAGGAGATTAGAATATGAAAGCATTAGTTTTAGCATTCGCATTGACATTATACAACGGCACCGCTAACGCAAAACATATAAAAGGAAATAACGTTTTTGATGAATTGGATCCAAGATCACCTACGATAGAAAAACAATTAAAAGAAATGGATGAAGACTATGAAAAAACAACTGGTAAACCATCTCACCTAGAAGTTGATATCTTAGAAATGTTGAGTCCTAGCTGCTATCGCAACTCTTGTAAAATTTGGGCCGACGTTGATAAAAGTGCACAAAGACTTTATCTCTATATCGATGGAGTTTTAACTTACACCTGGAAAACATCTACAGGTAAAGCAGGATACACGACGCCTGACTTCGATACACATCCAGATGGCAGAATTTATGACCGCTATACTTCTACTAAGTATCCCGACGGAGATTATAATGGCTTGGGTAATATGCCCTACGCTGTTTTCATCAGAGGTGGTTATGCGATTCATGGAACAACTAGAGGGAATTGGGGGAAATTGGGAAATCCAGCAAGTCATGGATGTATAAGATTACATCCTGATAATGGTCAAATTTTTAATGTGCTCGTTAGAAGAAATGGAATTAGTAATGTTTGGGTGACGGTCAATTAGTTTAAATAAAAAAAGCCCGGATTACTCCGGGCCTTATTATCTCTTTAGTTAGAAGCCGAAACTTCTCCATCAAAAGTGCAAGCTGGTTTTGCATCTGTCTCAGAAGTATTACATCCTAAGAACCCATTGATCCCTGGATTTTTTCTCATCAGAGTACCGATTCTAAAGTCTCCCGTAGGGTGAATTCCTTCATCTCCCGTTCCACAAAGTTTTGCCCAACTATCAGTCAACATTTGTTCAGCATCTCCAGAAGAATATCTTTCTTCATTTAAGTAAATCGAAGTCGTACGAAGCCCCCATTGATCCGCGATCAACTCTCCTGCATGGCTAAGAGCAACTTTTTCATTACATTTTGCTGGCTCTTTTTCATTGGCCTTACAAAATTTTTGGTCATCAGCTGTCTGTTGAAAACGATCAGAATAATTTTTCGCTAAACATCCCAAGTAAGGAGCGTATAAATCATTTCCAATTTTGCTATTATCGATATGGTGACCCATTTCATGTGAGATCGCATGCAGGATGCTGTTGAAACGATCTGAATCGCTTGCTGTTTGATTTAGAGTAATCAAGAAGCCTGGACAAACAAGAACGTAGCGTTCACCTTTAATAGTGGTAGCGAAAGCATTATCGATCAATCCATCTGATCCACAAGCATTTGCTAAAATTTGAGACAAAACATCGTTTTCTAAATCTGTTCTTTCTAAAAAGTCTGCAAAGTTACCAATGACTATTGATTTAATATTTTCTTTAAATTGAACTTTTGAATTCGCACTAAAATTACTTGTATCGATAGCTGAGTACATTAAATTTTTTAATCTTTGAACATTTCCATTATTAGTTACAACTGATTCAAATCCGCCTATTCTTGTTTTCGCTGATTTCATTATTTCTTGGTTTCTAATTTTTAATTTAGCCAATGCTCTTTTGATAAAACGAATAGGCTTAATTTGCTTTTTCATTTCTTCAATTCTAGGTGCTGCATTTCTTTCTGCTTCAGCTGAAATTTCTGCTTTCAAAGCAGCTACATATTTTGCTCTATCGGCCCGCTGGCCTTGAGTATCTGTACAGATTTTTTGAATTGGATCACTACAAACAGAAGTACTAGCAGCCGTGGCGCTAAAGCTTAAAGTTGATAAAGTAGCAAGTGTGATAGCGGTTAATACAGTATTACGACTCAAAGACATAATTTAGCTCCATGTTTAGTATGAATGCCTAATAATGCCATTTGCCGGAGTTATCTCAATTGATACTAAGACGCCTTGGTAAAACTTACAAAACTGACTAAACTATAGACAGTTCTAAGTCTCTTATTTTCCTTCTTCAGCTTTCGATTTTGCGTTGATATATAACTTCCAGTCTTCTGCTAGTTTTTCATGTCCTTCAGTTATGGAGCGATCTAGGTCACCAATCTTTTTATAGATAGCCACATTCTCAGCCTCTCCTGGAAGCCCCTTTTGCGTGCCTTCAACAATTTTATTTAAGACTTCACCATACACATTACATTCTTCAGATATAGCTATGCAATTAACAGCCCTTGAACTTTCAACCGCCTGGGCAATTTCATGCATTTTTTTATAGTCTGTTTCAGCTAATATTTTTTCTAAAACGCCTTTAATGATAACTGCCTGTTGAGTATACTCGCTTATTGTTAGCTTTGGTTTTTCTGGAGATCGAGTGCAAGCTGAGAGCATAAGAACAACCAAGAAGCTTAAATTAATTTTTTTCATCTCTTAATGATAATGAGATTTTCAATATTTCATAGTGGAATTTATACCTATTTCCGTGCTACGAATTACCTCAAGAATGAAAACATCTTTTTATCAATATAATTTTAAAGAACTTACAAAAATACTGGAAGAAAATGATCTTTCAGTGTCTGGCGCCTCATTGCTTTTTAATTGGCACTACAAACAAAAAAACATTGAACCTTGCACTCACAATCTTGCACTTGCCACTCAAGAATACTTGCGAGAAAACTTCAACTTTGAGCTACCAATAATCATCGATGTTCATGAATCCAGCGATCATACTGCAAAGTTTTTAATTCAAATGAGCGATGGATTGAAAGTGGAAACGGTACTTATTCCCTTTCAAAATAAATATACAATCTGTCTGTCTACTCAGGTTGGTTGTGCAATGAAATGTTCTTTCTGTTTTACAGGAACTCAAGGGTTAAAAAGACATTTAGCAACTCATGAAATTGTTGGTCAATTTATCTTGGCAGATCGCTGGTTAAAAAAGCAGAGGCCAGCAGATCATCAATTAAAAAACATTGTCTATATGGGACAAGGTGAACCACTTCATAACTTTGATGCTGTTAAAACTTCCATTGAAATTTTTCTTGATCAACACGGAACAAGTATTGGTGTTCAAAAAATTACCGTCTCCACTGCGGGGTATCTTCCAGGATTATTAAGATGGAACAATGAAATACCGGGAGTGAATATTGCACTTTCACTACACTCTTCCATTGAAGAAAAAAGAAATAAACTTATTCCTATCAATCAGCGCTACCCTCTAGAAGAAATTTTAAAATATCTCGACTTGATTCCTCTAAAACGAAAACAATATGTCATTTACGAGTATCTACTTATAAAAAATTTTAATGATTCTGACTTTGATGCTCACGCCACAGGAGAATTGCTGAAAGGAAAACAAGCTATAATAAATCTTATCCCATTCAATCCGTTTCCTGGAACAGAATATGAAAGACCTGAAAATATTAGAGTCGAAGCTTTTCAAAAAATATTAGAAAGTTATAAGTTGCCGGCGCTCATTCGGGGAACAAAAGGCGATGATATCCTAGCTGCTTGCGGTCAACTCAATACCAAAATCTAAATTTGACAATTATTTTACTTTAAGACTCAAGCTTTAAATACTATTGTAGAAGTCATGAGCACGACAAAAAATGCACTCTCAAAACCATTACTTCGCGGTCACTCTCACCAAGCTGCCTTTTTTATGGCCCTAGGTGCGTGTGCAATGCTGATGGGTCAAGCCCAAGACGTTAGACACTTCATACCCGCTCTTATCTATTCTTTTAGCTTAATCGCTCTATTTGGAATCAGTGCACTCTATCACCGACCTAACTGGAATCCAAAACAGAGAATGTTCATGAAGAGGCTTGATCATGCGGCTATTTATATTTTAATAGCTGGGACGAGTACTCCCATTTGTTTATTAAAACTTCCCATGGATACTGGAATAAAATTAATGGAGCTGGTTTGGGGAGCTGCTTTTTTGGGAATATTCCAATCACTTTTTTGGGCCAATGCCCCAAAATGGCTTTCGTCTATTCTATACGTCACTGCCGGTTTACTTGTTTTACCTTACAGAGCAGAACTTAGTGATGTCTTAAGTACTAAAGATTTAATTTTCCTTTACTCTGGTGGAGTCGTTTATATTACTGGTGCAGTTATTTATGCATTAAAAAAACCAAACCCATTTCCAAAAATTTTTGGTTACCACGAAATTTTTCATCTCCTAGTCATTGTCGGAGCGAGTTTGCATTTTCTGGTTATTTCGAAACTCGTTCACTGAAACAGAAAATGATTCCATAATGGAACTGTAATTAAAGATAGCGGTATTCCGATTCCCACCATTAAATTAGCGAGCTCTGTATCCAAATGAAACTCTGTAGCAACGACAGCTGAAGAAATCATAGTGGCCATTGCAGATTCTAATACTGTCACCTTTGCAGCTAAATCATTTTCACCTAATATTTTTAAATAAAAAAAAGCAAAAAAGGCTGGAATAAGCACTAACTTAAACGAAAGTCCTATCGCCAGTGGAAACCTTCTTCTTTTTAAAATGGATAAATCAAATTTCAACTGAAAGCCCACCGCAAACAAAGCGAGCGGAACTAAAGTCATAGCAATTTTCTCTATTGGGGATTGCAAAACTTCTTCACCATAAAGTCCAGAAATGGCCCAACCGACAGAAAAGAGAAGTGCAATAAATGGTGGAAAAGTTAAAACTTTTTTAAAAATATATTTTGTATTAACATGAGTGCCTGAAAAAAATGCGGCAACCATAATCCCTAATGTTGAAAGGACGAGAAAGCTGCCAGGTTGATCTACTAAAATTCCAATAGGTATTGCGTGATGGCCAATAATGGCCTCTAGAATAGGAAAACCAACAAAAGAAGTATTACCTAATCCTGCGGTGAGTATGAGAGCGCCAATTTTGGCGTTAGACCACTTTTTGTATTTTCCCAAAAATGCAAAAAAGCAAAAGGATAATACAAAACTAATCCATGCCATTGAAACTGGCACCCACCACAATCCTACAAATTTCATCTTAAGAAAAAGTTTTGGAAGTTGAGAAATAACAAGTGCAGGTAGGGATAGATAAATAATAAATGCGTTAAGAGATTGAGCAGTACTCGCTGGAAATGCGCGTAATCTCCTGCAAAGAACTCCAGCTATCATACATAGAAAAATAACTATAAAATTATTCATAGAAGTTAATAGTGAATCCATTGTAAATAATTGTAAACGTGGTTTTTGTGGACGCGATAAGAAATTTTTTGCTACCCTAAGTAGGTAAAGCTTATGCGAGAATAAAAAGTATGAAAAAAAAAATTCTTATAATTGATGACGATAATGAACTAAATGAATTACTTTCAGATTTTTTATCTAAATATGATTTTGAAGTCATCACTGCACTTCATCCAACACTAGGTCTTGAGCTTTTTAACAAGCATAAACCACATTTAATCGTTTTAGATATTAATATGCCTGATAAAACTGGATTTGAAGTTTGCAAAGAAATCCGCGATACATCTTCCACTCCAATTATTATTTTATCTGCTCGTGGAGATTTGAATGATCGTTTAGTTGGCTTAGAATTAGGTGCAGACGACTATATACCAAAGCCATATGAACCAAGAGAGCTTCTGGCAAGAATCCAATCTGTTTTAAGAAGAACAGATAATCAGTTTCAAAATCAACAACTCGTTAATAAAATTTTCAAATCACAAGACCTCGTCGTCGACCTCGTAAAAGCTACAGTTGCTCTATCAGGTGATGTTTTGGATTTAACAACAATGGAATTTGAGATGCTTTGTCTTTTTATGCAAAACCCTGGAGTAACGCTCTCGCGTGAGCAAGTAGTAGATAAACTCAGAGGAATTGAATGGGACAGTATTGACCGCACTATAGATGTTTTAATCAGTAGACTGCGCTCAAAATTAAAAGACGATGTTAAAAATCCTAAGTTTTTAAAAACGATTTGGGGAAGTGGTTACCGTTTTATAGGTGAAGTCGTTAACGGCTAATAAATTTCTCTATTGCTTTTTAAAAACTCTTCCAACGATTTCGCCATCTGCAATTTCATTTTCATTATTCACATAAACGTTTCGTAAATAATTTTAGAGCTTCACTGTATTCACCTAAATCACATACCACTGTTTGAGCGTGAGATTTTGAAGGCTGGACGAACTGATCATGCATCGGTCGCACTTGGAGATCAAATTGCTTTTTCACTCCTTCTGGAGTTCTTCCTCTTTCGTTTACATCTCGATCGAGTCTGCGTTGATAACGCAACTCTTCTGGTGTATCAAAGAAGATAGCTTCATCCAATTGCGCTCTAACTACTGCTGAATCTAAAATTAAAATCCCATCAACTAAAACAATTTTCTTTGGTTCACATAAAACTGTTTGGGCCAATCGCTTATGGGTGGCAAATTCATAAAGAGGAACATCAATATTATTTCCTTCTTTAAGCTGAGCGAGCCCAAAGGCCAATAAATTAAAATCTAAACTGCTAGGATGATCGAAGTTAACTGATCCACCGTCTCCATCAAAGCGATGAGACTGATCAATGTAATAATTGTCTTGGTAAAGAATTGTGCAAAGTTTATCGCCTAAAATTCTTTGAAGCTCACGAGCAAAATAAGTTTTACCCGATCCACTTCCACCTGCGACTCCAATAATATATGGTTTGTTTAATTTCATCTTTTTATTTTTTTACTTAGTTTGGTATAAACGATCGCCTGCGTCCCCAAGTCCTGGAACGAGGTAACCTGATTCATTTATCTCTTGTTCAATATTAATGGTATAAACTTCAACATCGGGATGAAAGTGTAAAACTTTCTCTAAACCAAACTTGCTTGCTAAGATTGAAAGAACTTTAATTTTTCCCACTTCATATTGTTTTAAGCGGTCAATGGCCGCCACAATTGTATCTGCAGTTGCAATTAAAGGATCACAAAGAAGGATGTCTTTTCCTTTAACATTTTCTGGCATTTTAAAATAATACTCAACAGTGTTATGAATGAATTTATCGCGATAAATTCCAATATAGCCAGCACTAGAAATGGGAATCATTGATAAAACTGCATCCAACATTCCATTTCCAGCGCGCATAATAGACACGACGACTGGTGGATTTTTAATTCTTTCAGTTTTTGTTTTAGCAATTGGAGTTTCGATAGAAATAGTTTCCATCTGTGTCCAACCCTTCATAGCTTCATAAGCTAGAACTTTAGAAATTTCTTTAACGATTTCACGAAACTCACTTGAGTTTGTCGTTTTGTCGCGAAGATAACCCAGTTTATGTTTTAATAGTGGGTGTTCAATTACGTGTACGTTTTTCACAATCAGCTCCAAATTATATATAACTTTAAATTAAAATACTGTTCCATCACTATCAATTTTTAGCGGCGGAGAACTATCTGCGCGAAGAGCAAGTGCTGCTTTTCTTCCGGCCCACCATGTTCCACCTTCTAAAACTTTCGCTAGAGGAAATTCTGTCGATGACTTATTTAATTTTTTTTGAACGTCAGCTCCGATTCGATCTAGTAGAGCAATCGTTAGGCCTCGCCACTCAATCAAAACTTCTGATTCTGGTTTGTGGGCAACGTCTAATAGTTTTGCATCAGTCATAGTAATAAGACCACGATCTAAAAGCAGTCCACCATTTCTGTACTCCGCTAGTCCCGTTAGTTTATCGACATCAGTAATATTAAATCCAGCTTCCATAAGAGGTTCGCAAAGTGAATATGTCATCCACTGAGAAAGTTTATGAAAGGCAGCCAAGCCTCCTGGAACTTTTTCATACGGCCAGATATCTCCAAGATTAACTCCAGCAACTCTTACTCGTCCGGGCCAGATTTCTCCAAGACCATCCAGCACGGCACGCAATAGTTGCGGGCCTGTGAAATTTTTTCCGTAACGCGTATTTAAATAATCAACGAGATTTCCGGGGCGACCGCCTGGAAATAAGTCTTTTTTATCTGCGATTGTATTTCCTAAATTTCTAAGCAACATAAGTCTTCCATCAACTCCAATTAATGGATTTGAAGGACTTACTTGAAAAGCATCGCTAAGTTTTTCGCGAGTTAAATTCTGAAGTCCTGTCGCTGTTGCTTGTAATTTACCAGCATCTGAGAGATTTCCTCCCATAAAAAGATAGAAGCTTGCTACTCCTAAACCTTCCGAGCGATTAAAACTTTTTCCACTATTTGCTTCGTTGTATTTCCACTCAGCACCTGCTCCAGCATCAAGAAGAACTGAAGTAATAGCTAGATCAAGTTTTGTTCTTGCTACTTCTAATGAATCTGCATTTTTTAATTTTGAATCGAGATCAAGTACACGATTAAATCCACCTACACGAAAATGTCCCCAACGAGAGTGGAAAGGAATATCCAAAGTTGGATAATTGTCTTTGATCACTTCTAAAACATAATCAACCACTCCATCAAATTTTTCTGGGTGGTAAGTGAAATGAGTTTTTCCATTTTTTGTTAAATCAAAAATTGCCTCAGCACTTTGTCTAATCGCTGCTGGTGATAATAAAAAATCGAGGTCTTTTTCTGTGTAATTATTAGTAGTCTTATTCATCTATTGGTCTTCCTTTCACTTTTTCTAAATCTGCACCAGATTTAACTTCATCTGGAGTAAAGTATCCCGCCGCTTTTTTTGCTTCAATTTCAACTTGAGCATCTTCTGGAATTAGTTCTGGTGGAATTTGAATGCGGTTTACAACTTCGATTCCACTTTTTACGATAGCGTTGTATTTCATATTACTCATTGAGTGAAGGTTATGAATTTTTTTGATTCCGAAAAATTGTAATACATCTGGCATCAATTCTTGAAATCTTGCATCTTCAACACCAGCAACACATTCAGTTCTTCTAAAATAAGTAGCAGCTGAGTCTCCGCCAAGTTGTCTTTTACGAGCGTTGTAGACAAGAAATTTTGTCACTTCGCCTAAAGCGCGTCCTTCTTTTCGATAGTAGGCAATGATACCAACACCACCTCTTTGAGCCGTGCGAGCGGCATCTTCAATTCCATAAATTAAATACGGACGACATGTACAAATGTCTGAACCAAAAACATCTGATCCGTTACATTCGTCATGTACTCGACAAGTAAGTTCAATTTCTGGATTGGCAAGATCAGCAGCATTTCCAAAAATATAAACAGTAGTGCTTCCAATAGGAGGAAGGAGAACTTTTAAATCTGGACGAGTCACAAGCTCTGGAAACATTCCACCTGTTTCTTGAAATAGAATTTTTCTTAGCTCACCTTCATCAACGCCTAAGCGTTTTGCGATTCCTGGCAAATACCAAACTGGCTCCATCGCAACTTTTGTTACTTTGATATCCATGTTTTCTTTAATAATTTTTCCATCTGGCTTTAATCTTCCAGCAGCAATTGCTTGGTGAATTTCTGGAAGTTGTAAATGCGCCTGTGTGACCGAAATTGTTGGTCTGATGTCATAACCATCATCGTAGAATTTTTTGAAATTGATTTGCACATCTAATCCCCATGGATCGATTGAAACCATTTTTTCAGGATCAAACCAAGACTCATAAGGACCAATCTTTACCGGACTTTCAGTATTATGAAGATCTGGTTTGTGATTGGTATCGTATGATCCTTGGGCAATCGATAATGCGCGATAAACAGCATAACTTCCGCTATGAGTTCCAATTGCATTTCGCTCTTTTAAATCTGTAAGAGAAGCAATAACTGGCCCACGTTCAGTCGGATTTTTTGCTCCCCAATGAATTGGCAAACTATGTTTGTAAACTTGTTTTGAATGCGACGTTAAAATAACATGCGCTGATCTTGTAAATTCGTTACCCATAAAACCCTAACCTCTATTTACGACATCCAATTGTTGTCGTTTTGTTTTTCCCATTTAACTGTTACTTTTTTAATATTCGACCAGAAATCCAACGAATGTATTCCAGTGATATCACCGTGACCAAATTTTGAAGCATTGATTCCTCCAAAAGAAAATGGCTCTCTTGGTACTGGAACTCCAACATTGACTCCCACCATACCAGTGCTTGCCATCTTAATAACTTTTTCAGCGAGAGCTCCGTTAGAAGTAAAGACTGAACAAGCGTTTCCGTATTCAACACTATTTTCAATTTCCATTGCATGCGTGATATCAGGGCATCTGATGATACTGATAATTGGTCCGAAGAGTTCAACTTTAGCAGCCTCAGATCCTGGTTGAATATCGTCTAAGATCGTAGGCCCAATCCAATTTCCTTCTTCCATTCCAGCTGGTGCCACAGCACCTCTTCCATCAAGAAGAATTTTTGCTCCAGCTTTTTCTGCACTTGTGATGGCCTCATGAAGAAACTTCACTTGAGCTTTTGTAATAATTGCTCCCATGTCCATTCCTAATTTTAGTGAACTAGCGCGAGCAATAATTTTTTCAATATGTTTTTCTGTATCCTTTCTTTCACCAACGACTAGTAAGACTGAAGCGGCCATACATCTTTGTCCCGCACATCCAGTAAATGAATCACTGATACCAACACCGGCCATATCTGGATTAGCGTCTGGTAGAAGGACGATGTGGTTTTTTGCTCCACCTAAAGCGAGCACTCTTTTACCTAATTGAGTTCCACGATCATAGATAGCTTTAGCAATTTTTGTTGATCCGACAAATCCAATAGCTTTAACATTTGGATTATCAATAATGGCTTCAACTGTTTCTTTAGTTCCTTGAAGAACTTGAAAAAGTCCATCAGGAAGACCTGCTTCTTTCAAGGCACTCGCAATCTTCAAAGATGTTAGTGGCGTTTTTTCTGAAGGCTTCCAAATATAAGCATTTCCTAAAGTAAGTGCGATAGGAATTGTCCACATTGGAACCATCGCTGGAAAATTAAAAGGAGTAATATTAGCAACAACTCCAACAGCTTCACGTCTGTATTCACAGCTTACTCCGCGAGAAACTTCTACGCGTCCACCTAAGTCTAAGTTTTGAAGTGCAATAGCAAATTCTAAAACTTCTACTCCTTTCATCAGACCGGCCCTGCCTTCATCTAAATTTTTTCCAGACTCAGCACTTTTTAAATGAGCGATCTCTTCAAGGTCACGTAGTAAAATATTTCTGAAATTAAACATCACTTTCGTGCGCTCTTTCATCGGCACATCGGCCCAAAGTTTTTGGGCGCTAGCAGCAGCCGATGCAGCTAGGTTCACTTCAGCTGAAGTCGTGCTAAAAAATTCACCAATGGGTTTTCCATTGTAGGGACTGACAACTTGAATTTTTTCTCCACTACCATTAACAAATTTACCATTAACAAAATTCTGACAAGAAATTACTTGTGAGGGAATTTTGACACTAATTGAAGAACTCATAACTTTATATTCCTTAATACTTTTAAAAAGATAAAATTCTATGCTTAAAAGACGTGGCTTTACCAATGAAAAAAACAACTTTGACGCACGTATTTCTTAGTTGTTTGACATTCGAGCGTAATATTGGTGCAATTTAATCTGAATCAATCGTTGGAGGACCCGCCATGAAAGCACTATTACTCTCACTGACACTCTTTGCTTTGATCCCATTTGTTCACGCCGAAGATACTCAATCTAAAGAAGCGTGGATCGATACAAATACAGTTCTTATTTCTAATAGTCAAAGCCCAGACATTGCTAGACGCGACTGTGAAACGACTATGCGAATCTTAGGTATTATGAGCAATGATAAAATTGTTTTTAGATCAACTTGTGAAAGCACAGTTAATCCAAGATGCAATTATTATTACTGTTTTCAATTAAGCGTAAAAGCTTTCGTTGTTCCACAACCACCACAAGAATAAATTACTAATTGGCATTGGGCGCTATAGAACCTAATATATCGACCAATGCCATTTAAAGAACATTTAGAAAAAACATTAAAAATTGAATCTACTCCAACTCCCATTCCTCGCATGGTTCTCTGTTCATTGTGCACGACTTTGCCTTTAATTCTGGGCTTTGCGCTCAATCAATTACCAATTTCAATTTTTGGTGCACTCTTTGGATTCGTTCTTATTTTAAATGATCACTTCGGTCCATTAAAACAGCGACTCTCACATTTATTAGTCACCTATATACTACTTTCCCTCGCTTTTTATATTGGAGCGCTCCTCTCTGGAAAAATACTTTTTACTGCACTCTCTTTATTTTTAATTTCTTTTATCTTAGGGAAATCTAAAGATTACGGTGTTGAATTGGAGCGCCTGCTTCTTTTTATGGCCTTACAAATCTTAACAGCTGCTGGCACTCCTGGAATGCTTGATCACTTTTGGCCAATCATGCTTTATTTTTCGTTAGCTTTTCTCAATTATATTATTTGTCTGATTTTGGTATTTCTTTTTTCAAAGCACCCTGCTGAATTCATGGCGAGCAAAAGAAAAACTTTCAAAAAAATAATAAATCAAAATAGTTCAACAAAATTTGCTTTTGTATTTGCAAGCACTATTACCATTGGATACTTACTTGCCAACTGGATGCATATTAGCCGCGGCTATTGGGTTGTAGGAACAACTTTAATTGTGATGTTGCCTGATAGTTATCAAAGTTTTTATAAAAGCGCTCAAAGACTTTTAGGAACTTTTGTCGGAGTTGTGATTGCAGCTTTTTTAATTAATTTAGGTCATGATCCAATAAGTCTGATTCTTTTTGTCTTAATCGCCGCCTGTTTTGCACCGTTAGGACTTATTCGTAATTATTGGTTGGGTAATATTTTTATTGCTGCACTTATTTTATTTCTTTTGGAAATATCTTCACCAAATTCACAAGGGAGTTTTGATCTTGCGCGCTTGCGGACCATTGATATTGCATTAGGATGTCTTCTCGGAGTCATTGGATCGCTCATTAACGCTCCCACTCTTGTGATAAACTTAAGACGGCCAAAATTACCACTGCCTTAAATAAATTAGAATTAGACGTAAACTTAAATTGAATCATCCTAGGAGATTTTGTTTATGGCACATGACAATACTATTAAGACTGAAGAACTGTTGCGTTTACTTTGCCATGATTTATCTAATCCTCTGCAAATTTTAGGAATGAGTTTAGAAGTCTTAGAGGACCGCTGTCCTCTTGAATTACAAAAACTGGTCGCGCGGATGAAGCGCTCAACCGACTCCATATCTCAAATATTAAATTTAGTTCGTGAACTACAAGCTTTTTATTCAGGAAAAAAAGAATTGAAAATGGAAGTAGTGAGTATTGATGCCATCATTGCAGAAAATCAATTTACATTTTTAGAAAAAATGAAAGAAAAAAACATTTCACTTGTTTATAAAAAAGAGCAGCAAGACATAAACTCTGTAGTTCTCGCAGAATATGTAAGTTTGAGCAATAATATTTTTAAAAATATTATTTCTAATGCCATTAAATTTTCTAATCCAAATTCCACGATCACTATTGATTTAAAAGAGACTGCTAATAATATTATTGTGAAAATTTCTGATCAAGGTATTGGCATACCAGAAGAGTTACTCTCGAATATTTTCTCCTACAACAAAGAAAATTCAAGACCTGGGACTGCAGGAGAAAAAGGAACTGGATTTGGCATGCCGCTTGTGAAATTATTCTTAGACCTTTATGGCGTAGAGGTAAAAGTTGAAAGCCAGACTTCAGATTTTCATCCTAATAATCATGGTACTAGCTTTGAATTAACTTTTTTAAAGGCAGCTTAATCTCTACCGAGGGCGGAGTTGGTTATCGTTTAATCGATGCCGAATAATTCTTCTGAGTATATTGATATACTATTGCAATCTTATTAATTTAATCTATTTTTTCATTGCACTTTTCCTGAACCCCTTTAGCATGGTTTAATGGAAATAAGATTAATCACAGTCAGGGAAGACTTTGAAAAAGCTTACAATATTCTCAATCAAAAAGAATATCCTTTGTCTTTTTACGAGTACTCATTAAAACACGAAAACTACCAAATCAATAATGGACCCAAACTCATAGGAGTCTTTGAAGCTGATGAATGTTTGGGAACTATTAGTTACAAAGTTGCATTATGTCCGTATATTGGAAAAATATTAGAGATTCGTGAAATCTATCAAACTAATATTAAAAGCTATAAGGCCATGATGGATTTTTTAGACCAACTGGCGCGAGATGAAGATTGTCTAGCAATCAAGATTTGTAAAAACCAAGCAGAAAGAATGGATCAGAGTATTTTTGATAGGATGGAAAACTTCTTAAAGAAAATAATTCACTAATTTGTTTCTTCAAAATTTAGCGAAACATTTAAATCTGCTGCATCTGTGGGAATTCCACTTGAGCGGACGGCAAACTCAGCTGAACGATTGTAAAAAGAAGTAACGGTCTGAGGATGGCCGATAATCATTTTCATATCGTTGACTAATTTCATATCTATTTGAACTGGATTAATTTTATTACCGTTAACTAAAACATTTGAGAATTTTCTTAAGCTTAGAACGATTTTATTTTTTAAGCCTGCAGAAGTGATGACAATATCTTTATTATAATCAGCTGCGATTGTTTTATTTACTTCAACAATTTGTGTTCCAACCAACTGACCAATTTTAACATTCAAATTGAGAGATGCTTTTGCAAGTGGAGAAATGAGCATTAAAAATAGAGATGCAGTAATTAAACTAAGATGCTTCATGATTCCTCCAAGCAATTGATCAGTACATCCTAATGGAAAAACGGATAATTAAATAGTGCAGGAACAATATTCCTTGGTATTTCATTTAGCTTGTTTTGGAAAATAAACGGAAGCTGCAATAGATGACAATAACATTACTATAATCACTGCCACCGAAATAAAAGTTGGAATATGATAAAAAGGAGTGATTACCATCTTCGTTCCAACGAATACGAGAATACCCGACAAAGCAAAACCGATATACTCAAACATTTCCATTAATCCGTTTAGAGCAAAGTACAAAGATCGCAATCCTAAGATAGCAAATACGTTTGAAGTAAAAACAATATAAGGATCAGGTGTCACTGCTAAAATGGCAGGAATAGAATCTACCGCAAAGATAATATCAGTACTCTCGATCATGATAAGAACTAAAAAAAGTGGTGTGAAAAATCTTTTCCCATTTTGAACGACAGTAAAATGCTCCCCCACAAACTTGTCAGAAATCCTAAAATGTTTTCTAGCAAATTTAATTAGAGGATTGTTGTCTATTTCAACTTTCTTTTCTGTGTCTTTGAGCATTTTTAATCCCGTAAAGATTAAAAAACCACCAAAAATATAAATCATCCATTCAAATTTTTGAATGAGTGCGACCCCCGCAAAGATAAAAATAATTCTAAAAACCAAAGCTCCTAGCACGCCCCAAAATAAAACGCGGTGTTGATGCTGACTATCAACTTTGAAATAAGTGAATATTAATGAGATGACAAAAATATTATCAATGCTCAGTGATTTCTCAATAATGTATCCAGTGAGGAATTCTAATCCAGCCTGACTTCCCATTGAATGATAGATATAAAAATTAAACCCGAGTGCTAAGGTCACCCAAACAGCAGTCCATACGAGTGACTCTTTTATAGAAACTTTATGAACTTTTTTGTGAAAAACGCCAAGATCAAGGAATAACATAAAAAAAATGATGGCCATAAAGGCCATCCATTCTAAAAGACTATGACTGTTAAACATAATTAATAAAACCTCAAAAAATATATAGAAAACTAAGTCGAATAAGATTGCTCTACATCATACAAGTGAGATTTATCCGTGACAATTGCTGCTGCTACATAACCTTTTACATTTGTAGCATCTCTAAGCACTACCACTTCTCCCCCCTTCGCAAGAACCAGCTGACAGATATCATCTAGGATATCATCATCATGAGAGTTCGTTTGTTTAGGAGAGATAAAGACCTCCCCCGTGTTCTTATTTACCGTCCCCCACAATTGCTTATTTTCAACGACAAATAACTTTCTTATCTTACCGTAAATTGCGCTTACGGCAATATCTTCTATATAAGTAATTGCATGATTTCTTTTTACCGCAAGATTGAGCTCATCGATGGCCTCTAATTCTTTTTGGCGGTAATAAGGTTCTAGCAATTCAAAACATCTCTCGCGCAGTTCGTCCGCTTTCATTCTCTCGACATTGCCTACAATTGCATCTTCTAAAACCATTGAATGACTTAGGTGTTTTTTCATATGACCTAGATGGTCTTTAACTCCAGCCAGGATAATTGGCAATTTGTAGAGTGCTAAAGATTTGTTCAATTCAGCTGCTGCGTGAAAAATAAAATCTTTGGCATCAGGTTTACTTTTATTTGAATTCAGATCTTCTTCCTCCAAAGGATTTTTAATAGAGTCCATCCGGTACAAATGTCCATTCGTTTCTACAGATACATTTACAACTTTAGAGCTTATAGAGACGAGAAAAAACCCTCTCTCTGTGTTTTTAATTCGAAGCAATGGTTTTATGTGAAAGCTATCGGCCACTACCACTAAATCATTTATTGGACTTTGGACGCGAATATAGCCTTGATGATCAGTGCTATAAAAAACGATCACTCCTTTATCTAAGTGATCTAAAGTTTCTAAAAAGGGGGCGATCCTCAAAGGCTCCATGAAAGTGTGAACAAAAGACCGCGTATAATCTTTTAAGAGGTAAAATTCTGCTTTGCTTAATGACTCTCTCCATTTTTCAGTTAATGCTCTCATGTCGAGACTTGCATCTCTGGATAAATAGATCGAAATCATAGGAGTAGAGCTCGCCTCAGTGATCGCTTTTAGGTCTTGATTCATTAGTTCCTTCATCGAATCCTCCTTGGATTTTCTATGATTAGGACAATTGTCGTTGAGTTTTATGTTTTAATAAAATCGATAATAAGGTAGAAATAATTCGATTTTATCGAATCGATCTCGGAGATAGCCACAAGCTATGATCAGCAAAGGAGAAAATTATGGACTGGTTAAATTATCACCACCTCATTTACTTTAAAGAGATAGCAACTACTGGAAGTATTTCAAAAGCTTCAGAAAAATTATTAATTGGTCAGCCCGCTCTTAGTGCACAACTAAAACAATTAGAAGAAGAATTACAAATAACTCTTTTCGAAAGAAAAAATAGAAAGTTAATCTTAACTGATGCGGGGAAAGTTGTTTTGAAGTATGCCGATGAAATCAATCTTTTAGGTCAAGAACTCTTGCAGGTTGTAAAAGAAAAATCTTATTCAGCTAAAACAACATTAAAATTAGGTGCTCTCGATAGTGTCCCCAAACAAATTGTCTGGGAAATTGCTCAAAAGGCGCGCTCATTTGGGGAATGCTTTGTGAGTATCATCGAAGGATCTCAAGAAGAACTTACTACTGAATTACTGCAAAGAAACATAGATTGTTTTATTTCAAATTATGCAGGTGATTTTTCTCGCGACAAAAATATGAATAGTAAGTCTTTTGTGAAAGCACCAGTTTCCATTTATGGAGCTAAACAATTTCTTTCTTGCAAACAAAACTTTCCCAAATCACTTTCTGGTGTTCCTATGATATTGCCAACTCATCATTCAAAATTAAGGCATGATTTAGATTTTTTTTTTGAAACTAAAAAAATAAAGGTTGTTAGCGAATTAGAAACTCAAGACACATCTTTAATGAAGATTTTTGCTTCACAAGGAGCAGGCCTGGCCGCACTTCCTGATATTGCTGCTCTAAATTTGGTACGAGAAAAAAACTTATTTAAGATTGGAACACTTCCTAATATAAAAGAAGAGTATTGGGTTATAAGTTCAAAAAGAACTATTGATAACCCTATAGCAACAAAGCTCATTAAATCAATCTAAGCTTTATTTTTTTCTGGAAATATTAAAGAGGCCACTATGGAAATGGCAATAGTGCCCAAAACGATTGCAAGTGAAACTCCTGTAGAAATCTCATAATAATGAGCAACAAGCATTTTGGTTCCAATAAAAACCAAGACAAATGAAAGCGCATAAGTTAAGAAGCGAAAGAGGTTTACAACTCCAGCAAATGCGAAATAGAGAGATCGCAATCCCAAAATAGCAAAAATATTTGATGTGTAAGCAATGAAAGGATTTTTCGTCACTGATAAAGTGGCCGGGATGGAATCGAGGGCAAAAATAACATCAGTTGATTCAATAATCATGAGCACCATAAAAAGTGGAGTCATATAATAGGAATGATTTAGTTTAATGAAAAAATTTTTTCCATGAAAATCAGGAGTCATTTTAAAATATTTTTTGGAAAACTTATAAACTAGATCTTTTTCCGGATTCAATTCTTTTTCGCTGGCAAAAAGCATTTTGATTCCGGTGTAAATAAGGAAAGCTCCAAAAAAATAAAGAACAAAGCGAAAATGTGAAATAAGACTCACTCCACCTAAAATAAAAACAATGCGCATTACTAAGGCACCTAAAATACCCCAGAACAAAACGCGGTGCTGGAACTTTGGCAGAACTTTAAAATAGCCAAAAATCACAGTCATAATAAAAATATTATCAACACTCAAACTTTTTTCTAAAATATAGCAAGTAAGAAATTCATAAGCATCTTGATGTCCCATGAAAACATAAACTCCCAAATTAAAAATTAAGGCTAAACTAATCCAAATAACAGTCCAAAAAAGCGATTCTTTTACTGAAATTGGCTTATCTTTGCGGTGAAAAAATCCTAGATCTAGGGCCAACATTATAAAAACAAAAAGATGAAATCCGACCCACCATGAAATCTGAACGTTCAAAACAAGCTCCTTTAACAATTTTTTAACTATAGTAGCATTGATCTCCAAAAAATTCTAAGATAGGTTTCATTATGGACAAAGATTTGCTATTAACTTCCCTCATTGATCGCGGCTGGTTTGCTTGCGATATGTTTTTAGATCAGGCCACTAGCGACAACCTCATTGCGGAAATGCAACTTCTTCCCCTACAAGTTGCAAAAATTGGGAAAGGAAATGCTACTCACCAAAGTCTGGAAATAAGAAACGATTCCATTTTTTGGCTTAACGAACAACAAGGTCCTGCCCAAGACTTGTATTTAAAAAAAGTATTCGAATTGATGCAGTTTCTAAATCAAAGCCTTTATTTAGGCCTGAAACAATTTGAAGGACATTTTGCTCGCTATGATAAAAATGGGTTTTATAAAAAGCATCTTGATCAATTCGCAGGAAGCAATGAGCGATTGGTAAGCCTTGTTACTTATCTCAATACCCCTGTATCGGGTGGAGAGCTGCGAATATTTAACCGTAAAAATCCAGAGATTATTGAAATCGATATAACTCCTAAAGTGGGAAGTTTAGTTTGCTTTTTAAGTAATCAAATTTATCATGAAGTAAGACCAACAGACAGTGAGCGCTACTCCATCGCCGGCTGGTTTCGAACAACTATTCTTTAAAAATATGTTAACTAAAATAATCGCCCAAATAATTTATTATTTTATTCGCCTTTTACATCTTACTTATCGATATGAATTCATCGGACTAGAAAATAAAGAAAAAGCAATAAACCAAAGCACTCATAAAACATTCGCCTATGCTCTTTGGCATCAAAACTTAATTGGTGCGATTTTTTCTCATATAGGCGAGCACTTCTCGATGGTGATATCAGAATCTAAGGATGGCGAACTAGTTGCTGTGACTTGTGCTAAATTCGGCCACAAACCTGCGCGAGGAAGTTCTACTCGTGGAGGAAGGAAGGCCATGATTGAAATTGTAAAAAACATGAAAAAAGGATTTCCAGGAGCATTAAGTGTTGATGGACCTAAAGGCCCTCCTCATATTGTTAAACCTGGCATTATTGAAATTGCCAGACTTTGCCAATGTGCCATTCTTCCTCTTTCTCCCTATGCTGAAAAATCTTGGGTAATTAAAAAAAGTTGGGATCAATTTAGAATACCAAAACCATTTTCAAAAATTATAGTAGTCATAGGCGAGCCAATAATCATTCCCCCTGAATCAAAAAGGGAAGATTTTCAAAAACTTTCTGAAGTGGTGGGATTAAAAATTGAGCTTGGCGAAGAACTGGCCAAGACATATAGTAAAAAATAACCAATCTCTCAGAACACTTTTTTCTACAGGTAAACATTTGTGAGTGCTCTATAGAGGTAATTACCTAATTTATTTCATCTACTAAAATTTTATTACAATTTAATTGTTGAAACTTGTCTTGAATAACTCTTGCCATACTCTTGGCTTTTGAAACATCCAACATCGATCTTCCTAAGTAAGATCTTCCACTAAAATTTCTTGATAAATACTTTTCTTCATCACTTGGGTCAATCTGTTCATTTTTTAATTTTTTTATCGCTAAGATTGTCGACTTATAATGACGTTGAATCTTTTCAATACTGCTAAATCCGCCTTTGGATTCTTCATCTAATTCAGCATTGTAATAATTTTTTGCATCAGTATAGAATAGATCTTTATTCGTAACGATAAAGTCATATCCTTCTTGAACTAAACTATCCGCATACTTATAACTAAATCTAATTCTCTGAATGTCTTGGCAAGCAAAATTTGCAGGAGAACTATCAACTTTAAAATTCTTTATTAGATCACTGTATTTCTTATTAAAACGATCTATTTTCTCATTAAATATTTTTGTTTCATCATAACTTTTCTGCGTCGTGTACTTGAGAAATTTATCACCCCATTCTCCATAGATTTGCTCACTGATATTTTTGTAATTCTCCAATAATGAGACCATATTATCTGATCCATCATCGGTAGCAGAGTATTCTCTTGGTGAAATAACTCTTACTAAGCGATCTTCTACTTTTTTAAGCTCTTGTAATCTATCAGTGTAAAGCTCTTGCTTTTTTTGTAAATCTTGCACTTTTTCTTTTTTAGCATCAGCATTTTGCATAGAAGCAAGTTCTTCCTTAATGGCAATGTCATTTAATATTCGAAACACATGAAAAAGAAATTTTGCTCTATAGTTATCATTAAAATCTTTTGCACTTATATTGAGAGTTTGATAAAAACTCTCATCAAGAGAATCGTATTTTCTTAACTCCATTAAAAACAAGTCATCCAACATTGGGACCGTACTTACTTTAAGCAATCTATAATCATTAAGTTGAGTTCTGACTAAGTCATAATCTTGAGCAAGTTTGGTGATCATCAATAATTTTTGTGTCTCACTTGGATTATCGTTCGACTCAACAATTCCATTAGAGAGATAGACCTTAATTCTAGTAAGTGTTTTCTTAAAAACAGCAACATCACCCACTAAAGAAGAAACGGTTGCTTCATCCATAAAATCTAACTTTTTTTTCTGATCAATTTTTTCTTTATCCATATCTTTAATTGAATAAATCATCTGCTCAATTAAAGCTCTTGTATCTCTTAAATCATCACGATTAGAATTATTTTCGATTTCAAGCACACCTTGGCTCTCTAAATCTTTTCTAATATCGTAAAATGAGCAATTAAGTTTAATAAATGTTTGTCTGTCTTGGTTTTTTTCGAAATCAAATCTTTGGTTGAAAATCATATCAATAAGTCGAAGTGCTGATGAGACTATAAATCCACCACCCGCGACAATGAGTCCAATTTGATTTCCAGAAAGGAGCCCTAACTGAGTTGAATCGTAAATAAGATCGGCAGTCATTTCTAAAACTCGACCATCTTCCATATTACATTGGTTCTTTTTTATCATCGTTGTAATATTTGAGAAAAGTGTTGAAAACTTAATTCCATTTAATGCCGTTACAGCAGATCCAGAACTAGCTGTTGTTGAGTCAGTCGAAGTTGGTGCATCACTGCCCGTGATTGCACTAATAATTGTTTTTCCATCAACCGTTTTCTCTATGATATTTCTTTTTTTAAGTTCATCTTGAATATCTTTTACAGAGTTTAAAACCTCAGCCATTTTGCTTTCATCTTTCTGCAAACAATTACTTTTGAAAATATTCTTTATCGCTTCAGTTTTTGCCAGCAAATCTGAAAACTTTTTTGATTGTAATGGACATGCTTTAGGTCTTTCAGCTGTAATTTTATATTTATTAATGATTGCATTTACCTTCTCTAGGTCTTGGGCCATTAAATTTGATGATAATCCAAGCATGAAAGTAATAACTAAGATGTACTTCATAAAGCCTCTTCAGTGATAAATGGTAAACTTAGGGTTTTATGAGCAACTATCGTGCCTATAAGCTTGGGGGAAATGTTGAATTAAAAGGTCAATAATACAAGAAGTGATCAAGTAAGAATGAAACGATATTGTCTAAAAAATAGACACTGACTAAAAATCTAATTTTTTAACTAAATTAGAATCTAGGTATTCGTCTTTGTAACCAACGTAAGCTTTATAATGATTTCCAAAAAGATTTTTCTCATCAGACGTAAGCTCTCTCTTGACGACAGCCGGATTTCCCATAATCATCGAGCCCGCAGGATATTGTTTTCCAGGAGGAACTAAACTACCAGCAGCCACAACACAATGCTCTCCAATGACTGCGCCATCCATAATAATGGCACCCATTCCAATGAGGCAGTGATCGCCAATCGTACACCCATGTAACGTCACTGAGTGACCAATGCTCACTTCTGAACCAATCGTAAGAGCGAAGTCTTTTGTTACATGTAACATCGTGAGGTCTTGTACGTTTGTATTTTTACCAACACGAATCCAATTCACGTCACCACGAGCGACACATTGATGCCAAATATTTGAGTTTTCTTCAAGAATAACTTTGCCAATGATATCGGCACTGGGAGCGATGTACACTCCACTATGAATTTCTGGACTAATTCCTTTGAAGGAATATTGAGGCATGATTATTTCTTAGCTTTAAGAGCCGCGATGTAAGCTTCTTTATTCCACGGAAGTTTATTTACGTAAGCAGCAACTGCTTTCATATCCGCTGGACTAAGTCCTTTTACAATTGGATTCATCGCTACGTTGATACGCGCGCCTGCTTTCATATCTGTTAATTGTTTTTCGATATACCAATCATATTGTCCACCGATGTGAGGAGCTTTTTGAGAAGGTTTTCCTTCTCCGCCTTTTCCGTGACAAGCAATACATTGTCCGAAAAGTTTATTTCCTGCTACAAGTTCTGGAGTGTTTAAATCTACAACTGGTGCATATTCAACTTCAGCAACTTCAGAAACTACCTCAAGCTCTTTTGGAGAAGTAATTTCTTTTACAAGTTCTTGGTGAGTTGCGAATTCTTTCGCTGTTTTTTGAAGATCAAATTTTTCGTTTGAAACTGGAAGCGTTTTAAAAGTGAAGAGAACTAGCATAAGAATTAAACCAGCTAGAACACTTAAAAATACTATTAACCTTGTCATGGACTCTCCCGCCCTGAAAATTTAAATAAAAAATCTTAATTGAGTCTCAAATTATAGTGGCTTTTTAAAACCTTGGCAATTTATAAGGATCCAATCTTCGCTTTCAAGCTGGCAGAATCTTTTAATTCTTGCAACAACTCCATATGGGCCGGTTTTATAAAACCTTCCTTATTGGCGTGGCGGAGATATTCAAGCAATGAGTCATAGAAACCTTGGAAGTTATAAATAAACATTGGTTTCTCATGTAATTTTAATTGCGACCACGTTAGGATCTCAAACATCTCATCTAAAGTTCCCATTCCACCTGGTAAACTCAAAAATGCGTGAGACTTGTCGTACATCATTTTTTTTCGCTCGTGCATGCCTTCAACAATATGCAGTTCGGTTAGTCCAGGGTGAGCAATTTCGTAATTCACCAACGTTTTTGGAATAATTCCTATGACAACACCGCCTGTGCTAAGAACAGCATCGGCCACTGCTCCCATGACACCGATAGTAGCTCCACCATAAACAAGTCCGATATTATTTTGGGCCATGAATTCACCAAGTGAACGTGCCATCTCAAGATATTTTGGTGAGGAGCCTTCTGCTGAACCACAGAACACACAAAGCATTTTCATTACAATTGTCCTTTATCGAAATAGAAAAAGTATTCCTTATTTCCGTCTTTACCAAGAATTGGAGATTCACATTGATTCAGAACTTTCATTTTTTCTTTTTCACACCACGCTTTCAAATCAGAGAGCATGACCAGGCGATGGCCTTCACTTTTAACGATGCCATTTTTATCCAAACCATCTCGACCAACTTCAAATTGCGGCTTAACTAACGCCACAATTTTTCCTTCAGGTTTTACCAATGCAAAAATATTTTTTAAAACTAGTTTTAAGGAAATAAAAGAGAGATCTACAACAGCTACATCTACTAATTCAGAAAGCTCGAAAGGAAATTTAATATTTACCCCTTCGTGATTTTCGACTTGAGAATTACTTTTTAATGAGGCTGCCAGTTGATCGTGGCCCACGTCTAAACAATAAACTTTTTTAGCACCAGACCTCAAAACATAATCTGTAAATCCGCCAGTTGAAGCTCCAACATCTGCAATAATTTTATCGAGAACCTCAACATTAAAACGCTCCAGTGCACGCTCAATTTTATGAGCACCACGAGAAACATACAGAACATCTTTTCTAACTTCGAGTCCTTCTGCAGTTACATTTTGCGAAGCTTTTTCCACTTTTTGATTTTGATAAAAAACGACACCCTCATCAATAAGTAGACTGGCCTGAGATCTAGTGGGAGCAAGACCTGCTTCAACCAAAACTTTATCCGCGCGGTCTTTGCTCATAATGATACTGGGGTAATGATGAGATCCACTTCTTCTTCATTTCGCTCTTCGTGAGATATTTTTCTGCTCTCACCAAGATAGATATCAAGATTGGGCTCATTCAGAGTTTTTACGACTTTTCCGGCCTGGTCATAGATTTCACCTTTAACGCGTACAAATCCAGACGGGCCATATTCATGGACACTTTGAACGTAATAGGCCGACAATTCCGCTTTGATTCCATTTTTCATTTGAATTGTCACTTGCTCGCGCTCATCGACTTGCTCGATAGAATGCTGCTCAGTAGATAAGAAAAACCCTTTTCCAATTCCCTTTTTATAAATAAGGCTCACATTCAGGCCGATTTTCGCCTGGGCCTCTAGGGAAAGAAATAAGGTCGCGACCATTATGAAAAGAAGTTTATGCATGGAAAAATTGTAAGTCAGAATATCCTTTGCTTCAATAATAACTTTTATGATTGGCAAAAAAGCTCTCAAGCGATATAAACTTATAAACCATAAGGATTTTAAGTATTGGGTCAATAGCTCAGTTGGTTAGAGCTCCCGGCTCATAACCGGGTGGTCCTGGGTTCAAGTCCCGGTTGACCCACCAATAAAAAGCCTCGCAGAAATGCGGGGCTTTTTTGTTTTAACTACAAAGGAAAAAAATGAAATCTTACTTCAATCTTTCTGCTTGTCTTCTCTTCATCATTTCTGGCTGCTCAGTTGCTCCCATGAACACGGCTACAACTGCTCGCACATTAGGTATTGATCAAAACCTAATCACAGCAAGCTTACCAGTCACAGGTGTGAAGTATGAAAGAGGCATCACCGAAAATTTAGATCTGGGAGTGGGCCTTGAAAGTCAAATTGGATATGTGTTGCATGCGTTCGGAAAATATTCTTTTTTAAACCGCAAAGACAATGGATTTTCTCTCGCAAGTTTTTTTGGAGCAGGATACGGATCAGGAATTGAGCGAAGCAAATCAGTTTATGTCGGACCAATATTTTCTTACCGAAAAAATTCTTTTGAACTGTTTGCTTCGATTAGGGCCAATTATGTGAGTTGGAATTTTGCTGGACTTACTGCTGGAAATAAAGACGACCTGATTACTATTCCTTCTTATAAAAATCATTTCTTTTATGGGCAATCAGATTTGGGGATGAATTTTTTCAATGACAACTGGACAGTTACTTTAGGGGCAAAAATTCTCATGTTCCCAAGAAGTTCAGCAGCAACACCATTTGGGGATATTGCGTACAAATTCTAAAAAAAAAGGCTCCCGAGGGAGCCTTTTTCATATCTCTGATCTCGATATTGTATTTTGACTTAAAAATACTTTACCGTTTTTTGACATTATTCGACCAATAACTCGAGCATTGGGTTTTAATTCCATTGTTTGTTGATTCATGATTGTTCCAACCGTAAGACTGTTAGACCCCAGAGTAACTTTCCCACTCACTTGCCAATAGACATTGCGAGCTTTTGCTCCTGCGCTTAAATTGATTCGAGTATTTTGTGAAACAGTAAGATCACCATTAATTTGAAAAATCCAAACATCAGTGTCTGTTCCTTCTAATGTAACATCTGTGGGAAGAGTTGCCCCATTAGACCAACTATACACACCAGCGGGTAGAATTTTTCCACTAGGGTTTCCATTATAGGCTTCAATCTTATCTTTATCCGGATTTCTTCCTGCAGCGTCTTTATAAGCTGCAATTAAATCTTCTCTTGCCATTGTAATATAACTTTGGTGATCGCCAACATCGTCACCAGCATAAATTTCTACTGAGCCACCATCAACTTCTGTTGCCGGGTTTATTGTGATTAAAGAACGCAAGCCTGGCTTTAAACCAACTTTTCCCGATATGTTTGATGTGGGCGCAGAAGATATTGAAACATAGGCCATTACACCAAAACTTTTGGCAACTCCAAGATCTAAACCTTTGGTAGAGTGATTGGGCACAGGAATAACTTCAATCGAAGAACCATTCGTGATTTCACCATTAGGATTGTTATTAGCTTTTTTTCCACACGAAGAAAGTATAAGCCCCAAGGCCAGGACACTCGAGACTAGGAATTGTTTTTTCTTCATAAGTATTTCTCCTCCATGCATCGTTTACTAGACGCATTCGATAATCGAAGAGAAATACCAATAAAAAAAATATCAAATAGTGATAATTAACATTCAAATTGATTATCTAAAAGAAATTATCACTAATTACAGTTAGTAAAACGAGCTAACAGTGAGTTGATTCTTGCATCTGCATTTCTTAAATTACCATTACGGAGATCAAATAAACTGTTTGAAAGCTCTTTAATTGTTTCTTCACGTGGAACGCATGTTGGTTTGTTTGGATTATAAGGAGTTCCGTTATCTTGTAAGCATTGCACTTTTTGAGTATCAAAGGTTTGATTAACACATGAATCCATCTCAAAAGATTCATACACCTTATCACCAATAATTTGCATACAAGCTAACTTGTTATTATCAAAATTGAGTTTTACGCACAATTGAAGACCGCGATCATCAAAGTATGAATAACGTTTTACAATCGACATGCAGTTAGCTCTATCTGTTTCAAATGGCATAGGCTTACAGATAACATTATAAGCAGTCGACCTATCTCCAGCGAACGCAACACTAAGAAATAGAGATAGGACTAGGAAAAAAGCCTTCATAAAACCTCCAAATAGTTATTTGAAAAACGATAATTTATCTCATTGATCCTTTCAAGGTGCACGCTCCTATAAAGCCAGCACCTTGATATAACATAGAAGCTATAAGTCTATGGGATTCCAGAAAGGCCTGTCTAAAAATTTAACACTATCGAAAATATGGTCAATTTTTATGGATCATTTCCAGTATTTAAGAATTTAAACTTGGCACTAGTCCTGCAACTTAAGCATTGCGGGGGCAACATGAAATTAAACAAACTTATTACTGCATTTATCGTTACATCACTTATCTCTACGGCAGCAATGCCAAAGAGTTTTGTCGTAACTGATGTAACAAGAAACAACGTTAATCTAATTGCTAAGATGATTAAAGTTGTTCAACCAGAATTACAAAAAAATGTAAGAAATCGTATTGCTTATTCTTTATATTTAACTACAAAAAAATATAATGTTGATCCAAAATTAATGATCGCTATTATTGGAACAGAAAGTGATTTCGTTAACTCAAAAATTTCAACAACTGGTGATTTATCTCTAGCTCAAATCAATACGGAAATTTGGAACAAAGAATTTGTTCGTTTAGGTCTTGATAAGTTAAATTCAAAACGTCTTAAAAAAGATGAAAACTATGCTCTTTCAAAAATGGCAGAAATTTTAAATATCTTAAAGAAGCGTCACTCGAAAAACGATTCTCAATGGTTTGCTCGTTACCACTCACACACTAAAAAGTTTAAAAACCTTTATAGTGTTAAAGTTGAAAAACGTATGAGAATGATTGCTTCAATTAACTAGGCCTTCGAATATTTTTTCGACTTTTCCACAAAGATAAACAGCACTAAAGTCAGCATTAAATTGCACAGCAAGTTTGCCTCCTAAAGTTTCAATCTGAATTTCATCACTCCATTTATAGATCTTTGCAGCGGCAATCGCCGTTGCCGTGACTCCCGTTCCGCAAGAAAGCGTTTCGCCTTCCACTCCACGCTCATAGGTTCTGACCTTTAAATGTTTAGTCCCGATGATTTCATAAAAATTAGCGTTAGACCCTTTTGCAAAAAGAGGATTGTAGCGCACACTTTTGCCTTTTTCGAAGACAGGATAATTAGTGATGTCTTCCACTTCAAAAACACAATGAGGGACCCCTGTGTTCATATACATCGAATGTTTATTTTTTATATCAATGGAGTCTAGATTAATTTTTTCTACATCGTAGAGTTCAGTCATTTTTAATCTATAGCCGTGAACTGGATCAAGGGAGCATTCGTAAATCCCGTTCATCGTCTCAAACTGGTAGGAATCTTTTTTGGTTTCTAAGATTTCATGAGCAAAGGCCGTGATCGCACGCCCACCGTTGCCGCACATTTCGACTTCCCCACCATCGGCGTTGATGTAACGCATACGAAAGTCTGCTTTCGAACTTTTTTCTAAAAGAAGTACACCGTCAGCGCCGATGCCAATTTTCAGCGTGCAAAGTTTACTCCACAGCTGTCTATTTTCAGCTTCAACAAAACTATTGCGATTATCGATGACGATAAAATCATTTCCAGTTGCATTCATCTTAGTAAAGTTAAGGCGAAGATTATTTTTTGTCATAATTTAATTTCCCATAAAAATTTTGGCGAAAGATCACTACCATAAAAGCAAAATAGACAAAATGATACTGACTCCTTGGGATTTTACTCAAAACGGGCCAAGTTGAAACCAAATTTCGACTAAATTAACGGCATCCACTTTGCTTTATCGATATTGCCTATGATCTTAGGCTTTTTCTGAGGGGGAAAAATGGGTTTCAAAAATGTCGTTCTATGCGCACTTCTATTAGCATCAGCTTCTGTATCTGCTGACTCGATTGGATGGGGACAAGGTCAGGGTCGTCCAGGGCAACCGGGACAACAGCCTGGACTTCCGCAATTTCCCAATCAACCAAATAGACCGACACAACCAAATTTTCCCAATCAGCCTACTCAGCCAACACAACCCAATTTACCCAACGATCCATGGGGAAATGGTAACGGAAATGGAAATTCTAGCTCAGCAAGCGTAGTCGAAGAAAACGTTCAACGTTATTTTGATCGAGCAAGTAGACTGGATTTAATTGCTGACTCTTATATCCGCTCTCAATTACAAGGTTCAAGAATCCAAAGTATCACAATCGTTGCGAGTACTGAACAAGGCCAAGGGCAAGCGTCTCTTGTGTTAAATGGTCAGTCGATCGAGAGCTCTAAAATAGTGGCGCGCCAGATGGCCCAATACAATTTTCGAGTCGATCCATTCGCTAACGTTGTAGGCCTTTCTTTAAGATCAATTGAACTGAGTATGCAAGGGCGCTTCTATGTCGAAAAAATTATCTTTAATCTGCTTGAGAATTCTGGTTCTGATTGCCGTGGCCCATGTCGTCCACCAGAGTCACAAGTTGAAGTTGTCAGACAGCAGCTCAATGAGCGAATTCAGCAAGAAGGTGGCCTTGAATTGTTTAGAATGTTTAATTTAGGAATGGAAAGACAAGGCCAAATTGTTAAGCGTGTAACAGTTGTCGCTAGAAGTGCTCGCGGAATGGGACAAGCTTCTTTAATGGTTAATAATCAACAAGCAAGTTCAATACAAAATATTAGCTTCGACTCTACTCGCTTAAGTTTCGATTTAAGCCAAGGAATGAGAATCGGACAAGAGATCCAAGGTTTAAGATTATACTTCAGAGGTGATATCACTGTAGATGAAGTTTCAATTGAAATCGAAAAAAGAGGTGGTGGACAAATTCCTCCCTCTCAAGAAAGAAGATTCGAACAACTTGTGAACCAACGATTATACGATACAAGTGGAGTTGACCTAAGAAGCTTAATGCAAATACCATCTCGCTTTGATGAAAGAGTTATTGAATCAGTGGAACTAGTTTTAAGAAATAGTGACATCGGTGTCTCTTTAAAGTTATGCCAAGTGATCCAAGACCGTT